>CAVVDR010000013.1:0-123399 GCA_963746955.1 uncultured beta proteobacterium | reverse complement strand
ATTTCTACGGGTGGCTTGGTTGGGCGACAGGATCATCCTGGATCTGGCTAACCAAAAATAGCGGGTAGTCGAAATTGACGCCAAGGGCTGGAGCATCCAAGACGTGTCGCCGGTGATGTTTACGCGACGCAATGGCATGGCACCCTTACCTGTACCTGTACCGGGAAGCCTGAGCGATCTGAAGAACTACATCAATGTTGAGGATAAAGACCTGCCACTGGTCGTCGGTTGGATCCTGATGGCTGCCCGTGGACGTGGGCCTTATCCCGTGCTTATCTTCAATGGCGAGCAGGGAACAGGCAAGAGCACCACCCCCAGAGTGGTGCGCTCTATGGCTGATCCGTCCACTGTACCACTGCGCGGACTCACCCGTGACGTGCGCGACATTCTAGTCTCCGCTTCCAACAACCACGTCGTTGTCGCAGATAACCTGTGTCCGGCCTTACGGCGGAATTTTCGGACGTGCTCTGTAGGCTTGCGACTGGTGGAGGAATGGCCGAACGCCAGCTCTACACAAATTCGGAAGAAGTGCTCGTGAACCTCCAACGGCCCATCATCTTGAACGGCATTGATGAGGTAGCCAGCCGTGGTGACCTGATGGAACGCGCCATTATTCTGCACCTGCCATTGATCGATGAAACAAAGAGAGTGCCCGAGGAACAATTCTGGAACAGTTTTGATGCTGCATTTCCTGGAATCCTTGGCGGGCTCTGCAGCGCATTATCAGTGGCTCTCAAGAATCGAGATAACGTCAGCCAACCAAAAAGCCGCGCATGGCAGATCTGGCAATGTGGGTGACGGCTGCAGAGCCTGCGCTTGGATGGGAGCCTGGCACGTTCATGGAGGCCTACAGAGCCAACCTCGACGCCGGAGTGGAAATCGCTCTTGATGCGTCACCGTTGGGTGAGGCTTTGTTGAAGTACATGACCACCGGCACGAATACCTTGTGGTCCGGAACCGCGACCGAACTACTCAATGAGTTGGAGCGCAAGGCACATGAACGGACGCTGAAGTCGCAGTCTTGGCCCAAGTCGGGCAAAGGCGTTTCCAGCGCATTGCGTCGGTTGGCACCACTGTTCAGGCGGATGGGAATCACGATTGACCAGCAACACCGTGAGGCCGGAACTGGACGTCGCATCGTCGAGATTAATGCGTCCGGTTTTTTTGTGTCACAACCGTCACACCGTCACAAACCCAGCAATAGCGCGGCTTGCAACCGTGACGATTCTGTGACGCAAATTCTGCCAACAGTCACGGGATCGTCACACCCAAAACCAAAGACTGGCGCGGCTTGTGACGAATGTGAGGAACGTGACGCAAAAATACCCACGTCAGACACAGCGCGGCACGTGGAGGTCATAGACAATGAATTCGATTAAGCCGGACCTGCAAATCCTGCCAGGCTCAGCACCTGGGAAAATCAGGATAGTTGGCTCGAAGGCTGAGGCCGATATCTGGATACCGCAAATCCTGGCGGACAGACAGAAGATCAAGAGCATGGTGAAGGATGGCGATCAACTAGTCGAGTTGATCTTGCTTGCAGCGACTTTCTACGGATGCCCCAGCCGAGGAAGTCTCACTGATGTTGAGCTTGGCCGCCCATGATCCAGAAAACGCGCTTGCGTCCTATAGGGCTACATGCAAGAAGCTGGGATTGGGAAAATGAGTGGGGGCAGCTTTGACCTTCAATCCGCGCTGAAAACGGGCCGGGCAATTACCACTTCCGGTCGTCGGGTTTTTGGCTTGCGTGAGACTGGCGACGGATTGCTGATGGGTTGGATGACGACTTCGGCGCCGCCTTTCCCCTATCTGGTCATCCGGTCACGCGTCGCTTACTGGACAATGTCCGGCAAGGGCCTGGTGGATGGCGTTGATGATCTGGTGAACGCCGAGCCCGAGCAGGAACGGGGCATTCGATTCAAGCGGAGGGCTGACTAGAGTGGTTGCGTGCGTCCAGTGGTGAAAGCCACACCACCCGCACGCGCAAGGCTGGCGATGCATTCAACCCGGCGTCTTGGTTTGTCCTGGCTGTTGGCCGATCTGGATTGCCAAGCAAGCGCCCACGGCACGCCGGGTGCTGCCAGAGAATGAAGACGCGGACCCGAACCGCATGTTTATAAATGACTGACGCGAATGTTTGCCGTTGCTGCGGCCAGCCATTGCCCGAATCCGGTAAACGGCCCATCGAGGCGGCGCGATTGGATGATGAGGCGCGATTAGAAAAATGGTGTAGAGATCAAGGTCACCGGCTAACACCCGATTTACGTGTCGGGGGAAAGACTGCCGCCGAAATTGTGGGAACCACATGCGGCACTTTGCGGAACATGCGCTATGCGGGGACCGGGCCTGATTTTCATCGGCGTGGGTCAAGGGGTGCGGTCACGTATTCCCTGCAAAGCCTGGTGGCGTATCTAAATGCGCAGAAGAAAAAACCGAATGACTTGTAACTAGGTGTCACGTGTTGTCACGTTTCATCATCGACTCATGCAACCGGGCGCGCTATGGTCTCAAGCATCGAAACCAAGAGGAATAGTCATAATGCGACACGACCAATCACCAGCTAGCGCGGACTTCGTGCGCTTTGCCCAAGCCTTGTTGATGGCGAAAGGCAACGTGTCCGCCGCAGCGAACATTGCCGATGCCACCATTCGCAACACCCAAGCTGCGTACGTGTTGAAGTCTTCCGTTGATGCCGGCGGGACCGCTGACGCGAACTGGGCCGGCTCGCTTTCTTCCTACGTATCAATGTCTCAGGGTTTCCTTGAATCCTTGCCGCAGCTCTCCGTGTTCGACGCGATTTTGCCTGCTGCGCGACAAGTTCCGCTTGCGACAAGGATTGGAGCTTTCACCTCCACCGAATCGGGCCTGACTCAAGGCCAAGGCCAACCTGCGCCCGTTAGCAAATTTTCGCTTGCCGCATCAGTACTGACGCCTAGACTTGCGTCTGGTCTGATCGTCATAACCGACGAACTGGCGCGGAGTATGTCGCCTTACGCCTTTCGGCTGCTTACTGGCGAACTTAAAAAGGCACTCGCCGGCGCGACGAATCGAGGATTCTTGGCTGAACTTGCCGACGTTGCAAATGATTCGAGCGCCCATGCTTCGACGGGCGGAACAGCTTTAGAGATCGCGCATGATTTGGGTTTATTGGCGGCGGACGTAATCACAAGCGCATTGTGTAAACCGTTCTTCGTAATGTCTCCGGCCAATGCCACGGCGGCGGCTTTCAAAATGTCCGCGCAAGGCGAAGCGGCGTTTCCCGAAATGAGCCCGACGGGCGGCGCGATTGCCGGAATTCAAGTTTTAACAAGCGATGACCTGGCTAACGCTGGCGACGTGCTACTGATTGATGGCGACGCGCTTGTTATCGATCCTGGCTGGGTCACTCTGGATGCAAGCGACCAAACGAGTTTGAATATGTCAGATTCGCCCGGCGATTCGAACGATGGCCAGATGATTTCCATGTTTCAGACAAATCAGACGGCCCTGCGGACTTTGCGCTGGCATGGTTACGAGCTATGGCGAGATGCGGGCGTGGATTTTACGGGTGCCGCATGGTAAGCGGGTTAAAGTTATCCGAAGCAGCCGTCAAGCGTATTTCGGACGCCGGCGCGCGAGCGGTTAGAGAACGGCCCAAAGGAACAAGCGAGCTTCATGCTGTTGTCGCCGCCTGTGTCGCCAGCGCGACCAGAGAGGCCTCTCCTAATCAGCAAAGAACTTGACACGCTCAAAACACGCACGCCGATGGTTTTTCGGGGCGCGTACATGCCCGACGAACATTACCAAGTTGGCGATGTTTGTCAGCGTAGCGGTGCCATCCACATCTGTATGGCCGGGACTTATGACGCGCCTGGCAGTTCGGCAAGTTGGCGGAAAATTGGCGTATGCAAGGATCAATGAATATGACTCACGATGACTGGCAACCGATTGCACGGTATGGCGACACACAAGAGCAAGTGCGCGCGGCGCATGAGGAGGATGACGCGGAAGCACTGGTGGACCTGCGCCGTCAACTGGTCGAATCTGGAATGCCAGATGGGGCGATTGCCATGGCACTGGCGAAGGTGTGGGGCCTGCGCCAGGCGTACCTTGACAAGGTAATCCCGGAGATCATGGAGTCCATGCTGGCCACGGCACCGGCTGCCGGCGATGCACCACCTCTTCACTGACAACATGCGCCGTATGAAGTCTATGGATATGGCTGGAATGCTAGGACCGGGGGGCGTACCCCAGATACTGATTATAAAGGCTTTTCTAGAGCGCGCCCGGATCGTTTCTTTTGCGTGTCCGATTCTCAAAGTTGCGAGTTAGGGGTTGATCGATGGAAGTGAAGCGGCAAATTACCCTACCGGCAACCGGGGCTGAACTGCTGGCCATGCTGGTCGAAAGCTACAACATTCGGGACGGTGCCGGTTTGCTCCTGGCTCAGAGTGCGGCTCAAGCCTTCGATATGGCCTTGCAGGCCGAAGCCATTCTCTCCCGCGATGGATTGGTCATTGAGGGGGAGAGAGGTCCGCGAGCGCACCCAGCAACAAGCATATCAAGAGACAGTCGAACCCGCTTGTTGTCTGCCTTGACCAAACTTCACCTAGAGATTTGACGATGCCCAGCAGATTGAAAAAAGTTCACAAGGTTAGTGCAGACGATACCGCTGTATCGAAGGAAATCTTCATCCGTTATTTTTCCAGCCTGGGCCTGCACTCTGAGCGAGATTTGGAATATCACAGTCCCGCATGGCATAGCGCATTCCGGGTGAAATTTGGCAAATCCGAATTCCGCCGGCAGGCATGGGCTCAGGTTCGCGCTGCCATGCGTGGGCTACTTCCGGCTGAGGTTTTCGTGCGGCTGGATACGTACTTCAGCGATGGCGAAAGTCTGCACTTCACAACCGGATTCACCACGGATGAGAAGTTCGCAATGCAGGCCGCGATAACCAAGCAACGTGCCGCCTTGCTCAAGCAACCGAATGACCTAGGCCAGACTATCGACCGCCCGGAATAAATCGCATGGCGGCAATCCTAGCGGGCCTGCTTTCTCTATTGGTCCGCTTCAACGTGGATTAGCGTTTGCCATTGTCAGTTATACTCAACAAGTGGCATTCGATCGAAATCTGCACTGCGCATTCTCTTCATAGAAATCAACTAAGATCGATGATTCCCAATGTCTCCCATCAGAACTAGTAATAACCCCAACATGTTGGTTTGGGCGCGCAAAGAAGTGGGGTACACAATCGAGCAGGCTGCTGAAGCCATAGGGGTATCAGTTGAAAACCTCTCGGCGGCTGAATCAGGCACACGTCCCCTTACGCTAAACCAACTCCGTAAGGCTGCCGAACAATATGACTTTCCGTTTGGATATTTTTATCTCGCTAAACCTCCTCACGAAGATTCCTTCAAGCCGATTCCAGACTATCGTATAGCGCCGGGCCTTGTTGGCGTTGACCATCACAGGCTGCATCTTGAGATTAAGAAAGCACGTGACCGACGGGAACTGTTCATAGATCTGATCAGACAGTTGGACACCGAGGTCAAGGCATTCCAACTCTTGTCGTCTCGTCGACCCGCGCATGTTGGTAGCTTCCTTCGTGAAAGGTTGGGCGTATCAGACACTGAAATCGCGTCGCTGTCTTACGATAAAGTCTATTCGTTTTGGAAGAAAAAGATCGAGGACGATCGTGTTTTGGTTTACGAATCACAATACATTCCAGAGACTTCCGGGGTAATCGGCGCAGCGATTTTCTATGAGGCCTATCCAATAATATTGATCAAGAGGGGTGGTGACTCTAATGCGCGCAAGTTATTTACCTTGCTCCATGAATATGCCCACCTACTCATGGGCAAGTCAGCGATAAATGACGCCGGCTCGCAGATCGTTGACCAATCTGATGATGCCGTAACGGCCTTAGAGGTGGAATGCAATCGGCTGGCTGCTGAGATTCTGGTGCCATCCGAGAGAATAAATTTGGAAGACTATTCTTACCTTGAGTTGGTCCCAAAAATGGAACGCTTGGCCAGTGACTTTAAAGTGACGTACACGACGGCCGCGGTATGTTTAAGAAGATTCGGTTTGATTGACAACTCTCAGTTGCAGTACCTGATAGAGGTTCGTCGCAAAGCAGCGAAGGAAGAAGCCAGGACCGGGAAAGATAAAGAAGTGAAAATACCGAGGGAGAATTTGATGCGCTTGGATATGGGATACCCCATGTTCGGGGCTGTTCTTCAAGCATATGCTACAGGCTTGCTCGACATTTTTGACGCCTCAAAGATTCTCAACCTAAGAGTAAAGAAGATAGATCAGTTAGTTTCAGGCATGCGCTAAATGAAATACTGCATCGATGCTTCTGCATTGATTGATCTTGGTGAGCGTCATTATCCGGAGCATCTGACTATCTTTGCTCCGATTTGGAACGATCTATATAGTGGAATAGACGACGGCGAAATCGTTTCTGTCGACTATGTGAAGAAGGAGTTGGAAGAAAAAGCGGACGACTGGCGAACTAAGTTCTTGAGCAAAGCTAGCAACATGTTCTTAATCAGTGCGAATGTGGAAATGCATTTTGGCGCTGTTGTGAGCGAAATTGAATCTGGCGAAAAATTCTTGGCAAACAAGGCGAGGGACAGATTTATGACCGGCGCGGATCCCTGGCTAATTGCCTTGGCTAGAAGTATTGGGGAATGTACGGTGATATCTGCCGAAACGAAGCCAATTGCTGCCTATGGTCTTGGGGCGGTATGTGACGCGCTAGGTGTTCTGCACATCAACTTAATAGAGTTCTTTAAAGCAAGAAAGATCGGTGAGTAAGTAATATATTTTCATTGAGTAGCCCAAGGGAATCACCACCACCGACCCGGCCAAGTGCCGGGTTTTTTCATCTGAGGGTACTTCTGAGGGTATTTGTCGAAGTGCATATGGCGAAAAGCCTTTATTCATGCGGCATAGAGATGACTATTCGATCCCAGTACTGCCCACCAAGAACTGCCGTTTACCACGCACCCCGCAACAGGGCTTTGGCGGTTAATTCCGAGATCCCGGTATGACCTTCCGGCTCCAATGGATCTTGTTGGGTTGCAGGCTCTGGTCTTTCAGGCACCCAAGGCAATCCGGCGGCAAGAAAATGCGGCGTTCCCCCGAACGGCCAAATCAGGAAACGCTTCCAGTCGCCTAGCGCGGACCCCGCTCTTGTTTCGCCATGGCCTCCCGCTTGAGATCAGAATCTTTGAGCGTGGTGACAGCCGGCTTATCCGTACGCGCGAGGCGGCAGAGGCGAGCTAACCGACGAAGACAATCGACGCGGTATTGTCACGAAACCTTAATGTGACCGGCCTATCCTTCCCCGGTTATGGAAAAAACCCGAATTCTGGATTCGCTCAATGAGCAGGCCTTGTTATTGCCTAGCCTGGTCAACCGGGCGCTGGCCGCCAATGACCGCGTCAAGTACCGTTTTACTCTTCTACAGGCGGCGCAAGCACATGCTGAACGACCGGATGCGGTGACTTCCAGCCTGCGCGGCGAACGGCTGGCCGCCGGGGTGCAGGACAGCAATCTCGATCGGGTGGTCGGAGATTCGGAGCGGGTGGGCGAGGGGCGCTACCGTGTCCCAGAATCTGCTCGCATTGTCCGGGAGGCGTTTGGCGATGCCGCCGAAATGCTGGAACCGCTTCGCGTTGCCGAGGCCTGGGAAAGTGACGTCTTCGCCCAACGTCTGCAGACTTTTGGCATTCCGGATTTGGATGGCGACGAACTGGCGGCAGGCGAGATTCAAGCCATCACTTCGGGAGATAGGGGAGCCGGAGACAGCCTCCACATCCTGGTGATGGATATGCACCGGGCTCTCAATGCGCTGCAGGCGAGTCTGGCCAGCGAGACCATAGACGGGTGCCGCGCCTATGGCATCCGGGCTTCGGATCGCCCGCAGATCGCTGCATTCATGGGCGGAATCGGCCGCACCGCGCCGTTAAAATTCGACCACCCCGGCTTGTCAGCCACGGCGACCCGCGTGGCTGACAAGCTGGTCCTGCAAAACGATATCGGCACCACGGATGCGCATGTGCTGGTGATCCATGTCACCGGCCGGACCGTGACCCTGACCTACACTGATGTCCATCTGCCGCGCCTGCTCTTCTTCCAGAGCCTGTTCGAAGCCTACGACGTCAAGTGGCAGGACACGCGCTCGCGCGCGGACTCGGGGATGGAGGACGGTGTCTATCACCTTTGCGTGGGCAGCTACACGGCGCGCAGCAGCGCCCAACTGCGCGACTACCTCGGCCATCTCGGTTCGCGACTGGTGTTTCTCATCGACTGGAACCGCGCGCGCAAGCGCTTGCGCCTGTTTGTTCCGCGCAAGGCCGCGATTGACGTGCTCAAATGGGCGGCCGACGCAGACATAGGCCACATGGCCTGGCTCAAAGCCGGCGGCGAGCAACTGATTTTCGATGCCATGAGCTTTGCCTACGGCGCCCAGCTCAGGCCTGGGGACCGACTGGATGCGCTGCTAACGGAACGTCGCGCGGTGCAGTTTCTGCGCTTCAACCTGAAGCAGTCACTTGACGGGCTGAATGAAGGCCGGCCGGCATCGCTGGTCGCGGATGAGATTCGCACTGAATTGGCGTCGCAGGTGCGTTCCACCGAAGACGCTCTGCTGGACACCGCACTTGAGCATGCCGGCTTGATCGTGGAACTGGCGGACACGGTGCGGGGCACCCTGGAGGCCGCGCAGGGCGGGCGTCGGCAGGAAGTGGCCGCCATGGCGGACCGGGCGAAAGGCTGGGAGACCGCAGCCGACCAGGAATTGAATTCCGCCCGCGCCACTCTCCTGGAGGGAGACAATTTCACGCTCCAACTCATGAACGAGGCCGACGACATCGCCGATGACCTGGAGGAGGCCGTATTCCACATCACCCTCTCGCCAAAGGCGTCGGGCGCCTCGATTGCCGCGCTGACCAGGCTGGTGGAACCGGTATCCAACGCAAGCCGCGAACTGGTCAAAGCCCTCGCGGCATCACGCCATGCGCGTCGCGGAGTGCCGCGCGAGGACATGGACGATTTTCTGCAGGCGGTACACGCCATCCGGGCCATGGAGCATGCGAGCGATCTGGCCGAGCGCGAAGTGAAGCGAACCCTCGCCAGCGACTCCAAGCCGTTTGCCGAGGTGTTCGGCATCGTTGAGGCCGCGCGCAACCTTGAGGAGGCGGCAGACGGCCTGATGCATGTTGCATTGCTGCTGCGCGACCATGTAATGGGCAAGGTGATTCATGCCTAGGCGAAGAAGCAATTCAGCGGCCGCGCTGCCTGTCTTCGATCTCACGGGCCGGGACGGCGTGCCGGAGGCGCGCGTGGCCGGATTCAAGGCCCACAATCTGATGCGGATGGCGGCCATGGGTCTGCCTGTCCCGCAAGGGTTCGTGTTGGCGACAAACTGGTGCAGCGCGGTGCAGAACGACAGAGTGAACGCGCATCTCATGAGTGTGCTGCAAACCGGCGTGCGCAATCTTGAACGCGCGACTGGCCTTGGATTTGGCAGCGCGCGCCGCCCCCTGCTGGTGTCGGTCCGCTCCGGTGCGCCGGTCTCGATGCCCGGCATGATGGAGACCGTGCTCAATGTTGGGCTTAACGAAGTGTCCCTGGCCGGCCTGTTGCGCCTGACGGGCGAACATCGCCTGGTGTGGGATTCGTATCGGCGGCTCATCCAGGCATTTGCCGAGATTGTTGCCGGTGTGCCGGCTGCCCCATTCGAAGCGGCGCTGGACGCAGCCCTGCGCCGGACCGGCGCCGACATCGCCAGGCAACTGGATTTTCGTGCGCTGCGCGATCTTGCGCGGACTTATCTTGCGCTGTATCGCGACCACACCGGCCACGACTTTCCCCAGGATCCCTACGAGCAACTGGCCGCTGCGACCCAGGCCGTATTTGCTTCCTGGATGTCGGACAAGGCGGTTGAATATCGCCGCCTGAACACGCTGCCGAATGACCTGGGCACCGCCGTGACCATACAGCGCATGGTGTTCGGCAATTCGGGCGGAAACTCGGGCGCTGGCGTCGGCTTCACCCGCGATCCCTCAACCGGTGAGAATCGCGCCTACATCGACTGGCTGGCCCAGGCTCAGGGCGAGGACATTGTGTCAGGGCGCCGCCGGGTTTCGTCCGAGATCAATGTTCCCGGCTGGCTCATGCAAAAGCTCACGAGCGTCGGCGAATCACTGGAAAAAGCGTTTCAGGATGCCCAGGAGTTTGAATTTACCGTCGAGAACGGCGAGCTGTTCATGCTGCAAACGCGCACCGCCAAGCGAACCGCTTTGGCATCGCTGCGCATGGCGGTGGAGATGGCGGAAAGCGGGCTCATCACCACCGAAGAGGCCCTCGGGCGGCTGTCAGCCATCGATATCGACAGCATCGCCATTCGCCGCGTCAAGTCGACCAAGCTGCCCTTGGGACGGGCGATCCCTGCGGGAACCGGGGTGGCCCAGGGACCAGCAGTATTCAGCGTGACGGCGGCCCGGAAATTTGCCGAACGTGGGACGCCCGCTATCCTGGTGCGAAATGAAGTCGCCACCAACGACATCGCCGGGATTGCCGTTGTCGGCGGCGTTCTGACCGCCACAGGCGGGCGCACTTCGCATGCCGCCGTGGTGGCACGGCAGATGGGCAAGGTGTGCCTGGTGGGCTGCGCCGATCTGGTCATAGACGAAGAGGCAAAACGGGCCAGGTTGGGGGAAGCCGTCATTGCTGAAGGCGATCCGCTGTGTCTCGACGGGGACGCAGGCACCATCTACGCGGACACGCCCAAAATCACAAGCGAACGCCCGGAGGCGCTGATTGCACGAGTCAGCGAGTGGCGCCAGGAGGCGCACGTCGCTTAGGTGCTTGAAAGCAGGACGGGGCGGACTGTCATAATCAGCGCAATCTTTTCAAGTAGAATCCAATTATTCAGACAACGTTGTCTTGTTTAAAGGGAGACTACCATGCACGCGACAGGCGCCTCGTCCATAGCTCATCAACGCGCAGTTAATTGCAGGCACGATGCGAGCCTGGAAAAGATCGTCGCAATCGCCAGGCAGGAGTTTTCCGAACTCACTGAGGAGGAGATCAGGATCTTGTGGGTTCGCTTGCAGTCGATTTTAATCGCATGGGCGAAAGATAGAGGCGAAGCCCTGCCTCAGTGCAGGACTCACCTTCCAGGTCCAGGCAAGAGTCTGAACGCTTCGTCCCTGAACGATGCGTCGACAGGCGAGATCGATTTTGTGTTCCTGTTCTTCCTCGCGAGCCGCTATCCGCCTTTAGTGAGGTTTTTGCAGGATATGGCGCTTCAGCCACTGATGTCGTTGAGAAAGGTGTTTGCCCTGATGATATTGAGGGAAGCAAACGCGAGAAACTGTCCAGCGATAAAGCGATTGGTGGGCTCGTTCGAACGAGTGCTGCAGTAATCACCGTACCTCGTCGCGGAAGGACAGGAGGGCGATGTACGATCATCGCGCCGCACGCTCAGAAAGCGGCACACCTGAGTCTTGGCGTTGATGTCAGTCGTCGTGGTGCTTCCGCAACGCCGCCCGTTTTTTCAATACAGGAATGGTCGTCGCTTGGGCTCGTCACTTGTGTCCTGAGCCCGGTCTTCTACTCGCCCTCAAAGCGCATCGATAGATCAATCGCGCGGACCGACTTGGTCAGGCTGCCGACGGAAATACGCTGCACGCCGGTTTCGGCAATCGAGCGTATCGTTTCAAGACTGACATTTCCGGACGCTTCCAGTATGGCGCGACCGGCATTGAGCCGAACCGCGGAGCGCAGCTTACCCAGATCGAAATTGTCGAGCAGAATAAGGCTGGCGCCAGCATTGAGGGCTTCGAGCAATTCGTCCACGCTTTCTACCTCGATCTGGATCGGGATATCGCGGTTCAATTCCTGTGCGGCGTTCAGTGCTTTAGCAATGCCGCCTGCGGCGACGATGTGGTTTTCCTTGATCAGGATGCCATCGTATAGGCCGGCGCGCTGATTTCTTCCCCCCCGATTTGCACGGCGTATTTTTGCGCCAGGCGCAAGCCCGGAAGGGTTTTGCGCGTATCCATCACCTCGGCGCCCGTTCCGGCAATGGCTTCCACGTAGCGCCGGGTGAGGGTGGCCGTGCCCGACAGGGTCTGCAAGAAATTCAGTGCGGTGCGCTCTCCGGTAAGGAGGGCCCGAGCATTTCCATCCAGCTCGCAGATTTCCACATCGGCGGCTACTTCGTCTCCTTCGGCGACCCGCCAGCGAATGCGGGATTTTGGGTCCAGCGCCTTGAACACGGCTTCGAACCACGGCTGCCCGCAGATGACCGCGCATTCGCGGGAAATGACCCGTGCGTGCGCGCGCTGGCCTGCAGGGACAAGCAACGCGGTTACGTCGCCCGTGCCCTGGTCTTCCTGCAGGGCGAACGTGACATTGTCTTGAACCGTTCGCTCAAGGGGGAACGCGAAATTGCCCTTCATTGATCTGAATAGAGTTAAGCCACTTATGTTGGGATTCTGACATTCGACGCCGCCATCTGACCCTCCTGCAACGGCAGAAACGACGCAATTGGGCATCATCAAAGGCGCTTATTCATACACAAGCATTATATGGCCTGTCCCTTCTAAGCAACCTGGTCCGCCTTGAAATTCGCCTGATATTCCCCACATACTTCGCATTGTCTTTTGGGGAACATCATGCGTTTCGACAAACTTACCAGCAAGTTCCAGCAGGCCCTGTCCGATGCCCAATCCCTCGCGGTGGGCGGCGACCAGCAGTTCATTGAACCTCTGCACCTGATGGCCGCCCTGCTGTCCCAGGAGGACGGGGGCAGCGGGTCCATCCTCGCCAAGGCTGGGGTACAGGTGCCCGCACTCAAGGCAGCCATCAACCAGGCCCTCGGCCGGCTGCCCAAAGTGGAAGGTCACGGCGGCGAGGTTTCCATTTCGCGCGACCTGAACAACCTGCTCAACCTGACCGACAAGGAAGCGCAGAAGCGCGGCGACCAGTATATTTCCAGCGAACTGTTCCTGACGGCCGCCCTCGAAGACAGGGGCGACCTGGGCCGCCTGCTCAAGCAGCATGGCGCCAGCAAGCCCGCCCTGGAACAGGCCATTAATGCCATACGCGGGGGCGACGCGGTGACCAATCCGGAAGCGGAGGGCCAGCGTGAGGCGCTGAAGAAATACACCCTGGATCTCACCGAGCGCGCACGGCACGGAAAACTTGATCCGGTGATCGGCCGCGACGACGAAATCCGCCGCGCCATTCAGGTGCTGCAGCGCCGCACCAAGAACAACCCGGTCTTGATCGGCGAGCCCGGCGTGGGCAAAACCGCCATCGTGGAAGGACTGGCCCAGCGTATCGTCAACGGTGAGGTACCGGAAACCCTCAAGGACAAGAGAGTCCTGGTGCTGGACATGGCCGGTCTGCTGGCCGGCGCCAAGTATAGGGGCGAGTTCGAGGAGCGCCTCAAGGCGGTGCTGAAGGAAGTGCACCAGGACGAAGGACGCATCATCCTGTTCATTGACGAACTGCACACCATGGTGGGCGCGGGCAGGGCGGAAGGCGCGATTGACGCCGGCAATATGCTGAAACCGGCGCTGGCGCGCGGCGAACTGCACTGCATCGGCGCCACCACCCTGGACGAATATCGCAAATACATCGAGAAGGACGCGGCGCTGGAACGCCGCTTCCAGAAGGTGTTGGTCGACGAGCCCAGTGTCGAGGACACCATCGCCATCCTGCGCGGCTTGCAGGAGAAGTACGAGCTGCACCACGGAGTCGAGATCACCGACCCGGCCATCGTGGCGGCAGCCGAGTTGTCGCACCGCTATATCACTGATCGCTTCCTGCCGGACAAGGCCATCGACCTGATTGACGAGGCCGCATCACGCATAAAGATGGAAATCGATTCGAAGCCCGAGTCGATGGACAAGCTCGATCGTCGTCTGATTCAGCTCAAGATCGAGCGCGAGGCGGTGAGGAAGGAAAAGGACGAGGCGTCGCAGAAGCGGCTGGCTTTGCTGCAAGAGGAAATCCAGCGTCTGGAAAGGGAATATGCCGATCTGGAGGAAATCTGGAAGTCGGAAAAGGCCCAGGTAGCCGGCACCCAGCATATCAAGGAACAGCTCGACCAGGCGCGCATTGAAATGGAAGAAGCCAAGCGCCGTGGCGACTGGCAGAAGATGAGCGAAATCCAGTATGGCCGCATTCCCCAGATGGAGACGCAATTGAAGCAGGCGCAGGCGGCGGAAGGCGGCGAACAGGCTGCCAACAAGTTGCTGCGCACCCAGGTCGGCGCTGAAGAAATCGCCGAAGTGGTGTCGCGCGCCACCGGCATTCCGGTATCCAAGATGATGGAGGGCGAGCGCGACAAGCTGATGCACATGGAAGAGAACCTGCACAATCGCGTGGTCGGCCAGGACGAAGCCGTGCGCCTGGTGTCCGATGCCATCCGTCGCTCACGCGCCGGCCTCTCGGACCCCAACCGCCCGTATGGCTCCTTCCTGTTTCTGGGTCCCACCGGGGTGGGCAAGACCGAGCTGTGCAAGGCCCTGGCCGAATTTCTGTTCGATTCGGCCGAGCACATGATCCGCATCGACATGAGCGAGTTCATGGAGAAGCACTCGGTAGCCCGCCTGATCGGCGCGCCGCCCGGCTATGTTGGCTACGAAGAGGGCGGCCACTTGACTGAAGCCGTACGCCGCAAGCCTTACAGCGTGATCCTGCTGGACGAAGTGGAAAAGGCCCATCCCGATGTCTTCAATGTGCTGCTGCAGGCACTCGATGATGGCCGCATGACGGATGGCCAGGGCCGTACCGTGGACTTCAAGAACACCGTCATCGTCATGACTTCCAATCTGGGCAGCCAAATGATCCAGCAGATGGCAGGCGACGACTACCAGGTGGTGAAGCTGGCGGTGATGGCCGAGGTGAAAAACTATTTCCGCCCGGAGTTCATCAACCGCATCGATGAAGTAGTGGTGTTCCACGCTTTGGACGAGGCACATATTGCCTCTATCGCCCGTATTCAGCTCAAGTACCTGGAACAGCGCGTGGCGCACATGGAAATGAAGCTGGAAGTCAGCGACGCGGCCGTCGATCTCATCGCCCGCGCCGGTTTCGATCCGGTATTCGGTGCCCGCCCACTCAAGCGGGCCATCCAGGGCCAGATCGAGAACCCGCTGGCGAAGGAACTCTTGTCGGGCCACTTCAGCGCCAAGGACATCATCCGGGTGGATGCGCGCGCCGGACAGATTGTGTTTGACAAGGGCTAGAAGCAGCGTATCCTCACCGCCGGTCCGTGTTTTGGGGATGCGGGAAGCTTACTGGAAGGCGTACGCATGCGCATGAAATGCGCGGCGGACCAGCAAAGACTGCAACGTGATGTGGGCGGCCTGCTCAGACGCCGGCCAGCAGGATGCCAAACATTTTCTCCCTGCTTGCCTTGGTAAGGCCGTGCAAAACCTTGACCGCCTCCTGAGCGACACGCTCATCATGGGTTTGCAAGTATTGAAACCCGAGTTTTGCCCAGGCATCGGCCAGTTGAGGATCGACGGTGCGCAACTGCTGCAGCGCCTGCGACACGCCGGCCAACCCATTCAGTTGGTAATAGGTGATCGCGAGGTTGTACCAGGCGGGTATGTAATCCGGATTGACGCGCACTGCATCGCGATAGGCATGCAAGGCCTCGGAGTAGCGCCGGCTGTCACGATACAGGTTGCCCAGATTGTTTCTGCCATTGAAGTCGCGCGGCTCGATCTCCAGGTCCCTGCGGTAGGCGGAAATGGCTTCGCTGTACTGGTTCATCTGGGCAAGGGCGCGACCCAGCACGAACCAGGCCGCCGCGTTCTTCGGTTCTGCCGCCGTCCAACGCCGTCCAAGGTCTATCAAGCCTTGCCAGTCGCGGCTCTGTTCGCGGGCGATTGCCTGCCGGGTCCAGTTCGGGCGGCTGGCCACCGCCGCGCTGTGCGGGGCTGCATGATAGGCACGCCGCGCGTCGTGGGCTGATTTGCCACCCTGTGCCAGGGCGCCAGAGGCAAGACAAAGGGTGATCGCGGCAGCTAAGGCGTGCGAGGTAACGGGCGGCATGAAATGTCTGATCCGGAGATAACGGGTCTCATATTAACGTGAGTGCGGCGCGCTCGCCAGCGCGCGCCGCAGATTATGACGCATCAACGGACGCACTGAGCGTTAGCGTGTTCCCGGCTCGTATCGGGTCAGAAGACTCGCATAGAGTACGGCCAGCAATCCTGTCAGGAAGATCCCGTCGAAGGTTCCGGCGCCGCCGATCGAGGCAATCGGCGCACCAAGTCCCTGAATCTTTCCGAGGTTCAGCAGATCCGCGCCGATCAAGGTTCCGAGGCTGCCGCAGATATAGGCCAGGGGCGCTGCGTGGCGCCGCGACAAGGCCAGCGCCACAATTGCCGTGGCCAGGGGCGGTACGATGATGGGCTCCGCAATCCCCAGTCCGGGAACCGGGTAGGCAAGGATATGGCAAATTGCTGCCACCACCGCGACGCCGATGAGGCTGAGTCCGAATAGCCGGTTCCTTTGCATGAGATAGAGCGAGATCAGGATCGGAATCACGGCGCCGCCAACGTTGATGGCAATCACTGTGGCGGGCCACTCCCGTATCACCGGGATCACATAGCGGATGCCGAAATAGCTGACCTCGGCAGCCGCAGTTACATGCCGTTCGGGAAGATAGGCAATCGGGATATTGATGTAACTCCACAGCAGGGAGAGAAGCAGGATGATGAAGACGTTCCTGGACTTGATCCCCATGCTGGCGGAGGTGTAGTGCAGGATGCTCGACGCGACCAGGCCCACCACCAGCCCAAACAAGGCGGCAAGCAGGAACAGAAAGGGCAGGGTAATGGGAAAGTAATGCAGGCCGGACGTGAGCATGGGGAGCGGATTGGTTCCAGTTCTACCGGGTTAAACGATTGCAGTCCAAAATCTGGCGCGGGTTTCCAACATTAAGCCATGAGCTTCAATGCAGCGAGTGGCGATTGGAGCGGCGTTGCGGGGCGTCGATCCGTGGTGTGGTTCTGCTCCCGCCGGGAGTGGCGGCATCTGCGGCGAAGAGCAGCTTGCATCGGGACGCTCTCAACTTTGCCTTGGCGTTCGAGATGCGCGGGCCCCGAACTCAAAGCTCGCCGTTGGCTGCGGCCCGCATCATGTCATCCATCTTGACCCGTATCTCCTGGGCGGACTTGCGCAGTTCCGGCGTAATGCCCATGGTCTTGCCCGCATAATCGAGCCAGGTCATGTCCCAGTCCAGGGTCAGCACCCAGATGTTCTTTTTCGCGTCTTCCATCACGGCAATGCGGCAAGGCAGAAAGACGATCATTTCGGGAATGAGCTTGAGCAACTGGCGTCCCACCGCGATGTCGCAGAAGCTGAAGACTTCCACCCGGGGTGCGGTGTCGTCGCCCAGCACGGCCTTGAAGTCTTTCCACATCAGGTTCGAACCGACGAACTTGAAGTTGAGCTGATTGGCCCGCAGTTTCAGGGAGTCCACCACATCGTCAAAGGTGAGACCGGGCTTGGCTTTGTATTTGACGGCGAAGTAGTTCATCGCCTCGCGCGCGTCGACCTGCATCATTTTGGCCATCATGGGCATGGCCATGCGCAGATAGCGGCGCTTTTCCTGCTCGGGAATGATCCGGTTCATGCCGAAGTCCACCCGCGGCGGGGGCAACCCTTGCTGCTCGATGATTGGACCATAGGGCGTGGGCACCGGGGAGATCCAGCCGTCGTCGCCCTGTGGTCGATAGGGAATCCTGCCTTGATCGTAAGCGGGCGGCGTATGAGTTTCGGACTTGCGGGGATCGGCTGCCTGTGCCAGACCGGTGGCTGCCAGCAGGATCAGGACAGGGATGCGCATGAGGGTCTCCTCGGAAAGGTACGGCTTGATGCTAGAAGTTCGGGTTTGCCCAGTCAACCGCATGCATCAGCCAGGAATATGAACATCTGGCTCGTAAAGCGCCAGGTAGTGACGGACACGGATGAATTCGGCCTGCAGATCGTCCAGAAGTCCATGGGCGATTTCGGCGTCACTCAGCTTGAGCGCGGCTTCCAGACCGCCAGCCTGCTGCACGAGCGGTCCGGCAAGGACCGCGGCGGCCCCTCCGCGCAGGCTGTGGCACTTGCGCGCGGCAAGCTCATAGTCGCCAGTTTCCAGGGCGTTGTTCAAATCCAGCAACAGAGTTTCGGTGCTCTCGATAAAGACCTTAAGCATTTCGTCCAGATTTGACCTGTGATCGCCGTAGCGGGCACGCAGCTGCTCCAGTGCAAGCGGCTGCCCCGGCGTCTGTTCGGTCGAGACCCGGGCCGAATTGCCCGATTCGCTCGCTGCGGAGTCGTTTGGCGATGGTTGCGCGGGCAGCCAGCGGCCCAGGATGGAACTCATCG
The DNA here is from genome assembly GCA_963746955.1 of uncultured beta proteobacterium. Taxonomy (GTDB): domain Bacteria; phylum Pseudomonadota; class Gammaproteobacteria; order Burkholderiales; family Thiobacillaceae; genus DASQBT01. The sequence continues at coordinate 105,000 of CAVVDR010000013.1, read as the reverse complement.
CATCCTCGCTATAAGGTTTGGAGAGATAGTCATCCATGCCGGCCTTGAGACAGGCTTCCCTGAAGCCGGGCGCGGCATTGGCGGTCAGGACGACGATGGGAATCCGGCAAGCCGGTGGCGGCAAGGCGCGAATTGCCTGGGTGGCCTCAATTCCGTCCATCTCCGGCATTTGCCAGTCCATGAAGATTACATCCCAGCGCGGATCCTCCCGCACACGTTTGAGCGCGGCCGACGCCGAATCAGCCACCTCGACTTCAAGGCCCAGGCCGCTTAACTGGAAAAGCACGACCTTCTGGTTTACCGGATTGTCCTCAACGACCAGCGCGCGACCGTGAAAACGGCTTGCCTCCGGCTCTGGCGCAGGCTTGGGCTTGCCTGCCGCGGCTGGCAACGGAAGGCTTAAGGTAAAGCGGGTGCCGCAAGTCTTCCCCGGCGGCGGACTTTGCACTTCGATCGTGCCGCCCATCAGTTCCACCAATTGCCGGCTGATCGCCAGCCCCAGTCCGGTGCCGCCAAAGCGCCGGGTGGTGGAACTGTCGGCCTGCGAGAAGGCTTCAAACAGGTGAGGAATGTCTTCCGGCAGTATGCCGATGCCGCTGTCGGTCACCATGATCTGATGGCGGTTGTCGTCCTGCGCCTGAAACGATACGCAGATGCTGCCGTGCGAGGTGAATTTGAATGCGTTATCTACCAGATTAAGCAAGACCTGACGAAGACGATGGGGATCGCCCAGTACGCAGCAACTCAAGCCGTCCAAGCTGTCCAAGCCGTCCACCTCGAAGCTCAGTCCCTTTTCCAGCGCGCGCGGACGGTACAGGTTGATGACTTCCTCCAGCACGGAGCGCAGGTCGAAGGAAAGTTGTTCTAGGCGGAGTTTGCCGGCTTCGATCTTGGAGAAGTCCAGCAGGTCATTGATGACCGTGAGCAGGCTGGCGGCGGACTGTTTGAGGATGAGGGCGTATTCCCGCTGGTCGCCGGAAAGCAGGGGAGACTTGAGCAACAAATCGGTCATGCCCTGGATGCCGTGCAGCGGCGTGCGGATCTCGTGGCTGACATTGGCCAGGAACTCGCTCTTGGTACGGGCCGCGGACAAGGCTGCGTCCCTGGCCTTGGCCATGGCCTGCTCGACCTGCTTGCGCTCCGAAATGTCGCGCAAGATAGCCTGGATTGCCGGGCGGCCTTCCAGCTCCATGGCATGCAACGCGATTTCCGCCGGAAACAGGGAGCCATCCATGCGCCGCCCCTGCCACTCCATGAAGGCATGGCCCTCCGTCCGCGCCAGGCCGAGCATCCGCCGGGCGTAGTTGTATGCATCCTCCAGGTCCGGACCTTGACGCGGGGCGCCCAGGGCAGTGATCGGGGAGGCAAGGAACTCCTGTACCGAATTCATTCCGAATATGCGCACGGTAGCGGGATTGCAGTCGATGAAGCGTCTTTCGTCGAGAATGACGACGGCATCGGAATTCGATTCGAACAGGGTCTGGAACTTGAGTTTTTCGCTGTCCAACTGGCGGGTTTGCGCCGCCACCCGGCGGCTGACCAGCCACGCCACGCCGACCGCCATCAGGGTGGCCAGGGCGCCCAGGCCGAGCATCAGCGAACGGGTTTCCTGGTAGGCGGAGAAGGTTTCCCGGGCAGCCCTTTCGCTGGCTTCACGCTGCAGCCTGGACATGTCATCCAGGGCATTGACCAGACGCTGTTGCATGGGAATGGCCTGTTGCTGGAGCATGGTCAGGCCGCCATAGTTATTCTGCTCGCGCGCGGCTTGCACTACGCCGTACATGATGGGCTGGTTGATGGTGGTAATTTCATCCAGCTTGGCCAGCAGTTTCTTTTCTTCCTGGGTTTCCAACAGTTGCGCAAGGCGATTCCGATCCTTGGCATATTGTTCTCCGTAGTTCAGGAATTTCTCGAACAGGTCTTCCTTTTCCCAGGTGTCGATGGACACCACCATGTCGTGCATGACGATCGCCCGGTCGCCCAGGGTGTCGCGCATGTGCGACGCAAGCCGGCTCTTGACGTTGTTCACTTCCACAATCCGCTCGAGACGGCCATTGATCAGCTTCATCTGGTGGACACCCAAGCCGATGACGGCCAGCAGAAGGATCAGCGCCACGCCAAAACCCACCCCGAGGTTGAAGGCCAGCCTGCGGACCGGGCTGAGAGCGCCGTTGATCAGACTCATTGAGATACGGGTGGATCCGGGGAAACCAGCTTAGGGTTGGCTCGCCATATATAGGGAGGGGGAAATGCGGCGTGCGCCGGCATAACGCTGGGACCAGTACCGCTCCTGCAAGCTGGAAATCTTCACGACTCCGGTACTGGTGCTGGAAGCATGAACAAAGCGGTTTTCGCCCAGATAAATCCCAACGTGGGAAAAAGGCCGCTGCCGTGTACCGAAGAATACCAGGTCGCCCGAACGCAGGTCGCCCGGCTCGACCGCCACCCCTCTGCGGCTCATTTCAATGGCACTGTGCGGCAGTTCGGTCTGAAACGTCTTCAGAAACACGTGGCGGACGAAGCCGCTGCAATCCAGACCGCTTTCAGGGCTGACTCCACCCATCTGATAGGGGGTTCCAACCAGACTGGTGGCATACATGAACAGATCGTCCGGGCCCTGGGTCTCGATTTCGGTCGCTTGGGCGAGTCCAGCGAATAGCAGGATGGTTAGAATCGCTAGCAGTTTTTTTTGCGTGGGCATGCTTGATTTTCCGAGTCTGGCAGGATGGTCGCCTATATTGGTAAGGAAGGGAATTCAATTCTAACGGGTGAATTGAACGGAATCTTAAAGCTTTACTTAAGGAGTGGGAAATGGAAACTGAAGATCTGAAAGAGACGGTGGCTGAAGTGATTGCGCAAGAGGATTCCGGAGCAAAGCCCGACCTCCACGAACGGGTCAAGTCCGCCACGGTTGCCGCCCTGCGCGACGGAAAGGTTTCCGTGGAAGAACTGCGCGGCATCGGTCGTTCATTGACCGAGGGAATTTCACTGGGCTTGAGCAAACGCGGGGGGGCGGCGAAGGAAGGTCTGAGTCAGGCGGTGTCAGGGGTGGGGCAGGCTTATGGCGAAGTGAGCGAACGGATCAGCCTGACAATCAGGGAAAGCCTCGAGCGGGGCCGTAGCTTCAAGGACGAAGAGTTGAAGGAACCGCTGGCGCGACTGAAATCACTGGAAGAGGAATTTCGCGCCATTCTCAGGGATCTGACCGACAAATCCGGCCAGCACCTCAAAGGAGAATGGAACGAGGTTGCGGACCACATCGCCAGGGTCAGTTCGGACATAGCCGGCCGCATGCGCGATAGTGTGGAAAGCCTTTACAATCGCCTGCACGGGGAAACCCGCGAGGCCCGCGAGGCGGTCATTGGCGCCCTCGGCGAGAGTGGCAGCCGGGTTTCGGATGCCGCCGCCGGTCTGATGGCCGGGGTTTCTGAAGTCTTGAAGAAGACCGACAAGGATACGCCGCCGCCAGCGGCGTGAACGCAAAAGATGGGGGCCGCGGCCCCCATCTTCAGGAAAAAGAAGAACAAGCATGTTGTGGGAAACCGTTTCCGTTGTTCGGGATCTGCACCGGCTGCACGAGATTGCCAGCATCCTGATTCGCTATGGCTGGGGCGACTTGGTTCGCCTGCTGGGCATAGCCAATATTCTGGAACGGGCGGGGCGCCTGCTGCACTGGAAGAGCAGCAGCGAGATCACCCAGTTGCCCGCTCCGGTTCGTATTCGCCGGGCGCTGGAGGAATTGGGCCCCACCTTCATCAAATTTGGCCAGTTGCTGGGCACCCGGGTAGACATGTTCCCGCCTTCCTGGATCGACGAGTTCGAGAAGTTGCACAACAAGGTGCCAGCAGTCGCGTATGAGGACGTGCGGCCCGCGCTGTTGGAGGCCTTGAAGGGCGAGGCCGAAGAGGTCTTCGCACAGTTTGATTCCACCCCGATGGCGGCGGCCTCGATTGCCCAGGTTTACCGGGCGGTGCATAAGGACGGCACCCCCGTCGTGGTCAAGGTGCGGCGCCCGGGGATAGAGGGCAAGGTCGCAGCCGATCTGCGCATTCTGGAGCACTTCGCCCACTTGCTGGAGAGCGAGGCACCGGACATGCGACGCTACCAGCCGGTGCAGATCACAGCCCAATTCCGGCGTTCCCTGCGCCGCGAACTCGACTTGGTGAAGGAAGCCAGGAACATAGACCAGTTCGCGCGTCATTTTGCCGACGACCCCAACGTGCATATTCCCAGGGTGTACTGGGACTACTGCACCGACCGCGTCAACGTGCAGGAGGAGATCCGCGGCGTGTCCGGCGTGGACGGCGCCACCCTGCGCGCCCATGAACTCGATCCGCCAACGCTCGCGGCCCGCGGTGCGGATGTCGTGCTGAAGATGGTCATGGTCCATGGATTCTTTCACGCTGATCCCCATCCGGGGAATGTGATTTTCCTGCCCGGAAACCGCATCGGACTGATCGATTTCGGCATGGTCGGGCGGCTGACTGAGCCGCGCCGCAACCAGATCGTAAACCTGCTGCATGCCCTCACGCTCAAGGATGAGGAAGCCATGCTGGAAGTGCTGCTGGACTGGGCCGGAGATTCGGAAACCAACGAAAGCCGGTTGGCCAGTGACGTCTCGGAGCTGGTTTACAGTTACGATGACCTGCGGCTGAAGGACGTGAAGCTGGGAAATCTGCTTATCGATATTTCCGGCCTGCTGCGGGAGAACCGTCTAATCCTTCCAGCCGATCTGACCCTGCTGTTCAAAACCCTGATTACCCTGGAAGGCTTGGGACAGCAACTGGATCCGATGTTCCATATGCTGGACCACGTCACCCCCTTTGTGGAACAGGTTTTTCTTGATCGCTACCGGCCGGCAACGCTGGTCAAGCGTGGGCGCAAGAGCCTGCGCGAACTGGGTGAAGTGCTGGTCGGGTTGCCGCGCGACTTTGCCCGGCTGATCCGTGAAGCGCGCCGCGGCCGCATACGCATCGATCTGGACCTGAAGCGTCTGGATCATTTCGGGCAGCAGTTGGACCGCTCCAGCAATCGCCTCACGATGGGCATCCTCACCGCCTCCCTGGTGATCGGCTCTTCCATCATCCTGACCGTAAAAGGCGGGCCGGAGCTTCTCGGCCTGCCCCTTTTTGGTCTGCTGGGATTCATCATCGCGTTCATCAACAGTCTGTGGATCATCTTCTCCATCTGGCGTTCCGGAAAACACTGAAGCTGCCATTCCTCAGCACGCGCATCGCAAGACATCAAGCACCGTTGCCATGCAGCAAGGCGGACGTCCGGCCTGCTATTTCGTGCATTGCAGCGCACCGGAAGTGACCACACAACTCACGGCTCCGCACTGGCACTGGCCGACATAGATCCTCGCGACCAACGGATCAGTCGGACCGACTGGAGTGTATTCAAGCTTGGTCAGTGTCGAGCAGGCGCAAGGGGGCGGCGCAGCCTGGGCAAATGCCGGCTTCGCTACGGCCGAATTCAGAACCAGAAATCCGCCGAGCGAGCAGGCGGTCAGGACGGCAGCCAACATCACCAGGCGAGTAGATCGTGTCATTTTCCTTCTCCTTTGCAATTGAACAGCCTATTCAGGATAGGTGTAATCCGATGGCCGGAGTAGGAGAATCGCAACAGCCTGCCCTGCGGTGCCGCGACTTCCACCAGCGGCATGGTTCCGGATAACAAGTCGACGGAGATTCAGGCCCCATGAGTGACTAGACCTGTGCGTTCGGTCACCTGAAGCCCGGCGGCAAATGCGCCCCTGAAAAAAGCCGATTTATTGGCTATAACCCAACAAGCGCCCGGATTGATTCTTTTTTCCGGGCATTTGATGACTGCTAAAGGAGAAACATGATGGCCGGCAAGAAAGCCAAGGTGGACACTGTACACATGTGTATTGATCGCATCCTGACCGGCGATCAGAAGATTCGCGCCATGCAGCTTGCCATCGCCGAGAACAAGAAGAACCAGCCCAAGATAAAGCGGCTGCCCGGAGTATCTTCGCATCCCCTGAAAATGGCGTTACAGGCCGGCAAGATGTGGGCAGATGGCCGCTTGCTGAAGATTTACTTCCTGGACGGATCAAAAATTCAAAGGCAGCGCGTGACGGAGCACGCTTCGAAATGGTTGAAATACGCCAACGTCAAATTCGACTTTACCGCAACGCGCGCGGCCTCCGACATCCGCATCTCCTTCCAGGCAGATCCCGGCTCGTGGTCCTACATTGGCACCGACAACCTTGGCATACCCAAGAACGGACCTACCATGAACTTCGGCTGGCTCAAGGATGATACGGATGACACCGAATACAACCGTGTAGTCGTGCATGAGTTCGGCCACGCGCTTGGCTGCATTCATGAACACCAAAATCCCAAGGGCGGCATAAAGTGGAACGAGGCTGCGGTTTACCAGTATTTCGCAGGCCCTCCCAACAATTGGTCGAAGGAGGAAACCTACTCGAACGTGATCCAGAAGTATTCCATCGATCAGTTGAACGCTTCAACATTTGATGGCAAATCCATCATGCTTTATTCCTTTCCTGGCGCATTGATCGTGGGCGGCAAAGGCACGCCGTCAAACACCCAGTTGTCTCGCCGAGACAAGATCTTCATCAAGAAGATGTACCCCAAGTAATTTCTGCGGAATAGCCCGAAACGGCGTCATGAGCCGGCTGCCGCAGAAGGCGGTACCGGCGCCCCGTGGAGACGGTCGGGAGACGGGCGCTGACTTGCAAGCGGGTCTGCACGATACAATGATTCTCTGTTTCCGCGACCCAGGCCTCAGATCCGATGTCTCCCGAGCAACTCGATACGCTTTTTTCCACCGACGGCCCCCTGGCTGTCCGGCTGAAAGCTTATTCGGTTCGTTCCCAGCAGGTGGCGATGGCGGAAAGGGTGGCGGCAACCCTGGCGGAAAACGGGGTGCTGGTGGCCGAGGCGGGAACCGGCACCGGAAAGACGCTGGCGTACTTGCTGCCAGCGCTTGTGCAGGGCGGCAAGGTGATTGTGTCCACTGCGACCAAGGCCTTGCAGGATCAACTGTTCGAGAAGGACATTCCGCTTGCGCGACAGGTCATTGGCGCGCCGATCATGGTCGCGCGCCTGAAGGGCCGCGCCAACTACGTCTGTCGCTATCACCTGGAACGGAATCTGGCCGACGGCCGTTTTGAGCGCCGCGAGGATCATGCCTATCTGTCGCGCATTGCACGCTTTGCGGAAACCTCCGGCAGCGGCGACAAGGCCGAATGCGTCTCCGTCCCCGAGTCGCATCCGGTTTGGCAGAAGGCGGTGTCCAGCCGGGAAAACTGCCTGGGCGGCGACTGCCCGCATCACAAGACCTGTTTTGTCATGGATGCCCGCAAACAGGCGCTCGCGGCGGAGCTGGTGGTGGTCAATCATCATCTGTTTTTTGCCGACCTGTGGCTCAAGGATGAAGGCGTGTCCGAATTGCTGCCCGCATCCAACATGGTGATCCTGGACGAGGCGCATCAACTGGAAGACACGGCGACGGTTTTCTTCGGCGAGACCCTCACTACCGGACAATGCTTGGAACTGGCCGATGATGTGGAGCGCGCGGCGCGAGTACATGCCGGCGACAGCCCGGCGCTGGTGCAGCTTTGCGATGGTCTGGCGAAGGCCGCGCGCGATGTGCGCCTGGTATACCCAGCCATGCCGGTCAAACGCCCTGCAGAAGAGCCGTTGCAAAGAGCTGAACTTGGCCAGGCACTGTCGGCATTGGATGCCGCGCTCAATGCGTTAAGCCAGGGTCTCGAACCACAGGCGGAACGCGCGCAGGAACTGGCCCATGGCCGGGCCCGGGCCGAACAGTTGCGTGCGCAGCTTGCGCGCTGGCGGGACGAAAACACGACCGATCAGGTGCGCTGGCTGGAGACCACTCAGCGCGCCGTGCTGCTGCACAACACGCCCCTGTCGGTGGCAGAATTGTTCGGCCAGCAGGTCAGGGACGACGCGCGTGCCTGGGTGCTGACTTCGGCGACCCTGTCCGTTGCCGGCGATTTCAGTCATCTGCTGTCACGCCTTGGGTTGGAGGGCGCCGAGACCCTGGCTGTCGACAGTCCCTTCGATTATGCAAGACAGGGTGTGCTGTATGTGCCGGATGACCTGCCCGAGCCCAACCGGCCGGAACACACCGACGCAGTGGTGGATGCGGCCCTGCCGGTGATCGCCGCAAGCGGAGGGCGGGCCTTTCTGCTGTTCACCAGCCTGCGCGCCCTTGAGCGCGCGCGCGTCAGAATCGAAGCCGCGTTCAAGGAACGGGCCTGGAATTATCCGTTGCTGGTGCAGGGCGACGCACCGAAGAACAAGCTGCTGGATGCCTTTCGCGCCTCGGGCAATGCCGTGCTGCTGGGCGCATACAGTTTCTGGGAAGGCGTGGACGTACCGGGTGAGGCGCTCTCGGTGGTCATCATAGACAAACTGCCGTTTGCGCCGCCGGACGACCCCGTGATCGCCGCGCGTATTCGTCACCTGGAAGCGAGCGGCGGCAACGGCTTCATGGAGTTTCAGTTGCCCGCTGCGGCGATCGCGCTCAAGCAGGGAGCGGGGCGCCTGATTCGTACCGAGACCGATCGGGGTGTGCTGATGCTGTGCGATCCGCGGCTGGTGACCAAGGCTTACGGCAAACGCCTGCTGGCTGCGCTTCCACCGATGACCCGCACCCGAAAGCTGGCGGTGGTGCAGGCGTTTTTCGACCGCGCTAACGCTGATCCGGACGATGCCCGGACAGTTCCCGCATTGCAGACCGTATCAGCAGGATGATCGCGATTAGACCGCTTTCTTCGAGTCTTCTGCTTGGCTTGGCGTTCCTTCTGCCCGGTGCAGCCCATGCCGGTGCTGATGCGTATATTCTGTTGCAGGAGTCACCGCTGGCCGGGTTTCAGTTTCATGAAGGCAAGGCATTGTGGAAGCAGTTGAAGGAGGGCGATGCCCTGACCCTGACCCGCGAACCCGACAATCACTTCGATCCGAAAGCCATCCGGGTCGAGTGGCAAAGTCACAAGCTCGGCTATGTGCCGCGCCGTGAAAATCTTGATCTGGCGCGGTTGTTGGACAACGGTCAGGCCCTGCAAGCCCGCATCACGCGCTTGCAGCAGGCTCGCAATCCCTGGGAACGCATACGCTTTGAGGTGCTCGCGCCGGTTCACTAGCAGGTTCGGAAGCTCGTTGGAAGGGAGCAAGTGGCTTGCAAACAGCCCATTCCGAAGTCCGTATAATCAAGTCATGAATCTGCTGGCCCTGGACACCTCAACGGAATATTGTTCCTGCGCCCTTTGGCGCAAGGGGGAGATCCTTGTGCGCGGTGAATTGGCGGGTCAGCGGCACAGCGAAATATTGCTGCCGATGATCGACGGCCTGTTGAACGAAGCCGGCATTGCGCTCAAGCAACTTGATGGCATCGCCTTTGGCGCCGGTCCTGGCTCTTTCACCGGCATCCGCATCGCCTGTTCAGTCGTTCAGGGCCTGGCCCTGGGCGCGGATTTGCCCGTCGTTCCGGTGTGCACTCTGGAAGCGCTTGCGGAGCAGGCGGGCACGGACGGGGTGGTGGCGGCGCTGGATGCCCGTCTGGATGAAGTTTATGTGGCGTATTACCTGCAAGAGGGCGAGATGTGGCAGCCGCGGTTTGGACCCGCACTGTGTTCAATTGCAGATACGCCTTCTCTCACAAGGCCAGGCTGGACCGGCATTGGCAGCGGCTTCCTGATTCAGGATGGAGCTTTGGCGCGGCATCTGGGACTGCAAGGTGCATGGGTCAACGGAGCGTGCTACCCGGAGGCCGGCGCCATTGCCAGGCTGGGTGCGGCGGCACTGGCCAGGGGAGAAGGCCGGGACGCGGCGGATGCGCAGCCGGTCTATCTGCGCAACAAGGTGGCGCTGACAATAGAAGAACGCGCGCATAGGAAACGGGCATGAGCGCCGTGTTCGAACTGGAGCACCTGATCCGTCCGATGCGCGAGCGGGATATCGCCGCGGTGTTGCGCATCGAGAAACTCAGCTATGAATTCCCCTGGAACGCGGGCATCTTTCACGACTGCCTGACGGCGGGCTACAGTTGCTGGGTGCATGAAAGCGCCGGGCAGGTAAGCGGATACTATGTGCTGATGGTGGGGCCGGGCGAGGCGCACATCCTGAATGTGGCGATTTCCCCCGATTGGCGCGGTCACGGTCTGGGAAGGAATCTTGTGCTGCACGCCATCGATGGCTCGCGGCAGTGGAACGCCCGCTTGTTGTTTCTGGAAGTGCGGCCCAGCAATGAAGTCGCGCGGCAACTCTATCGCGATCTTGGTTTTGAAGACGTCGCCATACGCAGGGATTACTACCCTGCGCTTGAGGGCCGCGAAGATGCCTGCGTGATGAGGCTGGAGCTGTGAACCCCAAGCGCGAGGACGTGTTCCGCGAATTGGGGCTGGCGCCGGTGTGGCGACTCAAGTCACGGCCTGCGGATCAAGGGGAAGAGGGCGACGCAAAGCCGGCCAGGAATGTGCAACGGCTTGCGGGTACGAGGCCTGCCGTGATGGAAATGGACTGGGCGCAACTCGGGGAAGCGGTTCTTAACTGCACCCTGTGCGACCTGCATCTGACCCGCACCCAGGGCGTGGTGGGGGTGGGCGACCGGAGCGCGGACTGGTTGATCATCGGTGAAGCGCCGGGCGCCGATGAAGACGCCAAGGGCGAACCGTTTGTCGGGCAAGCCGGCAAGCTGCTCGATGCCATGCTGGCGGCAATCGGCTTGAAGCGCGGCGAGAATGTCTATATCGCCAACGTGCTCAAGTCGCGCCCTCCGGGCAACCGCAACCCGCAGCCGGAAGAAATAACTGCCTGCCTGCCCTATCTGGAGCGGCAGATTCAGTTGATCCAGCCCAAACTGATTCTTGCGCTGGGCCGGTTTGCCGCCCAGACTCTGCTCGATACGGAAGAGGCCATAGGCCGGCTGCGGGGCAGGGTACACCGGCGTCAGGGCGTGCCCCTGATCGTGAGCTACCATCCGGCCTATCTGCTGCGCAATCCCGTGGACAAGGCGAAAGCCTGGGAGGACTTGTGCCTGGCGCGAGCCACACTGGCAGGACTCGAATCCTGAGCGAAAGCAAGCGGGAGAATATGAAAACATGAGGGCGCAAAAAGTAATTCTCTCCTGTACTCTTGTCCTCCCTTTGCAATATGCAATGTGCAATGCGGGCTTTCTTTGTCGAGCATGAATAATAGGAGGATGGGAATGAAGAAATGGCTGGCGTTCGGTTTCCTGATGTTGGGCCTGTCTGGTTGCGGCTATAACACCTTGCAGACCACGGATGAGCAGATCAAGGCGTCCTGGTCCGAAGTGCTGAACCAGTATCAGCGACGCGCCGATCTGGTGCCCAATCTGGTAAACGTGGTCAAAGGCTATGCGACCCATGAGGAAAAGGTCCTGACCGAGGTGACCGACGCGCGCGCCAGGGTGGGCCAGATTCAGGTCACGCCCGAACTGATCAATGACGAGGCGGCATTCAAGAAATTCACCCAGGCGCAGGGGGAACTGAGCGGCGCCCTGTCCCGCTTGATGGCGGTCTCGGAAAACTATCCCAACCTCAAGGCGGACGGTTTGTTCCGCGATCTGCAGGCGCAACTGGAGGGGACGGAGAACCGCATCGCGGTAGCACGCAAGCGCTATATCGAAGCGGTGCAGGAGTACAACGTGACCGTTCGAAAATTCCCCGGCAACCTCACCGCCATGATGTTTGGCTTCAAGACCAAGGCCAATTTCAGCGTGGAAAATGAAAAGGCCATCAGTGCGCCTCCCAAGGTGGATTTCGGCGCGCCTGCGCCAGCGCCGCAAAGCGGTCAGCCGTCGGGTGCGCAGGCACCGCAAGCACCGAGGTACTGATGACAACGATTTCCGCGCCATCCCTGGGCAGAACGCTTAGAGGATGACGAGCGATATCGCGGCGCCGGCTGTCGCCCCTCACCCCGGCCCTCTCGCCTCCGGGCCGAGGGCCTTGGCATACGAACTTCAAATCTGGTTGCTTGCCTGCCTTCTCGGTCTTGGCTCATTCATAACGGCCAGAGCCGAAGTCCCGGTACCCGCGCTGAGCCAGCGGGTCACGGATCTGACCGGCACCCTGAGCGCGACGGATATCCAGCAACTGGACAGTAAACTGGGCCAGCTTGAGGCGAGCAAAGGCAGCCAGATCGCCGTGCTCCTGATTCCCAGTCTGGAAGGCGAAGACATTGCCGACTTCGGCATCCGCGTGGCCGACAAATGGAAAGTCGGACGCAAGCGCGTCGATGACGGCGCGATCCTGATCGTGGCCAAGAATGACCACAAGCTGCGCATTGAAGTGGGCTACGGTCTGGAAGGCGCGATTCCCGATGCAATTGCCAACCGGATCATCACCGAAATCATCACGCCGAAATTCCGCGCAGGCGATTTTGCGGGCGGCATCAATGCAGGCGTCGATCAGTTGATCCGGTTGATCAACGGCGAGCCATTGCCCGAACCGGCCAAGCGGACGGGTGGGAATCCGGCGGCGCTCGGCAGCGCGTTTATCTTCAGTTTGATCGGAGGCCTGATCGGAGGCGCCCTGCTTTCCGTGTTTGTCGGCCGCACCGGCGGCAGTCTGCTGGGCGCAGTCGGCGCTGGGGTGGCTGGCTGGTTGTTGAGCGGCATACTGATGCTGGGAATCTTCAACGCCTTTATTGTGCTTTCCATGTTAGGCGGGCGGAGTCTTGGTGGCGGCTGGTCCAGCGGAGGTTGGGGCGGAGGTGGATTTGGCGGCGGCGGCTTTGGCGGCGGAGGAGGAGGTAGCTGGGGCGGCGGTGGCGGCGGCTTCGGCGGCGGAGGGTCATCCGGATCATGGTAGCGCGCGTATTCAAACACCTCCTGGCGCCGCCGTGGCGCATGCGCACCGCGTTCCCGCGTTCCACTTTGGATGCCATCGAGGCGGCTATCAAGGCTTCGGAAACGCGCCATAGCGGCGAACTGCGATTTGTCATCGAAACCGCTTTGCCGTTGCTTGAATTATTGCGCGGCGTGTCAAGCCGGCACCGGGCGATTGAAGTATTCGGCCAGATCCGGGTCTGGGACACCGAGGAAAACAGCGGCGTCCTGATTTACGTGCTGCTGGCCGAACACCGTCTGGAAATTGTCGCGGATCGCGGCCTGACAAAGCGGGTTGAGCAAGGGGAGTGGGATGCTATCGCATGCGACATGCAGGCAGCCTACGCCAAGGGACAGTTTCTGGACGGATCGGTTGCCGGAATCGCGGCCATTACCCGTCTGCTGGAACAGCACTTTCCTCCCGGCGCGGCCAATCCGAACGAATTGCCGGACCGCCCGTTGATACTAAAGCGCTGAGGCGAGAAGGATGCATTCCATAGAGTTCTTTGACCGGCAATTCCGCCAACAGGTCGCGAAGGGCGAATTCGCGCTCAACCCTTTTGAACAGGCGGTGCTGCCGCATCTCTCCGGCAGCGTGCTGGACCTGGGCTGCGGGCTGGGAAACCTGGCCATTGCCGCCGCCAAGCAGGGCTGTGCGGTGACGGCTCTGGATGGCAGCCTCACCGCGGTCGATCGCATCAACGAAGCCGCAAGTGAACTGGGACTGGTTATCGCCGCGTTTCACGCCGATCTGAGCCACTATGCGATCGACGGCGAATACGACAGCATCGTTGCCATTGGTCTGCTGATGTTCTTCCCGCAGGACAAGGCACGCGCCACGTTGGCGGACATTCTGGCGCATACCAGGCCCGGCGGCGTGGCTGCCGTCAACGTGCTCATCGAGGGCACCACCTTTATGGGCATGTTCGAACCCGGACACTACTATCTGTTTGACGACAAGGAACTGACAAAAGCACTTGAAGGATGGGAAACCCTGCATTCGAAGTACGACGAATTCCCCGCGCCGGAAAACACCGTCAAGAAATTTCACACCGTGGTGGCAAGAAGACCGATCTAGGAAACTGCCTCCCGCATACTCCGGCACCGCCTTGCGCCGGATTGAATTCATGCGCTGCAATGCGCCTGGCTTATTGCATCCTGCGGGCTGATCGTTCCAGATTCAGCGCCAGCAATCTTCTCAGAATTTCCTCATCGCGCATTTCCGGCGTGTAGTCGGCCCAGCCGTAGGCGGCAGCGACGGCGGCGTCCAGTACCTTGTGCGCGTTGTCCAGCCAAGGAGGGCGCTGGTTGTAGAGATTGGTCAGCGTGCGTTTTTTCAGCTCGGCCTCATGGCCGGGTTTGGCGACCGGGCGCAACGGGAAGTTGGCTTGTTCTTCTTCCGGCGTGCGCACCCAGTCCACCCATTCAGGCGGATTGAGCCAGGCTTCCCGCAGCGTGTCCAGATGCCGCGCGGCGGCCGCGATGTTTTCGGCCAGCGCCGCATCTGCGTAGCAGGTGGGCGATGTCCGCTCCGGCGACGCCGCGCTGTCGCTTGGCGTCAGGCCAGCGGGGAAAGGAAAGGTTTCGAAGGTGGTGGTGGGGGTGTAGCGGGGGCGGCCACCATCGCTTCCATCTCCATGCACGCTGCCCATCGCCAGCGACCACAATTCGTGGAAACGCGAGTGCAGGATGCCGAAGGTGATGTCGTCGGTTCGAGCGGTAACGATAAGTTTTTTGTCTGGGAGAATGGTGGCATCCATCCAGACGAAAATTCGATGTTTGGCTGTTTCGGGAGTAGCGATGTAGCGTGACAGCCCGGTGAGGGCAGCGCGCATTGCGATACGCGGCTCGCCGTGTCGCCACCAATACTTCCGATAAGCCTCCCGATTGTTGTGATCGCGTTCGGGCTTTACCTCTTCCGAGGCATAGGCAAACGGTGTTTCATACAACGCAGCTTGAGCCGCGCTCATTGCAGTACCAAAGTCGATAATCCAGCCATCACGTGGACGGCGCGTTACATCCAGGCCGTTCCAGCTTGGCTTCAACACGTCGGCGTTCGGCTTGCCGTTGGGATTTGGCCGTGCGAGCCACTGCCGCGCCAGTTCGCCGGGTATATCGAATGCGCCGATTTTCTGTGACCCTTGGAAACTGACCCCGCAGTTTTCTACTAATGGCTTGGCCAGAGTGAGATCAAGCGCTCCGCTGGTCTCATTGCCTGCAGCAAGGTCGGCATGGATTTCGGATACGGATTGGCCGTCCAGCATCGCCCCCTCACCCCCCTCACCCCAACCCTCTCCCCGTAAGCGGGGCGAGGGAGAAACACCAAAGCACACCAGCGACACCCGGACGGCCGCGCCGTTGTTGATCCAGGGTTCGTCGCTCCAGGCTTCGAAGATGCGCGTGGTGTCTAGAATCCGCTTGAGCACCTTGCGGTTGCTACCGTTGCGGATGGACTGGGTGGCGACCAGTCCGGCGCGCTGCGCCTTGCCCGCCTCGATCTGTGCGCGGGCTTTCTCGAACCAGTAGGTGACGAGGTCCGCACCGCCGGGCACGCGGTCTTTGTAAACGCTGTTGAGCGCATTGAAGTATTCAGCGCCGAGTTCGCCACGTTTCTTGCTGCCGCCGAGAAAGGGCGGGTTGCCGACGATGGCATCGACGGCGGGCCAGTCGGGCTCTGTTGCCCCCTCACCCCAACCCTCTCCCGCAAGGGGAGAGGGAGCGAAGTTCAGCACAGCATCCCGGCATTCGATGCGATCGAGCGGCGCGAGGATGGGGTCGCGCTTGAGGGCGTAGCCATGGGTCAGCATCCACTGGATTTCGCCGATCCACACCGTCACCCGCGCAAGCTCGGCGGCATAGGGGTTGAGTTCGATGCCCAGCACATTGGCGGGGCTGGTCTCGATATGGAGTTCGCGGTGCAGGCCCAGGGCTTCGGCTTCGAGATTGACGCGGTGTTCCAGATCCTTGAGTGCCTTCAGCGCGAGATACAGGAAGTTGCCGGAACCGCATGCGGGGTCGAGCACGCGATAGCTTTTCAGGCGTTCGATAAAGCCGATGAAGGCGGCCTGCGCGTCGTCCTTCGCCGTCCTGGAGCCTTTGCCGCCTTGCACATGCTTTTCCATCAATGCGGGAAGGGCGGATTTGACGGCCTGCCATTCGGCCAGCAGCGGCGCTTCCACCACGGGGCGGACGAGCTTCATGATGGTGGCCGGGTCGGTGTAGTGCGCGCCAAGCTGGCTGCGCATGTCGGGGTTGAGGCCGCGCTCGAACAGGGTGCCCAGGATCGCCGGCTCGATTGCGCCCCAGTCCATGCGCGCGGCGTCCAGTAGTTGCACCACGTCGGCGGTGGCGAGAGCAGGCACGTCGATTTGCGCGAACAGGCCGCCGTTGAACCAGGGAATTTCGTTGAGCGCGAATTCGCCGCCGTCGCGCATGGCTTCGAACAGGGCCGTGAGGCGGGATCGCGCCTTTGCCCCATCCGGATTGGATTTGTCGAGTACGGTTTCAAACAGCTTCTGCGGCAGCAGTTTGGCGTCTTCGGCAAACATGCAGAACACGCACTGGATCAGGAAGTGCGCGACCTGTTGCGGGCTGTCGCCCCGTTCGGTAAGCCGCTTTGCCAGCGCACCCATGCGCGCGGCGGCTTCTTCGGTGACGGCATAGGTGGTGACTTTGGGCTTGAAATTGTCCGGCGATTCAAACAGCCAGCGCAGCTTTTGCAGATTGAGCGGCTGGCCGATTTCTTCCAGGGTGATGGTGTGGACTTCGGATGGCCTGCCGGTGAAGTGGGTGTGGATCTCGATCCGGCCGCGATCGCTGACCACCAAAAGCGGCGGGTTGTCGAGCGCGAGCGCGTAGGTCATCAACTGCCTGAGCGCCGCGCCGAGATCTTTGCCCGGCGCCTTGTATTCCCAGGCGAAACAATTGCGCTTCCAGACATCGGCCCAGCCCTGGCCTGCGCCGGTTCTGGCAGCGCCGCGTTCATATTGATACGACTCGGAATCGCGCGGTTTCTCCACCCCCAGCAGATCGCACAGGTCTTCGAAATGCGGTTGCGCCCCGGCGCGTTCGGACAGCGGGTTGTCGCGCCATTTGGCGATGAAGGCCTGGGGAGTCATCAATGCACGATGTCGTTACGATGCCGCTTCCACAACCCGGTCATGACGATGCTGATGAACAGGCCAAAAATCAGCATGACAGTATGGATGTGAAGATTGGCTCCAATCATCAGGGTGTAGGCGCCGATCAGCAACAGGATGCCGATGTTCTCGTTGAAATTCTGCACGGCAATCGAGTGCCCGGCACCCATGATGAGGTGACCGCGATGCTGGAGCAGCGCATTCATGGGCACGACGAAGTACCCGGACAGGATTCCGGCCAGCAGCAGCACGGTATTTGCCAGCGCAACACCGTGCACCCAGATCATCGCGATGGGGACGAAGCCGATCGCAATGCCTGCCGGTATGACCGAGACGGACCGCTCCAGCCTGATCAGCTTGCCGGCAAGGGCGGCGCCAATGGCTATGCCCAAGGCGACCAGCCCGGTCATCTGGGTGGCGCGGTCAAGCCCGAAAGCAAGGTTGAAAGCGGCCCACGGAATGATGAGCTGCCTGAGTGTGGCGCCTACGCCCCAAAATAAAGTCGTGACGGCGAGGGAGACCTGGCCGAGCGGATCTTTCCAGAGCAGGGTGAAGGAGTGCCAGAAATCGTAAACAACAAAACCAGGTTTGCGGCTAAGCAGCTTGTGGTCGATTGGCACCTGCGGGATGAACAGGTTGACGATGGCGGCCAGCAGGTAGAGGCCGGTAATGGTGCCGATGGCAAACATCGGTGGCGGAACGATCCGTGTAACGCCCAGGCTTGCCAGGCCAAAACTGGCGGTATGGGAATTGATGAGCTGGCCGCCGATCATGGCGCCCAGTACGATGGCAGCGACCGTGGTGCCTTCCATCCAGCCATTGGCCGCCACCAGATGTTTGGGCGGCAGGATTTCAGTCAGGATTCCGTACTTGGCGGGCGAGTAGATGGCTGCGCCGATGCCGACCACGGCATAAGCGGCAAGCGGCGCAACGCTCATCAGCATGGCCACGCAGCCGAGGAACTTGAGGGCGTTGCCAAGAAACATCACGCGCCCCTTGGGCAGGGCATCGGCGAATGATCCCACGAAGGGGGCCAGCACGATGTAGGGGAGGACAAAGGATTCCTGAAGCAGGGGTTGGTGCCATTCGGGTGCGTTGTAAAACATCAGCAAACCGATGGCGGCGAACAATAGTGCATTGTCGGCCAGGGCAGACAGAAACTGGGCAGTCAGGACAATGTAGAACGTTCGATTCAAATGAGTACTCGATGAATTCCGGATGTTCCTGAAAGTGGATGCGCGAAAGCGGGCATCGCGGCGAATCGTATTGTCGGAACTGCGTCTAAGTGTGTCTTCTACAGGGAGTCAGGACTTTGTTGTGCTGGGCGAAATGAACAATTCTTTGTCCTAAATAGGCTATTTGCCTGTTGGCTTATGGTCAAATTTATGGTTCAATAAAAAACTTTTCTGAGTGGATTTTTGAGCAGTCAAATGGCAGATCGCAGACTTCAAGTATTTTACACCGTAGGCAAACAGCTGAGTTTCACCAAGGCGGCTGAACTGCTTTACATGACGCAGCCCGCTGTCACTTTTCAGGTGAAACAGCTTGAGGAGCATTTCAACACCCGCCTGTTCGAGCGCAGCCATGGCCGGATTTCACTGACACCGGCGGGCGAACTCGTCATGGGTTATGCCGATCGGATTCTCAGCCTGGCAGTGGAGTTGGATGCCCGGGTAGGCGAGATGACCGGCCAGGTTGCCGGCCCGATCATGATAGGCGCTTCCACCACCATTGCTGAGTATCAATTGCCCAAGATTCTGGGTGAATTCAAGCAGCGTTATCCCCAGGTGCAGGCGCGCCTGACCGTAGCCAACTCGGAAACCATCGAAGGCAAGGTGGCGGACCATACCCTCGATGTGGGCTTGATCGAGTCTCCTTCCCACGACCCCAGCCTGTCGACCTATGCCTGCTGCGATGATGAACTGGTGATGATATGCGCACCCCAACATGCTCTGGCGGGCAAATGCGTCGTGACTCCCAAGCAACTGGCCGAGCAGCCCTATGTTTCCCGCGAGCAGGGTTCCGGCACGCGGGAAGTGATAGACCAATACTTCCGCGACAATGGCATCAATCCGGACGATCTGCACATCGAAATGGAGCTGGGCAGTCGCGAAGCAATCAAAGGCGCCGTTGAGGCCGGGCTGGGTATCGCCATTCTGTCGGCGTCCACGATTACCAAGGAGATCAAGCTGGGTGATCTGGTGGCGCTTCGTTTGGACCCGCCCCTGTTTCGCGAGCTGTCCCTGGTTTATGCGCCGGAAAAATTCCGCAGCAAGCTGCTGGATGCCTTTATTGCTTTGGTCGAAACCAAGTTCGCCCATTGCAATACCGAAATGATGCCACTGCGCCGCACGGCACCCAAGGCCAGAGTCCAGACTTGATCTGCGCGAAGTTCCGTGAGTCCGGATGCACGAAAATTGCTGGATTGTTTTCGGCGCCTGTCAGCCGACAGGCAGTCGGCCCTGCTCGACTATGCTCAGTATCTGGCCGGCAAGGAAGAGCATTCCCGGCAAAGCAGCGCGTCCGCAGTTCCCCTTGATATTCCGCGGCCCGACAACGAAAGCGTCATCAAGGCCGTTCGACGGCTGCGGGAAACCTATCCCATGCTGGATCAGAACCGGATATTCGGCGATGTGTCGAGCCTGATGACCCGCCACGTGATGCATGGCGTTTCGTCGGTGGATATCATCGACGAACTGGAAGTTGTATTCCGCCGTCACTACGAGACGCACGTCTCGGGCAACAGCGCTACGCCAGTTCTCCCTGACAATTCCAGCAACTGAGAAAATTTGCCGGGTTCTTCTCGCCGCAGGCCGGGCATGACTTCTCCGGTCCCAGGATGATCGAATCAAGCTGCCTGACCAGGCTCAAGGCGAGTTCAGCCTGGAGGTCTTCTTCCACCCAGACTTCAGGCCATTGCTGGGCCGCCAGTTCACCGGCGCCCCCGACTGCGTGGGCATTGAAGATGTGCGCCCTGATGCCTTGCGTTCCGAGAGTGTCCACCACCACTTGGGCATCAGGCAGATTGGCCGCCAGATAAATACGCTTCACGATGGACCTTGTTTGATGGCTGCCCAGTCGTAGGGCAGCGCCGCTGCGGGCCATTCGCCCTGCCTGCTGATGGCAGTCTGCAAGGCGCGCAGGCGCTGTGCGCTGGCCGGGTGGCTGGACAGGAAAGGGATGCCCTTGCCATCCTGTTTGGCCAGCTTGGTGAAGAAGCTCAGCATGCCCCTGGGCGAAATGCCCGCCTTACGCAGCGCCGCCAGACCACCGAGATCCGCCTGCGATTCCAGATCGCGGCTGAACTTGAGTTCACCCAGATCTACTGCGGCGGAAGCGACAGCGCCGCCGGAAACATCGCCCAATGCCAGGGACAGCAGCCCTCGCAAGCCCAGGCTCTGGATCAGGTTTTTCAGCGTATGACGCTGTTCCACATGCTGCACCTCGTGAGCCAATACGCCGGCCACTTCTTCGGCAGAATCGGCCGCCTTGATCAGGCCGCTATTGACCACCACGTAGCCGCCGGGAACGGCGAAGGCATTGATTGCGGGATCCTCGGCCACATACCAGTGATAGCTGTATCGGGAACCGGCGGTAAGCTTCTTCCCGATGGCCGCGACTGCCTGCCAGTCAGCTCCGCTCTGGCGCAAACGCAGGCCGCGAGTCGCCTGCTGGAAGGCCTGTTGACCAAGCTGGCTTTCCTGTTCGATGGAAATGCGGTCCGCCACCCAGCCGGCGATTCGACCGGATTGCGAAAAGAAGAGACCGATCAGCAGCAACGGAAGCATCAGCGCCAGGGCCAGCGCGCCCAGAGTGATGCCCAACCGGTGCCGATGGCGGCGGATGTCCCGGGAAGCAGCGTGCACCAAGGCGTTAAGCGGAGCGGGCGCGGAACGAATCAGTTGCTCCTGGGCAGCAGCGTTTTGCGGACTCATGGCCCAGCGGCCTTCCTCCTGATGCCAGAAGAGGTACAGTTGTTTGTGGTCGAATCCACCCAGCGTCACGCCGATGTTCTCCAGTGGCGCATCGACTGTCTGGCCGTCCACCTGAAGATGGGTTGCGGTAAATCGTGCACGGGCCTTTTCCCCACGGTCCGGCAGGTGAGGGGCAAACAGCAGGATCTCGAAATCGCTCACGGGGTCATTCTATTCGGCATGCAGTGCGTCCACCGGATCCAGCTTGGCGGCCTGCATCGCCGGATAGACGCCTGCGACCAGGCCGATCAGTACGGAAATCCCCAGCGCGCCAAACACATAGTCCCAGGGCGTGACCACCGGCAGGGCAGGAAGAAAGGTCTTTAACAACCAGGCCATGCCACCGCCCACCATGAGTCCGAGCAGGCCGCCAAAGCTTGAGAGCGCGATGGCCTCCATGAGAAACAGGGTGCGCACCCGCGCCCGGGTCGCGCCCAGGGCCGTGAGCAGGCCAATCTCGCTGGTGCGCTCGGTGACGGCAATGTGCATCAGGGTCACGATGCCCACACCGCCGACCAGCAGGGAGATGCTGCCCAAGGCGCCTACCGCGAAGGTCAGCACTTCCAGCACCGTGCTCAGGGTGGAAAGCATCTGCTGCTGCGGAGTAATGGTGAAGTCTTCCAGCCCATGACGGGTGACCAGCAGCCTCTTCATGGCCAGCACCACCTCATCGACCGGCGCCTGGGGTTTGTAGCTCACGTCGATTTCCATCAGGCTGGAACGGTTGAAAAGTTCCAGAGCCTTGGCGACCGGGACATACACGGTGTCGTCCAGATCAAAGCCCAACACCTGACCCTTTGCTTCCATCACGCCGATGATGCGATAGCGCTGCCCGCCCACATCGATCCGTTCGCCCAGCGGGTTGAGCGTGCCAAACAATTCCTTGCGCGCCTTGGCACCCAGCACGGCAAAGGCCCGTGGCGCATCCGGGTTGTCCACCGGCAGATAGCGTCCCACCGCCACCCTCATGTTGAGGACCTTGGGCAATTCGGCTCCGGTTCCATACAACGTGACCCGGCGGCTGCGGCCATTTGCCTTCACCTGGGCATTGCCGGTCACCACCGCATTGGTTGCTGCCACCTGAGGCAGTCGGGCGAGGGCCTGGGCGTCGTCCACGGTGAGGGGACGCACCGTACCGATGGTGCCGACCTGGGCGCCGTGGGCCTGGGTCTTTCCCGGCGTGATGCCGATCAGGTGGGTGCCGAACTGGGTGAATTCCGAAATGACGAATTGCTGAATCCCGGCGCCGATCGAGGTGAGTAATATGACCGCGGCAATGCCCACCGCAATGCCGGCTGCCGACAGGGCAGTGCGCAGTCGCTGCGCGCCGAGCGAACGGGCGGCGAATCTCAGGCTGTCGATGAACGTCATTTGCGGCCCAAAGCAAATACCGGCTCCAGCCTTGCAGCACGGTTGGCCGGCAGCAACGCGAACAGGATGCCGGTAATGAGCGCGGTGGCGGCCCCTGCGGCAACCGCCCAAAAGGGCGGGAAAGCGGGCAGGGCAGGATAGATTGCGCGCAGCAGGGCGCTGCCGCCAAAGCCGCAAATCAGGCCTGCCGCCGCACCCAGCAGGGACAACAGGGCGGCCTCGGCGAAGAACATGCGGCGAATGTCAGCCGCCTGGGCGCCGAGAGCTTTCAGGAGACCGATTTCGCTGGTGCGCTGCGCCACCGCGACCAGCATGACATTCATCACCAGAATGCCGGCCACCCCCAGGCTGATCGCGGCAATGCCGCTGACCGCCAGGGTGAGTGCGCGAAAGATCTTGTCGAAGGTCGCCAGGATTGCATCCTGCGTGATCACCGTGATGTCTTCCTCCCCCTCGTGACGCCGCTTGAGCGTGTCCTTGATGTCCTGCTTGGCCGGTTCGATGACGGTGCGGTTCTTCGCCTCCACCAGCACGCGGAAAAGAGAGGAGGTATTGAGCAGGCTTTGCGCCTGGTTGACCGGGATGATCGCGGTCTCGTCGGTGTTGAATCCCATCGCTTCTCCCTGCGGCGCCAGGGTGCCCACCACCCGGAAACGCCGGTCTCCCAGCCGCACCCATTGACCGAGCGGATTCCTGCCGGCGAACAGGTCCTTGACCAGCCCTGTCCCCAGCACGATTTGCGGCGGTGCATTGTCCCACTGCGGCGTTTCGATGAAGCGGCCGGTGCTCAGTTTCATGTTGCGCACGGCGAGGAATTCCTGTGTGCTGCCCAGGATGACGGCCTCCTTGAGCACGCCGCCCGCCGTGATTTCACTGGTGCCAACGTTCAGCGGCGCAAGGCGCCGGACCGTGGGCAGCATCAACAAGGCCTTTGCGTCATCCAGGGTCAGGTCCCTGGGCGTTTCGCCACTCATGGCGCCGGGCATGGCGCCGGTCGTTTCCGCCCGGCCGGGCAGGACGATGAGGATATTGGTGCCGATGGAAGCAAACTGGTTGAGCACATAGCGGCGCGCGCCTTCGCCCAGGGCGGTGAGCACCACGACCGCCCCCACGCCCAGCGCCATGGCGGCGATGATGAGCAGCGAGCGCAGGCGCTGGGAGCGCAGGGTGGATGCGGAAAATCGCAACGTATCGCCCAGCTTCATGGCTCGTCGCTGATGATATGGCCGTCGCGCATGCGGATCTTGCGCCTTGCCCGTTCTGCCAGTTCCGGGTCATGGGTCACCATGATGAGCACGGTGCCCTCGCGGTTGAGCTTTTCCAGCAAGGCGATGACTTCCCGGCCGATGGTGTGATCCAGATTGCCGGTGGGCTCGTCGGCCAGCAGCACGCCGGGTTGCATGACGGTTGCGCGGGCGATGGCCACCCGCTGGCGCTGTCCGCCCGACAGTTCGGCGGGCCGGTGGCCGGCCCTGTCGATCAAACCGTAATCGGCCAGCGTGTGCTCCACCCGGCTGCGGCGCTCGGACAAGGCAACCCCGGCAAGCATCAGCGGCAGTTCCACATTTTCTCTGGCAGTGAGTCGGGGCACCAGGTGAAACGCCTGGAAAACGAAACCGATCTTTTCCTGTCGCACCCGGGCGCGCTGTTCTTCGGTCAGATCGGTCACGTCTCCGTCCTCCAGCTCATAGCGTCCGCCGTCCACGTGGTCGAGCAGGCCAATGACGTTGAGCAGGGTGGACTTGCCCGAACCGGAAGGGCCCTGGATGGACACGTATTCGCCAGCCGCGATTTCCAGATTGATGCCGTCCAGAGCGCGCACTTCCTGATCCCCCATACGGAAAATGCGCTGAATCTCCCTCAGCCGGATCATTTCTCCGGCTCGATGCTGACCGCTGCTCCGGCTTTAAGACCCTCGCGGTCCAGGGTGGTCACGATGCGGTCCCCGCTGCTCAGTCCATCCTTGATCTCGGTGTAGGACCAGTTGGACAGGCCGGTCGTGACGGTGCGCTCCACCAGTTTGTTGTCCGCGCCGACCAGCCATACCCGTTTGCCTTCGATGAGCGCCTGGGTCGGGATGCGCAGCACCTTCTCCTTGCGCTCTATGATCACTTCCGCATCCGCGCTGAAACCGGCCAGCAAGCGCTGAATGTCAGGACTCTCCTCGATGAAATCGGTTTCCACATCGACCGTACGGGCCTGCTTCTCGACTTCCAGCACGTAGGGGGCAATACGCCTGACCCGGCCCTTGAAGACCTTGCCGGGCAGGGCATCCAGGGTGATGCGCGCCGGCATGCCCACGTGAATTTTCGGCGCATCGATTTCATCCATGGGCGTCGAAACGTACAGGCAGGAGTCATCGATCAGGTCCACCGCAGGCGGGGTGGGGATGCCCGGCGGCGAGGGGGTGGTGAATTCGCCCAGTTCGCCGGTGATGCGCGCGACGACGCCGGCAAAGGGCGCTTTCAGGAAGGTGCGGGCCATGCCGGCCTTGGCCACATCGATCTGCGCCTGCGCCTGCCTGATCTGGGCGCTGGCCGTATCGCAAGCCGCGGCGCTGGAACGGGCCTGGGATTCGGCATTGTCGACACTCTGCGGGCTCACAAATCCCTTGCCCGCCAACTCGCGCGTGCGTTCCGCATCCCTTCTCGCATTGGCGGCGACGATGCAGGCTTGTTTTTGCTGCTCGCGTGCGGTCGCAACCTGTCTGCGGGCGAGGTCGGTCTCGGCAGCCAGATCAACGTTCCATAGTTCCAGCAGGGGTTGACCTTGCTTGACCCGCTCCCCTTCCTTCACCCACAGCTTGACGATCTGGCCGCCCGTGGACGGCGCCAGCTTGGCGCGGCGGCAGGCCTTGATGGTGCCCGCCCGGGTGTTGGCCACCGTGTCTTCCACCGGTCCCTCATCCACCGTGGCAACAGCGACAGAAATCGGCTTGGGGCGGGTCGCATGCCAGATGCCAAAGCCAGCAAGGCCGACGACCAGCAGCGCAATGGTTGTCTTAACCAGGGTTGAGCGAGTGATGATGGGCTCCTATTGGTGATTTATTTCGCCCCGTCCAGCGGAGGACGGCACTAAGCGTTGTCGCCATCCAGCAAGCCGCCCAAGCCACCCAGGAGGGAGCCTTCGCCCACCTGCCGGCCGCCGCCCTGGGGCGCGGCCATCCAGATGCGGCCGGCCAGGCGCGAGAAGGGCAGCGACTGCAGCCAGATCTTGCCTGGGCCGGTGAGCGTGGCGAAGAACAGGCCCTCGCCGCCGAACAGGGCGGACTTGAGCTTGCCTACATACTGGATATCAAAGTTAACGCTGGGCGCAAGGGCGGCGATGCAGCCCGTATCCACGCGCAGGGTTTCGCCCGGTGCAAGGCTGCGTTCCATCAGCATGCCTCCGGCATGAATGAAGGCGAGGCCGTCGCCGTCGAGTCTTTCCATGATGAAGCCTTCGCCGCCGAACAGGCCCACCCCCAGTTTGCGCTGGAAGGCAATGCCCAGACTGACGCCCTTGGCAGCGCAGAGAAAGGCTTCTTTCTGGCAAATCAGGGTGCCGCCCAGTTCCTTCAGGTCCATCGGCACGATGCGCCCCGGGTAGGGCGCGGCAAAGGCGACGCGGCGCTTGCCGCTGCCCTGGTTCTGGAACACGGTGGTGAACAGGGATTCACCCGTCAGCAGGCGCTTGCCCGCTCCCATCAGCTTGCCGATCAAGCCGCTTTGCTGCGCCGAACCGTCGCCGAAAATCGTGTCCATGGAAATGTCCGGATCCATATACATCATGGCGCCGGCTTCACCGATGGCCGCTTCGCCGGGATCCAGTTCAACCTCCACGTACTGCATGTCTGCGCCGAAAATTTCGTAATCCACTACATCCATAGGCATCGTTTTGTATTCTCGCGAAAGTGGCAAAAGTTGAAGTTTACCTTGGGCTATGAGCCAGAGTCTTCGTTCCGCCGCAGGTGAAGGATATCGCGGTAACCCTGCTGAATCATGTGGGCGGCTTCTGCCCAACGCGCATGACTTGAATCGGCCTGATCCAGGATTTCAATCAACTCCGCCCAGCGGCTGCGCTGATTTTCCAGGCTCCGGGGTGCGGGCTGGCCTTGACGGCGCAGCTTGATTTGCTCGCCGACCAGCCACTGTCTGGCCGCTTCCAACTGGGCCGGGAGGGGCAGGGACAGATCAAAAATGAGATGTTGCCGATAGGGCGACTGTTCCCTGCTGTGCAAATTGAATGGCGGAGGCGGGCGCCAGTTGATGGGCGCGGCCAGTTCCAGGGCAGGGCGCGCGGGATCCTGGGGGAATTGATAGAAGCCCCATTTGGCACCCATCCAGCATTCGATCAATTGCTGTTCTTCATCATCTGTCGTGCAGGCCGAGCCGGTGCTGCGGCTGGGATCCCAGGACGGACGGGAAGCGCGCGGATCCTGCTTCCAGCGGAAGAAATCCCGCGCAGGCGCGGCGCCGCAGTCCTGCTCCAGCGCCTGCCAGACTGCGATGAACTCCCGATAGTCCGCCAGATATTCCGGATTGCGGCGCAAAAACTCCCAAGCCCATTGCCCGATATCGAGTCGCGCGAGCGGTGAATCCTCCATGTCGTGAGGGTAACATAGCGTCATGGACGAGCTGTTTTGCTGGCGCTGCGGCGCATCCCTGTCGGAACTGTCCTTGCCGCTCATGCGCCAGGACGAGTGTCCGGCTTGCCACGCGCAAGTGCATGTCTGCAAGCTGTGCGAGTTCTACGAACCCAAGGTGGCCAAGCAATGCCGCGAACCCATCGCGGACGAAGTGAAGGACAAGGACCGGGCCAATTTTTGCGGCTACTTTCAACCCAATCCGCGTGCCTACCACGCAGCGAACCAGTCCGGGTCGATGAGTGCTCGAGCCGACCTCGATGCCCTGTTCGGCGGGACCGAACCTTCCCCCGCCGGCTCATCCGGCGCAAGAGACGCGCTGGACAAGCTTTTCGGAAAATAAGACTGATGGAAATCTTCAATCTCTACTACATCGAGGCAGCGCGGCGCCTGCCCAATTTGCCGGCTTCCCATCCTTGCAGCAACGTGCATGGCCATTCGTTTCGACTGGAAATTTTCGTCAGCGCGCCGATCAGTCCGGTCAAGGGCTGGGTAATCGACTTTGCCGACCTCGATGCGGCCTTCGAGCCCATCCTGGCCCAACTCGACCATCGTTATCTTAACGATATTCCGGGGCTGGAAAACCCGACCAGTGAACGGCTGGTTGAATGGATCTGGCATAAGCTCAAACCCGGCCTGCCAGACCTGAGCAAGGTCGTCATTCATGAATCCCATCGTTCAGGCTGTGTCTATTCGGGAGACTAATGTCCTGAGTTGGAAATCCGCAGACAGACGGGAACCGCTGCGGAGCGATCCGGAATGCATCAAGGTATTGGTGGGCGTCTCCTCGGCTGAACAGGAGTAAAATAGAAAAAGAGACGTTGCATTGCGTCCGTCCCCGTTGTTCAACCCGCGCACGAGCGCCCTCAATGAAAATCCCTCAAAGACTCCAGCCCCTGGTCGAAGACGGCCTGATCGACAGTGTCACCCGGCAGTTGATGAGCGGCAAGGAAGCCATGGTCTTTGTCGTCCGCTGTGGTGGCGAGACACGTTGCGCCAAGGTGTACAAGGAAGCCAACAAGCGCAGCTTTCGCCAGGCCGTCGATTACACCGAAAACCGCAAGACCAAGAACAGCCGCCAGGCACGCGCCATGGCCAAGGGCACGCGATTCGGCCGGCAGGCGCAGGAAGAAGCATGGCAAAGCGCGGAAGTCGCCGCCCTGTACCGTCTTGCCGCCGCAGGCGTGCGCGTGCCGGTGCCCTACAATTTCCATGCAGGGGTGCTGCTGATGGAACTGGTTACCGACGACCAGGGCAACGCGGCGCCAAGGCTCAATGATCTGGAATTCACCGCCGAAGAGGCACGCGCCTGCCACCACATCCTGATGATGGAAGTGGTTCGCATGCTGTGCGCCGGCGTCGTCCATGGCGACCTCTCCGAATACAACATCCTGCTCGGCAGCGAAGGCCCGGTCATCATCGACCTGCCGCAGGCCGTGGATGCCGCGGGTAACAACCACGCCAGCAGCATGTTGGAGCGCGATGTCGGCAACCTGACGGCCTATTTAGGGCGGTTCGCCCCGGAGCTTCTGGGCACCGAATACGGCAAGGAAATCTGGTCGCTGTACAAGAGCGGCGCACTGCATCCTGAAGTCGAACTCACAGGCCGCTTCGAGCGCAGCGTGAAGCCGGTTGATCTGGACGGCGTGATGCGGGAAATTGATGACATCCGCGCCGAAGAGGCGGCCAGGCTGTTGCGATTGCAGGCGACGGGGTGATTTGCAGCGCGGGTGACAGATGCGTTCCGCGGCTGGCGCCCCGTTTGGTCTTCGCAGGGTTCGCGCTACGCGGACAAAGATGCGCGAGCCGGTCAATTTGTCGCCAACGTATAGAAAGCCAATCCCACTCTGTTCGGTAACGCACAGAATAACTCGGGATATAGGCGCAAGATGAGACTTGCGGTGCAGAGACAAGCTTTGTTTCTTGCGTTCCGATTCTCAATCCATTTTCGATATCAGGAGATTTATCATGATCAAACACATTTTGGTGCCGCTGCTCGCGACATTATTGCTGGTCGGCGCGACGGCGTCACTGACCGCGTGCAACACGGTTGCAGGCGCGGGCAAGGATATTCAGCAGACCGGCTCAGCAATCAAGGACGAGGCGAATGAGCACAGGTAATACCGGGCCAGTAATCTGACATCTCTCGCGTCAACTGGGCTCTGTTGGTCTAAATTGACATGCAATCCGGCATCACATGACGGGGGAGGAAGGGCAAATAGATAACCCACTTTGCCGGGCCCCTTCTTGTGCATTGCCGGATTCTTTCGCCGGGTGCAGTTTGCGGCCGCCGCGAATGCGGCAAAAGCAGCCAGTGGTGGGTCAACTGTTTTAATAAAAGGATGAATCATGAAAAAACTACTGCTAATCGCAAGCTTGATGGTAATCGGTTTGAGCGGTTGCTTTATTGACCCCTACCGAGGCCATGACAACGGTTATCGGGGAAGCCAGGATCGCGGTCAGAGTCGTGATCATAGAGGAGATCAAGGCGGCCATGATGCGGGTCGCCAAGGTGGAGACCGCGACGATCATGGTGGGTATCGTTAAGTAGTTCGAGCCGGAGCCGGTAGGGTGAGCAAAGCGCAGCGTGCCCACGCGTCGATCCCTTCATGCCAGGGGCTTGATGAAACTCCAGCGCGGTGGGTAGTTTCGCATCGCCTTCGGGCAGCCCCCAGATGTTGTGCAGGTGATCCGGCAACACGCAGACGGCCATGGTTTACATAGGGTGCATGCGCTGCACCCCTCAGTAAGCTGCGCATAGACGATCAATATGTTCTACCGGGGCAGCTGTCCTGCGTGGGCACGCTACGCTTTGCCCACCCTACCTCGCTGACCCCATTGATTCCTTAATCGGTTGCGCTGATTGCCTCGAGCATTTTGGCACTGCTGTCATGGTTTGATGTCAGGCCGGGCGCGTACCCTTGCAGGCAGGGTATTGAGAACAGCCCCAAAACGCATTTCCCGAATTGGTACTTCGCTTGGCTATACGCTTCACCATTACGCTTTGGCAAATCGGGCATGTGGGCGTGCTTGCGGTCGCGACAACTGGGGAAGCTGAAGCGGTCTTGCCAGGCACGCTCACCCCGCGAATCAGCCCATGCAGCGCCTTGCCATCCATTAGCTCGATGTTTCGGCCTGCGGCAAACGCCCGTGCCTCATCCGTAAATACGCCGGATGTCACCACAAACCCGCCGGTGGCGCCCTTCGCTGCCATCACCCCATAGAGTTCGCGCACCGTGCTCACGCCCACCTTGTAGGCTCTCCACTGCTTGCATTGCACCAGGAAGGTTTCGCCTTCCTTTTTTAACTCCAGGTCAATTCCGCCATCGGCACCGCCACCACCAGTCTCAATCACTGTGTAACCCTTGCGCCGAAACGCTTCGCCCACCAAGGCCTCAAACTGCTGCCAGCTCAAATCGTTGAGTGAACTTCTGCTCGGGCTTGAAGCCACCTGCTCATGCAATAACTTGCGCTTGTAGCCCCCATAGGCAGACATGGCCGCACCCACGGAAAAAACGAACGGCAACAGATACTGACCAACTGTAGCCAGCGTCTTGAAAATATTCTGTCTCAGGAATTCGCCCATCTTTCCGGGCTGGACGACTGCCGTCACCTCACTGGTGGACACGCTGTGCAGCCAAAAATACGCAGCAATCGCAAGCACGACCCCCGCCCACCAGGGGAGCTTGCTGGTTATTTCTATCAAGTCTTCGACAAAGCTTTGATTACGGTGTGCCAATCGCTATTCCTATAAGATTCTTCTGTACCCCACTGCATTGCGACAGCCGAATGCTTACCTGACCGCGATCAACTCCACCTCGAACACCAGCGTCGCATTGGGTGGAATGACGCCGCCGGCGCCACGGCTGCCGTAGCCGAGTTGCGGCGGGATGGTGAGCTTGCGCTTGCCGCCGATTTTCATTCCCGCGACGCCTTCGTCCCAACCCTTGATCACATGGCCCGCGCCCAGTGGAAAGTCGAAGGGCTCGTTGCGGTCCTTGCTGGAATCGAACTTGGTGCCGTCGGTGAGCCAGCCGGTGTAGTGCACGACGACCGTCTTGCCCCCGCTGGCGGCATCGCCTGCACCTTCGGTGAGTTCTTCGATGATGAGGCCGGATACGGTCGTTTGGGTTGACATGGTGTCTCCTTGTCTAGATGGGAAAAAGGATGAAGGTGGCGGTATCAATTACGCCGGTGCGGATAGTGCGGTTGGTTTTTTCTTCAATGACCAAGGCAATGAGGTCCTGTGTTTCGATGAGCCTGCCGAACTCACGCTCGAAGCTGAGATTGGCCACACCGTTGGCATCAACAGAATTGCTGAGCAGCATCAACTCGCCATGGGCATTCTTGGCATTGGACAGTTTCCATGCGACGACTTCGAAATTGCGCGCGGTGTTGTACAGTTTTTGCGGGTCCAGGTTGTCCAGCAGATAGAGTTCGGTCTTGTTGTCATAGGAGGCCATGGTCATGGTCACCAGGCCTTCCATCAGCGACTTGATCCGGTCGCCGCCATAATCCTCGCGGAAGGCGGTGAAGATGGCGGCCTTCCAGTCGAGCGTCTGTCTGGACGACAGATTCCAGTGATCCAGTGGCGAAAAGATGTCGCTCACTGCGTCTTCCTCGCGGGTGAAATTACTCTTGCGCCACTCGGCAGGGTTGCGGCGGTAGAGTTTTTCGCACAGTTGCTTGAGCGCAGCGAGGACTTCCTTCTGGTGAATTTCGGTAACCGTGTCCACATCGCTTTTGACCAGATTGGCGATGCTGAAGGGGCGCGCGGTAGTAGTGCCATCGCTGCGCTGGATGGGTTGGGATGAACAGGCCGCGAGGCCCAAGGCCACGCCTGCAATGAACAAAGGAATCGGCAGGAGTTTCAAGTCAGGAGGAGCAGCTTACTTCAATCTTGTTGGCCCAGTCGGGCGGCTGCCTGGCATAGTCCACGAATTCAGGCTGTTCGTCAAAGGGCGTGCGCAACAACTTCAGCAGCCTGTCGATCTCACTGTAATCCCGCTCGTTGGTTGCCTTGCGAATGGCGATCTCCGCCAGGTAATTGCGCAGGATGTATTTGGGATTGATGGCTCTTCATCGCTGCCTTGCGCTGGTCTTGTGGTCTGCCTTGGCGGCGCAGCAGCGCGGCGTAGTCGCCGGCCCAGGCATCGAAGCTCTCCCGGTCGAGAAAAGTGTCGCGCAGCGGGTTGTTGGGCGCGCCTTCGGTCATGTCGAACTCGCACAGCTTGCGGAAGAACAGGGTGTAATCGGTTTTGTTCTGCGCCAACAGATTCAACAGCCGGATCAGCATATCGACTACGTCCTGCTGAGGCTCCAGCCCGAGCTTGGCGGCCATGAGTTCCACATAATGGGTCGTGAACGCCTGCGGATAGGCTTCGATGGCGGATTTCGCGCTATCCACGCCCATCAGCGGCGTGAGGGCCTGAGCCAGGCAGGTGCAGTTCCAGGCGCCGACATCCGGTTGCTGGTCATAGGCATAGCGACCGGCGTCATCGGAATGGTTGCAGATGTAGCGCGGATCAAAGGCTTCCATGAAACCGAAGGGACCGTAGTCCAGGGTCAGTCCCAGGATGGACATGTTGTCGGTGTTCATCACGCCGTGGCAAAAGCCCACGGCCTGCCAACGGGCCATCAGGCGTGCGGTGCGTTCGACCACTTCCTTGAGCCACAGGGCATAGGTATCATCCTGCCCGGCCAGATGCGAAAAGTAATGTTCGATGGTGAAATCCGCCAGGGTCTTCAAGTAGTCGTGCTGATTGCGATAGAAGAACACCTCGAAGGAGCCGAAGCGGATGAAGCTGGGCGACAAGCGGGTAAGCAGCGCGCCGGTCTCATCGTCTTCCCGATATACGGGCAGGTCGGTGCCCACCAGGCAAAGGGCCCTCGTGGTGGGGATACCGAGGCCATGCATGGCCTCGGAACAGAGGTATTCGCGGATCGAGGAGCGCAGCACGGCACGCCCGTCGCCGCCGCGCGAATAGGGGGTCTTGCCGGCGCCCTTGAGCTGGATCTCCCATCGCGCGCCTTCCGCGTTGATGGTCTCTCCGAGCAGGATGGCGCGGCCATCGCCCAGTCGCGAAACGTAGTGGCCGAACTGGTGGCCGGAGTAAAGCGCCGCAAGCGGGTCGGCGCCTGCCAGCGGACGGTTGCCGGCGAACGTTTCCACAAATTCGTGCTTTTCCAGCTCGGCCGGGTCCAGGCCGATCAGTGCCGCGCCATCGGAATTGGCGCTGACCAGGTAAGGTTTCGGCACCGGCGTAGGCTGTAGCCGGGTGTGCATGGGTTCCGGCAAACGGGCAAAGCGATTGTCGAACTGCAACGTGTCGAGCGTGTTCATTGACACAGTTTAAGGGCTGCAAGGCCGCTTAAATCCATGCGTGAAATAGGGAATCAGCACAACGTGAAGATTTTGACCGGGCCGGCACTCCGTATCCAAGTGCATTCGGCTCGCAGGTTCTGCACATTCCCTGCGATAGTGGTTTGCTAGCCCCCGGTCATCGACATGAAGCGGATGATTTTCTCCGGCTTTTCGCGAAACTCGTGGCGTTCAGGCTTGAGGCTGATGGCCTGCCTGACCGCCGTTTCCAGTTCGGCATCGCTTGCGCCTTCGCGCAACAGGGGACGGAACTCGAACTTGGCTTCCTGTCCCAGGCACAGGTACATGGTGCCGTCCACCGCCAGGCGAACCCGGTTGCAGGTGGCGCAGAAGTGTTGGGAAATGGGGGTGATGAAACCGACGTTGAAGCCGCCGTCCCTGGTCCCAAGGTAGCGGGCCGGCCCGCCTCCTGGCAGCACGGAATCCATCAGGCCAAAGCGCTGTTTCAGGCGTTCCTTGACCGGCTGCAAATCCAGGTAATGCGCGTGACGCCCGGTTTCGCCCATGGGCATGGTTTCGATCAGGCGCAAGACAAATCCCCGGTCCATGCAGTAGGCAACCAGGTCATCGATTTCGTCGTCGTTGACGCCTTGCATCGCCACCATGTTGATCTTGATGCTCTGAAAACCGATCGATCGCGCCATTTCCAGGCCTTCGAGGACCTGGGGAAGAACATCGCGCCCATTGATGGCTTGCACCCGTTCGGGGCGCAGCGAATCCAGACTGACGTTGAGCCGCTTGACCCCCGCGATCTTTAATGCCTGAGCGTGCTTGCCAAGCTGGGTGGCATTGGTCGACATGGACAGGTCTTCCACGCCCGGCAGGCTGGCAAGACGTGTAGCCAGATCGGTGACATGCCAGCGTAGCAAGGGTTCGCCGCCGGTCAGACGGATGCGCCGGGTGCCTAGACGGGCAAACAGGCCCAGCAGGCGCTCCAGTTCGTCGAATGTCAGCCAGTGTTCCGGCTCCTCGAAATCCTTGAAGCCCACAGGCATACAATAAGTGCAGCGCAAATCGCAACGATCCGTGACGGAAACGCGGATGTATTCGATCGAGCGGCCAAACGGATCGGTGAGCATGGGTGGCTGAACCTCGTTATATATTTTAAGATATAACCCATATGCCAGCGGATTTCCATACCCATGTCGGGATACCTACGTCGGGCGAAGCCAGCAGGCCTTGCCCGGCGGTGTTTGGCTTCGCGGGCTGGAGCGGCAGCGGCAAGACGACTCTGCTGGAGAAGCTGATCCCGGTCCTGGTGCAGGGCGGCCTCAAGGTATCGACCCTGAAGCACGCCCATCACCATGCCGATACCGATACCCCGGGCAAGGATAGCTGGCGCCACCGTCAGGCGGGTGCCCTTGAGGTGCTGTTGGTGACTGCGAGCCGCTGGGCGCTGATGCATGAATTGAGACACGAGCCCGAGCCCGGATTGGCCCAACTGCTGAAACACCTGTCGCCCTGCGACCTGGTGCTGGTGGAGGGCTTCAAGCGCGAGGCCATCCCCAAACTGGAAATCCATCGGCAGGCGCTGGGCAAGCCCTGGCTGTATCCGGAGGACAGCCTGATCGGGGCGGTGGCGTCCGATGTGCCGCCTTCGGGTAAACTGCGCCGTTTCGAACTGGACGACATAGCGGGAATTGCGTCCTTTATTCGGACCACGACGGGAGTTTGAATTGCTGAGTGCGGAACAGTTACTGGCCGAGCTGCTCAAGCGGGCTCGTCCCCTGGATGATACGGAAGTGGTCAGCCTGGACGGCGCCCTGGGGCGGGTGCTCGGCAGGGGAGTGGTATCGAGCGTGACCGTGCCGCCGCTGGACAACAGTGCGATGGATGGTTATGCGGTGCGGATTGCGGACGTGCAAGCCGGCGTGCCCATGTGGGTGAGCCAGCGCATAACGGCGGGTCGCGTGGGTCAGCGGCTGCAAAGCGGCACGGCGGCCCGCATATTCACCGGGGCGCCGATTCCACCGGGGGCGGACGCGGTGGTGATGCAGGAAAGCGCAATCGTGGAGGGCGAAGAAGTCCGTTTTCCGGTCGTGCCCAGGCTGGGCCAGCATATCCGCCGGGCGGGCGAGGATCTCGCGGCCGGATGTGAAGTGTTGTGTCCCGGCACCCGCCTTGGGGCCGCGGAGCTGGGACTGGCCGCGTCTGCCGGAGCGGCGTCGCTAGCGGTGGTGCGCCGTCTGAAAGTGGCGATCTTTTCCACCGGCGATGAACTGGCCGAACCCGGCGAGCCAATCAATCCCGGCCAGATCTACAATTCCAACCGCTACACGCTCACCGGACTGCTGCAAGGGCTGAACGCCGACCTGCGCGATTTTGGCCGGGTGCCGGATTCGCTTGATGCAACCGTCAGGACGCTGGAACAGGCGGCCGACTGGGCGGACGTTGTCATCACCAGCGGCGGAGTTTCCGTCGGAGAGGAAGACCACGTCAAGGCAGCCCTGGAAAAACTGGGTCAGCTGGAGATGTGGAAGGTGGCGATGAGGCCCGGCAAACCTGTGGTCTATGGCCGCGTAAACGACGCGGATTTTATCGGCCTGCCGGGCAATCCGGTTTCCGTGTTTGCCACCTTCTGCCTGTTTGCCCGGCCGTTTCTGCTACGGCGTATGGGCGCAACCCGGGTGCTGTATCGGGCGTTTCCGCTCAAGGCCGCATTTGACTGGCCCAGAGCGGGCGAGCGCCGCGAATTCCTGCGTGGCCTGATGGTGCCGGACGCGGATGGCGCGGCAGAGGTCAGGTTATATCCCAATCAGAGTTCCGGGGTGCTGACCTCGGCCACCTGGGGCGATGGGTTTGTGGATATCGCGGTTGGCCAGACGGTCACTCGCGGCGAGTGGGTACGGTTTATTCCCTTCAGTGAGGTACTAGGATGAAAGTCAGGGTGCTGTATTTCGCCCGCCTGCGCGAGGCGGTGGGAACGGAAACGGAAGTGATCGAGTTGCCTGGCGAGAAAGCCAACATTGCCGCATTGCTGGATCTGCTGCGCAAGCGGGGTGGGGTTTGGGCCAAGGAAGCCGGCGTGGACAGCGGCAACCGGCTTGCCGTCAATCAGCAACTGGCAGGCCTGATCACGCCGCTTCAGGATGGCGATGAAGTGGCGATTTTTCCGCCAGTGACCGGCGGCTAAGTAATTCGCCCTTTGCGCGTGATCGGCCCGCCACGGCGCACGGCAGTTGCGAGGGAAAACCATGAAGATTCTGATTCAGGAAGCGGACTTCGATGCGGGCGCCGAGTTGGGTGCATTGGGGGCCGGTAATGCCACCGTCGGCGGAATCGCCTGCTTTGTGGGGCGGGTGAAAGACCTCAATGACAGCAAAGGAGTAACCGGCTTGTTTCTGGAACATTACCCGGCGATGACCACGCGAGCCCTGTCGGAGATCATGGAGGCGGCCAGCCGGCGCTGGCAGATCAAGGATGCGACGGTCATCCACCGGGTCGGACACCTGAAGCCCATGGAACAGATCGTGTTTGTCGGCGTGGCTTCCTGTCACCGCGGCGATGCCTTCGCCGCCTGCGAGTTCATCATGGATTATCTCAAGACCCGCGCTCCGTTCTGGAAGAAAGAGACCACCCCGGATGGTGAGCGCTGGGTAGACCTGCGCGCATCAGATGAGAGTGCCGCGAAACGCTGGGAATAGGGCTTCAGGAACAGGATATTCGAAATCCCCTGTTGAACGCGCAGCATTTCCCAGAAACGATTGCCGCGAAGTGCTGTGTTGCAACGTGAAGCGAAGGCTGCTGCCGACTCAAATGCATCGTTGACAGATCCGCTATTGGCGCAAGTCGGCAATCCTGGCCCGATACAGAAACCGACGGTCTCGAAAGGCCGCTGGAGAATTGTCTCAGCAATGCAGTAACATGCATGTCTACTGCAATGGCACTCTCAAAGATTGGCAAAAGGTCAGCGCCTGGCTGACCGAATCATGGCGCCACGGCTGACTGGGCCAAGCAAAAGGGAAGAACATACAACAATGGAAAACTTTGACCCCGCACTGATCTCGGTCATCATGCCCTGCTACAACGCTGCCACCTATGTCGAAGAGGCTGTGAGCTGCGTGATGAATCAGACTTATCCGGAAGTCGAACTGATCGTCGTGGACGATGGCTCGACTGATGGCACCATAGACATTCTGCAGCAGCTTGCCGCACGCCATTCTCCGCGCATGACCTTGTTGTTCGAGGGCCGCATGGGACTCTATCCCGCGCGCAACCTCGGGCTGGAACGCGCGCACGGCGGGCGCGTGGCGTTTCTTGATGCCGACGATTACTGGACGCCAGACGCGCTGGAAAAACTTGCAACCGCATTGAATGACCATCAGGCCGACATCGCCTATTGCGGGTGGCAAGACATACAGGAGGGCGCGCCCGGAACTGACCCTTACATACCCCCGGATTACAGCCAGATGGATACGGCCGCTGAATTCTTGCGCACTTGCCCGTGGCCGATTCACGCGGCACTCGTGCGGCGGGAGGCCATTGATGCCGTCAAAGGGTTTTCCGAGCGGCGCTTCTCCTCAATGGATTATGACCTTTGGCTTCGACTTTATGCGCACACGCATAAGATCGTGCGGGTGCCGGAGGTGCTGGCATTTCACCGCTGGCACGACAAGGAGCAGATTTCCAAGACCAGATGGAAGCGGGTTCTGGATGCTTTGCAGGTGCGGAGGGATTTTGTGACGCATCATCCTGATCAGGTCGCCCATTTGCCCAAGGACAAGATCACCGAGCTATCCGACGGATTCTTGCTGCGAGAGGCCTATCGTGCCTACTGGCAGCGCAATCTGCTGGACGCCCAGATCCTGTTTCGCCATGCCTTCTTCAAGCGGTATTGGGCGGCAGGGGACCTGAAGTATCTGTTGCCGTCGTTGTTGCCTGCACCCTTGTTTCAGACCCTGGTCCGCACCAGCGACCGTTTAAGGGACAAACGCAAATAAGCGCCGGGCGCCTGCTGGCTGCCGTGTGCCACCGCGCTGGCGGTGCGCACAGCGACCGGAGTGCGAATATTGCGTGAGCGTTTAGGGTGCTGGATATATTTCAGCACACTGTATGGCTGGTAGCGGCTGAGACCGGTCCCAAGTTCTGACCGGCTTCAGCCGGAGATTTCAGTTGCCCCTCAAGAAGCGACGCTCCCGATTGCCGGAAACATCGCCAAATCACGACTTATTTGAGCGTGGCAACATACTGCGCCAGCGCGTCAATTTCGCTGTCGCTCAGCTTGGCGGCGATGGGGGCCATGAGCGAGGTCTGCGGACCCACTTGTTTCCCCGCCTTGTAGTCCGCCAGTTTGGCCTTGACGTCATCAGCAGTCTTGCCGGCAAGTTTGGGGAAGTCGCCGACACCCTCGCCATTGGGGCCATGGCAGCTGGCGCAGACGGACTTGAATTGCGTGGCTGCATCCGTTGGCACAGGTGCGGCAGCGGGTGCCGGCGCTGGGGCGGGAGCCATTGCGGCCGGGGCGGGTTCGGGCGCGGCAGCTTCCTCTTTTTTGCCGCAGGCGGCAAGGCTGACAACCGTAAGCAGGGCCAGAATGAGGGGATAACGCATAGTGCTCACCTTTCCATCGATTAATAAGAACCCCGCCTTTATACTAAATATCAAAGAATTATCCAAGCGCTCAATATTGAGCGAGGCTTATTTGATTGAGTGCAAATTGGCGCTGATGCCCTCCAGCCAGGCTTGGTGCTGGCCTTGCAAGGCGTCAAACCGGGCCAGCACTTGCAGGCCCAGTTCCGTGACCCGGCTGCCGCCACCGCGTGACCCGCCAGTTGCGCTTTCCACCAGTGGCTCGCCATAGGCAGTGTTCATTGCATCCACTGCGTCCCATGCCGACTTGTAGCTCATCTTCATGGCGCTTGCGGCCTTGGAAATGGAGCCGGTCCGGGCAATCTGCCTGAGCAGTTCAGCCCGGCCACGGCCCATGAAGTTCTTTCCATTGAGCGTGAGCCACACCCGGCCATGAGCATCGAGGGTTCGCTCCATGTGGCAATTCTAGCAGCGGTCCTAATAGACTATTGCCGGAGATTGCCCTAAATATTAGGGTCTGGGCTGCCTTGGATGACATGAGGAGGAGTCGTACATGAAAAAGAACCTGCTGTTGATTTGCCTGCTTGGAATGATCGCCGGTGTTGCGCAGGCATCTGACAATTTCACTGCGCTGTTCAAGACCCACGGCAAGTTTGCGGACGTGCGTGACATGCTGGTTAGCACTATCGAAGGTCGGGGACTCAAGATCAATCACGCCAATTACATCGCGGACATGCTCGAACGTACCGGCAAGGATCTGGGTGCCACCAGGCAGGTGTATGCAAATGGCGAGCAGTTCGAGTTTTGCAGCGCGATCATTTCACGCAGGATGATGGAAGCAGACCCTCATGCCATTGTCATGTGTCCGTACATCATTTCTGTCTACACGATTCCCAATGACGGCGATACGGTTTATCTCGCTTATCGCAAGCCTGCCGTCGGCAGCAACAAGGCACTGAAGAAAGCATTGGCCGACGTGGATAGCCTGTTGTCGAGCATCATCAAGGAAGCCATCGAGTAAGTCCGCCCATTCCGGGGTACAATTTTTTCCCATGAACGGATTCGTGGCAGTGGGAGTCGGGGCCATGCTGGGGGCCTGGTTGCGCTGGGGGCTGGGCTTGTGGCTTAACCCGGTCTATCCCACACTCCCCATGGGAACGCTCAGTGCCAATTTGATCGGAGCCTACGTCATCGGTTTGGCGATGGCCTTTTTTCTCCAGCATCCAGGGCTGCCGCCCGAGTGGCGGCTCTTCCTTATTACCGGATTTCTCGGCGCGCTGACCACCTTCTCCACTTTTTCGGCGGAGGCGGTAACGATGCTGTCGCGTGCTCAATTTGTCCTGGCGCTGGGAACCGTTGCACTGCATGTGCTGGGTTCTCTCGCTGCAACGGGGCTGGGAATCTGGACCATTAAACTCCTGCGGGGATGATCATGGCTGAAGTAATGCTGCGCCTGTTTACCGAAGAAGATCACCGGCACAAGGGCAAGCTGGTGTATGAGTGTCTGCTCGAAACCGGAAGGAATCTAGGCATCCCGGGGGGATCGGCGTTTCGCGCCGTAGCCGGTTATGGCCATCATGGCCGGATGCACGAAGACACCTTCTTCGAGTTGGCCGGCAAACTGCCGGTCGAGGTAATGTTTGCCGCCACGACCGAACAGGTTGATGCCCTGCTGGCGAATATTTCCGCCGAAGGTTTGCACCTGTTTTACATCCGCACGTCAGCCGAAACGGGGACCACCGGCTCCTGATGGATCTGGCCCACCAGCTTTTGTTGTTTGCAGCATCCTTCGCCGCCAACTGGTTTTCCGCCCTGTCCGGTGGCGGCGCAGGGCTGATCCAGTTTCCTATCCTGATTTTTCTGGGACTACCATTTGCCGTTGCGCTGGCGACTCACAAGGTTGCAAGCGTGGCGCTGGGGTTGGGCGCGACCATGCGGCACCTGAAGGAGGGCGGGCTGGCGCTGCGCGAATCTTTGATTATTCTCGGCGCTGGACTTCCCGGCGTTGTTCTGGGAGCGTCTCTGATCCTGAAAGCGCCGGAGCGAGGCGCGATTATCGTACTGGGGGTGCTGACCCTGGGGCTGGGGCTCTATTCCGTATTTCGGCCCCAATTGGGTATAGATCATCAGCCGCGCAACTGGCACGGGCCTGGTCTCTACACCGGCGTGGCAGGGCTTTTCGGTGTCGGTCTTCTCAATGGCTCCATCACCTCGGGTACCGGCCTTTTTTTGACCATGTGGCTGATTCGTCATTTCGGCATGGACTACAAGCGGGCAGTGGCCTATACGCTGATACTGTGCGGACTGTTCTGGAACGGCACCGGCGCTGTGGTGCTGGGTTACCTCGGCACCATCGCCTGGCAGTGGATGCCGGCCCTGCTTGCAGGCTCCATTCTGGGCGGCTATGCAGGCAGCCACATCGCGATCAGAAAGGGTAATCTGTGGATTAAGCGGTCGTTTGAGATCGTGACCATCGTGATAGGTCTGAAACTCATATGGGGGTGAGCGACGAGGAATTCATGCAGGCCGCGTTGTCGGAGGCGCGCAAGGCCGGGTCACGAGGCGAGGTGCCGGTGGGTGCGGTGGTGGTGAAGGGCGGCCGGATTATCGGGCGCGGATTCAATCAGCCTATCAGCAGCCACGACCCCAGCGCCCACGCGGAAATCATGGCCCTCCGCGACGCGGCACAGAACTTGAGTAATTACCGGCTGGTGGATTGCACGCTGTATGTCAGCTTCGAGCCCTGCACCATGTGCGTGGGCGCCATCTTCCATGCCCGCATCGGCCGCGTGGTGTACGGGGCTTCGGAATACAAGACCGGGGCGGCGGGCAGCATCGTGGATCTGTTCTCCGAACCCCGGCTCAACTTCCATGCCCGGATCGAAGGCGGCGTGCTGGCGCAGGAGTGTGGACAGCTGGTGAGTGAATTTTTCGCGCAGCGCCGTCAACAGACGAACCAAACCGGGCTACGTTCGTCTACGCCAGAGATTGATGATAATGGCCATGAGTGATTACCGTATCGACATCGACACCCGCTTGCAGCGCCTCTATCTCTGGGAGCCTTATCCGGACGGCGATATCTTGATTCGGGAGTATCCCGTCTCAACGGCGAAGAACGGCCTGGGCGAACAATTGGGAAGCTACTGCACGCCGCGCGGCCGACATCGCATTGCGGAAAAGATCGGGGAGGACCAGCCGCTCTACGCCGTATTCAAATCACGTCAGCCGACCGGCGAAATCTGGAGCCCGCAAGTGGCGCAGGAAGACCTGGAACGGGACTGGATACTGACGCGGATACTCTGGCTGGATGGACTTGAGGCGGGCAAGAATCGGGGAGGGGAGGTGGACACCCACGATCGCTACATCTACATTCACGGCACCAGCGAGGAACACCTCGTCGGTCAACCCAACTCACATGGCTGCATCCGCATGCGCAACACCGATGTGGCCGACCTGTTCGATCTGGTGGACGTCGGAACACCCGTCACGATAGCTTAAGCTACCGCGCCTGCGCATGAGAAACTGCGGCGTCCGGCTGCCCTGATTGGCCCGGCTCATTTTCTCCCACAACTTCACCGCGACATGCGGGCGGTCAGATGCCGCGTAGCAGTTCGTTGATTCCAACTTTCGAGAGTGTTTTCTCGTCCACCTTCTTGACGATCACAGCGCA
This sequence comes from uncultured beta proteobacterium, assembly GCA_963746955.1. Taxonomy (GTDB): domain Bacteria; phylum Pseudomonadota; class Gammaproteobacteria; order Burkholderiales; family Thiobacillaceae; genus DASQBT01. The sequence goes on along the minus strand of CAVVDR010000013.1, from coordinate 62,447 downwards.
ATAGAGGCTGTACTTGCCGTCCTTTGACGGAAGGTTGCCGCTCACCACCACGGAGCCGGCTGGGACCCTGCCATACATTATCTCGCCGGTTTCCCGATCGTAAATCCTGGTCGACTGCCCGACGTAGACGCCCATCGAAATCACGCAATTGTCTTCCACGATGACGCCTTCCACCACTTCGGAGCGGGCGCCGATGAAGCAGTTGTCACCGATGATGGTGGGATTGGCTTGCACGGGCTCAAGTACTCCACCTATGCCCACGCCGCCCGACAGGTGGACGTTCCTGCCGATCTGGGCGCAGGAGCCTACGGTGGCCCAGGTGTCCACCATGGTTCCTTCATCCACATAGGCGCCGATGTTGATATAGGATGGCATCAGCACCACGTTCCTGGCGATGTAGGAACCCTTGCGCGCTGCGGCTGGCGGAACGACGCGGAAACCGCCTTCGCGAAAATCCTTGGAATTGAAGTCGGCGAACTTGCTGGGTACTTTGTCGTAATAATTGGTGAAGCCGCCCTTGATGAAGAAGTTGTCCTCCAGGCGGAATGACAGCAGTACGGCTTTCTTGATCCACTGATGGGTAATCCAGTTTTGCCCCTCCGCGCGTTCCGCCACCCGCAACTGGCCCATGTCCAGTAGTTCCATCACGCTCAGGACCGCGTCCTTGACCTGGGGTTCTACGTTGCGTGGCGTTATGTTGGCACGGCGCTCAAAGGCTTCTTCGATGATGGGCTGAAGTTCATGCATTGTGGTTCCTTCGGATAGGTCGGATTGAAAAGACCTGCGTGCTAGTGCAGATCTGAGCTTTCGGTGGCGAGCCTGGCTGCCTGCGCGCCTGCAAACGCGACCATGCGACGCGCCGCCTCTTCGCACTCAGCCTCACCGGCGACCAAGGCGATGCGCACATAGTTTGTGCCGGGGTTCACCCCGTTTGCGTCGCGTGCCAGAAAACTGCCCGGCAATACCGTAACATGCTGCGTACGGTAGAGCTCGCGGGCAAACTCGGTGTCGCTACCAGGTACCTTGAGCCAGTAATAGAATGCTGCCTCGGGCGTTTCGACCGGGTAGGCCTGGGCCAGGATGGGCGTCGCTGCGGCAAACTTTTCACGGTACAGCCGGCGGTTCTTCACGACATGGGTTTCATCGTTCCAGGCCGCAATGCTGGCGGCCTGCACAGCCGGGCTCATGGCGCTGCCGTGATAGGTGCGATAAAGCAAGAATTTCCTGATGATTTCTCGATCGCCGGCCGCAAACCCGGAGCGCAAACCGGGCACATTGGAACGCTTGGACAGGGAATTGAACACCACCAGATTCCGCAGGCCCCGTCCCAATTGACTGGCCGCAGTGAGCGCGCCCAAGGGAGACCTGCCTTCCTCGAAATAGATTTCCGAATAACACTCGTCGCTTGCAATGACAAAGCCATGCCTGTCCGCCAGTTCGAAAATCTCCTTCCAGTCGCCCAGAGCCATGACCTTGCCGGTGGGATTGCCAGGCGAACACACATACACCAACTGCACCATCTCCCACAGGGCTTCTGGAACGCTTGCCCAATCCATGCGAAAGCCGTTGGCCGACACGGTGTTCAGGTAATAGGGCGTTGCCCCAGCCAGCAGGGCTGCGCCTTCGTAAATCTGGTAGAACGGATTGGGGCTCACCACGCGCTTGTTATGCCGAGCCGGGTTGATGACCGCCTGAGCAAAGGCGAACAGGGCTTCGCGGCTGCCATTGACGGGCAGAACCTCGTTGGCTGGATCAAGCTCAACGCCATATCGGCGCCCGGCCCATGCAGCAATGGCAAGCCGCAGTTCGTCGCTTCCCTGAGTCGCAGGGTAATTGGCCAGGCCATCCAGCCGCGCCATGAAGGCGTCCTTGATGAATTGCGGCGTGGGGTGCTTGGGTTCGCCAATCGACAGGTTGATGGGGAGCAGACCGGACGGCGCAGAAATCCCTTCAAGCAAAGCGCGCAGCTTCTGGAATGGATAAGGTTGGAGTTGGTCCAGCCGGAAGTTCATAGGGGATAGAGGGCGGCCTTGCTATGATCGGGCCAGTCAATCAAAGCTGCCATTATAAAGCCTTGCCACGATGAACCCGACTCGACTCAGCGCTCTCGTTGTCACCTGCCTGCTGTTTGGCGCGAGCATGTGGGGCATTATCTGGTACCCCTACCGCCTGCTGCAGCAACAGGGCGTGTCTGGCGAGATCTCCTCGCTGTTTTCCTACGCCATTCCTCTGCTGATTTTCGCCTGGTTTCACCTGCGGGATATCAAAGCCGCTCGGCCCTACTGGAGGCTGCTGCTGGGGATCGGCCTGGCTGCGGGTTGGACCAACATGTCTTACGTGCTCGCGGTACTGGAAGGAGAAATCCTGCGAGTACTGCTGTTGTTTTACCTGGCTCCCTTGTGGACCGTGGTGTTTGCCCGTCTGTTGCTGCAGGAACAGCTCAACCGTTGGGGTTATGGCGTCATGGCCTTGTCGCTTTCCGGCGCAATGATCATGCTTTGGCCGCCTCAAGGGGGCTTCCCCTTGCCGGCCAATCACGCGGAATGGCTGGCGCTGTCCGCGGGGATGACTTTTGCCTTGGCCAATGTGCTGACGCGCAAGGCCAGCATAGTGTCCCTGGGCGCGAAATCAGTGGCAGTCTGGGTTGGCGTGACTCTGGTCGCCCTCCTTGCCCTGGCAATTGAGCCTGGCCAATGGGCGTTTGCGACCAGCGCAACGTCGATTACCTGGCTAATGTTGCTGGGCGTGGGGCTGTTGATTGCCGCTATGACCTATGCGGTGCAGTATGGGCTCTCCCATGCGCCGGCCAACCAGGCGATCATTATCTTTCTGTTCGAACTGGTCGTGGCTGCGGTATCCAGTTATTTTCTGGCCGACGAAGCCCTGAGCCTGAAGGAATGGATAGGTGCGGCCCTGATCATCGCCGGCAGCCTGTTTTCCGGCCATATCGAAGACGCCCCGGATGAAGGGACGGGAGCATGATCGCCGCCCTCTTGGCCCTTTCGACCCATCGGAAATCAAGACGATAGATCCATATCCTCAACGCCGCGAATAATCATCCGCACGCCGGGTTTTGCGCCGTCCAGCCGATGGATGAACAACTGGCTGGCAAAACTGCCCCCGTCGCGCCGCCTGGTCCTGAACGGAATCGCGCAGTGGCAAAGGTAGGCGAGGCGAGGGTTGATCTTGCTCTGCTTAACCAGTTCAGTGTGTTTCAGTTTCGGCACCAACAGCGAAATATGGCGGCCCAGCAGTGCCGTTCTCGGGTAGCCAAACACCTGCTCACAGGTGGAGTTGCAGTCTTGAATCAGGCCCTGTTCATTCAGAAAAATGGTTGCCGCTTCGGCTGTTCCGCTCGCATCAGGGCGAACATCGGCGACGAGGGGGGCCGCGCCGGCAGTGCGCATGTTCATTGATCTTTCACGAGCGGGTTGAATCGAAGTCAGCGCTTGCGGCCAATACGTCCGGCGCCATTGATTTCCTGTTCGGCCTCCAGCCAGTCGTTGATTTCCTGCCCGGGAATAAATCCACGTGCCTCGGCCTTTAGGTAGGCACGCGCCGCGATGCGCTCATGCATTCCCGCTGTCTTATCCACGGAAGGTGCTTCGGGTTCCGGGGAGACTATCTTCTTTTGCGCGCTGCTTCTTGCCATGCTGTCCTCCAAAGAAAGTGGCCGGTTCAACCCACGCGTCAGGGCCGCGCTGGATTTTTCGGCCTTAGCTTCATGACGAAATAGAGAGACGAATGACCTATGTCCGCTCGAAGCCAAAAGCGGGTCATCCGTCCTCAACTTTTTGTATCACAAGATGCCCAAAAAGCAAGGCAAGATTTCGATGTGTTATCAATATAATAATGGAATCCCTTATGATCCCATACAGTGACCTGGGCTCCTCTTCAGCAGCCGGTGGCGTGCGTCTGCTGAGACAAAGCCCATGCAAATGCAAGTTCGTGGACTTGTTGTGGCCGCAAGGATAAGAAGATCTTTGGCGTGGACTTACGTACAACATCCCTGACCCTGACCAACTTCATGTTCTGCAATATGTTCGCCGGGAAGGAAGGCTGTCCGGACTTCCTCTCCACGGCGTTCGGGAGGAGTTCAGAGGCAGGAAATCTATTTAACGGCGCTTGGCCCGTTCACTTTCAACCGTCTGTGGCCCTGCGGTGAACGAACTGCTATTTTTGGATCTAATTAGATTCCAGGAGTCATCACGCAAATACCTTCCCGAATCACCTTCCGCGGGGTGGAGCATTTCGACGTTCCAGAAAATCAAATCCGTGAGAATACGCGGAGTCTGGAACCGTTCCATTTTGTGCGGGTTGGGTGCAACGTGATGCGCCAGTTGCAGACAAGCGACGGAATGCCTTTCCTGGAAGACGGGCGCAGTGAAATCCTGCGGGCCAAACGAATCAGCCTGCGTCATCGGGGTGAAGGCGGAGCGAACTGAAATGCACAACCTGCAAACCTTTATTGCTTACGCGCCACGTGGCGCAGGCCTGCTGTGCGCTATCGTGTATGCGGAAAGCGGCGACGATGTGTTCGGCTGGTATGCGGGCAGCCGCGGCTATCAGACTGCGAGTGCCTTTTTCCTGCTGAAAGGATTCTTTTCCGTCGGCGAGACCGTTTACTATGCCACCGATGGTATGGATCTCCGTGGTGGTTGGAAATATGATTACAGTACCAGCGAGCCGGAGCTGGACGGAGCCATTGCGGTGGAAGAAGATCTGGCCCGGCAGTTGAGCGCCATGCAGGGCAAGTTTGTCGGCGAGTGGCTGTTTTATCGGGACGACCCCGCCGCCGCCCAACAGATTGAGGCTTACCGCGAACTGGGCCTGCCCTTGCAGACCCTCAACGTGCAGGCAAAGAAGCTGAACAAATTTGACCAGAGCGACGCCGTGTGGCGTCACTACTCCATCGCGTTCCAGAACCCGGTATTGCGCTATCTTGGGGCCCGTTGGCCACTGGATTATTGTGCCAACTGAGGAGTCCGCCAAGAAGATTGCGGACGCCGGCATGCCCGCCGACACCCAGTATCAACTTGTGCAAGCACTGCTGGCCCCGGGCTGCTACGATCATGCTGTGGTTCGGATTCGGCATCTGGAGACACATATCTCCCACCTGCTGCTGACCGGCGCCTATGCCTACAAAATCAAAAAGCCCCTCAACCTCGGCTTCCTCGATTTCAGTACCCTGGAGCAACGGCATTTCTACTGCACGGAGGAATTGCGCCTCAACCGCCGTCTGGCGCCCAAGGACTATCTCGATGTGGTGGCCATTTGCGGCAGCCCTGCGGCTCCCCGCATCAATGGAGACGGCCCGATACTCGACTATGCCGTGAAGATGCGTCAGTTCGAACCAGACGCCACCCTCGACCGGCTGGATGACACGGGTCAGTTGACGGCCCGACACGTCGATGCCATCGCGGTCGCGCTTGCCGAGTTTCACGCCAAGGCCGGGGCTGCGCCGCCGGATTCACCCTGGGGAAATGCTCAATCGATCTGGGCGCCGCAGGAACAAAACTTTGTCCAGCTTGCCTCCCGCATTGCAGACCGGGAAGGCCAGACCTTGCTCGAGTCGCTACGCCACTGGAGCACCGCGGAACATGCAAGGCTTGCGCTCGAATTCGAGCAGCGTCGCGCGCAGGGTTTCGTGCGCGAGTGCCACGGGGATCTTCACCTTGGCAACATGGTCTGGCGCGATGATGAACTGCTGATTTTCGACTGCCTCGAATTCAACCCCGATTTGCGCTGGATCGATGTCATGTCCGAGTTGGCCTTCTGCTACATGGATCTCCTGCAACGCGGCCATCAAGACCTCGCGGTCCGGTTCCTCAATCGTTATCTCCAACGCACCGGCGATTATGCGGGTCTTACCGTGCTGCGCTATTACGCCGTGTACCGCGCGATGGTGCGCGCCAAGGTCGCGTGCATCCGCGCTTGCCAGCCCGCCCAGGCAACGGATGACGCACGCAGGGAAGAGCAGATGGGGTTGGCCTATCTGCGCCTGGCTGATGAGCTCACCCGGCCGCGTCAGGCCAGACTGCTCATCACCCACGGCTTGTCCGGCTCTGGCAAGACCACGTTCAGCCACGGCGTGCTCGAGCCTCTGGGCGCCATCTGCCTGCGTTCGGACGTGGAGCGCAAGCGCCTGGCCGGACTGGACGCGCTCGCGCGCACCGGCGTCGGGGTGGAGAAGGGCATCTACGGCCGCGATTTCTCCCGCCGCACCTACGGCCATCTGGCCTATCTCGCCGAACGACTCCTGCACGCGGGCTGGACGGTCCTGGTCGATGCCACCTTCATTGCGCGCTGGCAGCGCGAGCTGATGCACCATGTGGCAGTCGCGTGTCGCGTTCCTTTTCATATTCTGGATTTTTCTTTGCCTCCCGAAGAATTGAAGCTGCGGGTAAAGAAGCGAAGCGCGGCAGGCGCGGATGCCTCGGAAGCGGACCTCGCGGTGCTTGAGCAGCAGTTGAAGAGCCAGGAGCCGCTCACGGATGAGGAAGCAAGTTCGGTCGTCGCAGCCACGTCAGTGGAGGAAGTTCTTGCGCGTCTCGCTGGGCAGTGAGCCGGAGCGCCATGAAGATGTCGAGCTTGGCACGTCTGATTTTAGACGTCTAGGATGCGTCTGATGACCTTTTTCTACGCTCTGTCCAACTAGACAGAAATCAAAAATCCGCTTACAACGTGCGTTCGACGTCTCACCATAATGCTAGGGGTATCAATGCTCGTTAAGGAACTTCTCGGTCAGCTCGACCTCGGTAACTCCGTTGCGGAGTTCGATGCTGAATTAAAGAGCTATTTCGTCGAGACCCAGACTTTTCGTGCGGTCGTCAAGGGGGATGTAGACATCGTCGCGGGGGATAAGGGCACCGGAAAGACCGCTCTTTATCGGGTGCTACGCGATCGCTATCGAGAGTTTCCAGAACTCGCTCAGGTCGAAATACTGCCTGCTTTCAACCCCGCTGGGAATCCTGTCTTCCAGCGTCTCGGACAAGTCCCTCAGTTGGACGAAGGCCAGTACACAACAATCTGGAAGAGCTACCTACTTTCACTTGTTGGAAACTGGCTACTTGAGATTGTCGGAGAACCTGATACTGAGCGCCTCATGGAGCTGAACGACATACTCACAAAGATCGGCCTTCGATCGGCGGACGATTCAGCGCAGACTATTTTTTCAAAGCTTATCAATCTTGTAACTCGTCTCATCAATCCAAAGAGTGCAGAACTCGGCATCTCAGTAACTGAAGCGGGCATGCCAGTGCTGACCCCAAAGGTCGAGTTCGGCGAGAAGGACAGGCCAGTTGGCGCCCCGGAGATCATTCAGCACGAAGAGGCCCTTGAAGTACTCAATGCTTGCCTAGCCGACCTTGGGATTACCGTTTGGATTGTTCTCGATCGATTGGATGAGGCATTTCAAGGTTACCCCGCAGTTGAGCGGCTCGCCCTCCGAGCCCTGCTGAGAACCTATCTTGATCTTCTGGAATTTGACCATCTCAAGCTAAAACTCTTCGTCAGGAAAGATTTGTTCCGCAAGGTCGTCCATGGCGGTTTCGTCAATCTCACGCATGTGAACGCGAAACGGCTGGACATCGTGTGGGATGAAGTGGACCTGAAAGCGCTCCTCTGTAATCGGATCCGGAGAGACTCTGACTTCATGCAACCGTTTGGCCAGATTGTCCAGTCTGACGACGAAGTTTTTTCTCTTCTCTTCCCACCGAAAGTGGACGTGGGGGCGCGTAAGCCTTTTACCTGGGCTTGGATGATGTCCAGAATCCGGGATGGCAACGGGATCAAGCCTCCTCGCAACCTCGTCGACCTGGCGAAGAAGGCACAAGAAGCTCAACAACGGGCGGAGGAACGCGCACCACGCGAATTTACTGCTGGTTCGCCACTTATCGAATCCGACGCGATTCGAAAGGCACTTCAACGGCTCAGCGAAGATCGCGTGAACGACACGCTCTTGGCAGAGGCGGCAGAGCTTGCGCCACAGATCGAACGTTTTCGTGATAGTAAGGCAGAGCACAACAGTGCGACTTTGGCTGCGCTCCTCGCCATCAACGAGGACGAGGTCAAGGCCGCCGTGAAGCCGTTGCTTGAACTGGGTTTTCTGGAAGAAATTGGCGATTCCTTCAAAGTTCCCATGTTGTATCGAGACGGTCTCAACATAACTCAAGGCAAAGCGTTCTCACCAAATGCGCCAAGCGACGAGGAATAGACGCTGATGGAGTGCCAGCCATGCGAATGAAGCTGTCCAGGTTGTGAGGTTTTCCCACGAATAATCAAACAGGCCAGGTTCGAATATGCCTGCCCCAGCTCATTCTCAGTCCGAAATATCCGCCCGGTGCTCGCGGAGGAAACGCTCGGTTTCAGCACCGAGTTCGATTGAAAATGGCCATTCGTCATCGCGGTTCGGCGTTAGCACCTTCACCTGGCGGTAGCCCGTCTGCCTGCTGCAAATCCAGAGCCTCAGTTGCAGCTCGGGCCAGTAGGCGCTCTCAATTGAGGAGAAGGCCGGCGGGGTTTCCATTTTGGCCGTCAGCAGCGCCCTGGGCGCATCGGCTTCAGCGCAGCGCGCGTTGCTGCGCGCGTGGTCGCGCGATTCATTCCACCAGGCATTGAATTCGGCTTGCGAAATGTCAATGGACTTGGGCGCCACATGCAGAATGTCGCGGCTGGCTCTTTGCAACAGGCTCTGCATCTTGCGCGAATAGCTGGCGCTGCTTTCGCCGCTCCAGAACCTGCGCGGGATGGGCAGACCCAGCGCAGCAAGGACAACGGTTGGGCGCTGGGGCGCCACTGCCACCTTGACCGGCGGAGCAACGCTTTCTGGCCTGGCGGTTGATTCGGGCGCCGGGCTTGGAGATGCAGTGGGCTGTATCGCAGCCAGTTTGGAGGGGGGTTGCGGCTTGGGCTTGGTTGCCAGCGCGGCTTTATGGCCGGGCTCGCAGCCAGGGCAGTTGACCTCCAGAGTCTGGCCGGCGCCCTTGCGCAGAATGCGCAGCTTGTGCCTGCCCGGCCCCATTTCGCCAATAAGGCGGCGCAAGTCGCTGTCGTTTCGAATTGCCTGCCCGTCGATGGCGGTAATGACGTCGAAGACCTGCATGCCTGCCTGCTGGGCAGCCCCTTCCGATACTGCCCAGACCACGGCGCCGGTCGGGAGCGTCCCTCCGGTGGCCTGGGATTGCTCCCTTCCCACGTAGGCAATGTCCAGGGCCAGGGCAGGAATCTTGAACGCCCGCAGGGCCAGACTGCCTGCATTGCCCAGGCCCTGGGTTAGCGGCTTGAGCGCTTCCTCCAGACCGGAGAATTCGTTGCCCGGGCCGGTGGCAGCGGGCCCTGGGACGGCCGGATTCGCCGGCGCGGATGATCCCTGCGCCGGTGCCGCGGAGGTGATCTGCGGGGGAGAAGGTGCGGGCCGAAACCAGAGGTAGCCGGCGATCAACAACAGGACCGCCATTCCGAGGCCGCCCCCGACCACCCACGACGGTTTCCACTGCGTACGCATCGCTTGCGGGGCATAGCCGCCACGCATCTCCGTCGCTTTGGGTTGAGGCGGGGCGGTGGGCCGTTCACCCGCGCTTGCCGGAGACTGGGCAAGAATCTCCGCCACCCGCTGGGTCAGGCGATCAAACTCGGCGTTGGGCTCATCGGGTTTCCAGTTCCACAGTTGCGCACCGTTCAACAGGCGGAAGGCGAGCGGCGCTTCGACTTCATCCAGAAACACCGGCACCAGTATGCCGCGCCGTTTGCCCTCGGACGCCTCGCTGCGGACCCATTCCGATGCAGCCGAAGCGGCGGTCCACAGCACCAGCATGCAGCGTGCGCCATTGAGCGCCTGCTCGATGACCTCGTCATAGGAGCGGCCCAAAGGGATTTCACGGTCCCACCACACCGACCAGCCGCGTGCTTCCAGGGCATGCGCAAGCGTACCGGCGCGTTCGCGGTCCTCGCTGGCGTAGCTGACAAAGATGTCGCTCATAACGGATACAGGCTTTTCATGGACCGGTCTCCCGAACAGCGATGGCGGGGGACACACCTTGCCGCCGGATCATCGGAGCAATCCCCCCGGACTGTCGAACAGCCCCCGCTTGGAAACAAGGCGTGGCAGGGACCTTTCTGTTCATGAGGGCCTCGTTTTGTTTCATGCCATTCCGTGGCGCGCGTGATCCTGTGCGGGCATCGGCTAAGGGCAATGCCCGACTGCCACCTGCCAGGAGACAGGCCAGGTGCCGCCAGGCTCGACCCTGCTCATCAGGACGGGCTGGGGTAGGCGCCCGAGATCATGATTCGGCGGGAAAGTCCGGAATGTCTGGTCGGCGAGGGTGGCGCCCGGCGGCAGTTGAAGTCGGATCAGCAAGCGGGGCGCCAGACCCAGATCATCCCAGCGTCGACTGCTATGGTTGTTGGAGGCAAAGCCTTTCTCAATTTGCGGTGGGCTGGGACCATCCCATTTCAGATACACCTCGTATTCGCTGCGTCCTTGCCGATAGGCGTCGGCAACGCTGTTGGCGATATTCTGCGAGCCCGACCACGCCTGGCTTTGTACACAGAGAGACGCGAAATTGCCGGGCTGTGGCGGCACCGCGCTCCAGGCGCGGGACAGGTTCCAAGTGAGCGACATCGCATCCCAGGAGTCTTTGGGCTCGGTGATATCGATCTGCAGATCATCGGTCTGGCCGTCCTCATTGCGCCCGGTGTGGTAGAGCTCCACATAGGCGTCCAGTAATTCAAACCCCGGCGGCAGCTCCGGCAGGCGAAAACGCACAAACGGCAACTTGGTGTCGAGCAATCTGCCAGCAACCACGAGGGGGTCATTGCGGCCAAAGTTACGATCCTGCTCCAAGCTGGAGATGTAAGTATCCTGTTCGGCGCTGAGCCAGATGGCCACGGTACCCGAGACCGGGACAGGATCGGGAAGGACGGGGTTGTGAATACATCCGGCCAGCAAGAGGGGCAGCGCGATACAGGCGATCGTACGAGTTCTGTTCATGGTCATTCTCCTGACTGTTAAAGCGACTTGAGGTATTCCACCAGTGCCGCCTTGTCCACCTCCGGCAGGCCGGTGCCAAAGTCGTGCCCGCGGCTGCTGTTGGAGCGCGCGCTGGTGTCGTACCTCGTCCCGACGCGTTCCGCCTCCTTGCCCTGGCTGACGAAGCCGACATTGACCTGATCGTAGACGTCGTAGCCGCGCCAGAACACCTTGGTGCGCAGGGCAGGAGCGTTCAGCAGGTCACGCAGCGTGGGCACCGAACCGTTGTGCAGGTAGGGTGCCCGCAGCCAGATGCCGTCGAGATACTGGGCGACATAACCGATCAGGGGTTCCTCGACCAGGCCGCGGCGCTCGATACCCATGTCTTTCACCACCTTGTTGGCTTCGATGGCGGCCTTCTTGTTCCAGGTGCCGATGCGTTCGGGGTCGGTGCCGATCTCGGCGATGGGGATGCGGGTGCCGGTGCGCTCCGACGCATGGCAGCGCGCGCAATTCGCGTCGAACACGAGCTTTCCCTTGGCTGCTTTGGTTTGGTTGATGGGGAAAGGATACTTCGGCGCCGGTTCGTTCTTGAGGTAGTCCACCAGCCAGTCGATGTGGCCGAGGAAGTCTTTCTTGTTATGCGGAGCCGCCCCGAGCAGGCCCAGGGCCGAATCGATGACTACCGAATACGCGTCATTGGAGTCACCGGCAAAATTCATGCGCTGGCCTTTCTCGTAGACGTATTTCTTCAGGTTCCACACAGACGGCATGTCGGTCGGACCAATGGAATTGTCCATGGGCCACTTGATCATGAAGTATTTGGTGAGGTTCATCGCATCGTCGCGACCCTTGCCCCATTCCGGGAAATCATGGCGGTAGATCCACTTGAACTGACCCTCGCGGGCCGCCAGTCGCTGCTTGGTGATGGGAATGATGAGATAGCGGTAGGCCATGCGGTCGAGCCAGTCCATATTCGACGCCAGGTCGATTTCCGCCATTAGCGTGTCGGCGTTGAAACGCGGATCCTTGGCGCAATCGACCAGGAAACGAAAGAAGGCTTCAAGGTTGAGCGTGTGATTCGGCCCGGTTACGACATAGGTCGGATTTTCGCTTGCCGATGCGCGGTAGGCAGCGGTGTGGCAGGCAGCGCAGTTGTTGGCGACACGATCGAAGCCTATGCGGCGCTTGGTGAAACCGATGGGCAATTCATGGCCCTGCTCCCAGGCCACGCCGAAGGAAGCATAGCCGCCCGGCCCCGGCAGCTTGTCGGGAAAGACGCGGGGCAGGACGTAGAAGATCCAGTAGGGAATCCCAGCATCATATTCCTGGCCGAAGGAGCCGTACTTGAAGCGCTCATCAGGGGTGGCAAAGGCCGGCTGGCCATAGTCGCGAAAGAACCGCTCCCAGCCGATATAGCCGAGAACGGCGCCGAGAATGAGGACGACGAGACCCGCCCGGATCAGCCAGCGCGGGCAGTTGCAAAGCTTGCTCATTGTGTCTTCCCTCTAGAATGTTTTCAGGTACTCAATAATGGCCCACTTTTCGCCAGGCGAGAGTTCGGTGCCATAGGCCTTGCCTTCGTGCCCGTGATTGCCGTTGCCCGGAACGGTGGTGTCGTAACGGAAGTAGCGCTTGCCGCCTTCCTGTGCCTGGTCAGAGACGAAGCCGACCTTCTTCGGGTCGTACAAGTCATCGCCGCGCCAGAACACCTTGGGCCGGTTGGCCGCGGGCTGGAGCAGGTCCCAAAGCGTGGGCACCGAGCCATTGTGCAGATAAGGCGCACGCAGCCAGATGCCGTCCAGCGGCGCATTGGCATAGCCATAGGTCTTGCGGAAATGGCTGAACCGGTACTGCGGGTCGGCGGAATAGAGCATGCCCTGGTTCTGAGCGAGCGCGAGGGTGTAGGAATCGAGCCGGCCCCGATCGGTGCCGATCTTCTCGATTGGTGTGACCTTGCCGACGTATTCGCCGGTGAAATCCGTGCCATTCGCCCCGTGGCAATTGGCGCAGTATTTCTGGTAGACGACCTGGCCTTTCGCGCCCAGTGCCTTGTCCACCGGAAAGCTCGCGCCGAAGGCCGGTGGCTGGGCCTGACCGATGTAGGCCTCGATGCGCGCCATGGAAGCATGGTCGATCAGTTTCGGCGTGGCGCCGGTACCGAAGGCGGCCGACAGGTTGCGTTCCTCCACCTTGTCGTTGTTGCCGTCCCAGTGGAGTTGCATGCCGCGTTTCTTGCTCTGGTTCCAGATCGCGGGGAAGTCGGAATAGCCAACCAGTTCATCTTTGGGCAACTGCTCGATGGGGAAATTGAAAATGGCTTTGGCGGAGTTGAAGGTGTCTACGCGGCCCGGGCCCCAATCCGGCTCATCAAAGATGAAGCGCAGGCGGCCGATCAGGCCATCCACGCCATCGCGCATCAGATAAACGCCGAGAGGATAGACCACCAGCTTGTCCAGTAGCCCAAGCCCCCCGGCCTCGGCCTCGATGCGCGGAACAACCTGGGTGGGCGTGAAGCGGCGGTCCGCCATGCACTGGTAGATGAATTTCTGAAAACCCATCAGATCGAAGCGGTTGGCCGGCATGCCCAACACCAGCTTGGGTTCGGCATCCGGCTTCACCCGCACGGTCGAGCTATGGCATACGGCGCAATTGAGGAATACCCGGTCTATGCCCATGTGGCGGCGCTTGGACATGCCCACCGGGAGATCCTTGCCGGGTTCATAGATGAAGCCCAGGGACTCGAAGCCCTTGCCTGGAAGATAGTCGGCGCAGACCTCGGGCAGCACCTTCCAGATCCAGTAGGGGAATCCCATGTTGCGTTCCCCGCCGGTGGACCCGTACTTGAAATGTTCGATCGGATCGGAATAGGTGACCGGCACGTCGGGCGAAAAGCGCTTCCACGCGGCAAACGCGGTAAAGGCGATGAGGATGATCGCCATCCACAGGTAGAAACGGCAGGCGCTGCAGGAGTCGGCATTGGGCGATGACATGGCGGCCTCAGAAAGGGTTGACCATACGGTTCTTCACAGTCAGTTCGACATAGCGGTCGCTGGAGTGCTCCTTGATGTCAGTTGGTTCCATTGTCCCCAAGTCTTCGATGCGGCCCTGCATGCGATTCAGAAAAGCATCCCACCAGCCCGGATCAGCCGTCAGCTCGCCCTTGTCGGTGAAGTACAGCATGGTGCCGGCGTGGGAATACCCCATGAGGCGCAACGGCACCCGGGTTACCAGGTCTGCATTGTTGACGAAGCGAAAGTTGCGCGCGGCAAAATCCTGGTCAAATGTACGCTGGAATACCCGATCACCGACCCGCGGCGAGCCAAAGTGATAGAGCCCGTGCACGGGCTTGTCCTGTTCGCGCCAGCGCGCAGTCGCCAGGGTGGCCAGGGCCGCGCCCAGGCTGTGGCCGGTGAGCCATAGCGACTGTCCCTGATCCTGAAACTCGGCGACGGCGGCAATCAGATCCTCCCACACCTGGGACAGGGCCAGGTTGAAGCCGTTGTGCACCCGGCCGAACGGTCCGTTGACGAACAGGGTATCCAGATCGCTCATCCAGTCGAGCAGCTTGTCCGGCTGGGTACCTCGGAATGCGACCACGATGGCCTGCGCGTTGGCCATGACATAGGCCTGGGTGTCGCGCTTGTCGAAGAAGCGGCTGCGCGGAAAGCCCCACTGCACGGCAGTCGTGGCGATGGTGCCCGCGTCGCTGTAGGCGAGGCGTGCGGCCTCTGCCAAGGCAACGGCATTATCCGGTTGATAGTAGGCCGTCGCAGACTGGAAATTCTCAAATGGCTGGGTGGGCATGATTCTCCTCTGCGATCAGTGGACAACGGTTGCAGGCAGGCAACTACGCAGCTGTTCGAACGGGCGCGCCAGCACGGATTCGGGCTGCTCGCCCTCGGCACGAAGGCGATGACCCATGTCATCGACCAGTGCGGCCAGTTGGGTCGAGTGTGTCCAGCCATTGGCATCGAAACCGCGTGCGGCGAGAATTGCAAGCGGCGGCATGGGCGTCTTGCCGCGGCGCGCCTCGGGCAACTGCCACATGCTCAGGCGGTAATAGATGCGTTCCGCACAGTGATCAAGCTGACGATCGAGCGTCGCCGCATCGCCGTGAAGGAAATTCGGCGGGAAACGCTCCCCGGTGTTATGGCACTGTCCGCATTGCCGATCAAACTGCGCGGCACTGCCGGAGGTGGGGTGGGTGACCGGAGGGTCCGTGCGGATGGGCGGCAGAGTCTCCGTGGGGCGCAAGCTTGCTCCGGGTTTGAAGCCACGCACCAGCGCGGTCATCCAGACGCCGGGGTCCAGAACCGAGTCCCCGGAGGCTCGCAGGTCAAGCAAGCGCCTGTGCACCGCTGCATAGTCGTCGCGCAGGCGCAGGATGACTTTGCCCTGTGTGCCGGTACCGCTGAAGTGTGCTCCTTGCAACAGCCGTCCATCGCTCAGGCGGGCGCGCAGACCGGAACGCGTGGCAGTAAAGTCGGCCTGTAACCGGCCCACGGTAAAACGGCTGCGCCCTTGCAAGACGATGTCCGGAGCGCTGTTCGCATTCGTCAGGTGCAGCGTTTCCACCCGGCCGCCTGTGCGCCCCGAGGTCTGCACGGTCCAGGCGCCGTTGAAGCGTTGCTGCGCGCCACCACAGTCAAAGCGCACGCGGGCGCCAGGCTTGCGCGTGAACCGGCAGGGCAGGGTCAACTGCTGTGTCGACGCGGGCATGGAAGAGTTGGCAAGCGCATCATCCAGCGCACGGACATCGGCGGCGCTTAACAGGCTGGCCAGACCCGCTGCCAGTTGTGGCGGGTCCGCGCCAGTCCAGATTTCCAACGGCGGACGCACGTTAAGCGGTTCGAACTGCGCCGGGATGTGCGCTAGCTGCGCAAGCATGGTCGGCAGGTCATGCCGCGGCCGGGGCACCTCACCGACGACCGGCATCAGGGGATCGCGGTTGGGGATGTCAGGGTTGGGGATGGCCAAGCCCTTCGGCCAAACCTGAGTCCAGCGCGACTGCAGATATTCAAATGCATCCGTTTGGCGACCGGGGGGCAGCGCGCCGCTCAGGGCATAGCGAAGTGCCGCATCGAACCCGTCGCGACGACAGCGCGCACCCTTGTCTCCTGCACCGCAGCCTTCGCGCCAGATCCGTTGCCAGACCGAAAACAGGTTGGCTCGTTCCGCGGCCGCCGCGATGAAGTAGGCGACGTCGGTGCCGGTGAGTCTGAGTCCGTAGAAATCGTGCCGGCTGGCGCGCAATCGTGCCGCGATGGCTGGGTTCGCGGAAGTCTCATCCCATAGAGGGCGGGCGAAGATCGGAGCGGCATTCTGGTGACAGGCAAGGCACACGGCGCGGCGGGCGTAGCGAACCTGGGGCATCGCGCCGGCCCGGTAATCGCGTACGACCTGAAATTCAAAACGTCCTGCCGCTTCGTTGTAGCTGATGACTTCGAGTATTCCCGTCTTCCCCTGGTAACCAAGAAACAGCCGGTCCTGCAGCGGTGCGGCCCCCGGCTTCGCATCGCCGTCCACGGCCACCACGACGCGTGGAAACTTGAAGAAATCAGGTGCGGCGGCGCTGCGCTGAAGGGAACGGCCCAGAGGAATGAAGGTGACTTTCAGCGGGGACAGGCCGCCGGCCTGATGTTGTAGCTGCGACTCGATTCTTTCAATGAGGCGGGCGAAGGGAAAGGGCACAGGGCCGTTGCCGACCAGAAGATCGAAGCGCGAACGTCCGGTGGGAGGCAAGTCATCGTCCGCCTGTGCCAGGTTCCAACCAGAAAAAAGTGCGCCGATTAACATGAATAGGGCTCCAGCATGTTGCATTGCCGGCCTAGTTCCGCATTGCGACCACCCGCTTTTGCGTACCGCTCCAACAATCCTCGGGAACCTGCCGGGCGAGAAATTCGGCCTCGCCGGCCTTCGCCATTTCCTTGTTATAGAGAGTGAAATTCAGCACGAAGACATGATCCATATAGGCGCGGCCCAGATAGAGGCCAGGACGGATCATGCGGATTTCGTCACGCACCCTGAGCCCGCGGCGTCCTGCGAGAAAGTCAGGGTTTTCGCGGTAACCGGGAAGATCATCGGTGAAGGCATAGTCGATGATGATGGATTCGCGCCGTGAGTCGATCAGGCTTTGGCCACAATAGAGCTTGGCCGGAAACAGCAGCCACGCGTCCTTGCCATCGACGCTGATCCTGGGAATGTCGCCGGGGCCGATGATGGGTCGCAGCACCGCCAGGTCCTGAATGCGATTGCGCAAAATCCGGTCCTTGCGGTAGAAGACCTTGCCTTTCCACAACTGCTCCGCCATGGTTTCTAGCAACTTGCCCTTGACGTTCACGGCCAGTCCCTTGAGCCCGCCGACGATTTCCGCCGCGCGGATCTTGCCGGAACTGCCGCGCGGGAAAATCACCTGGCCATCAAACGGCCCGTCGGGTATAGGGCCGGCGGTGAGGCGGGCGTAGATCTGGTCGAGTTGTTCCTGATTGAGGGTGGCGAGGTATTCCGGCGTGACCTTGTCCAGTTGCGCCAACGCGATGGGGTAGTGGTATTCGACCTGGGCAAAATCCGGCTTGTCTGCGTAGTTCTCCCCATATGGCGCGAAGGCAATGTCGGGCTTGGTCTGGAACATTGCCTTGATCCGGTCGCAGCCAGCCAGCATCGCGACAAGTGACAATAATGCAATCAGCGGTGCAGTGCGCATTTTCATTGTTGCATCCTTTACAAGGTCGCGAGGAAGGCGATCAAGGCCTTCTTGTCGGCTTCGGGCAGATCCTCGCCGAATCGATGGCCCTCGTTCTCGATCTCATCGGTGCAGGAACTGTAAACCTGCCACAGGCTCGGAGTACGAGCACGAGCTTCCTTCACCACGTCAACCAGGCTGCCGGGATCGAGCGCGACGGCGGTGCCGATGCGTTGCATTTCGGCGGCGACCTTCTTCGCCTCATCAGCGGGCAGCCGCTTGGCTAGCCTGGCCTCCAGCTCCGCTGGCCGCAGCTTGGCGGCGAGCAGATCGACAATGAAGGCCTTGTGCTGAAAGTTCCCCACATCGGCGGCATTGCCGCCGGCCGGCACCCGCACGGTAAAGCCGATCAGCTTCTTCTCTTGGGTGCCGTCGAAGATCCTGGGTCCGATGTCGAGCACGATGTCCTCGTCAAGCTTGGTGACTTTCGGCACCCGCTGAGCCGGATGCAGCAGGTCCTGCATGGACGCTACATAAAGCTTGAAGCGGCCGTCCACGCTGGGATCGTATTTCCAGCACGCGGGCTGCTTATCCTTGGGCAGAGCCGGCAGCCCGGCCTGGCTGGCATCGACATAGATTGCGCGGTAGAACTCGTAAGGATTGGATTTGTCGCCGCTCCACCCACACAGTTCGGGTCCGACTGAATTATTGTGCAGGAAGGGTGCGTGCGCCCAGAGATTGAGCAGGGAGATGTTGCGGTAATACCCGCGTCCGCCATCATGCGGCTCCAGGATGCCGTCGACGACTGGGCGCGCGTGATAGTTTTCGTCGGCAAATTCGCCAAAGATATGGCCGCGCATGTGGTTGGAATGCAGCGCCCGACAGCGGTTCGTGCCGACCTCGGTCACCGGGATGGGGACGTCATTGCCCAGCCAGTCCGCGCGCAAGCCGGTCTTGGGATCAATGGCGTGAAAATCGACGGCCTCGAAGGGCGGCTTGCCGCTCGAATGGCAGCGCGCGCAGTTTTCGGCGAACACCTTCTGGCCGCGGCTGACAGCGTCCTTGCCAAACTGTTTGTTGAGGTCCGCGACCAGGTCGTCATACTGGTAGCGGGCGTCCGGCCTGGTTTGCTTGCGCTGGTTCTCGCGCGCCTCGCGCAGGTCTTTGGCCTGGCCCTCGGGCGAGGTCAGGAAGAAATCCAGCACATCGGTCAGCCGGTCCTCGATCGCCCGGAAATTGGGGCAGTCACGCCGGCACTGACCAATATCAAATGCGGTCTGGCCGAAATTGCGTGCGTTGGGATCGAGTTGGCGCAGATCGGACAGGTGATTTACCCAGCACTGTTCGGAGCATGAACCGATGTTGAAATACACCCGCTGGATCGCGCCCAGTATCCCGATGGAATCTTCGCCACCCTTGAGGATGTGGTGCACTGTTTCCTTCTGGAGGCTCTTTTCCCAACACTTGCCCGGCTTGCCCGGTTCGCACCAGCAGGTGTCTTCCTTGGCTCCGCTTGGACAGGATGCGGCCTTGCGCCAGCGTATGACATCTTCATTGGCAAAAGTGGGCCGTTGCGCAATGTTGATCAGCGCGTTGATGGTGCCGGCATTGTTGACCTGGTCATTGGGAATCGCCGAAGTGTCGGTCGTGCCGGGCCGGGCGTGGGAGAAGACCTGCCACAGCAGATCGTCCTTGGACATGCCTGAAACCATGATTTCCGAAATGCGCACGTACTGGTTTCCCACCAGTCCGCTGATGTTCTCCCATTGCGGGTGTTCCGGATCCTTGGGCGGTTTCGCGGGGTTGAAAGCAATGTGACACGATCCACACGCGGTGCCGATCAGGAAGGGTGGCTCGATCGAGCCGTCGGCGAGCCTGCGTACTTTGTAATCGGAGCGGCTTGGATCGTCCGACAGGCGACGGTCGTACCCCTCCCAGGAAGCCAGACTGCCATTGAGCTTCTGCCATGCCACGGGGTCGAACCGCGGGTTGGGAAACTTGCGAAAACCCAGGGCGCCGGTGGATGTGCCGAATGCCAGATTGCAGGCATCCTCGCGTCCCTTCTGGTGGCCTTCCGGATCGGCAGGGTCGGCCGGCGCATCGTTGAAATCGCAGGCCGGGTCGCGATACCCGGGCTTGCCGACATACTTGAGCAATTCCTGGTCTCCCGGGCACCAATCGAAGCCATAGGTTTCATCCCGACTCTTGGCGGGACAACCGGCGGAACCGGGCGTGCAACATTCCGGGTCGTTGATCAGTCCCCAGGTCTTGAACCGGTTTCCGCGCTGCACCGTGTTGAGCACACGGTACCAGTCAATCAACGCCGTGATCCTTTGCGGAAACGCATAGGTATGAAAACGCGCATTTCCGGCGGTGGCCTTAAACCAGATCTCCCGCCCGGCACGCGCGCCGGGGCTCAGGCCGGCTTCGCCTTGATGAAATCCAACGTCGCCGTATGCCGCGGCCGCCTCCGGAGTCTGAGCGGGGGGTTGCGTCTGGTGGGTCGCCGAAGACTCATCCGCTACCGCGTGCACCAATTCAGGCTGATGGGTCAGCCAGGCCAATCCTGAAATCGCCGAGGCACCCAGCAGCACAAGCCATGCGGATGTCTTCATGTTTCCTCCCCTTGTCTTGCTGAACAGCGGCGTTGTCCTTCACCTTAGTGAACACGGCTTGCATGTCAAGGCGGCAAATTGTGCTGCTCGCGCAGGATGGTGCTGATCCAGAGCAACTCCGGAGCGTTGCTGCCAGCGACTTCCTTCCGCTGGTTCGCCTCTAACAGAGGAGCTGCAAACACCGACTTGCCGATCCAGTGGCCAAGCTTGCGGTAACTCTCGAACTGCGACTCGTCAAACCATTGGTCCTTCGTCGACTGGTTTGGAAAGTCCGGGTGGGTCAACTGGTAATTCTGCAAGTCGGCCGGCTCTGCCCCGGTGAGGCGCGGCTTGAGATAGATCAGCGTGCCTTCAGCGGCGTCCGGATAAAAAATGCGGCCAACGGCCGAATAACCGGTCTTGAGTTCATCGCAATGCAGGTCGATGACCACGCCAAAATCCGCGTAACACTTGCGTATGGCGTTGCCGAGATCGTCGAACGTGCTGTTCTCGTCCTGTCCGGCATCAATGGCAACGATGCAGTTGCAGCGTCGCCGCACCAGTTCGTAGACGCCCAGGTTCTCGAAATGGCCGCCGTCTGACAGGTAGACAAAGGACGAGGTGTAGTCCGTCAGACCGAACAATTCCTTCAACAGGTAAGTGCCGCTGAATGGCGGGCTATGGACCGCCCAGGCGCTGGGGTGGCCAGGATTGCCGCTCCAGTGGCCGAGGCGCACATTGAACACCGTCAGCAGAAAAGTAAGCGCCGGCGAGCTCTGATAGCCCATATTGGGCGATACGGCCGCACCTGACATGGCCATGGCAGAGCCCGTACAAACTCCGCCCATGTAAGTGGCCGTGGACCGATAGTGGCTGACGCTCTGGCCCCGCTCGTCCGGCAGGGTGAAGCTATAGCCGGAATAGAGCGGGGTGAAGGCGAAGGCGGCGGCGCGTCGTTGCTGCCAGGCAAGTTCCTTTCCGGCGACCAGATTCATCGCGGTGTTGTGGATGGGGTAGGGGCGCTGGCAGACGATCCGGCCGTTCACTTCCTGGCAGAGTTCCGCCAGCTTCAGATCGTCGCGTGGATCGAAGCCGGTGAACGGATGCGGGATACGTGATTTGGAACGCGACGCCCCCAGATAGCAGCGAACCAGGCGCTGGCGGTAGAAGTGATAAATCGAAAACAGATTGACATCAAAGCGCCACGCGAGCGCAGTGGCAAGCACCAGGCTTCCGGCAAACAGTGCCGCCAGGAGGCTGACCGGAGCGTGCTTGAAGAAGTCCGCTTGCTGCGCGGCAATTTGGCCAAAGCTGGAAGCGGCCGGATAGGTATGCGCCACGCATTCGCCGCATGAGAGGTGCAAGATCAATTCATGCAAACCAAGCGACAACAAGCCAAATAGGCCAATCACGAATATATACGGAGTGAGCTTTGCGATTTGTAGACGCAATTTTTCTCCGTTCTTGCCAAGTGCCGTCGGGCTGTTTCCCAGCAGCACGCCAGCGGCGGTAGAAGCGACCCAGGCGGCAGCACCCGATCCGACGAACCAGTTTGGCGCCCACAGAAAAAAAGCAGGCGCGATATACACGATGCCGAACACCGTCGCCCATACCAGGGCAAACATCAGGAGCCAGCCGCCGAGGCGGGACCACCACTCGCGCGTGTCGTGAGAAAAGTAGCGTCCCATCAGTCCGATGTGACAAATGACGGTGAGTGAATAGAATTTGAGCAGCAAGGCCGTAGACAGCGCCGAGGCAATCCAGGCGCCGCTGTAGCCGAAATTCTTGATGATTTCGGAGAGCTTGGCGAAACCCGCCGCCAGTGCGCCGCCCAGCGCCCCGGCGAGCAAGGCGAACAGCCCCATCCACAGCAAGCTGGCCCACCCGAACTGTGCCCGGTGGGCGGCGCGGCCGCGACCCAACAGTCGGCCCAGACCCCATCCCGTGAACCAGGGCGGCACATAAACCGCCATTCCCCAGAGCACCCAGCCGCACAGGGTGATGTCCCTGAGCTGGTGCGCACCGGCATAAAAACCGTAGCCAATCAGCCAGGCTGACAACAGGGCGGGCACGGCCACGAGCGCCAGCACCCAACCCTGACGCGTGTAAAAAGGCGGCCGCGTTTCGAATCCGTCGCGATTTCCCAGGTTGAGACCGATGAACAACATGGCGACGCCGATACAGGCTATTCCGCCACCGAACAAGGGCAACAGGCGCGGATCGACCTGGGCATGTGGGCCTTCCCAGCCGGTCAGCCAGCGCGCCAGCCAAACCAGAAGCCGGGGCAACAAAAGCAGTGCCCCGAGATACAGCAGAAGCAAAGTCAGATTAAGATAAAGGTTGCGCAGATAGGTGGCGATGGCCGTCAGCGTGTCGGCGGAAAACAGACCCGCCTTGGGGGTCAGGTAATTGCTGTAACTGCGCAGGAAACGAATGGCCGGAATCTCCTCGCCACCGGTCTTGAGCTGCTCCTCCGTATCCTCAACCTTGCCGCCGCATCGATGAATGAATGCAGACAGCCAACCGCCTATGTAGCCGCCACCGGAGACACAGGATAGATAGTCAAACTGACGCAGCAGTTTCATCTCGGCCAGGGCCTGCAAAATGCCTAGGTTGAAGGTGGCGCTGCGTATGCCGCCACCCGAAAATGCCAACCCGGTCCAGGGCTTTGCGGCATTACCGCTGCTTCCCTCCGGTTCCCTGATCGCCGCGCGCTCCTGAGCGTGAATCGTGGAAAAATCCAGGCCGTCAAGCTGTGGGTCTGTCATGAACACCTCATTTCGGCCACGCATGAGGGCAGTTCGCTAGCTGGATACTTGCAGACACGCTTGCCCACCTGTCGAATACAGATTTTCATTACGTCCTCCCATGACGTCACGTCTACGCCCGACTGCTCGCGGACTTGGCGACGATGAGCAGAATGCGGTGTTCTGGCTTCGCTCTCCTGGCAGCAATCACACATCACCGGTTTTGATATCGCTCGAAGCCGGGTCAACCAGGCCGCCGAGCGAAGCAGTTATTACCATAGAACAGAAATTTATAATGTGTATGTGAATACAGTTATAAAGACTGTTGTCTAGCCTCTTGATGTCGCGGTAATTCGCCTTGCTGCATCTAGTGTGCCAATACATCAGTCCCCAGACGCGCCAGCGTCGCAGCTCCGTATGCGGCTTCGGCATGTTCGGACACTTTCACCGGCACGCCCAGTGCCTTATGCCGGATGCGCCGCCAGGTTTCGTTATTCGCCCCGCCGCCTGCCGTCAGGACGCGCTCGAGCCGACTTGCGCCGAGTTCCACAAGTCTGCGGTAGCCCTGCGCCTCAATGCGCGCAATGGATTCAAGTAGGCCATGCAGGAATGCCCTGTCGTCAGCCGGTCTGGGCTCGAGACGCGGCAGAAGCTGCGGGTCGCTGACAGGAAACCGCTCACCCGGAGCAGACAAGGGATAGTAGTCCAACCCGCTGTCTTCCTCCGCATTGATCTGTTGTGAAAGATCGGCCAACTGCTGGTCGGAAAAATACTGTCTGAATACCGCCGCACCTGCGTTCGAGGCACCTCCGGCGAGCCAGAGGCGGCCATAACGATGCGAATATACCCCGCATTCCTGGTCATCCACCCGAGTGGCCGACAATAGCTTGAGCGCCAGCGTCGAACCCAGCGAGGTCACCGCCTCGCCAATCTGGTCAACACCGGCCGCAATGAATGCGGCGATGCTGTCGGTCGTGCCGGCCCGCACCACACAGGCAGGGTTGAGCGCAAAGCGGCTGGCCACGACCGGATCGAGCCGGCAGATGGGTGCCCCAGGTGCGACAACTTCGGGCAACAAAGGCCAGATCGGCAGGGCTTGCATCCAGCCTGGCCAACTGAGCGATTTGGGATCGCAGCCGGTCTTGAGGGCATTGTGATAGTCGCTGATGCCGAATCGGCCGCTTAGCAGCCCGCTAAGCCAGTCCGCCTGGTGGCAGGCGTGACGGGCGCGTTCACTGCCGGCGTGATTGAGGAGCTTAAGGAGCCTGCTCAGTGCTGACGCGGGGCTTGCGAGAAACTGCTGCTCGCCGGCGAACGGGGCAAGTGTTTGCGCCTCCTCGACGGCGCTCGCGTCGGAGTAAAGCAGGGCAGGGCCCAGGGCTTGCCCGTCGGCGTCTGCAAGCAAAACCGTGCCGGAGGTGGCGTCGACGGCCACAGCGGCCAGCCGGGATCTGGCTTCGGTCGGAATACCGAACAACAATTCAATCAGCGCTGCACGCCAGTCTTCCGTTTGCTGACAGGGAGAATCAGAATAGGTGAACCGCTGTTCGTGAACGACATCTCCAGCCGAGTCGATCAGACAGGCCCGCGCTCCCGAAGTCCCGAAGTCAAGGCCGAGATAGCATTCAGCCACGAGTATTGGACTGCGCCTCGAACTCGCTCAATTCCACTGTTGGCTGAGGCTTCCATCCTTTCTTGCGATGCTCGGCTACCACGTTGGTGAAAATGCCGCCGCGCACATAGAACCTGGCGGTCAGCCGAATAAACCTCGGCTTGGTCGCTTTGACCAGATCGTCGAGGATGCGGTTGGTAACGTCCTCATGAAAATGCCCTTCATTGCGAAACGACCAGACATAGAGCTTGAGGCTTTTGAGCTCCACGCAGACTTTGTCCGGGATGTAATCCAGGTGCAGCACCGCAAAATCCGGTTGCCCGGTCTTGGGGCAAAGGCACGTGAATTCAGGGATTTCCATGTGAATGCGAAAATCCCGCTCAGGTTTTGGATTCGAGAAGGTTTCAAGCGACTTGAAAGGGGAGGAAGGCATGGCCGGGTCGTAGTAATATTCGCAGGGCAGATGAAACGATCTTTTAATGCTGGTCTGCTGATTATAAATGACTGGCATGCCTTGGCCGCGGCTCGCAATGACGTCATCGCGACGCGGCGAGCGTGCGGTGATCCGCGGAGACCAACTTTCAGGGAAATACCTTGCGCCTTACTTCCATCAAGCTCGCTGGTTTCAAGTCCTTCGTCGATCCCACCACCATCCCGATACCCGCCCAGTTGACTGGAGTTGTCGGTCCCAACGGCTGCGGCAAGTCCAATGTCATCGATGCGGTGCGCTGGGTAATGGGGGAATCATCCGCCAAGCATCTGCGCGGCGAGTCCATGCAGGATGTGATCTTCAACGGCTCCAGCGCGCGCAAGCCGGTATCCCGGGCATCCGTTGAACTGTTGTTCGACAACAGCCAGGGCAGGGCGGCCGGACAGTGGTCCTCGTACGCCGAAATTTCGGTCAAGCGGGTGCTGGCCCGAAGCGGCGAGTCCAGCTACTACATCAACAACATACACGTGCGGCGACGGGATGTGGCCGACCTTTTCCTCGGTACCGGGCTGGGCGCGCGGGCCTACGCCATCATCGAGCAGGGAATGATTTCCCGAATCATCGAAGCCAAACCGGAGGAACTGCGGGCTTATCTGGAAGAGGCCGCAGGCATATCCAAATACAAGGAAAGGCGCAAGGAGACAGAAGCCAGACTCAAGGATGCGCGAGCGAATCTGAACCGGGTTGCGGATATCCGGCGCGAGTTCACGACCCAGATCGAAAAGCTGACGGCACAGGCGGAAGTTGCGCGCCAGCACAAGCAATATCAGGCAGAACTCAGTGCGGCTCAGCAAATGCTTTGGTATGTGAAAAAGCGCGACGCCCAGTCGGCTCGCGGCAGATTGGCCCGAGATCTTGGGGAGGTGGGCAACCGGCTTGAAGCGGAAACCTCGCGTCTGCGGGAAATCGAGAAAAACCTGGAAACCACCCGTATTGAGCATTATGCCGCGCAGGACACATTCAACACACTGCAGGGCGAGTTCTATGCGGCGCAGGCAGAAGTCTCCCGCATCGAGCAGGAATTCAAGTTCCTGCGCGAGAACCGCGAGCGCCTGCAAAAACAGCTCAAGGATCTGGAACAGAGGAAGGCCCAGATGGACGAGCGCGGCGGAACCGCCACAGCGGCTCTGGCGGAATGGACGCAGAAAAAGGCCGGGCTAGCTGACCTTCTCCTTGCCGCCGAGCAGCGACTGGAACAGGTAAATGCCCATTTGCCCGCGCGCGAAGAAGCGTTCAAGGCCACCCAAGAGGCTGTAGGCGAAGCCCAACGGGAGCTGGCGCAAGCAGAACAATTTCGGCAGGTGGACGAGACTCATCTGGCGCACGCGCGCAAACTGATCCAGCAACTGGAAGAGCGGCAGCGGCGTTTGATCCAGGAACGGGACAGCCTGCCTCGCCCCGATGCGGCGGCGTTGTCGGCAAAGGAAGCGGAAGCAGCCAATCTTGCCGCGTCCTTCGCCCAGATCAAGGCGGAACTGGAGCAGAAGGAAGCGCAATGGCCTGAACTGGAGACTGACCGCAATGCAGCCAGCCAGGCGCTGGACGAGTGCAGAAAGCAGTTGAACCAGGCAGACGCCGAACTGCTGGCGTTGAAGCAGTTGCAGGAAAGTCTGAAGGCGGACGAAAAGTTGGGACAGTGGCTGAACATCCAAGGGCTGAGTTCCAAATCCCGATTGTTCGAGCAGTTGGAGGTAGAACCTGGCTGGGAAGCAGCTACGGAAGCCCTGCTGCAGGAACGTTTGCAAGCGCTGGAAGCCGAAGCCATTTCAAGCTGGTTCGAGTCACCCCCCCCGGCCCGGCTTACCCTGGTTTCCGAAGGTACCAGTGCGGAGCAGAGGTCTGAGCTGTTTGCCAAGATTCGCGTCAAGAACCCGGCTCTGGACGGCGCGCTAGCCGAATGGCTGACAGGAGTGCGCGTTGGAGACTCATACGAGCACGCCAGGTCCCTGCAAGACAGCCTGAAAGAGGGCGAACGCATTGTAACGCCACAGGGTCATGTGTTTACCCGTTACAGCGTCACCTTCCACGGCCCCCACACGGCAGTAGAAGGGGTGCTCGCCCGGAGCCGGAACATCGAACGCCTTGAGCAGGCAACCCAGGAACACAAGAGCCGGGCCCTCCAGCTGGAGATGGCGCTTCAGGCCACCAGCGAATCCATGACCGCGGCCCAGCAAGTGATCCAGCAATTGCGTCATCAAGCCGGCCAATCTCAAAATCGCCAGCATACCGCGCAGATGGAGCTAATTCATTTGCAGCAAACCCTGGAACGCATCACCCACCGCCGCAGCCAGATCGAACAGGAATTGGCTGAGGTCGAAGGGCAACTGGACAGTGAAGAAGCCGAAGCCAGAGCAGTTGAAGAAAGACTGAAAGAACATCGCAGCCAGATCGAGTTCGCCCGGGAAAGAGTATTTAAATCCCGTCAGGAGCGGGACCGCGCCGACCGGGCCCTTTCCGAAGAGCGGGAGAGCCAGCGCCTGGCAGAGCACGGCCTGCAGGAAGCCCGATATACAGAGACCACTTGTTCTAGCAAGATTAGCGAGTTATCCGAACAACTTAAAGTAATTAACCAGGAGAAAGTTGGGGTCGCTGAAAGCCTGGTCCGCACCAAGCTGGAGTTTTCTCAGGTTAATGAATCGCCTCTGACTGACGTGCTCCAGACCGCACTGGATAGTCGGGTCCTGAAGGAAGCTGCTTTAAGCAGCTTCCGTAACAACCTGGAAGACCTGACCAATCGGCTACGGGCAGAGGACGAGTCACGCATCAATTGCGAGCAGGGCTTGCACCCCTTACGCGAGCGGATGGAGCAGTTGAGGCTGAAGGACCAGGAGCTGTTGATGACGGAGGCCCAGTTCGACACTCAGCTCAAGGAAGCTCAGGCCGAGCAGGATGTTCTGAAGCTTCGGTTTGAACAGCAAAGTCCTCGCGCCGGCAATCTTCAGACTGAACTCAATCGGCTGGCCGGCGCCATCACAGAACTGGGCGCGGTCAACCTGGCGGCACTGGATGAACTTGAACAGGCCCGTGAACGGGATGAATACCTGAATAATCAGCACAGCGATCTGCTGGAAGCCTCGGAAACCCTGGAAGCCGCCATACGAAAGATTGACCAGGAGACGCGTGACCTGCTCAAGCAGACGTTTGATGCGGTAAATGGTTACCTCGCCGAGCTGTTTCCACAGATCTTTGGCGGCGGTCATGCGGAACTGGTGCTGACCGGTGATGAACTACTCGATGCCGGCATCCAGATTGTCGCCCAGCCTCCGGGCAAGCGGAATTCCAGTATTCACCTGCTTTCCGGGGGAGAGAAAGCGCTGACCGCGCTTTCCCTGGTATTTTCGCTGTTCAAGCTCAACCCCGCGCCGTTCTGCCTGCTGGATGAAGTGGACGCGCCGCTGGACGACGCCAACACCATGCGCTACTGCGACATGGTAAAGCGCATGTCCGCGGACACCCAGTTCCTGTTCATTACCCACAACCGCATCACAATGGAAATGGCGCACCACTTGGCAGGCGTGACCATGAATGAGCCAGGAGTATCGCGCGTCGTAGCAGTAGATGTGGAAGAAGCCTTGCGCTTTCATGAAGCTGCGGCCTAATCCGCTGCGGCGATGTCGGTCGGCAAAATTGCTTATCGAAAGTCTTGAGGTTTCCCAACTGAGTACAAAGCGCCATGTCGACAGGTGAGGCAGACCGTCAGTTCATTTCCCAGCACAAGACTTTGGTTCTCCCGGCTTGGGAACCGGCACACAGGCGTCGGGGGTGATCTGCGCAACGGGCTTTTCTCCCTGAAGAACGCTCGAATCCTGAGCCGCTTTCCTGCTTTCTACTTCGCATAATGTATATTATGTTAATATCATGCGAAGTGGAGACGCCGAGCTGCAAAACATCGTCAACTCGGCACTGCGTTCTCAGATCAGACCTGTGGTTTGTCTCCGACAAGGAGAACTGCAAAGCTTACGAAGCCGGCTCCATATGCGGTTTGTAAAGACCTGTCCGCGCGAGGCTGTTGAGCTTCGCCCGCGAATAAAAAGCCTGCTGGGCCGCGTGCAGGTTTTCACTGTGCCCACGCCAAGTCTCCAACACCGGTTGCTGTAGCGCACGCGCAAATGAAAACGACAGGTCCCATGGGGCCTGCGGAAAGCGCATGTTTATGGCATTGAGGTTGGCACTGGCCTCCTCAGGGGTCTGGCCGCCGGACAGGAAGTTAATGCTGGGTACCGCCGCGGGCACGGTGCGGCGCAACACTTGCACCGTTGCGCCGGCCACCTCGCTCGGACCGGCCCGTCTGTCATGTTCCTTTCCCGGCAACACCATGCTGGGTTTGAGCAACATGAATTCCAGCATTACGCCGTGACGGTACAAAAAATGGAACACTGCGTGCAGGACAGCCTCCGTCACCTCGGCGCAGCGTTGTTGTGAGTGATCGCCGTCCAGCAGCACTTCGGGTTCGACTATGGGAACAAAGCCCTCCTGCTGGCATACGGCTGCATAACGGGCAAGCATCTCAGCGTTGGCTTCAATGCCCAGCGGCGTGGGATTGCGCTCGCTGACCGGGTAGACCTCACGCCATTTGGCAAATCGCGCGCCCTGCGACTTATAGACTTTCAGGCGCTCCGCCAGACCATCGAGTCCTTGGGTAATCTTATCTCCCGGCGCACCCGCGAGGTCGATAGTTCCCTTGTCCACCTTGATGCCCGGAACAATTCCTTGGCGCCTCGCCACTTCCAACAGAGCCGTGCCGTCATCCGCCGATTGGCCGAGTGTTTCCTCGTACAGGATTACGCCGCTGATGTATTCGCCTATTCGCGGAGTCGTCAACAGCAAGGCGCGGTAGGCACGCCGGTTTTCCTTCGTGGGCTCAACGCCCACGGCCTTGAAGCGTTTGGTGATGGTAGGTTCGCTTTCATCGGCAGCAAGGATGCCCTTGTCTTCTTGGACCAGGGCGGTGATCGTGGCTTTCAATTCTGCTTCAACGTTCATTTGTGCCTCCTTTACCGCAAGACGACCAGGGTCTCAGGCAGACGGGATACGCGAAAACGGTAGTCAGCTTGCGTTGACCCCCGACCAAGCCCGGCCATTGGCAACCCAATTGACGATTGTGGTGAACCGCACCCAGATCCTGGGCAGCCTCTAGAGCATCTCTACTACCCAGCGGGTCACCAACGCGGTGGCCAACGCACATTGCTGACCGCGGGTATCGCTAAAAGCCTGGTATTCATCCGGCTTCCACATGTCGTAGGTGCGGCCGGTGAACCGTTGCTGAAGTTCCGCGCAGGTCACACCGCCGAACTCATTTCGAAAACGCTGCACCAGTTCCGCGCCCTTCTGGAAGTTGCCGATAAAACGACCTCTGTCCAACTTATGCCGATCGCGGCCGCGTTTGGCGCTCAGGGCCAGGAGACCCCCACTCAGCGCCCCGCAAGCGCCCTCCCCGCTCAAAGCGCCGCCGCCAGAAAGGCCGTGACTCGCCTTGATGGTGGCGTCATCGACAATGCCCACCGTCTCCTGAACGGCAGCCAGTACGCACTGTGGGCAGCAACCATAGTCCAGTTCGTAGCGCAACGCTCTTTGATAAGCCAACTCCGCCTTGCGGGCCTTCTCATCCTGAGTCATGGCCTTGCTCCTCGAATATTAGAAAACTTTAATGTTTATAGCATATTCAGGCGCAATGCTAAATATGGGGTTCACCAAAGGGGTGAACTTGCTTTCGGCGGATTCGGTCTTGTTCGGTCTTGTTCGGTCTTGCGGGTTTGCAAACCTACAAGGAGAACCACAACCGGCAGTCTCCATCCTCTCATTCGCCCGAAGTCCCGGTTGATTTGCCAAACGCCTTGCCAAGGGTGGAGACAATGTCCATCGGCAGCGGAAACACGATGGTCGTGGATTTGTCGCCGGCGATCGCCGACAGCGTCTGCAGGTAGCGCAATTGCATCGCTTCGGGTTGGCGGGCAAGCATTTGGGCGGCCTGCAAAAGCTTCTCCGACGCCTGCAGCTCACCTTCCGCATGAATCACTTTGGCGCGGCGTTCACGCTCGGCCTCAGCCTGACGGGCGATGGCGCGAACCATGGATTCGTTGATGTCGACATGCTTGATTTCCACGTTCGAAACCTTGATCCCCCAAGCGTCGGTCTGGATGTCCAGGGTTTGCTGTATGTCCATATTCAACTTTTCGCGTTCCGCCAACATCTCGTCGAGCTCATGCTTGCCGAGCACCGCGCGCAGCGTGGTCTGAGAAAGCTGGCTGGTCGCGTTGAGGAAATCCTCCACCTGGATGATGGCCCGCTCCGGGTCGACTATGCGAAAATACACCACCGCATTGACTTTGACTGAGACGTTGTCGCGCGAGATAACGTCTTGCGGAGGCACATCGAACACCACGGTACGCAAGTCCACACGCACCATCTGCTGGATGCCGGGAATGACGATGACGAGGCCCGGACCTTTGACTTTCCAGAATCGCCCCAGCAGAAAGATGACCCCGCGCTCGTATTCGCGCAACACGCGCAAGGTGCCGATGACAAGAATGGCGAGCAGAACTATCAGGCCGGAAAATCCAATATCAAATCCCATGATCATTCCCTTTCGAGGCTGTGGGTGAGACAACGAGAGTCAGGCCGTCTCTGGCTGTGACGGTGATAGGCAGGCCGGTCGTCAGTTGAGCCGAGCTTCGCACCTGCCAGAGCTCACTTCGCACTCGCGCCCAGCATGTGTCTCCGGCACATGAGAGCACCATGCCCTTGCTGCCGATGAGTTGTTCGCCGCCACTCACCACTGGCCGTCGGCGCGCCTTGATGGCTAGCCCCGCCATGGCCGCAATTGCAAACGCGCTGATGAGCGCCAGCGCGATGATCAGCGCAATCGGGATGCCAAAGCCGGGGACTTCCGTGTCTATCAGGATCACCGCACCGAGGACAAAGCCAACGACCCCGCCCAGGCCGAGGATGCCAAAGCTGGGTGCGAAGGCTTCCGCCACCATGAATCCGATGCCGAGCAGGATAAGCGCCAGTCCGGCATAGTTCACCGGCAACTGCTGCAGCGCGTAGAGGCCGAGCAGCAGGCAGATGGCGCCTATGACGCCCGGAGCAACCATTCCCGGATTGAAGAACTCAAAGAACAGTCCATACACGCCGATCATCATCAGGATCAGGGCAATCGGCGGGTTCGTGATTACGGCCAACAGGTTGGCCCGCCAGTCCTGGTGATAGTCGACAATCGGCGCCCCAACGGTGGCCAGCCGCACTTCTCTCCCACTTGCCAGTTTGAGCGTGCGGCCGTCCAGTTTCCGGAGAAGTTGGGAAACATCGTCTGCAACCTGGTCAATCACCCCGCGCTTAAGCGCCTCTGCCGCGGACAGGCTCGCTGCGTTTCGCACTGCCTGTTCCGCCCATTCGGCATTGCGGCCGCGCAGTTGCGCCAGACCGCGTATATACGCCGCCGCGTCATTCATCACCTTCTTCCCCATGGTATCCGCCGGTTGCGTGGATTTTGATTTTGCCCGTTGATTATCCGGCTGCGAGGGAGGTTCTCCGCCCAGCCCTGGAACCCCTATGGAGACAGGCGAAGCGGCACCAAGATTGGTGCCGGGCGCCATGGCGGCGACATGGCAGGCATAGAGAATATACGTGCCCGCGCTGGCGGCACGGGCGCCGCTTGGGGCCACAAAGCCTGCCACCGGAACGGAAGAGGCCAGCACCGCCTTGATGATTGCGCGCATGGAAGTATCCAGGCCACCGGGCGTATCCATGCGCAGCACGACGAGCTGGGCGCCCTCGCGTTCCGCGCGCTGAAGCCCGCGTATCACGTAATCCGCTGTGGCAGGCCCCACTGCGCCATCCAGATTTAGAAGCAACACCGGCCTGGGCACGGCAATCGCCGGGGCCAGCCAAACCATCAACGCCAATCCCAGCAAACACGAGGCGCTAGCGCGTTTCATCTATGCTTCCTCTTTCCGTCATCCCGATCTATCCGGCCACCAAGAAACAAGCTCTTGCTTATTTATAGTGCGAGTGGAAATTGATGCACTGGTCCGGTAACTCTGCCGGATCCGATCAGTCTCCCCTGAAATGCTGTCCACAGCGCATAGATATCGGCGATCCGGGGTGCTCAAGCGGCCGGTTGCGGGGGGAGTGAATGCCGGATCAAGCTCGCGCCCTGTATCGCCCGGCTGGAAAGATCAACTGACTTGAGGTCGACCTGTGGCTTGGCAGGCAACCATGGCTCTGCTCCGGTAAACCTCGAGGTGAAACTATGGACTTTCGGGGAATACCCACGCGGCTGTACATTTTGCCTTGCCCCCCCATGCTGGTAACCTGCCTCTGCACACCTTAGTCACGACAATCCATGGTAAGGCGAATCAAGTCAGAGACACTGAAGCCGAATGCGGTGGAGGAAACCGCACGGGAAAGACAACGCCAGAAGAAGGCAGGCGCCGGCAATTTTCCCATTGTCGGCATCGGCGCTTCGGCGGGCGGTCTGGAGGCCCTGGAACAATTCCTGCGCCACGTACCGGCGAACATCGGCATGGCCTTCATCGTCATCCAGCATCTCGACCCGACGCGCAAGGGCATCATGTCCGAACTGTTGCAGCGGGTAACCGAGATGGAGGTCAAGCAGGCCAACAACGGGATGAAGATCAAGTCGAATTGCGTTTACGTCATCCCGCCTAACAAGGACATGTCCATACTGCACGGCAGCCTGTATCTGCTCGACCCGGTGGAGCCGCGTGGCCAGCGCCAGCCCATCGACTTCTTCTTCCGTGCCCTGGCCGATGACCGCCGTGAGCTTGCCATCGGCGTCATCCTTTCGGGCATGGGTTCGGACGGCACGTCGGGACTCAGAGCCATCAAGGAAATGGGCGGCCTGGTCCTGGTGCAGGACCCGGCCTCGGCCAAGTTCGACGGCATGCCGAGGAGCGCTGTCAACACCGGCATGGCGGACATTGTCGCCGCCGCCGAGGCCTTGCCCGCGCGCCTCGTCGCTGCCTGCAGCCATTCCGTGTCACGCCAGCCGGCCGAGTTGAAACCGGAGGGGTTGTCGCATGGAGCGCTGGACAAGATCGTGATCCTGCTGCGCAATCACACCGGCAACGATTTCTCCTTATACAAGAGGAGCACGATGTACCGGCGCGTCGAGCGGCGCATGGGCATTCACCAGATCAATCGGATCACCGCCTATGTCCGCTTCCTGCAGGAGAATCCCGGCGAATTGGATCTTCTGTTCAAGGAACTGCTCATCGGCGTGACCAATTTTTTTCGTGATCCGCCGGCCTGGGCTCATCTTCAGGAACACGCGCTACCGGCCCTGCTGGCGCGATACCCGAAAGGCCGCACCCTGCGCGCCTGGGTACCGGCATGTTCAACCGGCGAGGAAGCCTATTCCCTGGCCATTCTGTTCCGTGAAGTGATGGAACAAGTCAAACCAAAATCCCGGTTCACTCTCCAGATATTCGCTACCGACCTGGACCAGGACGCCATCAACAAGGCGCGCTCGGGCTTATATCCGGGCGGCATCAGCGCCGATGTCTCGGCGGAGCGCCTGGAGCGTTACTTTGTGGCGGAACAGGATGGATACCGGGTTGCCAACGAGATCCGCGAAATGGTCATCTTCGCGCCACAGAACATTCTCATGGACCCGCCCTTCACCAAACTGGACATCCTTTCCTGCCGCAATCTGCTGATCTACCTGGCCACGGAGCTGCAGGATAAGCTGCTGCCCCTGTTTCACTACAGCCTCAATCCCGGTGGCATCCTGTTTCTGGGGAGCGCCGAAACCGTCGGCGGCTTCACCGACCTGTTCACTCCGATGGACGGCAAGTCCCGGCTATACCAGCGCAGCGACGGCGCCCTGGATACGGGGGTCGAATTTCCCGCCCGGATCTTCCCTGCCCTGACGACTGAGGAACAGGGCGAGACGGCGTCGCGTACCTTACCCAACCTCCAGACCCTGACCGAGCAGATGATCCTGCGCCAGTTCGCCCCGGCCGCGGTACTGGTCAACCACAAGGGCGACATCGTCTACATCAGCGGCCGCACCGGAAAATACCTGGAGCCGGCGGTCGGCAAGGCCAACTGGAACATCCACGCCATGGCGCGCGAAGGGCTGCGCGGCGAACTGGCGCGCGCCTTGCAGAAGGCTGTTCGACAGCACGGCATGGTCAGCCTCGACGGCCTGAAGGTGCAAAGCGATGGGGGTCAACAGAGCCTCAACCTCACGGTGCAGGTCATTGACGAGCCGGAGACATTACGTGGCATGGCACTGATCGTGTTCCGTGATGTGGCCACTCCCGCTCCGGAAAAGCTTGATGAAACCCACCACGCCCGATCGCCGGGTGGACGAGTGGCGGCGCTGGAGGCGGAATTGCGCGGCGCCCGGGAAGAAAACCGCACCCTGCGCGAAGAGATGCAGACAACCCAGGAAGAACTCCGCTCGGCCAATGAGGAACTCCAGTCCAACAATGAAGAGCTGCAATCCACTAACGAAGAACTGACCACTTCCAAGGAAGAAATGCAGTCCCTCAACGAGGAGTTGCAAACCGTTAACGCCGAGCTGCAATCCAAGGTGGACGATCTCTCACACACCAACAATGACATGAGGAACCTGCTCGACAGCACCGACATCGCCACGGTGTTTCTGGATGGAAAGTTGCGGGTGCGCCGCTTCACCGCGCCCGCAACCCGCCTGATCAAGCTCATCCCAAACGACCTCGGCCGGCCCCTGTCCGACATCGCCACCAGCCTGGACTACCCGGACTTGCAAGCCGATGCCCGGGAAGTCCTGCGCACCCTGGTATTTAGCGACAAACAGCTCGCCACCCATGACGGGCGCTGGTACAACGTGCGCATCATGCCCTACCGCACCATGGACAATGTCATTGATGGCGTGGTCATTACGTTTGTCGACATTACGGCCACCAAGAAGCTGGAAGCTGAATTGAGGCGCGAGAATCCGGCATGAAGAAGAAATCGGATAGGGATGCAGGGAAACTCCGTTGCGCCAAGGTGCAAAACGCCATTTGACTCCAGAGCGATCGGCCCTCCCCTACGCGGACGCGCAAAAGCTGATACATGAACTGGAAGTCCACCAGATCGAACTGGAACTGCAAAACGAGGAGTTGCGCAAAACCCGTCTGGAGGCCGAGAACAATCTGGAGCGTTACACCGAACTGTACGATTTCGCCCCAGTGGGCTACATCACCCTCAGTCGTGAAGGCATGATCCAGTCAGGCGAACCTCACCGCCGCAAAGCTGCTGGGCATCGATCGCGGCAAACTGGCTGGGCAGCGTCTGGGCCTCCTTGTTGCAGACCCTTCTTCTTTCAATACCTTCCTTGAGGAGGTATTCACGAGCCAGGTCAAGGAGACTTCCGAGGTGATCCTGGCACGCGCCGATCCGACCCGACGCATCGTGCGCATCGAAGCCACCCTGGCCGAATCGGGTCAAGTCTGCCGTGCGATGCTGACAGACATCAGCGAACACAGACTTATGCAGGAGCGTCTCGACCGGTTTGTCCGGTTCAGCATGGATCAAGTCGCCCAGGCGGCCTATCTGATCGGAACAGACGCCCGCATCCAGGACGTCAACGAAACAGCCATCCGCATGCTCGGCTACAGCCGCGAAGAACTGCTCGGCATGCCTCTTTGGAAAATCGAACCCAGCTTGCAGCATGAAGACTGGCCGGGTCATTGGCTCGAGATACAGGCACAAAAGACGATGACCTACGAGAGCGAGCATCATGGCAAGAGCGGTCGGCCGTTCCCGGTGGAGGTCGACGTTACTTTCCTCAACTTCCATGGCCAGGAATACAACTGCATCCTGGCCCGTGATATTACCAAGCACAAAATGGCCGAGCAGGCGCTGATCGACGCTGATCGGCGCAAGGACGAATTTCTCGCGCTTCTCGCCCATGAGTTGCGCAATCCCATGGCCGTGACGTCTACCGCTGTCTACCTGCTTCAGACAAAGGGGCTGACGGACCCGGAGACATGTCGCTGGGCCACGACCACCATCTCCAATCAGACCGAACAACTCAAGCGCCTGGTGGACGATCTGCTGGACGTCGCGCGGATTAGCCGTGGCAAAATCGCTCTGCAAAAAACCCAGCTCGACCTGGTTCAACTTATCGCCAAGGTGGAGCAAGCCTGCCGTCCGCTCATGGATAGACGGCGGCAGCATTTCATTCTCAGTCTGCCGTCGTCGCCCTTGTGGGTTGAAGCAGATTCTGCGCGTCTGACCCAGGTCATCACCAATCTCCTGGAAAACGCCGTCAAGTTCACGCCGGCAGACGGCCGCATCGAGCTATCGCTCCGAACCGAAGAGAACGAGGCCGTCATCTGCATTCGGGATACGGGGCGAGGGATCTCCGCTGAGTTGTTGCCGCGAATCTTCGATACCTTCACCCAGGGCGAAGTCTCTCTGGTGCGGGAAGAAGGCGGGCTGGGGCTCGGACTGGCGTTGGTCAGGAATCTGGTCGAACTGCATGGCGGCCGAGTGACTGCGGCCAGTGAAGGTGGCGGCAAGGGCGCTCAATTTTCCGTGCGTTTGCCGGCTCTGACGCACCCCCGGCCCGCCAGGCCATCAAGCCGCACGTCGGAAGCAGCCAGGCCGCGCAGGCGGCGCGTCCTTATCGCTGAGGACAACGCCGTATTGGGCGAAGCCATGGCGCAGGTCCTGCGGCATGCGGGGCACTCAGTGCGACTGGCGCAAGACGGCGAGGCGGCCTTGGCCGCCGCCCAGGCAGAACTGCCTGAGATTGCGATTTTCGACATCGGCATACCAGGAAAGGACGGCTACACACTGGCGCGCAGCATGCGCAATCTCCCTGACGGAACACGGCCTCTGCTGATTGCGCTGACCGGCTACGGCCAGGCCAAGGATCACACTCATTCACGAGCCGCCGGGTTTGACTATCATATCGTCAAGCCCGCTGACATCGAACAACTGCTGGGGCTGATCAATGCCTGGGAGCCCCCTGGAAAGGCCTGAGAAGAATAATGATCGATGACGAGAAATTGAAGCCCCAACCCACCG
Organism: uncultured beta proteobacterium; assembly: GCA_963746955.1. Lineage (GTDB taxonomy): Bacteria > Pseudomonadota > Gammaproteobacteria > Burkholderiales > Thiobacillaceae > DASQBT01. The sequence goes on along the minus strand of CAVVDR010000013.1, from coordinate 24,321 downwards.
AGGTACAGCGAGCGGTTTACGTCGTCGACGATAGCGCGGATATTCTGGATGCCATCCAGGTCTTGTTGAGGTCGGTGAATCTGAACGTCGAGACCTTTGCTTCGGGCGAGGATTTTCTTTCCCAGGCTGATCACACCGTGCGTGGCTGCCTCCTGCTTGACGTGCGCATGCCGGGCATGAGCGGGCTGGACGTTCAGATTGCGATGAAGGAACGCGGAATCAATCTGCCTATCATTTTCCTCACCGGCCATGGCGAGGTAACCGAAGCGGTTCGGGCAATGCGGGAGGGGGCTTTGGATTTCATTGAAAAACCCTTCCAGCCTCAGTTGCTGCTGGACCGTATTCATGCCTGTCTGGCGCTGGATGCGCAGATCGACGCTGACCAGTTCAAGAAGAAGGCGGCAGAATATCGCGTGAATCAGCTAACCCCCCGTGAATATGAAATCGCCAAACTGATTGTGGCCGGCAAGCCTTCCAAGATGATAGGGTCTGCACTGGGCATCAGCGAGAAGACCGTAGACGTGCACCGGTACAGGATCATGAAGAAAGTGTCGGTGCGGTCGGTAGCGGAACTGGTCCAGCTTTGGCTGGACACGAAACCGGATCCTACCTGATCGCCGGCTCCCGTTCGTCAAGCGCGGGCAGGGACCGCAGACTTGCCTCAATTTGGATTTTGGTCGGCTCAGTTTGTCATACTTCCCTGCTTCAATTGACGTATCCCCCACACCACGGCCTCACCGTGGTAAGGAATCCTTTATTTCCCCCTGTCAATTCTTGGCGTAGTGTTAAAAACTCGTTCCTCCTCGCGGGAGCCTGGAAACCGGCAGTGATAGTAATCGGTGCGCGCCTGATAGAAAGATGAGCGCCCGCGATTGGATGACTGCCAATCTCGAACAGAAGCGGGTCCGCATTCTGATTGCGGAAATAGAGGCTGCGTCGTGATCGCAATGTCACTGACCATTTGGCAGGGGAGTTCCGGCATGCAAGTAATCAACGATCGGCCCAGTTTGGAGATCACACTCAAAGATGAAGGCGATGGGGAACGGATTGTTTGTTCCCTGGAGAACGGGCATGAGATCCAGTTGACACTGGACCAAGCCCGGATGCTGGCGACCGATCTGATCGTGGCGGTTAACCGGGCGGAAGTCAGGCACAACCTCAAGCGCCAAGACAAGCTTTCCAGAAGCGGTGCAGTGGCAGCCTCCGCAACCGCTGCTGCAAGCTCTATGTGACCGCTTCCCTCCCCCCTCGCACCGGGCAAGGAGCAGTTTGAGGTGCAAAGTGTCCCGGCTACTCGCTTTATGAAGTCCGGAGGCTTGAGCAGATCGGGCGGATCGAAAGCTCCGGAACAGGGGCTGACAAATCCTGCAAAAAAGAATTGGAGATGGAGATGGCATACGCTGGTGACTTTGTTGTTGACTGGTTCATATCCGATAGCGTCTTGCGTACAGACGCTGCGGTGGCGGTGCGGCACAAATCGAAGAAGATCGGGCTCTATCGGGTCAAGGAGGTCGGCGGGAACTCCATGACTTTGTCTCATGGCGGCATTTCTTTTCCGGTGGGCACCCGTCTTGAAGTCGAAGATTATCAGCGGCTCGCGCCCGACACCCGGGGCACGCTGACGGCCAGAGTGGTGAAGAACGATAGGGAAGGCATCCGAATCGCCTGGTAAACCAGGAGGCGGTTTGTGCAAGGGGATGGCAGGATCATGCATGTGGACGATTTGCATTCGGCGAGCGCGGAAGGATTAGTCGCTGGCCGCGCTGGCAGCAATCCGATCCCGAGTGCCCGACTGGCCATTCCCTGCTGAGACAGGGCCTGTTGTTGCTCCTGCTGGCGCCCGGCGTAGGGGCTATTCCGGCCAACACGGCCGAAGCAGGAGGCGCGCAGATTGTCTGCCCTGCCCTGTTGCTGGATCACGAGTGCCGCGCCTACCAGGCGGACCTGAACGGCGCCGCCACAGCCAACGCGCGGGATGCCCTCAAAGCTCGCTACGAAGGCATGCTTTCAGAGCGCGAGCGTGCCTGCTTCTGCATCCCGGAGCATTCCTGGATCCGGCTCACCCAGACTTCCGCGGATACTAAGGCTATCTTTAGCACATGGTGAGAAACCTCCGGGACAAGCCCAAAACCAGGTCCTGAGCACAAAAAACCCTGCTTTTTGGTTGTAGAACGGTGGCAACCTGCTAGCGTGAAATCAATCCCTTGCAGCCTTTGCTCTAGGAGACCAGCGCCTGCGGGCGCAAGCAAACAAATTCAAAGTCTGCCTCTAAAGTCTGCAAGTCATTAAACGGGTCGGTCTGGCCCTATGTGATTTGGAGGACGACATGCAACTCACCCGACGCCAGTTCTTCAAGGTCTGCGCAGGCGGTGTAGGTAGTTCCAGTCTGGCACTTCTAGGCTTTGCACCAGGCGAAGCGTTGGCTGAAGTGCGCGAATTCAAACTGGCGCGGGCCACCGAGACCCGCAGCACCTGCCCCTACTGTTCAGTCAGTTGCGGATTGATCATCTACAGCCTGGGCGACAACGCCAAGAACGCCAAGGCGAACATCATCCATATCGAGGGCGATCCGGACCATCCGGTCAATCGCGGGACCTTGTGCCCCAAAGGTGCAGCCCTGCTGGACTTCGTTCACAGCCCTGACCGAACCAAGTACCCGCTGTACCGCGCGCCCGGCGGGACGGACTGGCAGCGCATTTCATGGGACGACGCATTCAACCGCATCGCCAAATTGATGAAGGCGGATCGCGACGCGAACTTCGTGTCGAAGAATGCCGCAGGCCAGACAGTGAATCGCTGGCTGACCACCGGCATGCTTGCCAGCAGCGCTGCCAGCAACGAGACGGGTTACGTCACCGTCAAGGCAATGCGCTCATTGGGGATGGTCTGCCTCGATACCCAGGCACGAATATGACACGCGCCGACGGTGGCAAGTCTTGCCCCAAGTTTCGGCCGCGGTGCGATGACCAATCACTGGGTCGACATCAAGAATGCTGACCTGATCCTTGTCATGGGCGGCAATGCCGCCGAGGCGCACCCCTGTGGCTTCAAGTGGGTAACGGAGGCAAAAGCCCACCGGCACGCCAAGCTGATCGTGGTGGACCCGCGCTTCAATCGTTCCGCGGCGGTTTCGGACTTCTATGCGCCGCTCCGCTCCGGGACCGACATCGCCTTCCTGGGCGGGGTGATCAACTATCTTCTCGCCAACGACAAGATCCATCGCGAATACGTCGTCAACTACACCAACGCGCCTTTTCTGGTGCGCGAGGACTTCGATTTCAAGGACGGTCTGTTCTCGGGCTACGACGCAGACAAGCACAAATACGACAGGGACACCTGGGACTACCAGATCGGTCCCGACGGCTACGCCAAGGTGGACGAGACCCTGCAGGATCCGCGCTGCGTGTATCAGCTCATGAAGCAGCATTACAGCCGCTACACGCCGGAGATGGTGAGCAATATCTGCGGCACGCCCAAGGATGCGTTCCTCAGGGTGGCTGAAGAAATCGGCAAGATGTCCACGCCCGACAAGGTCATGACCATCATGTACGCGCTGGGCTGGACCCAGCACTCGGTGGGCACGCAGAACATCCGCACCATGGCGATGATCCAACTGCTGCTCGGCAACATTGGCCGGGTCGGTGGCGGCGTCAATGCGCTGCGCGGCCACTCCAATGTGCAGGGCATTACCGACATGAATCTGGTGACCAATGTACTGCCGGGTTACATGAAACTGGGACTGGATGGGGACCAGGACTTCAAAGCCTATCTCGCCAAGTACTCGCCCAAGCCGCTGCGCCCCAACCAGATCAGCTACTGGCAGAATTTTCCGAAATTCTGGGTTTCGCTGTCGAAAGCCTTTTATGGCAAGGCGTCCACCAAGGACAACAACTTCTGCTACGACTGGTTTCCAAAGATCGACGTGCCCTATGACGTGCTGCACATGTTCGAACGCATGCACAACGGCCAAATGAACGGTTTCATCTGCCAGGGCTTCAATCCGCTGGCGGCCGTGCCCTGCGTGAGCAAGTCGAGCGAAGCGCTGATGAAGCTGAAATATCTGGTGGTGATCGATCCGCTGGCCACCGAGACCGCCGAGTTCTGGCGCGATTACGGCGACTACCACTCGGCCGATCCGAGCAAGATTCAGACTGAGGTGTTTCGCCTGCCTGCCACCTGTTTCGCCGAGGAAGACGGCTCCTACACCAACTCGGGCCGCGTGCTGCAATGGCACTGGAAGGCGGCTGAAGGCCCGGGTGACGCGAAGTCTGACATCGACATCATCGCGGGCATCTTCTGGAGAATACGCGAGTTGTACGAGAAGGACGGCGGTACCTTCGCCGATCCGGTGCTCAACGTCGCCTGGAACTACGGTCATCCCATGGCCCCCCACGCGACTGAACTGGCGCGCGAGTTTTCCGGCACGGCAATTTCCGACGTGACCGATCCCAAGGATCCCACCAAGGTCCTGGCCAAGGCGGGCGAACAACTCTCGAGCTTCGCCCAGTTGCGCGATGACGGCAGCACCCTGTGCGGCAACTGGCTGTATTGCGGAGCATGGAATGAATCCGGCAACCTGATGGCGCGCCGCGACACGGCCGACCCGTCAGGCCTGGGTTTCTATCCCAACTGGGGCTTCGCCTGGCCGGCCAACCGGCGCGTGCTCTACAACCGCGCGAACTGCGACGTCAATGGCAAGCCCTGGGATCCCAAGCGCAAGACCATCGCGTGGAACGGCAGCAAGTGGGTCGGCAACGACGTGCCGGACATGAAGCCGGATGCGGCGCCCGATGAGAATGTCGGCCCCTTCATCATGCAGCCTGACGGCGTCGGCCATTTGTTCGCGCTCAAGGCCTTGGCCGAAGGCCCGATCCCGGAACACTATGAGCCTTTCGAGACGCCGATCGGGGTCAACCCCATGCACCCGCACAATCCGCTGGCGCTGAACAATCCGGCGGCACGGCTCTATACCTACGACAAGGAGCGTCTGGGCAAAGCCGACAAGTTCCCCTATGTGGCGACCACCTACCGCTTGACTGAGCACTACCACTACTGGACCAAGAACGTGCTGTCCAACGTGATCCTGCAGCCCTCCCAGTTCGTGGAAATCGGCGAGGAACTGGCCAAGGAGAAAGGCATCAAGGACGGCGAACAGGTCAAGGTCAGTTCCAACCGCGGCTACATCCGTGGCGTCGCGGTCGTGACGAAGCGGCTCAAGTCCCTGGACGTAAACGGCAAGCGGGTCCACACCGTGGGAGTACCCATTCATTGGGGTTTCATCGGCATCGCGAAGAAAGGCTACCTCGCCAACAGGCTGACGCCGTTCGTGGGCGACGCCAATGCCGAAACGCCGGAATTCAAGGCGTTCCTGGTGAACGTGGAAAAGGTATAGGAGGCGACCATGGCACTGCAATCGTTGGATATCAAGGCCCGTTCCGCCACCACCACGGCTACCCCCCACGCCCGCAACACCCTGGAAGTGGCCAAGCTCATCGACATCTCCAAGTGCATCGGCTGCAAGGCTTGCCAGGTTGCCTGCATGCAGTGGAACGACTTGCGCGACACACCGGGCGTGAATGTGGGCGTCTACGATAACCCGCCAGACCTGAGCGCTGAGTCCTGGACCGTGATGCGCTTCGCCGAGGTGGAGACGGCCCCCGACAAACTGGAATGGCTGATCCGCAAGGACGGCTGCATGCATTGTGCCGACCCGGGCTGCCTCAAGGCCTGTCCGTCACCGGGCGCGATCGTGCAGTATTCGAATGGCATCGTGGACTTCCACGAGGAGAATTGCATCGGCTGCGGCTACTGCGTGACCGGCTGCCCGTTCAACATTCCACGCATCTCGAGAAAAGACGGCAAGGCGTACAAGTGCACCCTGTGCTCGGATCGCGTCGCAGTCGGTTTGGAGCCGGCCTGCATCAAGACCTGCCCGACCGGCGCCTTGGTGTTCGGCTCCAAGGAAGACATGATCGCCCACGCCGAAGAGCGGATCGACGATCTGAAATCGCGCGGCTATGAAAACGCGGGTCTGTACGATCCCAAGGGTGTCGGCGGCACGCATGTCATGTATGTCCTGCAGCATGCGGACAAGCCCGAGCTCTATCACGGCCTGCCCAAGGATCCGCACATCAGCGCGCTGGTCTCACTGTGGAAGGGAGTTACCAAACCCCTTGCATCGTTCGGACTGGGCTTGATCGCATTGGCCGGCTTCTTCCATTACGTGACCGAAGGGCCGAAAGAAGTGGATGAAGACGAGGAAGAAGAGACGTCATAAGCCGATTCGGGGTCTGCCTCATCAAGCTTAGGAGAACATCATGTCCAAACCCAAACTCATACAGCGCTATACGGCGTCGGAGCGCTTCAATCACTGGGCCGTGGCCGTGACCTTCATTCTGCTGGCGCTATCCGGGCTGGCGCTGTTTCATCCGGCCTTCTTCTTTCTCACCAACCTGTTTGGCGGCGGCACCTGGACACGGATTTTGCACCCCTTTATCGGCGTGCTGATGGTTGCGCTGTTCATTTTCATGGCGCAGCGCTTTGCGCCGCACAACCGGATCAGCGATGCCGACCGCCAATGGATCGCGCACATCGGCGACGTCGTTGCCAACCGGGATGAAAGGCTGCCCGAGATCGGCAGATACAATGCGGGCCAGAAATACCTGTTCTGGACGCTGGTGGTCTGCATCCTGCTCCTGTTTGTGTCGGGCATCGTCATCTGGCAACCCTACTTCGCTCCCAAAATGCCGGTGGGCCTGCTACGTCTAGCAGTGTTGGTGCACGCGGTGGCGGGGTTTGTGGCAATCGCCGCGATTCTGGTGCACATATATGCGGCATTTTGGGTCAAGGGCTCCGTGCGGGCCATGACCCGGGGCACTGTCAGTCATGCCTGGGCAAGGCACCATCACCGGGCCTGGTACAGGCAAGTGACGGGATCCAAATGAGCGGAGCACACCCTTGCGATGGTTGCAATTGGTGAAATTCAAACAACGCAACATTCGATTAACTTGAGAAGGTGGAGCCATGCGTGTTTCATTACTTAGCGTCTTGCTGCTTGCCGTGTCTACTGTGGCACGCGCAGATCTAACGATCCCGATGAATCTGGTGAATGAACAGGGCGTCGGTCAATCAATCGGCTCTGTTGTCGTCAGCAATTCGCCCTACGGGCTGGTATTTACCCCTTCGCTCAGCGGTCTGCCGCCAGGACTGCACGGCTTTCATGTGCATGAAAATCCCAGTTGCGCAGCCAAGGAAAAAGACGGCAAGATGGTGGCGGGCCTTGGCGCAGGCGGCCATTACGATCCGCGCGCCAGTAAACGCCATGACGCTCCCTGGGGAACTGGCCACTTGGGGGATCTACCCGCGCTGTATGTGGACCCACAGGGCAATGCCACCAGCCCCGTGCTGGCGCCACGGCTGAAGATGGCCGACCTGAAACGGCGCTCTCTCATGATCCACATGGCGGGAGACAACTATTCTGACCACCCCGCTCCGTTGGGTGGAGGGGGCGCCCGGGTGGCCTGCGGCGTCATCGAGTAGGGCTCATGATGGGGCAGCCGGCCGCGAGACGCATAAATCACAAGACCGGGGGGCCCTGTGCCCACCCCCATTCTTGAGCCGGGCCAGATCGAGGCGGCGGCCGGGGACATTCCGGAACTGCGCTTTGCCCATGCGGATCTGTTCACTAGCCGCGCTCGCCGCCTGCGCCAGTTGGCGGAAGGCCATACCCTGTGCGATTACCTGAAGTTCGTTGCCGAATTGGCGGAGGCCCAACAATCGGAACTTGAGTGCCATCCGGAAATCCCGCTGCCTGACGCCGAACTGTTGTCCGTCTGCCGTAGCCACGAGATGCCGCCGCTGTCCCCAGCGGGGTGGCACCGCGATCCCCATTGGCAGGAAGTTGCGCGGAGGCTGGCGGATGTGCTCTATGATGCGGCGCCGCTTGCCGGTCGCGAATCACTGGCCCAACTGCTTGCACAAAGCAGGGAATGGCTGGAGGCACAGGCCGGCTGTTTACTGTCCAGCCGGTTTGATGATCTCGACCTGGCGACCGCGCCGATTATCGGGGCCGCACTGCAGGTGCAATGGACTCATCTGGCCAGAAAGCTGGAGCCCCACGAGGTGGCTCGCCCGGAGCATCCCAATTTGTGCCCCGTTTGCGGCAGCCACCCGGTGGCGTCGGTGGTGCGGATCGGTGGGGCGGAAAACGGCCTGCGTTATCTGCACTGTGCGCTGTGCGGGACGGAATGGCACGTCGTGCGATCCAGGTGCAGCAATTGCGACAACAGCAGAGGCATCGCCTATTTCAACGTCCAGGGCGGAAAGGAAATTGTTCGCGCCGAGGCCTGCCCGGAATGCCGTACTTATCTCAAGATTATTCACCAGGACAAGGACCCCCACGTCGATCCGGTTGCGGATGACCTTGCCAGTATGGCGCTTGACCTATTGATGGGCGAGGAAAATTACGCCAAGAGTGGCATCAGCTACCTGATGATCTATGGTAACAGTGAGGCGTGAGGCTTAGACATGCAAGGCCGGTTAATGGCCTTGCCGCCGCTGACTTCTGACCCTCACTTCTAAACTCAATGGGAACGTCTATCGTGCATAGCGCCCAGAGCGTCCGCCCCCCGTCCGTTGACCGAGTGCTGAACTGGCCATCGGTCGTTCCCCTACTCGCCAAATACGGCCGACAGCCGGTGTTGATTGCAGTGCGCAGCCTGCTTGAGGAACTGCGCCAGTCAACGCAGCCTGCAAACGCGGACTTTGATGAAGCGACACTGGCTGGCCGCCTGAACGAGCAGCTTTCGATCAGCCAGGCGCCGCGACTGAAGCGAGTATTCAATCTGACCGGCACGGTGCTGCACACCAACCTTGGCCGCGCCATCCTGCCGGAGGAAGCCATTCAAGCCTTGGTGTTGGCGGCGCGCCACCCCTGCGCCCTGGAATACGACCTGGATAGCGGAGGCCGTGGAGACCGGGACAAGCTTGTGGAAGGCCTGCTGAAGGAACTCACAGGCGCCCAGGCTGCCACGGTGGTGAACAACAATGCGGCTGCCACTTACCTGTTGCTTAATTCACTGGCCCAACGCAAGGAAGTCATCGTCTCGCGTGGCGAACTGGTGGAAATCGGCGGCGCCTTCCGGGTGCCGGAGATCATGGCCAGGGCCGGGGCGAAGCTCAGGGAAGTCGGCGCCACCAATCGCACCCACCTGCGCGACTATGCAGAGGCCATCACTCCTCGCACCGCCATGTTGATGAAAGTCCATGCCAGCAACTATTCCATCGAGGGTTTCACCTCCACAGTGCCCGAGCCGGACCTGGCGCAGACTGCGCATTTCCACAGTCTTCCCTTTGTCGTGGATTTGGGCAGCGGCACCCTGATCGACCTGGCGCATTGGGGCCTCCCCCATGAACCCACCCCGCAGGAATCGCTTGCCGCAGGTGCGGATCTGGTCACTTTTAGCGGCGACAAGTTGCTCGGCGGACCACAGGCGGGCATTCTGATCGGGCGCGCGGACCTGATCAATCGGATCAACAAAAATCCGCTGAAGCGTGCCCTGCGCGTGGGCAAGATCACCCTTGCCGCTCTTGAAGCCGTGTTGCGGCTGTATTGCGATCCGGACCGGCTGCGCGAACGGCTGCCCACTTTGCGACTCCTTGGCCGCCCGAACAATGAAATCCGGATTCAGACCGAACGCCTGCTGCCCGCATTCACCCAGGCTTTGAGTCAGTGGCCTGTCACGGTTGGCGCCGAGCCCGCGCTTTCGCAGATCGGCAGTGGTTCCCTGCCCGTCGACCGGCTTGAGAGCCACGCATTGGTGATTCGTCCGCGAGGCAGAAAAAGCGGCGTACTGAATGAGATTGAGGCGGCTTTGCGCAGCCTGCCCATACCTGTTCTCGGCCGTGTTGCCAATGGGGCACTGCATCTGGATCTGCGTTGCCTTGCGCTCGATAGCGAAAAGGAATTCCTTGGCCAGCTTTCCAGGCTGACCAGCAGGTGAGAGCGTGCTTCGTATCGGACCGCTGCGTCGAACAGGCCTTGCCAAGGCGATTCGCCGAAGTCGCGCATGACGCGTAATCGATGCAGCTCACTGACCAGTGGAGACTGACATGCAAAGACGAGACTTTCTTAAGACCGCCAGCGTACTGGCCGGCGCCGGTCTGTTCCCTTTTCACCCTGCGGCAGCTGCCCAATACGCCATGTCCGAGCCAGGCTGGCGCATCTTCGAGATCACGGCCAAGGTCGAGATATCCGGTGATACGGGCGTGACCCGCGCATGGCTGCCGCTGCCTTCGGTTTATGACACGAACTGGATTCGTCCGATGGGCAATTTATGGCAGGGCAATGCCTCGGATATGCGCATCCTGCGCGAGCCGCAATACGGCACGGAGATGCTCTATGCCGAGTGGACCGGGGGAGAGCCGTCCATGCTCGATGTCGTCAGCCGTTTTGCCACACGTGATCGCAGCATCGACTTTTCCCGGCCTGGAAAAGCAATCCCCCTGAATGAGGCAGCGGCTGACCTCTATACCCGGCCGACCCGGCTGCTGCCGACCGACGGCATCGTTCTTGCCAGGGCCCAGGAAATCACGAAAGGCGCCATCGGCGACAAAGAGAAAGCCCAGGCCATCTACGAATGGGTGGTTGAGAACACCTTCCGCAATCCCAAGACGCGTGGATGCGGGTTGGGCGACATCCGTTTCATGCTGGAAACGGGTGACCTCAGCGGGAAATGCGCCGACCTCAATGCACTTTATGTTGGCCTGGCAAGATCGGTTGGGCTGCCTGCCAGAGATGTGTACGGCGTGCGTGTGACCGAGTCGCGGATGGGCTTCAAGAGCCTGGGCAAGAGCGGCGACTGTTCAAAGGGCCAGCATTGCCGCGCTGAAGTCTATTTGAATGACTATGGATGGGTACCTGTGGATCCGGCGGACGTGCGCAAGGTTGCGCTGGAAGAGCCGCCAGGCCACCTGTCCCTTGCCGACGAGCCAGTCAAGAAAGCGCGCAAGCTTCTGTTCGGTGGCTGGGAGATGAACTGGCTGGCGTATAACTTCGCCCACGATGTGCGCCTCCCTCACTCGGATGGACCTGAGCTGCCCTTCCTCATGTACCCGCAGGCGGAGGTCAACGGCCAAAGCCTCGACAGTCTTGATCCCGCAACGTTCAAGTACCAGATCACCTCCCGCGAGTTGGCCGCGTAGCCTCATGATCATCGGAACCGCGGGCCACATCGATCACGGCAAGACTGCGCTGGTCCACGCCCTCACCGGCGTGGATACCGATCGTCTCAAAGAGGAGAAGGCCCGCGGCATTTCGATCGAGTTGGGCTATGCCTATCAGCCCCTGGAAAATGACGAGGTGCTCGGATTCATCGACGTGCCCGGACACGAACGTTTCATCCATACCATGCTGGCAGGCGCGGCCGGCATTGATTTTGCGCTTCTGGTGGTGGCCGCTGATGACGGTATCATGCCGCAGACCCGGGAGCACCTTGATATTCTCAGTCAGCTTGGCGTCCATCATGGCGCCGTGGCCCTGACCAAGATCGATCGGGTGGACGCAGAGCGGGTTGTCGAAGTTGAAGCGGAAGTTCACGCCCTGCTCTCCACGACGTCATCGCTTGCCGCGGCGCCCAGCTTTCCGGTGAGCACCCTGACTGGCGAGGGTGTGGAATCTTTGCGCGCCTACCTGCATGCAGAGGCCCGAGCCGGTTCCAAATGTGCTGATGAAGGCGAGTTTCGGCTCGCAGCCGACCGAAGCTTCGTTCTCAGAGGGATCGGAACCGTGGTTACCGGAACCGTATTCTCGGGTAGTGCACGAGTGGGCGATGAATTGATGATCAGTCCTTCCGGCAAGTCGGTTCGTCTGCGCAATTTGCATGTCATGAACCGGGTGGCGGCTGAAGGGCACGCCGGACAGCGTTGCGCTCTTAATCTGGCAGGTGCGGACAAGGCGGACATCCAGCGTGGTGACTGGGTGACCGTTCCCAGACTGCACGCGCCGGCGGACCGTCTTGATGCGCTGCTCACCCTTTCGCAAAACGCACCCCAGGCTCTCAGGCATTGGACGCCGGTGCATCTGCATCTGGGCGCCGCTCATGTCATGGCGCGTGTCGCCCTGCTGGAACGTGAGACGCTGGCGCCGGGCGAACGGGCATTAGCGCAGTTGGTCCTTGATCGGCCCATCGGCGCTCTGCATGGCGATGCATTTATCGTGCGTGATGCGGATGCGAAACATACCTTGGGGGGAGGCAGAGTGCTGGACCCTTGGGCGCCGCAGCGCAAGCGCCGCACACCGGAGCGGCTGGCCGAACTGGCCGACCTGCAGATTCCCGATCCACCGCTTAGACTGAAGCGACTGCTGGATCGGACGGAATGGGGCCTGGATCTGAATCGGCTGGTAATCGCCTGGAACCTTCCCGGGCTGGTGAACCTGCTGCCCGATGAGATAAAGGTGGTTGCCGCAGGTGAACAGAAACTGGCCTTCCCTGCATCGCAATGGCGCGCACTGGAGCAGCGCCTGGAGGATGGCTTGGCCGATTTTCACGCGCGGTTTCCGGACGAAATGGGACCCGAGGCAGGCCGCGCCCGGCGCATGTATCTGGCGAAGCTTCCCGCCACGGTCTTTTCTGCCCTGACCGTTGCGCTGTCGGCAGCAGGTCGCATAAAACGAAGCGGGCCCTGGCTGCACCTGCCCGATCACCATATCAGTCTGACTCCACAAGAGGAGGCGCTTTACGAGCGCATCCGCCCGTGGCTGCTTGAATCACGCTACGACCCGCCCTGGGTACGCGACCTTGCCAAACGCAGCAACGCGGATGAAGGTCGCGTGCGTTTGCTGATGCAAAAACTGGCTCGACAGGGAGAAGTCTATCAAGTAGTGCGCGACCTGTTCTACGCACCGGAGGCAGTGGCTGACTTGGCGGCCATTGTCACGGAAATGGACCAGGCAAAGGAAGGCGCCCATGCGGCTGCCTTCCGCGACCGTACCGGTATTGGCCGCAAACGTTGTATCCAGCTACTGGAATTCTTCGACCGCGTGGGATACACACGGCGCTCGCGCGATACCCATCACCTGCGCAATCCGGACATGTTTATCGGAGACAGAATTGCCTAGGTGCATAACTGAATCTGGAAGGAAACCGTTCCTGGTGGGGCGGCCGGGCTTCAAACCCGGTTGGGGGCGTCAGCCGCTCCCCGGTGGGTTCGACTCCCACTTCCTTCCGCCATTCGTTCGGTGTCATGCGCGACAGCAAGGCGCGGGATTGTCCTTACCGCCGACTTCCGCAATTGCTGCTATTTTGAATCAAGGCGGCCATGAAATAGGAGAACAGACATGGACATGCAAGACAGCACGCTGGAATTTGACCCCAATGGCTTTATGCTGAACGGCCAGGCATGGAACGAGGAAATTGCGGGTGCCATCGCCAAATACGACGGGCTCGGACCGCTGACCCCAACGCATTGGAAAGTCATCAATGAACTGCGCCACTCCTGGCTGGATTCTCATGCCCTGCCCGCGGTGTCACACGTATGCCATCAGGCCGGATTAGGCCGCATGTGCCTGGAGGATTTGTTCCACGGGCCCAGGGAGGCGTGGCGCATCGCCGGCCTGCCTGACCCTGGCGAGGAAGCTCGGGCGTATATGTAGGCGCATAGACCGCGCGTCCCTGGAAAGTGTGGAAAGTCTCGCGGGTCGCTTACTCCACTCCGACGAATGCCACCATGCTGTGTTTGCGGCCGGGCTGGATCTCGATCTCCTCGGGGCCGGCATTGGCGGTTTCAACGCACAGCATGTCCCGGTACTCTCCGGCCGCCATGTCGGCGAAGCTCTTTTCCTTATCTATCCATGGGTTCCAGACCACAGTTGAAGTGCTGCCCGACTTCGCAACCCGGATGTTGCGGCCTAGAGCCGGATCAAGGATCAGGCAATCCGCTGTGGTATTGACATAAATCCGGTCGGTCTCGCCGCTGAACGTAATTGGTCCGGTCTGGAGGGTCCGGGCAAAGTCCCGCACCTTGTCCAGGCAAGTGGCTTCTTCCAGGCCGCCAACCTGCGTCTGGTTTATGTCGCCGACACGGAAATAGGTGTGCAAAGCTTCGGTGATGGTGAACGGCGCATCCCCGGTATTGCGGGTAACGAGTTCCATCTTGAGAGCAGCGCCCACAGTCACGATCAGTTCGAGATCGAAGGCATGATTCCACAAGGCCCGGCTGGATTCGTCATCCCTGATCCCAAGGCGCACCACTACGGTTCCCGCGAGGTCCTCCCGGGTTTCACGCACGTCCCACATGCGGGTGCGGACAAAGCCATGGGCGGGCTTGCCATCCACCGCCCCAAACCAGGGCCAGCATACAGGTACTCCGCCACGTACGCCCTTGCCGGCCTGAAACACGGCTGCTCTGGAAACCCAGATGACAGGCTTGTGCCCCCTGGGTTGCCATTCCAGCACCTGCCCCCCCTGAACAGCGACGCGGGCCATGGCATCCGGCGTAGTGATTTCGATCACCGGGATGCCGGGTGCGGCGTCCTGGATGCGCAACTTGCCGGGCAGTCCAAAACGGGTGTTGAGGGTTTGGCTGAAATTGTCCAAGGTTCTCTCCATGCGTACGTGAGGGATGCCGGCATCGAAAAATTCTCCGCCCACCTGATTAAAACCATATTTCGTGTAGAACCCGGCGGCCTGGGTCTGGGCATTGAGGAACAGGTGCCCGAGCTTGAGTCTTTCCGCTTCCATCAGCAGGACCTTCATCAGCCGCCTGCCAACCCCCCTGCTTCGCCAATCGTTCAACACAGCCATGCGGCCGATATGCCCGTCGGGCAGCAGACGTGCGCAGCCCACAGGCTGGCCGTCCACGCGGGCGAGAAAATGCAGGGCGTGACCGTCTTCCCCATCCCATTCCAGTTCTTCCGGCACCCGCTGTTCTTCGACAAACACGCGGCGACGCAGGTCAGCAAGTATTGGTTTGCCCTCGGCCCAGGACAGGACCTGAACCGGAATGGACAAACTCACGCATCCGCCTCCGTCAAACACTGCATAGCTTGGTGCTCATCGAGCCGGAGGCAGGCTTCTTCGCGGACGGGCGCGCAAGCGGGGGCCTCTGCTTGCTGCTCACGCCGTCGCCTCTTTGATGTCGTGCGATGCGCCAGCGCTGTGGCGTCGGCTCCCGGCGGCATTCGCGGACGTGCGGATCCCCGCAAGCGGGGCCCCTCCTTACTGCTCACGCCGCCACGGCCTCCGCCGGCTTCTCTCGCTGCTCCTGAAGTTGCAGCGCCCACAGCCGCGCATAGATGCCGCCCAGAGCCAGCAGATCGACGTGGCGTCCCCGTTCCACGATGCGGCCCGCTTCCATCACAAGGATCTCATCCGCATCCACTATCGTAGAAAGCCGGTGGGCGATAGTCAGGGTGGTACGGCCGCCGGCGATTTCCCGCAGTTCGGCCTGGATGATGCGCTCGGTCCGCGTGTCCAGGGCCGATGTGGCTTCGTCCAGGACCAGGATCTTGGGATTCTTCAGAAGCGTGCGAGCAATCGCCACCCGCTGCTTTTCGCCGCCGGACAGCTTGAGCCCCCGCTCTCCAACCACCGTATCCCAGCGCCTGGGCAGCGACTCGATGAAGTGCAGCAGGTGGGCGGCGCGCGCGGCGGCGATCACTTCATCGTGGCTGGCATCAGGCTTACCATAGGCCACGTTGTAGTAAAGCGTATCGTTGAACAGCACGGTATCCTGCGGCACGATACCGATCGCGGCGCGCAGGGAGGCCTGGGTCACGTCACGGATATCCTGTCCATCCACGTTCACCCGGCCGCCAGTCACGTCATAGAAGCGGAACAGCAGGCGGGCCAAGGTAGACTTGCCCGCCCCGCTGGTGCCCACCACCGCCACGTTGTGGCCGGCGGGAATTTCAAAGCTCACTTCATGCAGGATCTGCCGGTCCGGATCGTAGGCAAAACTGACGTTTTCCAGCCGGACCACGCCGTCCTTCAGCGCCAGGGCCGGCGCATCGGGTTTGTCCTTCACTTCAAGTTCCCGGCGCAACAGTTTGAACATGCGCTCAATGTCAGTCAGGGATTGCTTGATTTCCCGGTACATCACGCCGAGAAAATTGAGCGGGATGAAGAGTTGGATCAGAAAGGCGTTGATCATCACCAGATCGCCCAGTGTCATGGTTTTGGCCACGACGCCATCGGCTGCCTTGAGCAGGATCATGGTCATGCCCAATGCAATGACCGCCGCCTGTCCCACGTTCAACAACGACAGTGAAGTCTGGCTCTTGACCGACGCCTCCTCCCACTGGCTCAATGCATGGTCATAACGGTCCACTTCGAACTTTTCATTGCCGAAGTACTTGACCGTCTCGTAATTGATCAGGCTGTCGACCGCGCGCGAATTGGCGAGTGAATCCAGTTCATTCATGCGTCGACGAAACTGGGTGCGCCATTCCGTCACGCCTATGGTGATGCCGATATAGAGCAAAAGGACGCCAACCGTGATCGCGGCAAACACCCAATCAAACTTTAGCAGCAGAATCCCCCCCACCATGCCGATTTCCAGCAACGTCGGCGCGATGCGGAACAGGAAGTAATTCACCAGGGAAGAGATACCCTGGGCCCCGCGCTCGACGTCGCGCGTAATGCCGCCGGTCTGGCGGTCCAGGTGAAAACGCAGCGACAGGTTGTGAAGATGGCGAAAGACTTCCAGCCCGACCCGCCGAATCGTGCCCTGGGTGACCCGAGCGAACACGATGTCGCGCAGGTCGTTGAACAGGGTGGTCATCAGCCGGAGAATGCCGTAGGCCACCACCAAAAAGACGGGCACGGCCAGCGCCGCCTTGGTGGGGTTGAGATCATCCACCACGTACTTGAGGGTGACGGGTACTGCCACCGTGGCCAGCTTGGCCAGCACCAGAAAGCTGAACGCAAGCAATACTCGCCCGCGGTGTTCCCACAAATACGGGGTCACCTTGAGCAGGGTGCGCCAGTCGGCGGGGCCGGGCGGAGAATGTCTGCTAGCGTGGGCCATCGGTGCTCGGGGTAAAATCCAACTTTGCATATTTTAACGCCAGACCGATGCATCTCTACGGCATCCCCAACTGCGACACGGTGAAAAAGGCCCGCGCCTGGCTCGATCAACACGGCATGCGAGCGGAATTTCACGATTACAAGAAGCAGGGCGTGCCGTTGGACGTGCTGAAGAACGCTGCGCGGCAATTGGGCTGGGAAGTACTCATCAACAAGAAGGGACCGACCTGGCGCAAGCAGGACGATGAAGTAAAAGCGTCACTCACGAATGAAAAGACGGCATTCGATTTCCTGCGATCCAGCCCCAGTGCAATCAAGCGTCCCCTGCTCGAACTCAATGGCAGGTACCATCTGGGTTTTTCCCCTGAGCAATACCAGGACATATTCAAGACATGACTGACACCCTGGCACTCGCCCAAGACCTGATTTCGCGCCACTCCAACACGCCCGATGATGCGGGTTGTCAGGACGCAATCAAGGCACACCTTACCCCGCTGGGCTTTGTGTTCGAAACCTTGACGTCCAACGGCGTGACCAATCTGTGGGCGCGCAAGGGCAGCGACTCGCCGGTGGTTTGTTTTGCCGGGCACACCGATGTGGTGCCCAGCGGACCGCTGGACCAATGGCATTCCGATCCTTTCACGCCCACCATCCGCGATGGTGTGCTGTATGGTCGTGGCGCATCGGACATGAAGACTTCGCTGGCGGCGTTCGTCACCGGCATTGAAGGCTTCCTCGCTGAGCATCCGAATCACAAGGGCTCCATTGCGCTCTTGATCACTTCCGATGAAGAGGGCATCGCCACTGACGGCACGGTCAAGCTTGTGGAAAGACTTGCCGCACGCGGAGAGAAAATCGATTACTGCATCGTTGGCGAACCCACCTGCGTGTCCAGGTTGGGCGACACCATCAAGAACGGCCGGCGCGGCTCACTCTCCGGCAAGCTCGTCGTCAAGGGCATCCAGGGCCATATCGCCTATCCGCACCTGATCCGAAATCCCATCCACCAGGCAGCACCGGCCATCACCGAAATGGCCGGCACCGTATGGGACGAAGGCAACGAATACTTCCCGCCCACGTCCTGGCAGATTTCAAATATCCACGGCGGCACCGGCGCCACCAACGTCGTGCCGGGCGAAGTCGAAATCCGCTTCAACTTCCGTCACTCCACGGCCAGCACCAAGCAGCAACTCATCGAGCGCACCCACGCCATCCTGAAGAAGCATGGACTGGAATATGACCTGGTCTGGGAAGAAGGCGGCAAGCCCTATCTCACCCCCAAGGGCGACCTGGTGAACAAGATTTCTCAGGCGATCAAGGAAGTCACAGGGATCTTTACCGAGGTTTCCACCAGCGGTGGTACCTCGGACGGCCGCTTCATCGCTGACATCTGTCCCCAGGTTATCGAGTTCGGACCGATGAACGCGAGCATCCACAAGTTGAACGAGAATATTCCGGTCTCAGATATAGAGCCGTTGCGGGAGATTTACCAGCGAACCGTCGAGAAACTGCTGGCTTGAGTTGTGGCGAATGTGGTTTGGGATGGGCGCTTGCGACAAGGAACAGACGGTCGCGGAGATCGCCGAGATGTCCGGTTATTTGCCAAAGGCGGTCGCTCTATGGTCCGAATCTCAGAGTTCACGGGCGGGCTGACTTTGCCGAAAACGCTGCCAAGTGCTTCACTTTATGGTAACCACAGTGCGCTAGACTAAATGAACGATCAGCTACTGAGTCTTACTGTGTTATAAAAACAAGGTATTATGTGTCCATCCTCAACTTGTTTATCAAGGTGGTGGCAATGGACGCGACGAAACGCTTCGAGGAGTACGTGTCGTTGATGGCGAGTACGCTGGGGCATGTCGACCGGGAGGAGCCGTTTCGGCACTACTGTACGGGGCTGTTGATGCCGGTCAGCCGCAAGAGTGTCGAGCCGATGGCGGCGCACCTGGCGCCGACGCGCGTGCGCTCCGAGCACCAGCGGCTGCATCACTTCGTGGCCGATGCCGCGTGGTCGGACGAAGCGATGCTGGGCGCAGTGCGCGGGCATATTCTCAATCGTGTGCATCGGCGTGCTGGCGTCCCTGAGGCGCTGATCATCGACGACACCGGCTTTCCAAAGAAGGGGACACATTCGGTAGGGGTGGCGCGCCAGTACTGCGGCCAGTTAGGCAAGCAGGACAACTGCCAGGTGGCGGTGAGTGTGTCGCTGGCCAACGAGCGTTTCAGCTTGCCGGTGGCCTGGCGCCTGTATCTGCCCGACAGTTGGGCCAATGACGCGGCGCGGCGCGAGAAAGCGAAAGTCCCTGCGGCGGTGCAATTCGCCACCAAACCGGCGATTGCGCTGCAACTGATCGAGCAATTGCGCACGTCCGCGGCCTGTCCCGATCTGGTGATTGCCGACGCCGGCTACGGGTCGGACACCGCGTTTCGCGAGCGGCTCGGCGCACTGGGACTGTTCTACGTGGTTGGCGTCACCGGTGCGCTCAGTGTGTGGCCGCCGGGGCAGACACCCTTGCCGCCGAAACCCTGGTCCGGCAAAGGCAGACAGCCGAAGCTGCTGCGTCGGGATGCGCAACACAAACCGCTGAGCGCCAAGGAGCTTGCCCTGCAATTGCCCACCCGCCGCTTTCGCCCTATCAGCTGGCGCGAGGGCACCAACGAGCAGCTGTCTGGGCGCTTTGCTGCCGTTCGGGTGCGCTGCGCCCACCGCGATTTCTGGCGCGCTGAACCGCACCCCGAACAATGGCTGCTCATCGAATGGCCCAAGGGGGAAGCCGAGCCGACCAAGTACTTCCTGAGTAACCTGAGCGCCGACACCGCGATGAAGGAACTGGTGCGCATCGCCAAGCTGCGCTGGCGCATCGAACGCGACTACCAAGAACTCAAGCAGGAACTCGGGCTGGGACACTTCGAAGGGCGCAGCTGGCGCGGCTTTCATCACCACGCCACAATGTGCATCGCCGCCTACGGTTTTCTCATCGCCGAGCGACTCACGGCGCCAAAAAAAACTCTCGCTCATTCGATACTGGGCGAAGTGCCTGCCCTACCCGAAGGCTTCCGGCCGCGGGGCACCCCTGCGCAAACAACGCCACGTGCCAGACTCCATCCCAACACTGCGCCTGCAACTCGTCGCCGCGCTCCTCGCGCGACTACCAAGCTGCCCGTGCTGCGGTCGGAGCATTGAGTGATTATTAACACAGTAAGACTAGCAGGCCGCAGTGGAATTGATGTGTGTCAATGATCACTTTCAATGCGCATGGTAGGGTATTTTGATAGTTAGTGAGAGATGGCGATGAAAGTCGTCCGTCAGTAGGTGCCGGTTACTGCGTTGTGCTAATGTGGTTGGTTGCTGCATGTTTAATTTATTTGCCTGACCACGTAGTGGCCAGGCAAATCTACTATATCAATATCAAAGATAGACTCCCTTATAGCTAAACGAGCCATGAAATGCGGATAGAACGATTTGCAATCATCATTGCCAGCCTGCTGATGTTTTCAGCGTGCTCAACTGAATCCCGGGCGCCCTCCGAATCAGTTACCAGTGTGACTCCCGCGGAGATTCAGTTCTGTGCGTCCTGTCATTACGTCAACGGCACCAGCAAAGGCCCCGAGATTCCAAAGATTGCCGGTCAATATGATGTTTACCTGGTGCAAACGGTTGAGAATTTCAAGGAAGGCCGGCGAGACAGTGAAACCATGCAGCGGATTGCGAGCCTCCACACGGAGGAACAAATGAGGAAGCTTGCACGCTACTTCGCTGCGCAGAAACCTGACGAGCGTCCCTCTATCGCGATTCCGGACCCAGCCCTCTGGTCCAAGGGGAAAGAAGTCTTTGACCCGGCTCTTTGGTCCAGGGGCAAGGAGATTTATGAGAAGGACCGCGTCTATGGCATTTCCTGTGCGGACTGCCATGGGCACGATGGCATGGGATACGCGTACGAGAGTCCACAGATGAGAAACGTGCGTGCGATACCTCGTCTGGCCGGGCAGAGCCACGTCTACTTGGCCTCCGCTGTTCAAAAATACGTCGAAGGCAAAGACCTATATGGCTTTTGCACCATGCGCAGAGCCGGAAAGACCCTTGCCAAGGACGATGTCGACGCCCTGGTCGAGTATCTTTCAAGCCTGACCCCGGTAGCGGGAAGAGGCTGATTGCCAGATGCCCGGCGAAGTCCATAGTCGATCTTCACTCACCGCATGCGCCGGGAAGATTGCCTACGCAATGGCTAAGAAGTCAATCCCAAGTACCCGCTAATGCGGTTCGCGTTTTGAGGGGGGTTCCGGTTTTGAATCTGCAGACGCTGGCAAGAAACCCCCTTCAGGAAAAACTAGTCGGCCAGATTCGCCCGGCTACCCTTGGAGCTCGAAATGGCTGACCGCTTTGAGATGCTGAAGGGCGTTCGACGTGCGTGCCAGGAACAGCGGCTCCAAGTCGGATTCAGGCGGCCAGCATGTGGCCAACAGCTTTCATTCGCAACTACTGTTTGCCATCAATCAAGAGCACACCGAGCTTTCACCGAGCCCGCGTCATTAATGATGCGACGGCGTGCCTCTTGGCCTGCCTACTCATCTCAGCAGAACGCGACCGCAGCAGAGTATTTCGACAAGCGCACCGCTTGAACCGTGGCGTCGACCGGTTGTTTGTACTCGGCACGGCCAAATTGGCGCATCAAGTCGGCTTTATAAGCCTTGATGAAATCATCAAACCGGTTGCCGCCATAGACCCCTGTCGCAGACAGGCTGTCGTCAGCAGGATCGTATTCCAGCTTGATGGCCGCCAACGGTTGGGGGGCTGGGCCAAACACGACGGCGGCTCCTTTGGCCGGATCATACGTGCTGCCATGGGCACAGCAGGTAATCATGCCCTTCCTGCCGGCGCGCTCGCTCTGGCCTGCCTGATAGGAGATGACCGATAAGTCTTTCATGGGATAGGCCATTTGATGGGCACAGATCGCGATATACGCAACGATGTCCTTGTCCGGACCAACGCCACCCTGCCACGTATAGGCTTCACCCGCCTCGGTCTTGAGATCGGTCGGATTCGCCGCGCTGCCCAGCTTGATCAGCAGAGCGGGCGTACTCTTGATTGGATAAGGGAAGAAATACGCCTCCGTCTTGCTGAGTGTTGAAGCCTTGATCGGGTTGCCATCCGCATCCACCAGACGGGATTTGGCGTAGCCGACAAGATCGCCCGCGCTAGCCAACCGCTCAATCACGCTTCCTGCCACTGCCGCAGTGGCCAGGCTACCCGTACACGCACGTATGAACGTCCTTCTATCCATTGATCCAATGCGCTCCTTGTTCCGGTCAAGAAAGAGAAACGTGGCCTCCGTTTGAGTAGCGCGGGAGCAAGCTTAATAAATAGCCGCAAACCGACGCATGGACGATGTCCCGCCCGTGTACGGGCCCCAGCGCGACGGCACAGGCCTAAACGTGCGCTTCCCGATCCGTGTGTTCCGGAAGGTGCGCCGCCATGTGTACGGTTCGGATCGTGATGGCCAACAACACGATGAACAGGACAAACACGGGGATTACAGCCAAGTACCAGGACACGCCCAACCAGTACGCTGTAGAAACGAAGCCAAGGAGGTAAAACGACGTCAGGCCCACGTTGAGAAACGTCTTCTCGGTGTGGTTGAAGACTGCTTCATTTCGCCACGACCAAATACTGCCGATAACCAGGACCGGCCAGCCAATGCCAAAAATGAGATACGCCAACATTTGCATACTATCCTCCAGTTACTGAATGAGAGGCACTCTCAATATAGCTCATGGATCGAACCGCTTGCTTCCGGCACCGGGCAGCAGGATGGGTAAGTTGGCACATGGCGGGTCAACCCCAGATTGCCGACTGTCACAATGGCGAAGTCTGAGCGGCTGATTAGGGTCGGGTCCTGACTAACGGGGCAGCTTACGCCCCTGCAGTTGGCTCGCCATCGTTTCACTGCAACGATCGCCGCTGCGCATTGCTGCCTGGCGGAACTAACACTATGATTAGTCGTTCCTTCCAGCAAGGGAAATACGGCCATGGGTCTTGGTTACTCTGTTGCAACCTCTTGGGACGACCATCTTCTCGAAGCCTTGGCCGAGCTTAACGGAAGCCAGGCGGCTCGGAGCCAGGTATTGGAAGTCTACGGCGCTCAGCGGCAGACCATTGTCGGCGGCGGGCGGCCTTCGTATCGTCTGCCCGAGGTCACAGCGGAACACATGACCCGCCATCTCGCCACCGCACATCGGCTTGGCCTCCGCTTCAATTACGTGCTGAACGCGCCCGATCTGAACGGCCGAGAACGCGATCCCATCTGGGTGGCGGAGGTGATGGCCTTCCTTGGCCAGTTGGCCGATGCCGGCGTGGACAGCCTGACCATCGCCAGCGAACCCTTGTTGCGCCTGGCGCGCCGGGAGTTACCGCGATTACGCATCCACCTGTCGCTAATTGCCGGCGTCGATACCGTGGACGAGGCTCGCCGGTTCGAGCAGCTCGGCGTGGATGTGATCATCCTGAGCCCCTTCACTGTCAATCGCAATCTCGCGACGTTGCGGGCCATCAGATCCGCGGTGTCCTGCGAGCTGGAGCTTTATGCCAACGTTCCCTGCCTCGACCATTGCCCGATGCGGGCGCCACATTACCTCTATTCAGCCCGCGGATCGCGCGTCGGGGAGAAGGTCCATATTGAAGCCGACCCCTTCCTAAGGAAGTGCTCCGAGATCTACCTTTCCAATCCAGTTCAGCTCCTGCGCAGCCCTTTCATTCGCCCGGATGACGTCGATCGGTACCGCGAAATTGGCATCAATGTCCTTAAGCTCTCGGACCGCACCGAGACAACTGATTTTCTGGTCCATACAGCGCGCGCCTACTTGGATGAGCGCTACGAGGGCGACCTTTTCGAACTGATCTTTCGCTCGGGACAAAAGTTTCGCGCCGGACTCGGCGACCAACGTCAAGCCTTCGCCAAGATTCCCCTGCCGATCATGATCGACAATCGCGTCCTGAACCGGATGGACTTCTTCGCCCAAGCCACGGGCCTGGCGGAACCTGAACTATCGGACTTCTATGACTTAGCCACGCGGGAAGCGGTTCAACTCCCCGACAATGCGACCCTAGACCTCTGGCGCACGACCCTTCAGGCCTAGCGGTGGCCTGCACAAAAGGACAGCAGCCATACTTGGATATCTCTTACACGTCGCCATTCTGTGGGTGAAATCGGCCGTGTTCAAGTTTTGGCTGTCGTGGGGTTAATGATGAAGACCGCATCGTGGTTCGATTAGAAGTCGACCTCGATTCCTTCCTCCAAAC
>CAVVDR010000012.1:0-93642 GCA_963746955.1 uncultured beta proteobacterium | reverse complement strand
GTGTTGTCCAGCTTTGCCGAAGAAGGCGATGGCACCCTCATCACTTTCGAGGAAGACACTATGGAACAACCCATCATCTCCGGTATTGCCTTCAATCGGGACGAAGCCAAAGTCACCGTTCTTGGCGTTCCAGACCGTCCCGGCGTGGCTTACCAAATCCTCGGGCCGGTGGCGGATGCCAACGTCGACGTGGACATGATCATCCAGAACGTGGGGGCCAACAACACGACTGATTTCACCTTCACCGTGCACCGCAACGATTTCACCCGCACCATGGAAATCTGCAAGAACACGGCCGCATCAATCAACGCCCGCGAGGTAATGGGCGATGACAAGATCGCCAAAGTGTCGGCGGTGGGAGTGGGGATGCGCTCCCACGTCGGCATCGCGCGCAGCATGTTCGAGGCCTTGGCCAAGGAAGGCATCAACATCCAGATGATCTCCACCTCTGAAATCAAGATTTCCGTTGTGGTGGAAGACAAGTACATGGAGTTGGCAGTGCGCGTCTTGCATCAGGCCTTCGGACTCGACAAGGCCGCCTGAGCGCCCAATCGCCGTTCCGGGTGGCGCAATGAGTCGGGTTCCGGTATCATGCCGCCCTTCCGGAGACGTGGCCGAGAGGTCGAAGGCACTCCCCTGCTAAGGGAGCATACCGGCTTAAACCGGTATCAAGGGTTCGAATCCCTTCGTCTCCGCCAATTTTGGAAAGTCCCAGTGTCTTGCCGAATTGGGCAAGATGCGCGGGTGAGAACCCTTCCGGGTTCGCAGTGTATAATTTCGCCGTTTCCGTGCGCCCGTAGCTCAGCTGGATAGAGTACTTGGCTACGAACCAAGGGGTCGGGAGTTCGAATCTCTCCGGGCGCGCCAGTCTAGGTCAAAAGTGGGCACTTGATCATTCAGGTTGCCTGCTTTCAGTATCTGCATCGTCTCCGCCAATGCCGCATAGCTGCCCTTGATGGTGGCCGATTTGCCCTGCACCACGATCTCGTCCACCAGCAGATTCAAGTAGCTCTTCGCCAACGGTGAGCCGGAGGCAAGCAGCTTCTGCCGAAGCACCTTGCCGAACACCTCCACCTGGCTTGCCTTGAGGTACTCCACCGAGGGCAGAGAGCTATCACGGCGCACGCCAGCTAACTCAGTGAGGTAAGCCCCCGGCTTTGCCGGGGGACTCACCAAGGTTTGACCTATACGGCGGTCGTTGTGAATCTTCAGTCTCGACCAAGAGATGGAGATTCACGATGAAAGAGTATCAGAGTTTGAGCCACACGAGATGGGACGGTAAGTACCACGTAGTTTTCATTCCGAAGAAGCGAAAGAAGAAGATCTTTGAGGTACTCCGGCGGCATCTTGGAGAGATATTCCGGGAGTTGGCGAAGCAGAAGGATTCGCAGGTTGTAGAGGGCCACCTGATGTCGGACCACGTGCACATGTGCCTGAGTATTCCACCGAAGTATGCGGTATCGAATGTAGTGGGGTACATCAAGGGCAAGAGTGCGATTGCGATAGCCCGGCATTTCGGTGGTCGGGAGCGGAATTTCACGGGCGAGGTGTTTTGGGCTCGTGGGTACTTCGTTTCTACGGTGGGTCTGGATGAAGCGATGGTCAGGGCGTACATCCGCAACCAGGAGCACGAGGATGAACGCTACGACCAGATGAAATTGAGCGTGTAGCCGCCCTTGGGCGGCTCATGAGTTGCCAGCGCCTTTGAGGCGCCCCACTGATAGGCCCCCGGCTTTGCCGGGGGTAATTTAACTCGATGAACAAGGCTTCGCGTGCAGCCTTCTTGTTTTGCCGGGCACGGCGCTGGGTGGTTTCGTCCAGGTCAATTGTGCCCTTTTCGATGGCATCCAGGAGCCGCTGCTGGCGTTCCTCGACCTTCTTTATCTGTCGGTTGATCTCGTTGATGCGTTCCTGCTGGGTGTCCTTAGATGATTTGATGCGTTTGCGCAGTTCTGCCATCAGGGACTGCAAGCGTTCGGGTGCAAAGACCTTCTCCGCCAGTTGCCCAAGCACCAGACTGTCCAGCTTCTCCATCGGCAGATTGCCGCTTGTGCACGCTCGGTTGCCCTGGCTCTGGCGGCGGGTGCATTTGTAATACCTGTACTGGCCACTCTTGCCCGTGGTCAGGGTCATGCCCGCACCACAGCCGCACTTGAGCAGGCCGGTGAGCAACGTAGGAGAATTGACCAGCCGGGGCGGTGTCTTGCAAGGTGCCCGCTCTCCCCGCTTCATTCTCACGCGCTCGAAAGTGGCCGCATCGATGATGGCCGGGACGGCAGCCTTGATCCATTCCGCCGGCGGGCGGTTGGCGTTCGCCTTCGAGTCGCGGATATTGGTGAAATACTCCCCCATATACAACGGGTCAGATAACAGGTGCTGCACCTTCTGCATCCGCCACGGCTTGCTACGCATCAGCAACCCCTTAGCGGTCAGGTACTGGCCGATCTGCTTGCACCCGAGCTGACGTCCTTCCAGCCCGTTCAGATACAGCTCGTAGGCCATGCGCACGATCCCCGCCTCTGCTTCGTTGATGGCGAGCTTCTTGCGCTTGCGCCCACGGCTGCCCGATATGTCGGTGCTGATGGCCTGATAGCCGAAGGGCGGACATGAACCATTGAAGAAACCCTGCCGGGCATTCTCTTTCATGGCCCGGGAGGTGTGCTTGGAGTTTTCCTTGGACTGGTGCTCGTCAAACAGGTTGATGATGCGGCGCATCATTTCCCCGCCTGCGTCGTCGCTGGTCGGCTGGGTGATGGAGATGACTTTGACCTTATTCTTGCCGAGCTTGCGCTCATACACGCCGAACTCGATGCCATCCCGGAAGAAGCGCGACAGGCTGTGAATGATGATGGCCTCGAATGCGGGCGGCTTCATCATGGCATCCGCGATCATCTGCTGAAACACGGGCCGTTTGTCGTCGGTGGCCGTTGCGCCCGGCTCGACATATTCCTGCACCACCAGATGGCCGTTGGCCTTGACACACTGCTGCACGTAGTCAGAATCAGGCCGTGCGGTATGCGGCACGTGTGGCCTGCGTCATTCAGTCTCAGGCTCTGCTTCCGCCTGCATTATCGCAAGAATGATCTCAGGCAAGATGGATTCAAGCAGGGCTACTTCAGCGGGAGATATGACCGCCTCTGGCTTGAATCGAATCTCGATGATTGTGGATTCGTCCAATCATTTCGGCACCTCCTTTCCTGCGTAATCTATTCCTGCCCATTCCCTTCCCTGCCGTGCTGACGATCTTCGGCGTAAATCCTTCTCAACTCCCTTTCCAAGCCCTTCTCGCCGAATGCACCTAACACCAATTTGCGAAATGCCCGAAACTGGCTTTCGCTTAAGCTGGTTTCCCCGAACAATAGCACCTGGTGCTTGCTCGCGTTAATCAACTCCAGCAGTGTTTGTAAGGCAATCACCATTGCCCGAACCTGATTTCCTTGACGCGGCTGTCCACATCCTCGCGCCAGGTCAGCGGATCATGCACGCTTTCAAGCATCCGATGCAGGACCCGCGCGGCTTCCTGAAAACCGGCGAAGTCGGTCTTGCGTTGGACCGCATGGATGGCGCCGATGCGCTTGAGCGTGCCATAGGTGCTGATGACAATGTGAACCGCCCCGGGATTCCCGGAGACTCCATATCTTGAGAGGATGGAGTGATGAACAGATCAACGAGGTATTCGCCGGAGGTTCGGGAGCGGGCTGTTCGGCTGGTGTTTGAACACCAAGGGGAGCATGAGTAGCAGTGGGCGGCGATCGGCTCGATCGCAAGCAAGATTGGCTGCACGCCGGAGACCCTGCGCAAGTGGGTGCGCCAGGCAGAGCGTGACCAGGGCAAGCGCGGCGGCCCATCCAGTTCGGACCGCGAACGGCTCAAGGAACTGGAGCGCGAGAATCGTGAGCTGAAGCGGGCCAACGAGATCCTGCGCAAGGCGTCGGCGTATTTTGCCCAGGCGGAGCTCGACCGCCGACCGAAATGATGGTGTCGTTCATCGACGCACACCGTGCCCAGTACGGGGTCGAGCCGATCTGCGCGCAACTGCCGATCGCCCCGTCGCGGTATTACGAGCACAAGGCCCGACAGGCTGAGCCAGCGCGCCTGCCGCCACGGATTCGGCGCGACCTTGAACTCGCGCACCAGATTCGGCGCGTATATGCGAAGAATTTCCACGTTTACGATGCGCACAAGGTCTGGCGGCAACTGCATCGCGAGCAAATCGCGGTGGCGCGCTGCACGGTCGAGCGCCTGATGCGCACGCTCGGCCTGCGCGGCGTGGTGCGCGGCAAGAAGTGTCGGACCACGATCGCTGATGACCGTGCCGATCGAGCGCTCGATCTGGTGAACCGGCAATTCCGGGCGATCCGCCCCAATCAGCTCTGGGTTGCCGACTTCACCTTTGTCGCGACCTGGGGGGGCTTTGTCTACGTGGCCTTTGTCGTGGAGGTGTTCGCCCGGCGCATCATCGGCTGGCGGGCAGCGCGTTCGATGCGCACCGACCTGGTTCTGGACGCCCTGGAGCAGGCCCTCTGGTCGCGCTCGGGCGCGAAAGGGGTCGTGCATCACAGCGACCGGGGCAGTCAGTACCTGTCGATTCGCTATTCGGAGCGTTTGGCCGAAGCCGGCATCGAGCCTTCGGTAGGCAGCGTCGGCGATTCGTACGACAACGCCTTGGCCGAGACGATTATCGGGCCGTACAAGACCGAAGTCATTCACCGCCGCGGTCCCTGGAGGCATATCGATGCGGTCGAGTACGCGACCCTGGAATGGGTCGATTGGTTCAATCACCGTCGGTTGCTGGAACCGATTGGCAACGTGCCGCCGGCGGAATTGGAGTAGGCGTATTATCGCCAACAAGAGGAGCCGGCCATTGTGGCCTGACTCAAACTAAACAGTCTCCTGAAAACCCGGGGCGATTCACAATTCAACTGATCAGCTACTGGAAGAAGGCATTTCTCCATGTGGTCACCAATGTTTCTCCTCCGAATCGATGCAATTGCTTCTTGATCAGAAGCCGGTAACAATTCGACCTTAACCATCGATATGAAAAAAGAGTAGAACTTGCAAGACATGGGGGGACGTTACTCACCAGTCGTTAATCGACTGGTGAGTAACGTGTCTATCTCTACCATCCAAACGATGAGATGTCGATGAAGGAGTCGGCTCAGAATTCAGTGCAAATCAACAAACGAGTGTTGCGCCGGCACTTGCTGGGTCAACTTCGACTTCCCTTCCCCACAGGAAATGTTATGCAAGGCGCGGCCGCTAGTACCGCTGTTGTGTTTCGCGGCATTGTAGACATATGACGCTTCGCGCCCTCTATCCATATCCGTGCAACAACGATCATTCGAGCCATCTGCCATACTCGTTGGTGCGGCATCTTTCGAAGACGGATCTTCGTGCCGAATTGTGGGTCATGAGACGCGGACCGAGAGCGCGTGCCAAGTTTGTTCGCGCGGTGTTTCCGAACAAGTTGCATTCTCTGGTGATCCGCTTGAACCGGACGATTCAACCGAAGAAGAACTGGGCGAGACAGGTTATTGAGCATCGCTATATGCGCGCACTCCGACATGGAGACGTAGCACTCGTATCCCGCGGTTGCTCTCTGGAATTGCTGCATGCGCTCCGGGATAAAGGCCATGTGATTTTCCTCGAACGCGTGAATACCATGGACCACATGGCAAAGCGGATTCTCGAAGACGCCTTCGCGCGAGCGGCGTGGCCAATGGAACATTCATATTCCCAGGAAGTCCTGGATGGCGAGCAGGCGCAGGCCGAGGCGGCGAATTTCATTTTCAGTGCGAATCCAGTGGTGACGGAATCGCTCCTGGAACGAGGGATACCCAATGAAAAGATACTGGAGTGCAGCTATGGCTGGGATCCGGAACGGTTCACTAGGACGGCGCGCGCTTTGCCGGAAATTGACGGGGTGACGGTACTGTTCGTGGGAAGCATCGGCATGCGCAAAGGAGCACATCTGCTCCTGAAAGCTTGGAGCAAGGCCGGCATTATCGGCCGCCTCGTGTTGCTGGGACGAGTGGAACCGTTGATTGCCAGGCATTGCGCGGATCACCTGCAGCGTCGGGATGTGATTCATCTCCCCTACAGCCCCGATCCGGGGCCGGTATATCTTTCGGCGGACATATTTGCCTTTCCTACCCTGGAAGAGGGCAGCCCGCTGGTGGGTTACGAAGCGATGGGCAACGGCCTTCCGATCGTCACTTCAGCGATGGGCGCAGGAAGCATCATTCGGCATCGCAGGGAGGGGTTGGTGGTCGATCCGCACGACCAGGACCAGTTGATTGAGGCATTGCGGCAACTGGCGAAAGACACCGAAATGCGGCGGGCGATGGGAGAAGCCGGGCGGATTCGGGCGGCAAACTATACTTGGGACAAGGTAGCGCAGCGACGGTACGATCTGATCAAGAAGGCATTGGCAAGGCCAGCTGGTCAAGGATGAAGTCTGGCGTAAGACATCTGCTCTGGAACGGTCGCGTTTTCAGACCCGTGGCTGGGATGTTGGCACATTGCCCTATAACACACGATGACGAATCCATACCCAGCTGACTTCAGCACGGCCCGCAAGATCTGGGGTCTCCTGACCATTGCCGAGCGACGCAGCGCTGCGGTGCTACTGAGCATGATTTTTATTGGGATGGTGGTGGAGACACTGGGTGTGGGTCTGGTGATCCCGGCGATTGTCCTCCTCACTCAGCGCGATTTCGCAAGCCACTATCCTGCCCTCCAACCGGCCCTTCAAGCGCTGGGCAATCCCGGCCAACAAAGCCTCGTCATTGGGGGGATGCTGATACTGGTTGGGGTGTATCTCGTGAAGGCCATTTACCTGGCCATCCTCGCGCGTCAGCAGGCGCGCTTTGTATTCGGGATCCAGGTCGAGCTCTCGCAGCGCCTGTTTCGGATCTATCTGGGTCAGCCCTATACCTTTCACCTGCAACGTAACTCAGCGCAGTTGATCCGCAATGTGAACATTGATGTGAGCGTGTTCGCAATCAACGGGATCAAGGCGGGATTGACGTTGCTCAGTGAATCCCTGGTGCTCCTGGGACTGGGAACCCTGCTCCTTGTGGTCGAGCCACTAAGTACGCTGATCGTGGCATGTGTATTGGGCGCGTCGGCCTGGGGGTTCAATCGTCTAACAAGAGGGCACATCGCGCGCTCGGGCGAGACGCGGCTGCACCACGACGGCTTGCGTCTCCAGCACCTGCAGCAGGGTCTGGGCAGCGCAAAGGATTTGAAGCTGCTCGGAAGGGAAGCCGAATTTCTGGAACGGTACCGTGTGCACACCGCCAAGAGCGCCAACGCTGCGCAGGTGCTAACCACCTTGCAACAATTGCCGCGCCTATGGCTGGAACTGCTTGCCGTCATTGGGTTTGCGGGACTGGTGGTCAGCATGGTGGGGCAGGGCCGAGCCCTGGAAACCGTAGTTCCCACGCTGGCTCTGTTTGCCGCTGCGGCCTTTCGCCTGATGCCTTCGGTCAATCGCGCGATCGGTGCGATGCAATCGCTGCGCTACGGATTGCCGGTAATCGATACCCTGAGCGCGGAGTTCAATCTCGCCACCCCCGACGCAGCTCGTACTCGTACCCCAGTCGCGCCCTTCCATGCAGCACTGGAACTAAGAAAGGTTACTTTTGCCTATCCGGGTGCTCCCACGGCCGCGCTCAAAGAGCTCTCGCTCGTCATCCACCACGGTGAATGCGTGGGAATTATCGGTGGCAGCGGTGCCGGCAAGAGCACGCTGGTAGATATTTTGCTCGGGCTGCTTGCTCCCGATAGCGGCGAGGTGCGGGTCGATGGAGAAGACATTCAGCAGGCACTACGAAACTGGCAGGATCAGATTGGCTATGTGCCGCAATCAATCTACCTCACAGACGACACCTTGACCCGCAACGTGGCGTTCGGTCTGCCGATCGAAACTATCGACAACGCTGCGGTGTCGCGCGCCATCCACGCCGCGCACCTTGCAGAGTTTGTCCACAGCCTGCCACAAGGGCTTGATACCCTCGTGGGGGAGCGCGGCGTCCGGCTTTCCGGCGGCCAGCGCCAGCGCATCGGTATTGCCCGTGCCCTCTATCGTGACCCTTCCGTGCTGGTGCTGGATGAAGCCACCAGCTCCCTGGATGCCGCGACCGAGCGCGAAGTAATGCAGGCGGTGCGGGCCCTGCAGGGTACCAGGACTATCCTCATCGTTGCGCACCGGCTAAGCACGGTGGACAATTGCGACAGGCTGTACAGGCTGGAACTGGGGCGGGTGGCGCAAGAGGGAAAACCGGAAACGATGCTGGTGGGCAAGGCCAGCGCATGATTCTGTCCGGAAACTCACCAGCGCGTCGTGACCGCCAACACCACAATCGACATCATCCTTGCGCACACCGCATCAAAAGGCATCCGAAGCTGTAACTCTATAGTAGCCAACTCTATAGTAGCCAACGACCATTTTTAGGCATGGAAAGACAGATTTCGTATTTTTTTGTGGTTGGTGTAATGAAGGGAGGTACGACCTCACTTTTCAAATATCTCAAGGAGCACCCCGATGTATGGATGCCAGACGAAAAAGAGATACCCTTCTTCCATAATGAAGATATAAGCGACGATACTTGGCGCACATACAGGGCGACATATTTAATGCCCAAGAATGGCGAAAAGTTGGCGGGAACAGCGAGTCCGCAATATATGTGCGATAGCCGCATACCTGAGCGGATGTCTAAATTTGTGCCTGATGCGAAGATAATTATAGTAGTAAGGGATCCTATAGAGAGGGCTGTTTCTCATTATAAGATGTTGGCAAGGTGGGGGATTGAGAAAAGAACCTTTGATGATGCGGTATCGCATCTGCTTCAGCCCCATATTCTTAAGCTGGAAAGAAATAGAAGCTATTCAGAAAGAGGGGCGGTGGATGATTCGTATGTGTGTCGGGGGGAGTATGGTCATATCGTTGATCTCTACTCAACTTTCTACCCCGGTAAAGTATTGATAATTTGTTCCGATGATTTGAGTGATGAACGCAAACTGACATTGGAGCGTGTATTTCAATTTATTGGGGTCGATCCAGATTTTGCTCCGAAGAATATCATAAAGGCCTTTCACAAATCAGAGGTGGAATTCGTTGACGAACTCAAGAAGTTTGTCATTAATTCAAAATTGACGAAGATCCTTGCACGTGTTTTTCTGAGTGCAGAAGCGAGGAGTATTCTCCGGAAACGGCATTTCTCATACTTGAGCGGTCATTCCGAAAGAGTCAAAGTCAGCGCCATCATATACAGTCGTTTGCAAAAGCACTATTTAATGACGAATCACAATCTCGTGCGCTGCAAAGAAAGATGGTTTAACAAGAAGCCAAATGAGCACGGAGATTATGTTTTTTAGGCCTGGACATAACGGTAGAGGTGACTGAGACAGTCGAGGGTGGAGTCATACCAATCCGCATCCAGCCGCGAGGATCGGCTCCGGTGGCGCAAGCCGGACAAGGTAGCCTAGAACCATCCCTTGACGAGATCGTAGGAGCAAGCGCCGGAGAACTTCATTGCCTTCTCGGCAAGACCGCTGTCCGCTTTGCAATTGTCGTAGTAGTAAGCCCCGTTCGGGTTGGCTTGCCAGGCAAGCCCTGGAAGCTGTCGAAAAGATAATAGGCACGACCTGGTCCGAGGATCTCCACCATGGCGGCAGACATGCCGCCGCGCCAGACCCCGCACTCGACGACACAGCCTGGGGAACGGCGCAGGCTCCGGCATAGCCGGAGATTGTCGCCAAAGGCGCCGCGGGGGACCATGGTGAAGTCGCTGTATTTTCGGTAAAGCCGCGCGACCGTACCCTCGAACCACACGGCGCCGGCACGCTCGACCAACCTTCGTCCGTATCGCTTCAGGCCCATCATGAGTCCCAGCGCGCGGGACTATGCGTTCGTGCACAATGCCGGCGCCGATTACCCACAAGAGTCATTCTGGCCGCGCAAGGCCGCAACGCGCAATTCATGGTGTCCATAGGTCTCGCTCTTGCCCAGTTCAATATCTGGGATACTTACTCTTCACAAGATATTCCTTGAGCTTTTCTGGATCATGCATGATGTCCAACAGGGCATCCCCCACTTCCTTGGCATTTCGGCAGAACTTATCCATCTTACCGGGCAGACGTTCAAGCAGCTTTTCGGCTCCCCAGCCGCGTCCAAACGCCCCGCAAAGGGCTTCACGAAACTCCGCATCCTCGAGCAAGCGCTCGCTCAGGAGCGTACACAAGACCACGGCCCAAGGGGTCGGGGGAAGACTCATGCTCAACGACAGGCTGTCCGCCGTGCCGTTTGCCGTAGCCTGGTGCAGGTATCCGCGAGGGACGTAGAGCACTGAACCCGGCGTCAGCAGGTATTCCTGCGCATCCGCCGGCATTTCGCCGGGCGGGCATGCAGCATCGGAATAGGGCGGCGCGGGATCCCCAATCCTCCAGTTCGAAACCGGGTGGGTGACGAACCCGCCTGCGACCAGCCATCGCTTGCTGCCGAGAATCTGTATGGTGAAGTTCTCGTTCCAATCGTAATGCGGCAGCGTGCCGTTGCCCGCGTGCACGGCAAAGACCCCGGTCACTCCAATAGGAGGCTCTCCCAGTTCCTCGGCGAGAGCGGAGGTCCACCTGGCGAGCGGCCAATCGTTTTTCATTCGACAATACAAGGTGGCACCGCGCTTTTCATAAGCCTCCAGCGCCGCGGCGGTGGATGGACGCGCGGAGCCGCGCTCGTTCGAGTGCGACTGCAGGACGGCGCAGTGCGCACTTTGCCAGACGAGTCCCGCGACCGCCGTGGGACCCAACTCACGCAGCACCGGTTCCACGCGGCGTGGAGAACCGGGACAATAGAAAACCTCTCGCTTCCAATAGTGCTCCAGAAACTCGTTCACGCTCGCCGGCGCAACGACAGCGGCAAGCGAGGGTTCCAGGACGGGCAGCGAGTCCACTTCAATGTCCACTGGCGTAAGGCAGAATGGCACTATTTGCCGCGAATGACGACCGGCAGCGAGTTCGCACCTTGACCCGACGGCGGTTCATGTGGCACGTCGGGCAAATTCATGGACCCGGGCAAGGTTGACCAGAAGGAACAACGGGATATTCTCCGGGTTGGACTCGCCATCATCAAAGAGGCGCGCGTATTCGACGTGCGGCAAGCGGATTTTGGACGCACGAATTATTTCGATGCAATGGGCCGGGTCGACTCTCTGGCGAACGGCAGCCGTGTAGTCGCTCTTGCGGCGATCGAGAATGATCTCCGGAAGTTCGTTTCTCATCGCGTCGACGAGCAAAGGCTTTGCACGCCCCGGATCGTTTTTGATGACACACGGGAGCGAGATCAGGAATTCGACGAGTTCACGGTCGGCAAAGGGGTGACGCAGCTCGATGCCGTAACTGGCCGCCTCGATCTCTTTCACTTCGAACGAAATGACGGCGCAGGGCAGCAAAGGCTGGATCTGTCTTGCCCGCCACAAGTCTGCCGGCCATCTCCACCGGTAGATATCCTTGCCCGTGATTCGCGTACTGAGAGGGTCGCAAAAGTACCGGCTGACTGATTGCATATAGGTCGGCGGCCTGTACCACGGGGGCCGCAAGCCCGGAGGAACGAAATCGGCTGCAACCCCGCGTAACGCGCGCCTCGCGCCGTAACGCCAGTACGATTTCCAGAGCTGGCACAATTCTCCCTTCAGGATCAGGTTGCCCCAAACGGCACGGCCCGGAGGGCCGAGCACACCGTCGCCGTCATGACCGTCGAGCGCGACGCTGATGCCTACGGCGGCAATATGAGCGAGAGCCGGTCTATGCATCCCGTACGGGAGCCAGCTGTAAGGAACTCCATGCAGGTCGAGCTCGGCGCCAATATCCCAGGGTGTGACCTCTCCCGAAAGCGTGTGGAGCGGCACGCCGACTGCGGTCGCAACCGCGGCGGCGTACTGCTGTTCGTGCGTCTTGGGCAAGGCGGGATAGTACACGTGCAAAAGATGCGGCAGACCTTGCCCGGCTGCGCGGGCGGTCACGGCTACGGCGGCGGAGTCCAACCCGCCGCTGAGAAGGATAGCGCTTCGAGGCTCGAAGCAGCGCTTTACAGCGGTGTCGAATCGTGCGTGAAACTCGACCAGCGCTTCCTGGTAGCCGCCACGATAGGTGCCGAAGAGACGCTCAGGAAACCAATACCGGCGCGAGCGAATTTGCAGGCTCGACACAGCAATTTCGAGCGTGCACCCCGGCACAACTCTATGGATGCCGTTCCATCCGGTACGCCCGTCGATAGGAACGAAGGCGGCCCTGGCGGCTAGAGCGTCCAGGTCCGGAACGGGAGTCTCCAGAGACACCAACGGCGCCACCTCCGTCGCCAGCCATACGGATCCCGGAAATACCCTGTAAAAAAGCGGCGCGAGCCCGAGCGGATCCCGGCTCGCCCGCAATATCCTTCCATCCCATTCCAGCGCCGCGAACCGTTTCCCGTTCCGCTGTAGCTCTGCGAGGGGCGCCGGTGAACTGCCGTGGACGAGCGTGGTCGCGCCGGCGCGAGTTTCCACGATAGGCCCTTCGATTGCGTCGACAAAAGCGGCGATCTCGACGCCCCCACAGTGGTGACGGGCTGGTTTCCCGCGGTGCCAGCGCATGTGTTCCACGGCGCGCTCCAGCACCTGCGAATTTCCGCCCAAACAGGCGACGAAGCCACCTCGCATCGGAGACGACCGAACTCAGGGAGTCGTAGGAGGAACCGGCGTGTGCGGCCGGAACCGCCGTGCTAAAGCGACGCGAAGCACCCGTGCTGCGCGATTGAGCACAATGAGCATACTTGCGGTTGCGCGCGGGCTCAGATAAAGAGCGCCCGCTGCTGCAACCAGCAGCAGCGACGAAGCAGCCCTGGCGCGGAACGACCTGCGGGGCGGACCGCTCACTTCCGTCCAACGGCCTTCCCGCCAGACTCCTTTGACCGGACCCAGAATCCGGGCGTGTTCCACCGGAGGATCGGGGACCAGTGTCGCGTCGCCGCGGGTGAGGACATGACCGGCAGCCACGCCAATCCGGCCTCGATGCACCACGCGATGCACGATCACCTGGCCATCGAACAGGTAAGCGATGACCTCGCCGGCGTCATACCGCGCTCTCTCGATCAACTCTATCCGGATTCGGGACCCTGGGAGGAGGCCCTGACCCATGCTCATCCCCTCGACGGTTGACTCGATCGAGCGGTTCGGCGCCCGCAAACTCGAAGCGAGAGCCATGATTCGCGCCGGTTCAGCCTGCAACAAATTCCCTACTGCATCAATCAGCTCAGGGCGGGGCATTGCCACGATGATTGCCTTTTTCCGACGCACGGTGGGCGAGTTCAGCCGCCTGATTGACTTCCTGTTCCGTGAATCCAGCCTCCAGGCGGCCGAGCCTTTCGGTTGGATAAAAAACTCCCTCAGTCGCCTCTTTTCCCATCACCTGCTCGAAGGCCTTCGCAGCCATCGTCATCGTCGCGCCCATTCTGAGCAGCTCGCGCGGATTTTCCCGGATAGTCCGGCGAAGCCACTCATTTGCGAATCGCACGTGGATGATTTCGTCGGCAAGCTGAGAGTCGAAGAAGTCCGCCAGATTCGTATCGCCGGCGGCCCGAACGTGCTCGGCCGCCCAGGAGACGGCGTCTATGCCTCCAGCTTCGAAGGTGCGATTCTGGATTGTGAGCCGACCCAGCAAGCTATCGGCCCTGGTGATAATCCGGTACTGGAAATTCAGGACCGGAAACTGACCAAGGTGCCCGCCTTGACTCTCCAGCAGGCGCCGGAACATGTGCGCATGGCGGGCCTCGTCGGCACATTGCCGCGCAAACCACATCCGAAGCTCCCACTCAGTGTCGGGAAAGTCACTGATGCAACTGGCCGAGCACTCCAGTCCGTTGACCTCTTCGTTCATCTGGCGGTGAGTGAACTCGACCTGATGAAGAGGATGATCGGCAGGCAGGTTGACACACTCTCGCCATCGATCCTTCACATCGTAGCGCTCGTCGCGCGCGGGCCCATCTACGAACAGCGCGGGATCGAGTGGCGCGGAAGCAACGAAACTCTTCGTTGCCTGTTGGGCCGGCCTAGTCGAGGGAGAATCCGGCATGACGGCGATCCTCCGTATTGACGGGAATAATATGCTCCATTCTTAGTCCAGGGGGCGTAAGGGCCGCAGTCCAAGCACGCACCGCGCTCATCGCGGCAATCGCTTTCAGAAGCGATTTGGGATCCTCGGTTTTCAGTGTCGCTAGCCAATCGTTGGCGAAGCGAACGTGCTGGATCTCATCGGCCGCCACGGCATCCACGATCACCGAGGTCGTACTATCGCCCCACCCCTCCCATGAGCCGACCGATTCGGCCAAGACGTCCAAGGAGCCGCCTTCGAACAGCCGGTTCTGAACCGCCAAGCGGCCGGCCAGCGAATCGAACATACAGACGACCCCCCACTCCTGGTTGATGATAGGGAATTCCCCTTTCCACCCCTTGAGCTCCATGAGCCGCCGCAGGAAAGCCCGCGCATGACGCGTCTCGTCCCAGCATTGCCGGGCCAGATGAAGGCGGATTTCCCATGGCGCATCGGGAAAATCCGCGAGCGACTGCGCGGCGATCTCAAGACTCTGGATCTCCTCGTTGATATCGCCATGCAGCATCTCCCGTCGGTGGTCGGGCGACCCCACCGCGAACTTGCTCATGTGGGCCTGGTCCGTGACCACCCGGAAGCAAGCCTCCCTCGCCGGACTTGCCCGTAGCCTGACATTCCCGCGCACCAGGATGTATCCAATGGTTGATGTGTCCATGCCAATACTCACACTGCACCGGCCATCTGGCTGGACCGGTTGACCACGATATGCTCCAGGGATGCCTCGCGTCGTCTCAGGCGGTCGAGCCAGGCTGGATCATCCAACCCGACCGCGGGCACTTCCTCCCGCAAAGCGCGGCCCTCGGTCGTCATACGGGCAATGTCGAACAGGATCCGATCGAGGATGCGAACCGTGGGACCGTCGAGCAACGGATCGACCCGCCCGAGGTAGTCACGAAAGCGTCGCTCGAGGCTGGGAAGTACGCAGTCGTAAAACCCAGCGACCCGCTTTTTCGTCTCAACCGTCGCGGCAAGATCATTGAGAAACGCAACGTAACTGCCTGAGGGTTCAAGGCTGTGCTGAAGCGGCATGCGCAGCTCCTGGGTCCGCTTTCCGAGGCTGTCGGCATGCTGGGCGACGTCCCATATATGTGAACCGAAGACCAGTTTCACTTCGGTTTCCGGCGTCGTGGGTACCCACCGCGCGAGCGTTTCCATCAAATTCACTTCGATCCAGCGAAATGTTGCGACATGTTCACCTCTATCCTTGACGTTCAATTGCATCTTTCCTCCATCACGTTTTCGATTGCCGCCACACTTTCATCGGGAGAGCCGAGTTCAAGCAGATAGCATTGCAGTTCTGACAACAGCTTTTCCACCGTGAGAAATTTCATCAGGTCTCGCCCGGGCGAGATTCCCCACGACGGAATCGCTTCACTGACCACCGACTTCAGCCGCTTCACGTCGCCGATTTGCGGTCGAAATGTTCTAATCGCAACGCGCTCGCCGAACCCGTCCAGCAGGAAAGCGAATCGCAGCGGCAATGGCCCGCCGACAGACGCGGGGAACAGGTCGCCCATGCTGATGAGCGTTCGCGCAATGCCCTTGGGGTCGGTAACTGTCGTGTGGCGACACGCCCGCACCCGGCGGTCGAGTGAGCGCACGAACGCCCCATCGCGTAATCTGGCCGACTTGGGAAATGGAAGAACTTCCCTGCTGGCGAGGCGAACTGCCGCCAAGTCATCGCCGAGGAAGGAATGGCCCCGCGCTGCCAATGCAACTGAGGTCGTCGATTTCCCCGCCCCGCTTCGGCCGATTAGCAACGCCCCCGCACCGGCAATCCCGAACGACGCGGCATGCAGAAACAACACGCCTTGCTGCGCACTCTGGACAAGGCTGACGATGCAATCGGTCACGAACTCGGGCGGCGATTCGTCGAGGTTGATCACGACGGTACGGCTGTCGCCTGCGGCAAGGGCCCGATTGCTCGCCTCAGTATTCACCAGCATGCGCCAGCCAGGAAGCGGACCCCTTTGCTCTACGTAGCGCCTGAGATGCCGCAGCATGCGGAACGGCGTTAAGGCAGCTTCCATCGGGTCCGGCAAGTTTGAACCATCGAAGGACAGCCATAGCAGCGACGTACCTGGAAGATAGCCGGCTGTGCAGCGGATGTTTATCAAGTCCTGCGAGCGCTCCGCAAGCCCACAATCGCGATAGCGCGTCTCGAACTCATCGAGGAGGTCTTGATAGTCGGAGACAAGCTCCAGGCAGACGTCGCCAATTCGGAACCATGCTCTTGCGTGAGACGCGTTCGACCGCCCTACCGCGCCGGGGGCAAGCGCCTGCGCCTGATTCAGCCAAGCGCAATCAAGTGACGCCACGCTCACTGCGATTCCAGCTCGTAGCTGACCTTGTCTTCGATTCGAGGCGTCCGCAGTTCGTTCTCCTGGCGGAGGATCTCGCCGATTTCGCGTTCCGTGAAGCCCGCCAAACGCCGATCCGCGATGTTCGCCAACACCTCTACGTGCTCAAAGCCGGTAAGATTCACACCAACGGCGTTTACCTCCCCCGGCTCCGGCTCAAACGCCTTGGTTACTGTCTTGAGAAAATTCACCGCGGATGCGAGCTTCAGCAACACCCTTGGATCTTCCGTGGACATGCGCTTGAACCAGGCGTTGGAAAAGCGGACGTGCGAAATCTCGTCGACGAGGATACCTTCGAGCAACTCCGCTGTAACAGGGTCGCCCGCTTCCCTCCACATTTTCGTTAGTTGCCGCAGAAGATCGATTTCGCCGCCTTCGAACGTGCGGTTCTGGATCGCAATCCGGGCCCAGATGGAGTCCACCATGCAGGTAATGCTCCATTCGTAGTTCATTACCGGAAACTCCCCCTTGTGGCCGCCCAGTTCCAACAGGCGCCGGTGCAGAAGGCGCGTGTGCCGGTGCTCGTCCCAGCACTGGCGCGCCAGGCTCATGCGCAGGTCCCATGGAGCATCGGGAAAATCCGCCAATGACTGCGCCGCCATCTCTAGGCTTTGCATCTCGTTGTGCATGTGCTTGTGCAGACGCTGGCGCCGGGACGTGTCAGACATGTCCGCATAGTCCGCCAACTCGGCCGCATCGTGCACGACCTTGAAGCACGGCTCGCGGGCCGGATCCGCGCGAAGCGTGACGCCTCGCACGACCTTGGTCTGTAATTTATTCATCAGCGAAATTTCCCTTTACCGTATCTCAACCGGACGCCGCCCGCATCCCCGTCAGATAGGACAAAAATACACCCTGGGGTGAACACCAACCCCGGGGTGATTCACAATCAGATCTATTTGATGCTGATGTTCCGGGATTGAAGAACGCCCCGATCAGCCACAACCAACGGTACAGGCGTTCCACCAGCACGACGCCACGCTGATTTCCGCCGCCGTCATCTGGAAAATTTTCAGGAGTTCGTCTTCGTCCAACACCTTGGCGGAGGGCCGTTCGAAGGCTTTCGGCTTGCCCTTACCTTCCTCCGGACTGGGAGACGCGCGGTTAAGCGCCGCTGTGGTGGCGTCGGCTTCGTCTGCACCGCACTGACGCACGAGATCCAATTCCTTCAGAAGTTCAAGGGCTTGGCTGACCTCTTGCTGAGCGGCTGCAGTCGCCATGTCCGGAAAGGCCGCGCACAGACCGTGATTCAATTCGTCGTCCGTCCTGGGCGTCGACATTTCGTTAAAAAGAAAGGCCGCCGACCGATTCAGCATGATGAACTTTCCGGTCTTTGGGTTGTACAGCACGGAACCATCCTCGAGTGGCGCCGCATCCAAACCCGCAGTTGCAACGAACGTACTGGTCATTTCGTATCCTCCAACGTTGTTTCCTAAAGGTTCCAAGGCCCACAAATAACGAATGCGCACGACGTGTGGGTCACCAGTTGAGGTTGATATTAAACACACGTCCTCAAAAACGTGTCAAGCCAAAAATAGGCGCCAAACAAGCAACCACATACTTCAACAAACGATTCGCTCTGCTCTGCGTGTGGCGTCTATTTGGAGCGCCACCGGCGCGCCAACGCGATCACGCGGTAGCCCGCAAATGCCACCCTGCGCGCAAATGTGTCCAGCAGGCAAATGGCACGCCAAAGCTGGAGCATGCGGGGCAGAGGTTCAGTGCGCCGGCACTCCGCGGGGGCCGGCAACA
This sequence comes from uncultured beta proteobacterium, assembly GCA_963746955.1. GTDB lineage: Bacteria > Pseudomonadota > Gammaproteobacteria > Burkholderiales > Thiobacillaceae > DASQBT01. The sequence goes on along the minus strand of CAVVDR010000012.1, from coordinate 75,385 downwards.
CCCACCGGTCCACAAACCGCCGGGTCGAATTTGGAAGCGCCCGCTCCATCGCAGCTTCCACGTCGGGGGTGCGAAACTCGGGAAACAGCCGGCAAGCCAGGCTGAGTGATCCATAAAAGGCGCGGGCAATCTGCCAGTCGCGCGCGCGCTCCGCAGCGGCGAGGGCGATGCCCTCGCGCTGGCGCAGCAGAATCCAGAGATCGACGAAGCGGATGAACCGGACGTGATACCGATCTATCGCCAGCGTGAGGACCTGATAGAGCAGCGCATCAACGTCATCCAAGCGAGACACCCGATGGCCCTCGACTTCCAAGGGGACGCGCCGTTGCCAAATCGCGTCGTACTCGATTCGATGTCGCGGCCGCTGAACGAACGACTGGTGGACCTCGACGATGATCTTCCCGAGAAAGAACACCCGTTCGTGGTACCCGGGGTCACGTGTCACACCTATGCGGCGCTGCGGGACCAAGCCCACGTTCTGGACCAGTCGGCAGGCGGATTCAAACTCCGCAGCCGGGACGAGCACGTCGATGTCTTGCATTGGGCGCAGGCAGCGCTCAGGGTAGAGCCGATGCGCGAAGTCGGCGCCCTTAATCAGTATTAATGGCTGGTTCGAGAAAATCCCACAGACGGTAGCGATCGAATCGTGAAAAAGGCGAGCGCGGGTAGCGAAGATCCGGTCCCAACCGGCCACTGCGCGACGAGCGCGCTCGACGACAGGCGGCAAATCCTGCTCCGCGAACAACAGAGGCAGAAGGCTGTGCCAAATGCACTTCTCGATGAACAGATCGGCACTAGCGGCGCTCTCGGGTGGCCACGGCTCGTTCGTCGTCAGTCGATGCACTGTCGGCCAAAACGATGGCGGAAGTAGCAATCTCATGCGGCGCCAATGCCGCATGCCGACAATTGACCAGCACGCGATCGTGGTTGAGGCCGCGCCTGTGCGCGCGGCTGTCTGATGCCGATGAGGATTACCATCAATTCAGGGGGAGATAACCGTTGCCTGCGCAGTCGGTATATAAGATCGGTTCCTGCGCCACCGCGACATTGCGCTCATTCGAGCCGAACACAATTCATTCGGCAATTGCTCCTGTTCAATGGCGCGCAATAACCTATCTTTCCAGTCTGGACTTCATTGCACTGATCGTCAGGTTATTCCGACATCCATGGTATGGTTCAACGTCTCCGCCAACCCCGCAGTGTGTTGCAATGTTAGCGCTTGAGCAGTAAGCACATTGTCTTTCTTGGCCATATGCTCAAGCGCCTCTGCAGGAAACAACAACTTTGCGACCGGTAAATTTTCGAATTCTTCAATACCGCGCGCTACCTGTAGTTGAGTCTGGCCTTTCAATCGTATGACTGTCTATATTCGGCAACGGCGTAATCAACCGCATCAATTTCCAAGCATGCCTCACCCCAGCGAAATAGACTGCAAACAGGCCCAGAAACCCATAGAACAATACGGCATCAGGCACACCCCAGCGCCAGCCCAAAAAACCGACTAGGGCGAACACTGCCGCGACCAGCAGAATAAAGCGTACGACCTGGCTGTCGGAATATCCCACACGCACGAGGATGTGGTGGAGGTGATCACGGCCAGGATGAAACGGACTTCCCCCCTTGAACATGCGGCGCAACATCAGACTTACGGTATCGCAAAGTGGAATGGCAAAGAACCAAAGTGCAGCGGCCGGCGGAAGCAGATTTCTCCCACCCTGCGTGACCATGACCGCCGAAAAGCCCAGCAAGAAACCTAGCATCAGGCTGCCTGAATCGCCCATGAACACTTTGGCATGGCCCTGCCAAGGCAAACGCATATTGAAAAACAGAAAACCGCTCAACGACCCTCCCAGGATGAGTAAGGCATGAAACTCTAACTTCATGCCTGATAGATAGGCTGCAGCCGTAAGGAAGACGGCCGCGATCAACGCCAACCCCCCGGCCAAACCATCCATCCCATCAGATAGATTGAGCGCGTTGGCCATGCCTACGGTCGCAAATACGGTCAACGCCACCGCCAGCGTCCCGATAAGAGTGACGGGGCCCAGTCCAAACAGGTCCCCCAGCTGGGTAAGCTGCACACCCGCAAACGTAGATATCATCAACGCAGCAGTGCCCTGGCCTCCAAAACGGAGCGCCACCGGCAAACCCTTCAAGTCATCCAGAAAACCGATGGCAACAATAATGGACGTGGCGGCAAAAACCCCCCAGAAGACTTCATTGTGGGCAAGTTGCCACAACGCGCACACCGCTATCGCAAACGACATGGCCAAGCCCCCCACCACCGGGATGGCACAATGGTGGCGCTTGCGCTCGTCGGGATGATCAAGCCAACCGTAATTGTGTGCGGCCCAGATGAAGGCTGGCGTGGTCAGCAAAGTGAGAATCAATCCAACGAACAACTGAATCAAATAATTTCTCCTCGGTCTCTCTGCAAGAAGTTGCGCCCTGTTAAGGCGCGCCAGAACATATCCTTGCCCACGGCGGGAATGTAACGTCAACCCCTGAGGCCGACCATATGACTAAAGTCATAGAAGCCTAATCCTTTGATTCTGCAAAACAAATAACTCGACCTTTAGGAACTTGCTAAGCTCCAACCCAAACTCAGACAGCCAGACAAGAGACTTAGAGCTTATCCGTAAATAACATGTCACACTGGTTTCCCATCTCGGCGCGTCCGATATTGGGAGATCAGAGATGGCGAAAGGTACAGCGAAAAGCAGGTTGCCAGCGTGGGTCGTGTCAGATGCGTTTTGGCAGCGGGTCGAGCCGTTGATTCCCGGGCGCCAGCGTGAGGGGACCAGGGATTATGTGCGCAAAGCCGGCGCGGGGCGCAAACCCAAAGAGGCACGCTTGGTATTCGAGGCCATTGTTTATGTATTGCGCACTGGTTGCCAGTGGAAGGCGCTCCCGACCGAACGCTTCGGCAGTGCGAGCGCAATTCACAAGCGCTTTCTGGAGTGGCAGAAGGCCGGCGTATTCGAAGCTTTGTGGAAAGCCGGACTGGCGGAGTACGATGATCTGGAGGGCATTGCGTGGCGATGGCAGAGTATCGACGGCGCAATGATGAAGGCGCCGCTGGCACAAGAAGCCGTCGGGCCGAACCCGACGGATCGGGGGAAGAAATGGGAGCAAGCGTCATCTGCTGGTGGACGGTCGTGGCGTCCCGCTCTCGATCATCGTGACCGGAGCAAATCGACATGATGTCAGCCAGGTTGCTGCAGTCCTTGAGGCCATCGTGGTGCAGCGACCCACGCCGCCTGAGCGGCGCAGCAAGCACCTGTGCGCCGATGCGGGCTACAGCGGCAATCCGGCTCTGTGCATTATTGAAGAACATGGCTACATCGCTAACGTCAAAGGGCGCGGCCAGGAAGCCAAAGAGAAGCGGCGGCATCCCGCGAAGCGAGCCCGGAGGTGGGTTGTGGAGGTCACGCATAGCTGGTTCAATCGCTTTCGCAAGTTGCTCGTGCGGTACGAAAAGCTCGAACGCAGCTTCCTCGGCCTCAACCATCTTGCAGCGGCGATCATCGCGTTCAGGAAGGTTCCATTAACCATAAACATTATTTACGGATAACTTCTTAACTTCTCAAGAACTGTGGAAGCTTGCTTAAGTTCTTCCACATCAGCGCGCCAACTCCCCCAACTCCATTGCGCCTTAATGCCCGCAAATCCTCGCTCGATTTCCGCACGATATTTCGCAAAGAACGATTGCTGGCTCCGCCCACACGCATTTTCACCAGCACCTCGGGGATATACCGCACCTTAACCCCCTTCCGGCTCAGCAAACGGAGGATGAAATCGTAATCAGCAGCAATCCGAAATGTTGTATCAAACAGGCCTATCTGCCGGTAAACACTGCGCCGCACATAAAAAGTTGGGTGCGGTGGCATCCACCCCCAACCCAGGCGGCTGCGAGAAAAATCGCCAGCCCGCCAATAGCGCACCACTTGGTCCGGGTTGACCTTTCTCACATAAACCAGGTCGCCATAGACCGCATCCATGCTTCGATCAGCAAAGATATTCGCAAGACGCGACAACACACCTGTATCCGCAAACAGATCATCGGAATGCAGAAAGCCAACAACATCTCCGCTGGCCCGCTGAATACCTTTGTTTAGCGCATCATATATGCCCCGGTCTGGTTCGCTCACCAGCACCGCAATCCGCTCGGTATACCGATTCAAGACCTCCAGGGTGCCGTCAGTCGAGCCGCCGTCGATCACCACCAATTCGTAGTCCACATTCGCCTGCGCAAGCACCGAATCAAGCGCCGCCGCGATCGACTCGCGGTTGTTGAAGACCACCGTGATGACAGAAATTTTCACGATTCGGCCTAGATGCTATGTGCCACGTCTGATGATCCAATCCCCCAGCACCAGCACATCCAATTTCGTGCGCAGGAAGCAATCCAGCGCTTCACGCGGTTTGCACACCACCGGCTCGTTCTCGTTGAAAGATGTGTTCAACACAATCGGCACGCCAGTCATCTCACGGAACCTGTCGATTAGGTGCCAGTAGCGCGGGTTGGTTTCCCGATAAACCGTCTGCAATCTACCTGACCCGTCTACGTGAGTTACTGCCGGAATGGCCGTCCGTTTCTCAATCCGAATCGGATATACCTGCATCATGAACGGCACGTCATCATCCTGCTCGAACCACTCCGAAACGTGTTCACGCAATATCGACGGCGCAAAAGGCCGGAACGACTCCCGCCGTTTGATCTTCAGATTGAGAATATCCTTCATGTCCGCCCGACGCGGGTCGCCCAGGATTGAACGATTGCCCAATGCACGCGGGCCCCACTCCATGCGCCCCTGGAACCAGCCGATCACCAAGCCCTGTGAAATAGCCTCAGCGGTTTCGCGCACCAAGGCCGCCTCGTCGTCAATGCGGCGCACTGAGCAGTCCTCGCGGTCCAGAGCCGCTTCTTCCTGCTCCAGCAGCACAGCGATATCCTGGTCAACGTAGGCCGGCCCCCAGTAGGCATGGTCCATGTGAAAGCGTGAGCCGCATTCGCCAAGTTCTGCTGCCGCGGCATAGGCCGCGCCGATAGCGCCGCCCGCGTCGCCGGCAGCGGACTGGATATAGACCTTCTTGAAAGGCGTGTTGCGATACACCTTGCCGTTCGCCACCGAGTTCATCGCGCAACCGCCGGCCAGGGCCAGATGCTCGCCGCCATGGCGCGCGTGCAGCGAGTTGAGCAGATGGAAGAAGGCCTCCTCGTACATCGCCTGAATGGAACGGGCGATATCCTTGTGGCGCTGTGTCAGTTCCTCACTTTTCTGCCGTACAGGGCCGAGCAAGTCAGCCAACGCATTGGAAAACAATGCGCCTACTTTCGGCTCCCCGTTTTCCCACTCGTACTCCACCTTCTCCTTGTGGTGCCGGAAGTAATCCAGATCGAGCCGGAACGTGCCATCGTCGTGCAATAACACGATCCGCCGCATCTCCGGCAGGAACTTTGGTTCACCATAAGGCGCCAGGCCCATCACCTTGTACTCGTCGCCGTAATTGGGAAAGCCAAGATACTGGGTCAGCGCCTGATAGAAGATGCCCAGCGAATGCGGAAAATAGACCTTCTCCTCGACCTCGATGCGCTCTCCCTGCCCGCGTCCCCAGGCCGCGCTGGCGAAATCGCCGAAGCCATCCACCGACACCACCGTGGCGTCGTCGAACGGCGATACCAGGTAGGCCGAAGCCAGATGCGCCAAGTGGTGCTCCACCTGATGCACCCTGGCGCGCATCGTCTGCTCTGAGAAAGTCCCCGCCAGTTCCTCATCCACGCCCGACCGCTCGCGCTTGTTCTTGATGCGATCCAAGACCAGCGAAAGATCAGGCCGGCGAAACGCCATGTAGGCTACCTTGCGCCACAGGTTGGCGCCCGAGTCCTGATTGATGGCGACATGGTCCACCCCCGCCAACTCCACCCCCGCCTCGGTCAGGCAATAGCGGATGGCCTCGGACGGAAACCCCGCCCAATGTTTGATGCGGCGAAAGCGCTCTTCTTCAGCCGCCGCGACCAGCACCCCGTCCCTGACCACGCAAGCGGAAGAATCGCCGTGGTAGGCGTTTATGCCCAAAATGAACATCAGACCTTAAATCCGGGTAATCGATCATCTGATCTATTTACGTAGTGTCGGGGTTGATTTCCACTTACCACAAACCATCTGAAGGCAAATAGTGCTGCCACATAAACAACCAACATGACCGTCATAATCCTGAAATAACTAAAATTTTGATACCAAATTGCCCTGAAACCCATGAACCCAAACACCAAGTACCAAGTTAAATAGAAATAATTATTGTATTTAAGCCCACGTTTCAAAATCCAGCCAAAGACATAAGAAATCAAGAACGAGACAAAAAAGCAACCAATCAGACCAAAATTCCAATACGCCTCAGCCACCTCGAAAATACCACCTTGTGTCATAACTTCACCATTGATATCCGTCAGCCACTCCAGCCCTAATGGCCTCGGGAAACCCAGAAAAGCCGGCGGTGCTATCAACAGATAATTGAAATAGCTCTCTCCCCACAAATATCCTGTAATGCCATCGCGCGCTTGAACTATCGCGCTGTATATGCCACCCAACATCATGTTGCCAGTTTCCAGATAAAGTATTTTGTGACCATATATCTCATTGATTAACGAGCCCCGGTCAGATTCCAGGAGAATAGACATAGCGGCAACAGGATTTACACCATTCCGCCAGATAGCAATAAAGGATGCCGACAAATAGCCGACAACCATAAGGACGACTGCCCACACGGCCCACTTTATCATTCGAACATATTGATGCCTGCATAATGCCTCAACAACTTTACGGTTATAAATCACCATCAAAATCAAAAATGCTTGTGGCAAATAATCCGCCCGGCTACCAACCAACATCCCTAAAATTAAACTGCCTACCGCTAGCAATAAATAACCGGAATGGACATATCCATTTCGCACTCCTGCAAGCAGCAGCAGTGAAATGCCGATATATTGAAAGATGTTGAATACACTAAAGGCAAAATCAAAACCCTCCTGCCCATTTGCATATGTTTTTCCACTGCCGACAATTCCGCCCGCCTTCCATACATATAACAAGCCAAAACCGACAGCCAGGAAAATACCTGCCAAACGCATTCGCCGCCGATACCTTTCTGAAAGAGCAAACCCGGGATAGCGTTGATACTTGAATTTCAGTAGCGCAACATGCCATCCCACCAGTGAGCCACAAAGTGAAAAAACACCAGCTGTCACAAGCAATCGAGTATTTTCCGCCGTTTGAAAGTCCAAGCCGTATGGCGCAACGAACACTTCACCAGAATATGCAAACCAGATAAATGCGGTACCAAATATCAACACCCACACTAGAAAATATCGAAAAATGTAAAGTAAATTAGCATTCGAAGTCGTTAAGGCTACATAGCCGTGCATACCAATGACCAAAGCCATTACCCCAAAAAACGGAAGCGATGGCCATATCTTTTGCCGCCAAATAGAAGAAACTCGAAAATACTAATGTCAAGAGCGAGTACACAATAGCCCGTCGGGCGCCGGAAACGCTGGGGTCGCGAATAATAGGGGGATTGACCTATTAAGGTGCATAGTCTATCAACCAACTCGAACCAACTTTCGATAAAGCGCTTCAGTTTTGATTGCAAGCGTGTCTAATTGCCATGCAGCACCAATGACCGTCTTTTGCATATATCTCGTTTTGCATTCAGCTTGAAGGGCCAAAATTGCCTTACGGCATTCAGCGGCTGAGTTCGCTTCCACAATCTTGCTATTCGTAGCATGAGCCATCATCAATCGCACGTCGCCCACATCGGCGGCTATGCAACAACAGCCCATTGCCAACGCTTCCAATAGCGCAATTGGGCAAGCCTCGCTACGGGAAGGCAACACAAAAATATCGCAGTCGGCGAGCAGCGCCCGCACCGAAGACTTGTCTTGCCACCCAAGGAAATCAACATACGAGTCCGAATGCAGTTCGCCCAACTCTTTTGCAGACCGATGCAGCGATTCAGCATAGTGCCGGTGTGTTGCCAATTCAGAACCTACGATCTTGAGATGCCACGGTCCATCTAGCCCTTTCAAAGATTCAAGCAGGATATCCATTCCTTTGAGCGGGTTGAGATTACCGACCGCCAACAGGCGTAAGGGAGACGATTCTGCATCACGTGCTTTCATCCAGCCACATGCAGCGCGATCGGTCTCGCTCACCTTATCGGACGTCCAGAACATCGGGTCTACCGCAGCCGGCAGAAGCACCGCGTCTTGTAGCCCATAAACCTCGACTGATTTATTTGCGACGATCGCCAGCGCATGCCTCGCCCCCTTGAGAGACGCGCCTGCCAAAATCAACCAGGCCCCTAAACCGCAGCGTTGTTTCGTGCATATGCCACACCACCGGCATTCCAACCAAGCGCGCGGCCAAAAGCGGCGCAATATTTGTGCCCCCGTGGACATGAAAAATGGTTTGCCGGCGACTTGATACGCCCAAACATCACTGCCCCGACCAGCACCGTTGCGTTGACCAGTAGTTCAATTCCATAAAGTGGTGACCAGTAATGACGAAGATTGAGCAGCGCGAACTCGGTCATAGGACCACGGCCCGTTGTCACGACAGTGGACTCAACCTTGCCCACCAAAGCCTTTCTCAAGGTATCGACATAGACATGCGGTCCGCCGATACGGTGATCGAGAAGAAAATGATAAACATGCAGCATGACGAGCCGCCCGCTACTTGCCTGCGGGCGGGTACATCACCGGAATGCCGTGTCGCACAGGATAGGTTCCTCCGCATTCCTGGCAGGAAATACGGTCTGGCGACAGGGAGGATTCGGGCATGACATTCATTTGCTTGCCTCAATAAAGAGTGACTCGTCTGCGCGGTTGTCCAAAATATCGATGTCAGCAACTTTCCCCACACGAAACTGACACCTGGTGATATTGCGAAAACCGAGGTCTTCCAAAATTGACGCAAGCATTTGGAAGTCGTACATGTACTTGTGCCGGGAATAGTGGTTGTCGCTATCTTCGACAAAAAAATAGTTTTGCAGCATTTCATCCTTCCTGCCCGCAGCATAAAGTGAAAGCGCATACTCGAAATCAGGGATGGAAATCCTAAGGATCGCGCCATCCTTGAGGACTCGATGGCATTCACGTAGTAGATGTATCGCATCCGTACGATACAGATGTTCGAAAAAATGCGAGGAATAAATATAGTCGGCAACACCATCATTAAGGGGAATTCCGGCTGCTAGGTCATGGTGAATGAACACATGTTCACCCAACAAACGACAATATTCGGACTCTGAGTAATATTGCCTGGCGCCTGTTAGGCGGTACATCAGGCGATGCACTGCCGGCGGCATCGATGCCACGAGCGCATTCAGACTGCCATCGATGTTGATCCACCCTTGGGTGACGGCGAGGCCGCAGCCAAGATTGATACGTACACTATTGAAACCAGGCGGTATGGCAACTCGACGCCCGGCCTTGATCCGGCCCAGCGTACGGTTGGTCAGTTCAATCGTTGATCTTAATAATTTCATCAAGAATTCCCCGCAATTTCTTCGGCCCAGCCTAGAAGAGTTTTCATTCGTGAAGCGACATCGTGCCCATCACGCCAAACACGCTCCATACCTGCAGCAGCAATTTGTCTGCGGCGCGTATCATCAACAAGTACCTCCTCAAGGCGAGCGCACATTTCTGCAACATTCCCAAAGAAAATCGCCTCCTCATTGGGCCGGAAAAGGCTAGCCAGATCATCGGAATACTCTGACATTAGCACTGAACCACTTGCTGGAATTTCAAAACAGCGACGCGTATATAAATCCCTGTTTAAGCGAGAAAAGAAACACAGTGCCACTTTGGCACCACAAAGGGCACGGTTATAGTCCTGACCCCATACGAGTTGCACGGGCACATGCCCATTCAAAAGAGCAGAACGACATATGACCGAATCCCATTCGTAGCCCGGACCGAAGATACGCAAGCGCCAACCGCGGCGCACAATCTCCTCCAAATAAGACAAACGGCCATCGTCCTCATAATGACCAACAAACACTACATCACAATCGAAACGTGCACGTTCATCGTCAGATAAGACAACAGGATAATTCCGCTCCGGAATGAACCACGAGCGCAGCAACTCCACACGCTTTGCTCCGGCAGTCTTGAGCTCCTCTATATTGAGCAGCCGGTATGCCAGCATCACGTCATATTCGGGCACCCCAGCCAGGAAATGCCGCCATTTCCAGCGCGGGTAGCGTGGCGAGAACGGATCGTCGTTGTTGTAGCCAACAAGGATGGCGTTGGGTGCGACCCGGCGGAACTCGCGTAAGGTGCCCGGATACACATGGCTGCCGCGATAGATGAACACTATGTCCGGCCGTTCATTTGCGGCGAAAGCGACCAAATCGCGGTTCAAACGATCAACAACAGGGCCGAGCATGTACTTGTTCTGGGCCTTTAACAGGGGCACTGCCAAGCGGCCAAGCATTCCTTGCTGCTTGAAGTATTGGTGCCATGAAAAACGCACCGGCTCATGGCCTAGTTGCTGAAAAGCTTGATAGACCGCCTCTTCGTGAAGTTCGGAATGCCAATCGCCAGCAATAAGAATCTTCATCGCCCCGCGCCCTGGTAAACCTTGCCGAGTATCGGAGTACGGCCTAGTCGTCTTTTGATACAGCCGATGAGTGCATCCATACGCCGCACCCCCAGAAATAGTATCGCCAGCCAGTAACACCAGAACAGGGGGTAAAAACCAAAGCCCATGCGGGCCAACCCCCAGCCATAGCGAAGAAAGACCGGCAGTCGCTGCCTTGCCTGAATCGCAAGCAGCGGATAGGAATAATTGGCAATGTCACGCAGGATCGGCCGGTAGATCCACAGTCCACGATCTTGTTCAACGTAACGGGCAATATCCAGCATGCCTTTGATGAAATGTAGCGACGAGGCGGGTGTCTGAGACTTCGGTTCGAACTTACCCTGTTCCGCCGCGCTGTTGCCAAAATCGGGGGTGCCGCCGTTGCGGTACAGAACAGTTATATCGGGTAGAAAAACGGCGTTCCTTTCAGCCAGGATTTCCGCCACCAAATAGAGTTGATAGAGCAACGTGCCGTCAAAACGGTCAGTCGCATGGCGCAGCGCCGACTCGCGGTGAATGACCATGCCGGGGATAACCACCGAGCGACGATAGATCGTGGCGATACTTGCCACGCCAGCGGGGAAGAACAGTTCGCGATCGAAATAGCGGAAGGTTTGCACCACGGTGTCCGGCGTTCCGTCAAATGCCGCATAACTGCGCAGGAGAACGCCGATATCCGGATGTCGATTGAGTGCGTCTGCAACCTTAGCTAGCGCACCGGTGCACATGATATCGTCGTTCCCCATAAACAGGACGTACTCGCCCCGCGCCAGCTCAAACAGTCGACGCAGATTGCCGTCATAGCCCAGATTGGATGGATTCTCGGCATAGGTTAGCCGCCCTGGGTACTTCGCGGCGTAATCACCCGACACATTTCGCATCTCCATACGCTCAGGCGAGTCATCCTCAGAAATGACCACCTCAAAATCTTCATATTCCTGAGTGAAGATCGAATCCAGCAAAGCGGGCAGAAGCGCCGATCGGTTATAGGCGGGAATGCAAATCGAAAGCTTATAACTAGTGGCCATACTCATACTTAATACACCAATCCCACGGATTAAAATAACGCTAGGTCAGCTTGCGCCAGCCCAATGCCTTTGTTGAGGCTTGCTGGCAGCTTCAGGTTGGTTTCATTGCAGGCAAGTCGTAGTGGCTATCCTTCTCGGCGTAGCGCATAACCACATCCGCCATGGTATCCGTTGAGACATCGTCGATAACGATCAATTCCCAGTTGGTGAAGGTCTGCGCAAGGATGCTATCGATCGCACTGCCGATGTCATGTGCCTTATTCAAAGCCGCCATGACGATGGAAACCTTCGGTGCAGATGGGGCCGGCGAGGTGTTTTCCTGACTCATGAGTTAAATTACCCCCGGCAAAGCCGGGGGCCTATCAGTGGGGCGCCTCAAAGGCGCTGGCAACTCATGAGCCGCCCAAGGGCGGCTACACGCTCAATTTCATCTGGTCGTAGCGTTCATCCTCGTGCTCCTGGTTGCGGATGTACGCCCTGACCATCGCTTCATCCAGACCCACCGTAGAAACGAAGTACCCACGAGCCCAAAACACCTCGCCCGTGAAATTCCGCTCCCGACCACCGAAATGCCGGGCTATCGCAATCGCACTCTTGCCCTTGATGTACCCCACTACATTCGATACCGCATACTTCGGTGGAATACTCAGGCACATGTGCACGTGGTCCGACATCAGGTGGCCCTCTACAACCTGCGAATCCTTCTGCTTCGCCAACTCCCGGAATATCTCTCCAAGATGCCGCCGGAGTACCTCAAAGATCTTCTTCTTTCGCTTCTTCGGAATGAAAACTACGTGGTACTTACCGTCCCATCTCGTGTGGCTCAAACTCTGATACTCTTTCATCGTGAATCTCCATCTCTTGGTCGAGACTGAAGATTCACAACGACCGCCGTATAGGTCAAACCTTGGTGAGTCCCCCGGCAAAGCCGGGGGCTTACCTCACTGAGTTATCCAAATTGTCTTGGGAAATTGTCAGCATCATCAATGCGAACAGTCGGGCACCATTGGCTCGACCCCCCTTCAGGCCGCGGACCAGGCTGGCCGTCTCGTTACGATTAAATACACTTTCCGGCATGCATTCGAGGCGCGCGTCGAAATCGCTGTGCCGCAGCCATTCATCCATGGGTATCGAAAAACCCTGTTTTCGCCCAAGTTGATAATCCTTAGGCAGGTATTTCCTGGCCATCAGATTCTGCACGCGGCGGCGTTCGGTAAGTGACACTTTCCAGTCTGTGGGTATCGTGCCGAAGGCATGTTCCACCAGACGATAATCAAGGAACGGCGTGCGCACTTCCAGGCTATTGGCCATGCTGGCACGGTCCACCTTGACCAGAAAATCGTCCGGCAAGATGGCATGGAAGTCGGTGCGGGTCAGCGCATCAACGTCATTCCTGCCTTGTTGCATCAATTGCAGCAAATAGGCTTCCGGGGCGCCCAGGTTATCCCCCAGCGCTTTGACGACATCCGGATGCATGATGCGCCGCCTCAGATCAATGTCAAAATAGGCAGATCCCCATACATGGGCTTGAGCAACACCACCGCGCAACGAAGCCAGGCGGTTTCTACCCCGCACTCCGGCAGGGAGCCTGGCCACCGCAATCGCCAGGCGGTTAAGCAATAGCTTCGGCAACCAGCCCAAGCGCTGATGATCACGCAACGCAACCTGATAATGCTCATATCCACCATACAACTCATCCCCGCCGTCGCCGCCGAGCGCCACCTTTACATGTTGCGCGGTCAGTTTGCTGAGGAGATAAGTCGGAAGAATCGAGGAATCGGCGATCGGCTCGTCGACAAAAGGAGCCAGTTCATCCAGCACGTCGAGTGAGGGTTTGGGCAGCTCAAGCAGGTGATGCCGGGTGGAAGAATGGTCGGCAATCGCACGTGCATGGTGCGATTCATCCAGTTTCGACCCGGGCACGCCGACGGTGAAGGTGTTAATGGGCTGATCAGACACTGCTACAGCGGCGGCGGTGACCAGGCTGGAATCCAAACCGCCGGAGAGAAAGACTCCAACTGTGACGTCGCTGCGCAACCGCAACTTGACGGCATCGGTGAGTAGCAGCCAGCTCTGCTCGGCGAGATCCTCACCAGTAAAGAGATGCTGGTCGGTCATAGGGACTGGCAATTCCCACCACCGCCAGATTGTTAATTCGCCCGTATCGGGTCGAAAACGCGCCGCATGGGCGGGCGGAAGTTTGTTCGCGCCGCTGGCAATACAGAGCGAGCCCGGCACATAACCCAGAGCCAGATAGTGGTTTAGGGCCTGGAGGTCGATGCCGCCTCTCATCTCCTTCGGGATGGCCTTCAATTCCGAGGCAAAGGTAATCGTTCTGCCGCGATGGGCGTAATAGAGTGGTTTTTTCCCCGCGCGGTCACGGGCCAGGAACAGTGAAGGTGGCGTATCAGGCGTGCCCCCGTCCCAGATGGCGATGGCGAACATGCCATTGAAGCGGTTCAGGCAAGCCTCGCCCCATTGACGGTACGCCGCCAAGATGACTTCGGTATCGCCGCTACCCTTGAAGCGGTGCCCCAGCGCTTCAAGCTCGCCTTTCAATTCCAGATAGTTGTAGACCTCGCCATTGAAGACGATGACAAAGCGACCGCACTCGCTGACCATTGGTTGATGGCCGGCGGAAGACAGGTCCAGAATGGACAGGCGCCGATGCCCCAGGAGCACGGTGCCATCAGCGCTTTGCCACACGCCAGTATCGTCTGGACCACGATGGGTCATGCGATCGCGCGACTTGATGAAGCTCTCCACTGGCAATGGCGGGGAACGCAGATAGCCAACAATGCCGCACACTAGGTTCCTCCCCCAGAATTAAATTCCAGAAGCAACAAGACGATAATCGTAGAAAACAATATTAGTGGAATGCAAAAGTGGCCCCGGTTATTGGCACATACTCAACAAAGCGAGGAATACCATTGATGATTGGGTGGCGCTTTCCAGATAACGAAATCAGATCCCCAGATTGCATATTTCCGCCTCTGTCAGAAACCGTATTTACAAGGTGCAACGGTGATTTGGTGATAGGTTTGCAAAGGCAATCGAGAAGCCTTGGTGTCATGAAAAGTATTCTTGTGTAAGTAGTTTGTTCATGGGCAGTTTCAAGGTCAACACTTGATCCATCCCTGCGGAATCAATCCATCAAACCCCCACCAGGCGACACCTTCGCGCAGTTCAAAACCGGGAGCGATAATGATCTTGCCGGCATTTTCAGCCAACCACGCCCCCCACCAACTGAAGGTGCTGTTGGCGATGATAAAGTGTTGGCACTGGCGCATCAGCCACAGATCAGCGTAGGCGTTGGCATCACCCTGGTTGTGCGCCACACAGGTGATGCGTGCATCAGGCAATGGAATGCGCGCACGGGCGGCGTCGGGCTGGTCGGAAAACACAAAGTAATGCGCCCCATGCGCGAAGGTCTCCATCTGCGCCACAGCGCGAGCGTAGTATTCACCGGAGGCATTGTTGATGCCGCCCCGACTCGGCGCATCGAAGAAACGCACATGCACCGCGACGGCCAGGCAATCGTGGATTCTGGCGGCCATCTCCAAGTTGGTCCTGTTGATGGGTGGCTTGATTCGCAGGTCTGATCGGATCGTTGGCTCGACATCTTTGAAGTAGCCCTCGCTTTGCCAATACCCTTCCAGATACACCGTGCCGCACAACTTGACCTGCAACAATCGCGGGTCGAAGTCGATGACCTCTTGCACAATGTAGCCGCGTTCCTCGAACGGTAGCCGCCGATTGAGACGGCGCTTGAAATAACGCCGAAATCGTGCAAACGGCTCCAGCCGCTCTGCCGCCGTTGCCTTACGGCAGGGGATGCTGAAATGGTCGAGTTGGAAGTGGCGCTGGTGGGTGTGGTCGCGTATGAAGCCGCTGACATCGTCGATGATTAGTTCGGCGTTGTGCACCAATGCCAGTCGACGGGCGGCAGCATAACAAAAAAGCTGGTTGCCGAGGCCCCCGAAGATGCGGGGGATGATTTGTATACGTGACAAGTTCAGGCCCTGATATCAACGAAACACAAAATTATGCGTTTCCAGTTTGCGCTTCCCACCCACCACCTCGGCCACGGTTTGCCGTGTTATTTGCTTCATTGACTCGTCTGCCGTGAAGGCCTGGTAGCCTCTTGTAAGAAACATTTCGAAGGAATTTGCAAAATCCGGGTTCATGGGTACGCCCGCCGGTTGGTGTTCACTGGTTGAAATCTCCACCATCCAGATCGGGGGCGGCTCGTTAGCCAAGGTCTGTGTGGCACCTTGCAGCATCATGAATTCCGCGCCTTCGATATCGACCAATATCAAGGCTCGCTTCCCTTGTAACGAATTTCCGAGGACTCGATCCAGGCTCAACACCGGCACCTGTGTTACATAGCCCTCGGGAATGGATGCCCAGCCTTTGACGAGCGAGGCACCCGTCCTCCCTCCCCACATTTCCAGGATATCGGTGTCACTACCGAGTGCGGCCGAGAACACCTGTGCCTGGCTGGCCCAGCCATTGTTGCGGATATTCTTTAGTAGGTAGTGCAAATTGCGAGCGATGGGTTCGACGGCAATGACTGGCTTACCCAGGCTTAAAGCGTGGCAGCAGTAATAACCCACATTGGCGCCGACATTGACCAGCACGTCCACCTCTTGCAGCAGCTTGCGTACCAAGGTGGTTTCCTCCGGCTCGAACGTCCCAGCCGCCATCGTTTTGTGGCCCGCCAGGGTAAAGCCCCACGGTGTCGGGCTTGGCGGGTCGCGTTGATCAAGCAAGTCACGCATGTTACGCAGAAACAGCGCCACTGCCGGGAAGGGCTCGATGGCTGAGCGAATGAGTCTTCTGATCATCGATTGTTTCTCTGTCTACCTCAATTTTTTACCACAACGCAGTGCCAGCCAAAGCACGCGAGGTCTTCCGCCCGTCGGTTGGCGCGCAATTTGAAATACAGCATTCCCAGCAACCCATAGGCATACGCCAGCGGCCAGGCCCAGTTGCCGCGCTGACGTTCCATGCTGCCGAGGCGCATCAGCTCCTGCTGGATAAAGGCAAACCAGTCGCCGTTAGCGGTAAGTTCGACGATCTTGAAACCGCGCAAGGCCAGATGGTATTCATACCAGTAGCGCGAAAACCCGCTGCAGTAGTGGTGTGGGGCCATGTGCACGAGAGAGGCAAAGGGCGCGGTGAGAATCAACTTGCCACCTGGCTTTAGCAGACGCGCGAATTCGTCGAGCGCATGGGTGGGTTCGGGCACATGCTCCAACACTTCACTGCAAACTATGGCGTCAAAACTAGCATCGGGCGCAGGAATGCCGGTGATGTCGCTGACCAGATCAATGCGGCTGGTGTCCCAGGATTTCATCTGCAAGCCTTCATCGGTTGCCCCCCCTCCGATGCCTTCATACTGACAGAAATCCTGTGAGACATATTCCAAGTAACCGCAGTGTTGGCGATTCTTCAATTCGCCAGCACCGGCATCAAGAATACGCGCGCCTTTGGGGAGGTTGGCGAGGGTTTGCTTAAGCCAAGCCTGGCGGTTGAGTTCGTTGATATTTTTGTTGAACATGGTGACGCTATCTCTGTTTGATTAACCTTGCAGGGACGCCTGCAACAATTGTGTAGGGTTCAACATTTTTAGTAACTACGCTACCAGCGCCTACAATTACTCCATTCCCTATTTCAACACCGTCTAGAACTGTGCTATTGGCCCCTATCCATACATCATTGCCAATTACCACCCCTCCATTATTGAAACAATTTTGCAGTATCATTGGTTCATCTGTACTTTCAAATCCATGGCTACCACCAACAAAAACGCAACCCGGTGCAGTCATAACATGATGACCAAACTTTACAATTCCATAAATATAATTGCCTGGCCCAATACTTACATTATTGAGAGCAGCCAACTCTCCCCAAATAACAGAATTTCTGTGTATATGTACATTTCTTCCTATGTGAATGTTCTTGTAGTTACCAATACTTACAGATTGGTGTATGTATGAAGACCTATGAAAATCTTTGATTCTGAACTTTAAGTATGGGTATCTAAAGATCTGAACGAGTTTGAATCTTATTGAGAACTCATAGCTGCTAAAATTGTTTATGACTTTTATCAACTTCTGAAGCATAGAATGGTTCTCACAATTAGTAATTCGAAGTAAGTAGCAACGGGCGTGCCCGCTACGGCTATGATTCAGCG
Organism: uncultured beta proteobacterium; assembly: GCA_963746955.1. Classification (GTDB taxonomy): domain Bacteria; phylum Pseudomonadota; class Gammaproteobacteria; order Burkholderiales; family Thiobacillaceae; genus DASQBT01. Next base: position 57,512 of record CAVVDR010000012.1, on the reverse strand, counting down.
TGATTGCTTATCAATAGACCGCCATATCAGTATTGAAATCCAGCCAAAATGAATGCATGAGAAAAAAACCATCGCAGCCACGATGCCATTCAATTCATAAAAATGAGCCCCGACAAAATTAAGCGCAACAGCTAATAAAGAGGTGACGATCTTTACGGGTATTAATTCGGTCGTTTTATTTTCACTTAAAAATTTCGTGGCCAACACCTGCCCTGCTGCGAAAAGCCCCCCCCCCAACACCACCCATGGCAATAGGTAGGATATATCGCGGTATTCCGCTGCCACTAGTATCTGGAAGATCAACTTATGGGCGGCAAGTGTGATTGCGAAGCCGAACAGCGTCACAATCAGACTGAACTGGGTCATGCGCAGGCAGATCTGGTGAACATGCTGGTTGCGGGCATGGTTTGTGGCATCTCCTGCCCGCTGATACAAAATGGGACCGATGAAACTCATTGCCATGCCCGTGGCAAGAGCGATAGGGGTGTAGCCGAGTTGGAACAGCACTGCAAAATGCCCAACATCAGACGAGCCTGTAAAGATTTGCAGCGCCCAGCGATCGGACGCTTGTTGCACCCAGGTAAATATTCCAAAGAAAGAGAAGGGCCACGAATAGGCCCACATCTGAAGCATCCACCGTTGATGATCCGGGGCGTGCGTTTGATGCGGAGGGATGGTGCGGCGCAGAAAGACGAGTTGGGAAGCTGTAACCAGCAAGGAAGAGCAAATGTAGCCGATCACCACCGCCGCGCTGGAGGTGCCCAGCCATAGCATCACGCCCACCGCCAGCAGGATCTTCAGCCAGGCATCCAGCCCACCATGGAAGGCCACTATGGCCCGCTGGCGGGCGGCGTTCTGGATGCCGCTGAGCGCGCTGTTGTAGCCACTCAGCACCGAGAACATCAACGCTGCAGCCGCGAGCCCCATCCATTGCGAATAGCTCAACCACAACAAGCAAGCTATCAGGATCGAGCCGACGACCACCACGGCCAACGTTGCATAGGCCAGCAACCATCGCGTGGCATGCAGGTAACCGCCCAAGTCCTGCTTTTCGGCAGCGATGGAATAAAACCGACCGATACCGGCGGTGATGCCGCCCATCACCACCTGATTCACTAGGCCCGCTACGGTGAGCCCTAGCGCGAGCTGGCCGTATTGCGCCGGGTCGAGGTATTCGGTGAGCACCCGCACCAGCACCAGCGCGCCAGAAACCGCTGCGATTTGGCCGATGACGATCCAACTGCCCTCTTTAGTCAGGCGGCGAAGACGCGATGTATCGATGGCGCTCATGGCGAACACGAAAATGCGCTTAATGCTGCCACGCCCTGCAGAACGGATTCACCAACGAGAAATAGGAAACGAGAAATAGAAGACCCACAGACCGCAAACCACGAACAAAAACTACCCCAGCACACCTCGCACCCAATTTGGCGGTGCTGCCGCCTCGACCTCACGCCCGCCAATATCGAGTTGGGCAAACAGCAGCACCAAAACGGCCAGAAAGATGCCGCCAGCAAACACGTTCAAAGCCAGAGTGGCAAAGCGGATAGCAGGCCGGCAGGTTAGACGCATGTTTCCCAATGCCTCTGAACCCAGCAGTCCATTGTTTTCTAAGAAACTCACGTCCCGGACGACCAAACGTCGTGCGATGGAGCAATTCCGGGTTGGTTGTGAACCACGCTTGCATTGTTAAGCTCAGGACTTCAAGACCCGAGCAAAGCCGGCACGAACAGCGGCCAGCTTGGCGGCATGCTCGGGATCCTGGTCGGCATTTTGCAGTGCGCGGCGGACAAATACGAACAACACCAGACTAAAGCCAGTGGCCAGTGTGGTCAGGATGGCGATCTGCGCCTTCTTGGGTTTGGACTTGCGCTCCGGCGGCTGGGCGACATCCACCACCTGGATCACTGCGCCTTCGCGCGATTCGTCGATCTTGGCCAGTTCGTATTGCTTGGCAAGCTGACCAAACAGCTCTTCGTTATATTTGAAGTCGCGGTAGCGGTTGATATATTCGGCGTTGCCGGTGGCGGGCCGGCTCTGATCGGCCTTGGCCAGTTGTGCGCGCAGCGCGGCCAGTTCCTGCTGGGCCTGGCGGAAGTCGGGGCTGTTTTCGGTGAGGTAGCCGCGCATGCTGGATAGCTGCACTTCCTTGGCCACCACCTGTGCCTTGAGGGTGGCAAAGCCTTCACCCAGAACCTTAGGGTCGAATTTCAGCAGATTTTCGCCGATGCCTGTCTCGCCCAAGACGATTTCTGCGCGGGCCAGGTTTTCTTTGGCCTTGGCCAGTTCCTTCTCGAAAAACAACCGACGCTGCTGTGCCTCGGTAACTGCCAGGCTCCCAGTCAGGGCCGACAACTCTTCGACATAGGCATTCGCCATGGCGGCAGCACGCTTGGGGTCGTGGTCGTCTACATCGATGGTGATCAAGCCGTCCCTGCCGGCATTGATGTTGGTCTCGCTAGCCAGATTCGTGCGAGCGTCCTCGCGGTACTTTGCCTGGTACACATTCATCAACTTGAAGCGATCGAGCATACGGTCGGCGATCGTTCTGCTTTTGATCAGCGCGACATACATGTCGGCCGGGTTTTTGATGCCGGCCACCGCACCGGCCGCGCCTGCCAGCGCACCCAGTTGCGCCAGCGCCGCGGCGGCCGAGCTCTGCTGCTGCGGTGTCACGATCCGGGTTGTCGCGGTGAAGGTAGGCGTGATCAGAAACGCCATACCCAGAGCGGCCAACCCGACGATGAGCGGGCCGAAGATCAACAGCCGGGCGTTTTCCGCCAGGATCTGGAGGATATCCAGCAGGCTGATCTCGTCGTCGTCGGTTTCGGGTGTCACTCGCGCGGCTTCGATGTTTTCTGTCATGGATAGGTTTGCCGGTGCCGGTTGACGTTCGCCAGAATTAAAGGTTCTTAATAACGGATATGCCTGCCGCGCCCAGGCCAAACTGGTACAGGATCTGGGTCCAGTCCTTGAATTCCTTGGTCCAACTGAATTTCGCTTCGGTCCTGATCGGTACGACGATCGTGTCGCCGGCGTAAATGGCCATGTTGCGTGACCAGCCGGCGAACCAGCCCTGGCTTTCGCGTGCGATGGCGCTGCCGTCCGCCCGGATCACATAGAGCCCGTCCTTGTTGGCGTCGTCGGAGAGGCCGCCCGCCAGATTGACGTAGGCGTTCACGTTCATGTCCGGATTGTAGATATAGGCGCTTTCGTTGTTGACGCCCCCCATCACCTGGACCACGGACGGTCGCGGCGGAATGTAGAGGCGGTCGCCATCCTCCAGCGGCAGGTCGGGCAGTTGCGCGATGCTTTCGGCATTGGGCGGAATGTCCAACACGATCCGTCCGGTGGCCTTGACAGTCCGCATATTTGCCAGGGTTTGCTGCTGATATTTCAGGCTGGCCTGGCGCGTAGCGGCATCCTCCGGGGACAGCGCCGAGGCGGTCTGGTTGCTCGCCGACTCGGCCAGGCTCCGTTCCATCCGGTCCAGCACCTGATCCAGTTTGTTCTGCTGCTCAATGCGGGTGGATTCGCGGAAGAACTGGGCGCCGTAGAGATATTCATTCGGTGTCAGTCCGCCTATCCGCATCACCAACTGGCGCAAGGTTTCGCCGGGCTGGGCCTGATAGATACCGGGTGAAACGACCTCACCTTCCACCCGCACCAGATGGGTGGTCTTGGCCTGCGGCACGCGAACGTCCTTGGTTGAAAAGATGGTAACGACATCGCCGGGCTGGAGTGCAAGGTTGTTCCTGGGGTCCCCTTCCATTGCCTTTGCGAGGTTGAACGGTATCAGTTCCTCAGTAAGATTCTGGGGATCAAGCCGCTCGATGGCGGCATATTCCCAGTTCACTTCGTCAAGCAGTGTCTTGACGTCGTTGATGAGTTTCTCTTTCGTCACTTCTCTGCCCGACTTGCTGAACTGCTCAAGCTGGTTGTTGCGCCCAAGAGAGCCAGCGTCGCTGACGAGTTTGTCTTCGGCAACCGCTTTGCCGGCATTATCGAACTGCACAAGACGGTTCTTGCGCTGAAAGTAGTCGGGCGGAATCAGGGCTTCGCGGTTGGGGATCAGGTCATGCACCCGCATGCCGGGCCGGTACGGATAGCGGATGGGCGCGGCGACATTGCCCCTCAGGGTGACGGCATTGGGGATTTCCGGGCTGACGGAGAGCATGGTGAGGATGTCGCCATCCTGCAACGGCAAATTCATCCCTTTTTTGTCCAGATCGATGCTCTGCATATTACGCGCCGGGACGCGGTTCGGGTCCAGCCGTTCCAGCAGGGCCAGATGCTTCGAAGTCAAAACGGGCAGCCCACCGCCGTACTGGACGACATCGCCGACGGTTTCGTGGGCATCCTTGATCTCATAGATTGCCTGCAGCCGTTCCGGTCCGATGACCGCGACCTGCGGACCGACGGGCGGGATTACCAGGATATCGCCCGGCATGAGATGGATATCGGCTTGCTTGTCACCCTTGGTGATGAAATCGTACAGGTCCAGATCGGCCACAACTGCGCCGCCGCGTTTCAACTGGATATGGCGCATGGTGCCGGTCGCATTGGGTCCGCCGGAAAAAAACAATCCGTTAACCAGGGTCGAAAGGCTGGACAAAGTGTAAGTGCCAGGCCGTCTTGCATGGCCGACAACGTAAATCTGCATGGAACGAAGCTGCCCCATGGTGACGTTGAGGTCAAAATTGCGGAACACCCGGCCGATCCTGCTCTTGAGGAAAGACTCGATGTCACCTGCCCGGATACCGGCAACATTGATCGCTCCGATTTTCGGGACATAGATCTGGCCGTTCCGGTCGACCGGGGCGCGGACTTCCAAGTTGATGCTGCCCCATGCCCGGATTAGCAGCTCGTCACCCGGCCCGACGAGATAATCCGGTGTAACCGGAGTATTCTGCACAGGCGCGTACGTGGAGGACACTTCCCGGAAAAGATCCTGGCCAAAACGCTTCAATTGGCGTCCGGTCGCCATTTGCACGAAGCGCTGAAAATCGCTGACGTCCTCTTTGGCCAAGGGAACCTGGGTGGCGAACGCAGGCACATCGGCCTCGGATTTTTCGTGCCCCGCAGACGGCGCAATCACTTTCGTTGTGGTCGCGTACCCCGTGTTGAGGTCTGTCATGCCCATTGGATTCGGCATGCCCATGGCGGATAAGTTGTCCGCAATTGCAGTGCTCATCGAGGTAGTATCTGCTGACGCCACTTGAGTTAAACAGGACAGCAGGCCAATCAGCGTGAATGTGCAGGAAATCTTTCCAAACCAATCAGCCGCAGAATTCATCTCTCTTCCCATGTAAGTCATTCTTTCCCACAAACGGGCTTAACCCCGCCCAAATAAACAATCCGCACCCGCTTGGATATCACCATCCCCGCACTATCCCCGGCTTGTGACCAATGGAAACCCGCCTTCCCGTCTGACGACGGCAGATATAGTACTCCATCGTCAAGTTTGCCTATCAACATGCTTGAAAGTCTGGGAGCTACTTGCCAGAAAACACGTCCAGAAACATCGCAATACCGCCCGCCAGCGCACCCAGGCTAGCCAGCAAGACCGCACCGGCCGCACAATCCTTGGCCTTGCGCACGAAGCCCGCTTGTGCCGGGTGCAGACCGTCGATGAGCGCTTCCAGTGCAGTGTTGAAAAGTTCGGCCATCAGAACCAGGCCGACCAGCGACAGGATGACCGCCGTCCATATCCAACCAGGCCGAAGAATGGCGAGCGCAATGATGGTCACAACCGCGATGCGTATCTGGGTCCGGAAGCTGTGCTCCCCCCGATAGGCGCTGACAATTCCCTGAACCGCCCAGTTCAAACGTTGCGGGAACGGTGCGTTTTTGATCACGGCGTTTTCCATTCCAGACCGATTTCACTCGGCAAGACATACAGGCTGGGGGAAGCTTTGTCATGGCTCCGGCTATCCCAGAACAGACTGCCCAGACCATAGCCGATCAGCGCGCTCCCTACCGTGTCCGAGAACCAGTGGTCGCGCCCACCGATTCGCGCAACATTGGTCAACGCGGCCACGCCATACAGCCATGGCGCGTCATAGGCCTTGGCATAGGGCGTGATGGCCGCCCAGGCGACCATGCTGTGGATCGAAGGCATGGAAGTATTGCCGTTTGCCGACGACAGGAAGTTGAAAGACGCGGGCCCCTGCTCCGCCGATGGCCGGGCCCGGCCAATGGCGTATTTCAGCGCCAGCGCGCTCGCCAGCCCAACGCCGCTGGCCTCGACCGACGCAAAACTGGCCCGAGACCGGGTGGGGTCGTCGTCTTCCAGCATCAACGCGCCCGAAATCCCCGCCGCCACAAACGGGATCAGGTTGCCGATTTTCTCCTCGGCCTTCATCGGCTTGCTCTGGCCATAGTGCACCGCAAGCCGGTCGGCCGGCTTGTCCAGGACGGACGAAGCCGCGGTAATACCGCCGGCCAGCAGCACGCTTTTCCAGAAATCGGCATAGCCCATCCCCCTGCCCAGCATAGAAAGATCATCCCAAGCCGAGCTGAAAACGGATTTCTTGATCCACGGATCACCTGACCCATCTCCGACATCGCCAAACTGATTCTTGCGGCCCCTGTCGAACGGCCCCCAGCGCAGGTCGAATCCGCTCACATCCCGGGTCAGGTCGATCAATCTGACCGACCGATCCAGACGTGCGCCGCCGTCCCGGACCAGCGGCTGCCAAACAAGGTTGGCGAAAGAAGTGGAGGACCGGGTCATCATGGCGTCAAACGGAATGCTGACATAGATGCCCTTGTCGTAGCTGCCCTCGCCGAACACGGCGGCCGGGACGTTGGTCTTGGTAACCCAGGCTCCCATCTTGACGCCGTTAGAGAAGACCCGGGAGACATCCAGCGTCGCCCCGACGTCGCCGGCCAGGTAGCGACCTGCCTGCAAGGTGGCCAGAATGCCGTGAACGCCAGTGTCCCAGTAGAGGCTGACATGCCCGGTCGTGGTCTGGTAGTCCCGTAAGCTGAAATCCTGGTTGAAGCCCCGTTGCCGGACCGCGTTGATGTCGATGCCGAGCGCCAGCGAACTGCGGAAGGGACGGTAGAGCCACTCGCCGCCGATCCCGCCGAACATCGATTCCAGCATGCCGCCGTACACGCTGTAGTACTGGTTGTCATCCAGTCTGCCCACATGAGTCAGCTGCAGCATGGGCATGGTGATCTTGGACGAAGTCTCATACTCCCGGATGTTGGTCCGCACGCGAGGCAGTTCGCTCGCCGCCGTAAAGCTGAATTTGTTGTAGTTGTCAGTCAGAGCGCCATGTACCTGCCCGGTCAACCAGGTTGTCGGGCTGGGTCGCCAAGTCCCGGTCAATTGTGCACCGACCTGGTAAAGCAGGAAATTGTTCGGGCCGCCCAGGGACTCTTGCATGTACAGCCCGTAATCGCCGTGGAATCTTTGCAGCGGCCTGTTCAGCAGGGTCTCGTCGTACGGGTCAACGAATCCGCGCTTGTAGGTCGTGTCCAGCACCGGGGCTCGCCGTTCGAAAGGTGGCAGATAGCGGGTCTTCGCCTCGACCCAAGTATGGCGGTCGATGAGGTATTCGTGAAGTTTCAAGTCGCTATCGACAGACTGGATGCGAAATACCAGGGTCTTGCCGGAAACAACCTGGTGCAGGATCGAAACGATGCGGTCGATATAATCGTTCCAGTAGAAGGCATCGACCTCGTCAAACTGGACGATCAACTCGCTGCCGGCCCGGCGAATCATGTGCACATGCCAGCCGGTGGACTCTTCCAGAGTTTTGGTCAGCCGTTGCCAGTGAGGGTCGCGTGTCGGGTAGGCAGCGGACACCGGCACGGGTTTGGGGTCATTGATCTTTGCGGCCTTCATCCTGTCCATCCGGCCATGAAAGCTGGCCCCCAGCATGATGGTGTTGCCGCGTTCGAACCCCGCATCAAAATCGATGTAGTCCGAATAACGGTAGACCGCGCCAATGTTGATGGGCGAGGTTTGGGGCTGGTTGTTGCCCAGCGGTTCGTGCTGGTAATTGTTGCCGTCGTATTCGAGCTTGAGGATCAACTTGTCCCAGTGGGTTTGATATTGCACGCCGCCGAACAGCGCGGTCGGGCCGTGGAAGAAAGTCTTGAAGTTGACCTGGCCGCCGGTCGGGGTGTTGGCGGCCGCCCGGGTATCGAACGAGCTGCCCAGAAAGGAAAGAGGATTGGAGAGGTTGCCCCGCGCGCCAAGGTAACCCCAGCCGAGGCCGCCAGACCAGTCGAAGTTGCCGGTCCGCTTGCTGGCGACCACATATTCGCCCGAGAAAAGCCCTGTCCCCGCTATGTCACGGATTCCCAGAGCAAGCTGAGGCATGTATTCGGACTCTTGTGAGAGCCTGAATTTCACATCGATGCTCTTGTCCTTGAACGATTGGTTGCCGGCAATCGCCGGACCAAAGAGTCTGTTTGAGACATCGACATATCTGAACGTCGTTTCGAACCAGTCGAGGGGCTGGAGATTGAAATTCAGCCGCGTATAGGGCTGTGTGTGATTAATGCTGATGGACCCCTCGCCTGCGCCGGCCATGCGCGCGGTGGGCGTCTGCATGAGGCCGATGCTCCCCCAGTCGCCGCTCGTGACCGGGAGATCACGGGGCGTGTCTGGCGTCGTCAAATTGTGCAACAGACCCATGGCCCTGGACGGCGCGGCCAGGATAGGCTGGTTTGCATCCGCGCCCGCCGGGCCTTGCGTCGCGAGCAGCCGCGCCAGTTGCTCGTAAATGACCGGGTGCCATGGATATCGAGGCTCCTCGACCAGCAGCCGGGCGCCCGGCGCGGGGGGATCCTGGCGTTCCATGTTCCACAGCGCGATGCCGCGCCGCTGCACGATGCCGTCTGGCTGGACCAGCCAGACACGACTGGGATCCGCATCGGTGTCGCAGGCATGGATATAACTGCGCGCGAACGCATTGACGTCGTGCCGTATCTGGCAGGCCCGGCCATCACCGAACACCACGGTCACCGTATTCGGCCTGTCGGACAGGGTGATGCGGTGTCCTTTCTGCAGCACCGGGTCCTTGTCCGGATGCACCTCCAGCCAGCGCGGATCGGTCTTCTCCAGCACCACTCGGCCGGTGGCCTGCAATCCGCTCACGAACCTGACCAGACCCGCTCTCGCCGCTAGAGAAATATCCGGCGAGAGTTCGGGCTGTTCCAGTCTGCCCAGCAAGTCGAATCGGGCGTGCTCCTGAGTGATGCGCTCCTCGGGAACGGTCCACACCAAACCGGGCAAATACGGCGTCTCGCCGCCATCGGCTTGTTCAAGCCGATGAGCCAGCCAGGTCGAAAGGCGTGTCGTCCGCTCAATCTCGTCGGAAAATCCCGCCTTGGCGGTGGCCGGCAGGCATAGGGCAAACGCCAGCGAACAGGCCATGAAAAGAAACCTCCAACCGACGCTGGAGAAATTGAGTGCGCGCACCCCGATGCGCGGCTCGGGTACAGCGGCATGGCCGGTAACCATGCCCTCTGGAAGATGAGCCGGCCGCCCCTCAGTCACGGCTTCCAACGCTGCCAGCTAAAGCACAGATTGGTATCGAGACAGACCTCAGAGTAGGCCACCCGCCAGACATCGCCGTCTTTCATCAAGCCATAAAGCGCGGAAGGAATGGCCGACGGACCCACCGGCACTTCCCTATACCAGAGAAGATCCTGAGGTTTCAGGTGCACCAACCTGGTATCTCTCGGCGGCGGGAGCCGCTTAAGGCGCAAACGCTCCCTCACCCCGTAACGGTACCCAGGGCTGATATCCAGCCGTCTCTCGTATTCCATACCGTCGAGCTTATCTCCCCAGGCGGGCGGCGAGATCAACTTGACTGACAGCCACTCCGTCGTCGTCCCAACCATGCCCACGAGGCGGCCGTCCAGCAGCCTGAGCACTTCCTTGCCGCCGCTGTACCACACTTCGACCTTGCCTTCCGGGGCAGTATCGACATAACCAAGCGCGAAATACGCAACTCGCTTTCCGGTCTGAATTCTCAGGTATCGGTAAGCAGGATTCAGGACCGGCGCGGCAGGGGTCGTCAATGACCAAGGGGAGAAATATTTCCCAATGTCCGTCACCGACTGCAAGGTCGGCGATGTTTCGCACGCTGCCAAAACGATCGACAACAGCATGACACCTACGGCGCGGATCCTGACATCCCCTCTTGCCTCGCACTGACGGGCGCCGCCTGAAGTCGACAAATGAGCGCGTTCCCGGGCTGCATTACCCAGTTGCGCGGACCCCACGATCAGCCATTCCCATTTCAACGCGACATGGCTCGCAGACGAGCGATTGCCGTTGCACCGCCAGAGGCCGCGCCTCATACTCTTCCCGGATATCCATCGGTGCATGCCAATATAGTTGGGGAATCCTGAGGCGAAGTCCTTGCGATAGAGGTCCTTGCGCTCGAGGTGCATCGCATTGAATGATTCGCTGAGATACTGCTTGTAGAGGCCTGGGACGCTACCGAAGGCGCATGCCGGCTTCGGTTCCGGTTCCCGAGCGGGATAGAACCGACAGAGGTAGGTGCGGAGAAACTTCACCGGGGAATTATATCGAGGAAGATCGCTCTGGTTTTGCGAACGTTGTCGCTGAAACGCTCAAACCGCAAACAGCTTGCACTTTTTGTTTCCCGGCCTGAAGACCGGAGACATAGGAAATAAAAAAGCCCTGTTGCCAGGGCTTATTCAGTTATGACCAGATGATTCTAATGGGTTCCAGTTGTTCCGGACGAGCCGTTGCCTGATGCGACCGCAGCAATCACGCCAACGATCACCAAACCCGTAACAACCTCGGCTGTGGTTACGCCCCCTACGGCAGCGTTCGCTGCATCACTACCGGCGCCTTGAGCTGCGCTACCAGTATCGCCTTCTGCCGCAAATGCAGAACTCGATAACATCGTCACCAAAGCCAACGAAGAAATGAGCTTGGACACTTTCATATTTCGATCTCCCGTCACAATAAAGACTAAAGCCGAAGAATAACAAGATTAAACGAATAAAGGCTAAACAGCTTGTGCAATTCTATATCATAAATTTGCTGTCAAGCTAGCCGTATTCAAGATTGGTCGCCTTTCTGCTTTATCGGTTGTTTTTTTGCACATTCAGAATGTTACGCCATTCTAGTTTGGGGCGGTCCAGGATGGACGCTCCTTCAACGCCTCGGCCCACAATTTTTCTGCTACCCCGTGCAGTTGATTTGCACGTTAATGAAAGTGCTCGTGTCCATGGGTAAGCACAACCTCTTCCCTCTGCATGCAACCCATTCACTACGCTGCTCATGGACTGTCACCCGTTACTGTCAGGCTGCTGACCACATCGAGCATCTGGTTATTGGCGAAGTGCGACGCAATCCCGCTTGAAAGTGCTACCGTCTCCGAAGTGCCAGTCGTGCCGGAACATTCCCGCCATGCTGTCCAGATGAGACGTTACTGTCTGCGCTGCTATCCATATTGGATGGTCCAGCCATAGTCCCGCGCCAAGTGCTCGCAGCAGCGCTCGGCGAGGGCGCTGATGGTAAGCAGCGGGTTGGCGCCAAGCGAGCGGGGAATCACGGCGCCGTCCATGATGTAGAGGCCAGGATGCACCGCCGTACCGATGCCGCTGAATACCTGGCCCTTGTGATTGACCACCCCCGCACCGGCGTCCTCGGCCATGGGACAGCCGCCCAGCAGATGGCCGGTAACCAGGTTGTGGTCGGTGAGCTCGTTCCAGACCGGATTCGGGATGTAGGTACCACCTAGCGCTTCGGTGGCGCGACGCATCAGCTCGGATGCGCGCGCGAAGTGCGGCTGCTGCCCCACGCCGGGCCAATGGATGCGTGCCCGATCGTCTTCGAGAACGATCTGCCCTGCGGCCTCGTCGTGCCCGACAACGAGCATGAACAGGGTATTCCGGGTCGCGCCACTGTAGGCGCCGAGGAGCTTGCTCTTGACGGCGCGCGCCAGCTCCTCGATGCGGTCGCGCAGGCCGGCATCGGTGTCGATGCCGGTGAGTTCCGCGCTGGCCGCCAGAATCGCCGGGAGCAGGGTCGCCATGGCACCGGGGATCGCACCATCCTCCATGATCGCCCCGAGCTCGGGATCGGTCTGGCCCCGGCCGTCTATCATTGCCGTCGAGCAGGGACCGACCGCCTCGATGTCCCCGGTCGGATGCACGCCCATCCCGATGCCGTTGATGGCGAGGTCCGAGTTATAGGCGAAGCCAAGGGTGTCGCCGTTGCCGGAAAAGCGACTGCCCAGGGCGGTGGAAAGCGCCAGACCGTAGCCCCGCGAACGCAGCAGGATCTCGGTGCTGCCAAGCGTGCCCGCGGCGAGGATGACGACATCGGCCCGCAGTGTGATCTGCAATTCCGTGTCGGCTTCGTCCGTGCGGGCGACGTGCACTAACCAGCATCCATCTTCGCGTTCAATGCGGCGGGCGCGCACGCCGGTGAAGATTTCGGCGCCGTGGTTCACCGCATCCGGCAGGTAGTTCATGAGCACAGTGTTCTTGGCGGCATAGTTACAGCCGGTAACGCAGTCGCCGCACCCCACACATGGACCCTGCGTGGTCCCGGCATAATTGACGCCACCGGCGGGTTCCTCGAAAGTGATCGCCAGCGGAACGGGCATGCACGGCTCGTTCAGGTGCGCGGCCGCCTGCACGAGGGCCGCAGTCTTGTGCAAGCGCGGATAGCTGTCGGGATACACGGCAGGGCGGAGCATCGCCTCGGCGCGCGCGAACCAGGGATCGAGCGACGCATTGCGGATTTCCGCCGGCCAGCGCAGATCGGCGAACAGCCGCGGATCGGGACGCAGGGCGATAGCCGCGTTGATCAGAGACGTGCCGCCCAGCCCACAGCCAACCACGGCGTTAATGTCCTTGTTGAAGCGCACGTCAAATAGAGCGGTGGGGGAGCCAAAATGCTTGACGGGCGCGTCCATCTGCACCTCATCCAGCAGTTCCAGCTCGGTGCGCGGATACTCGCCGGGCTGGACCTCGCGCCCGCGTTCGATCACGCATACCCGTCTGCCAGCGCGGGCAAGGCGCGATGCCGCAATGGCGCCACCATATCCGGAGCCGATCACGAGCACGTCGTAGTGCTCCTTCAGCCTCTCGATCGGGGAAGCGAGTCTGGGCATGGCAGCCTCCTTGGAGGATGATGAACGGCTCAAGATCCGCCGGCTGGAAAAGCGCAGCGGAATAGTTCAATGGGCGTTACAAATCGCGAGTTGATCAAGTCACTGGATCAGGCATCGGACGCAATCCGTGTTGTTTTCTGCATCCTATATTCTCTCTTCGCATCGCCGCTTCAGGTCCGCATTCATCTGTTCATACACCGGCGGCCCCTGGCCCCGAAGAATCAGCCAGGCAAGCGGCATCAGCAGCCCGCTGAATATCTCACCATGGCGGAAGGTAATCCGGTCCGTTGCCAGGCGCTCGATGATGAAGTAATGCTCGGCGCGAAACAGCCAAGGCGACAGGAGACGGCCGGTCCAGCGCCATTCGCGCGATGGCGCGACCTTGAGCACAGTTGCGGTCGCATTCATGCGGAAGCCGCGCGGCAGTTCGAAGCGGAACCTGATCTGCGCGCCGACCGCCAGCCTGCCCTCGACCTCCAGCAGAAAGCGGTTCCATTCAGGGTATCGGGAAAATTCCGCGAGTGTGTCCCACACCTGCTGCGGACTGGCGGCAATTTCGATTGCGGTGTCGATACTTCTGGGCATGGCTTGGCACTTGGTTGTTTAGGTCGGGCCTCGCCGGCGCGCAGGCCGCTGCTATCGCGTTCAATACACGATACGAAATCCAGCGCCACTACGCAAAGAAAATCTGCCTCGGCAGAGCGTTGCGTCCGCGCGCTCGCACACGCGGAACATTAGGGGAATAACCGATGTCCATATGGCCTGAACTGTCTTTCGTTACACTTGTCCAGACTTACTGGTCAGGCAATGCCTGCCGCTATTATCTAACTTGATGAGGTGCTTATGCGTAATGCAATTCTCCTGCTTGTTCTGTTGACCAGTGCCGGGTGGGCCCATGCCGAGCGGCGTTATCCACTTGATCAGGACTTCCCCCGCGGGGTTGATCATGGCCCCTCTGGCTCGTTATCGTATTCGGATGTCGCCAACGTTGTGTCCACTACCCCCATCACGCAACAGGTCAACGCGCCCCGACAGGAATGCTGGACCGAGGAAGTGACCTCGGTGCAGGATCAGCCTGGCGATCACAGTTATGCAGGGGCGGTCATCGGGGGCCTTGCCGGCGGCATTCTCGGCCACACCGTTGGCCATGGCACCGGCAAGGGCATTGCCACGGCGGTCGGCGCCGCAACCGGTGCAATCGTCGGTGACACTGTCGATAACCAGGGTGGTGGAAATCCACGCCAGGACACCCGCCAGGAACGCCATTGCCGAACCGTCGATAACTGGATTCCGCAGGTCACGGGCTATAACGTCGTTTTTCGTTACCAGGGGCGCGAATTCAGGTCGGTTCTGCCGTATGACCCGGGCCAGGAATTGCCGCTGTCCGTTTCCATCATGCCCGCCTCAGTGCCGCCGGCCGATCGTTACGTGCGCCCGCCGGGTTCCTATCCGCCGCCTCCGCCGCCTGACCGATACCCGCTCCGATAATCCGGGCCCGGAGGTGGATTAAGGCCGAACAGGACTCGCCATGATCCCGGGTCTGGACAACTCGACCAGGGAGCGTGGCATCTGAACTTGATGGGCACCCGTACCCAGGAAGATGAAGAGGCACAGCAGAGTGGCTGGCTCAAGGACAAATTCGGTATTTCAGAGCAGACCGATTCCAGTGTCCTGCCCGAGTTGATCGCTGGCCCGAATGCGTCAAAATTGCAACGGACCACGCAGGCCATGCTAAAAATGAAGAAGCTCGACATCGATAAACTGAAGCGGGCTTATGCTGGATAGCACTTGGCACGCCCGAATTTCGGCCGCACACCGTGAGCGCTGTCAAACACGAGCGGCTTGGCGTGGCATCCGGCCTTCGGTGACGGCCGGCCTGGATCATTAGATGCCGGAGGCCTGACCGACAGTAACGGCTCGATTGGCACCGGCAAATGGCACACGCCATAGTGTCGTCGAATCTTCTGCGAAAGGCATTCAGTAAGGGGTACGCGAGATGCTTGTTTGGCTAGCACGGTACATTGAACGCCATCCTGCCCTCCATCAACTGGCCCTTGGCGTCTGGCGGAACTTCCCTCCCCGGCTGGCCGGCTTTCTGAAAGGCCAGTTCGCCAGGAGTTGGGTAGTGGGCGCGGTGGCGGTGATGGTTGACGAGGAGGTCTCGCCGCCGGAAGTGCTGCTGGTTGAGCACAGCTATCGGCGCAAAGGGGCCTGGGGACTTCCCGGCGGCGCCCTGGATTCGATTCCAGGTGATCCGGCAAGCCCAGGCAGTCAGCCTTCACCGGACGATGTTCTCGAGTCCGCACTGCGGCGCGAGGTCTGGGAGGAATTGGGCCTCGAAGTTACGGCGATTCGCCTGCTTCGGGTTGACGCCATTCCCTATGTTGCCGAGGAACCCGGACCCTACCGGCTGGATTTCTACTTCCGGTGCGCGCCTCGCCTGGGGTTCGCGGCGCTGAGAGCGGACTTGGCTTCTGCGCAGCGCGGGACCCGCTCCCCAGAGATCCGCCAGTTGCGCATGGTACCGCTTGCGGATCTCGGGCAATACGACCTCTTTTCGGCTGATGAGAGGTTTCTGAACCAAGACTTGCTGCGGCTCGAACCGGCTCTTGCCAAAGCAACGCAGCGAGAAAACAAGCAGGGGGCAGAGGCCTCCACATTATCCCCTGGCGCCCGATGAATCGCTTCATGTCCATTAGACCTTCAGCGTCTTGGCCAGGTAATCGAAGAACAGACAATACAAGGCAATAGGCAACGGCAAGCCAAGCAGCGTTCCGATCAGATAGGCCCGGAATCGCACCCCTGACAGGGCGAGCGTGTAGTTGAGGGCGGGTACGGTCTGAAAGATCACTCTCAGGAGCAAGACGATTCTGATTGGGCGGGCGTCAAGCTGGCGAAGCAGGCGCGCGGCGACAGCACTGTGCAGTTGTCGCAGGGCATCGCCGCCGACCAGTCTGATGGTGAAGAAGGTCGCAGCGCAGGAAAGGCAGGCCGCGACATAGGTGACCATTCCTCCCAGGATTGGGCCCATGGTCAGCACGGCGGCGGCGAGGAAAATCCAGCCCGGTATCTGGATCAGGTTGCCCAGAGAAAACAGCAGCACGAAGATCACGAGTCCGCTGATCCTGTTCTCCAGCATTATCTGCTGCAGAAACTTGAGGTTGAAGTGATCCCTGAGTCCGGACAGATCGAATATGGCAAACAACAACGCCAGAAACAGGACAACCGCGAGTAGTCGTTTATATCGATGCACGTGTTTCTGTCCTCGAATCTTGTCGCCGGCGACACAACATTGAGTGCCTGGCCGGCGTTGAAAGATCGGTGCAGGCGGTCAGGCTTGCGTCGTAAATAAGCGGACCACGAGCCGCTGGATCTCATGCAATCAACCAAACGCCCGAGCGCTCGGCATTATCGCCCCGAAACCGCCATTGACATCAGTCGCATTCGTTCGTAAAGGAGTGCCCGGAATCAGACCCAGACGACAACACCCGGCAGTCAACAACCGGGACTGAAGCGGAGATGAGTCCGCAAACTCCTGACACTCCTTCCCAACAATCCGCCGTCGCGCCTTATCCACCTCCGCGCTGCAGCGCGGCTCGGGCCGCGCCGCGCAAGGCAGTCCGCGGTTCCAGGATAATGCGGACCGGCACCTTCGCCAGAAAGTCCGCGAAGCGACCCTTGTTCGTGAAGGCCGCCATGAAATCACTTTGGGGAAATCTTTTCAGCAACTTGGGAGCGATACCGCCCCCGATGTAGAGCCCGCCGGTGGCGAGGGCGATGAGCGCAAGATTGCCCGACGCCGCACCATAGCAGGAAAGAAAAAGGTCCAGGGCCTTGATGCAGATAGCCGCTTCGCCGCGCAAGCCAGTCTGCGCAATGACGGCAGCCTGGTCCGGCATTTCATTGAGTTGCCGGGCAAGCCAATCCGGCTCGTCCATGCCGCCCCGTTTGAGAAATTCATAGATGTTCACCAGGCCGGGCCCGGACACCACCCGCTCCACGCTGACCCGGCCGTAGCGCGCGGCGAGGAAGCGCCACAAGGCGACCTGTTCTTCGCTGCATGGGGCGAAATCCACATGGCCTCCCTCGGAGGCCGAGATACGGAAGCTCTGGCTTTCGCCCACCAGCATCGCCATCCCCAAGCCGGTCCCGGCTGCAATCAACGCCCGGTTGCCATCGTCACGGAATTGTCCAGCGTTGAGGATGAAGCACTGCTCGGGAGCCAAGGTGCTCAGCCCGATCGCGTTAGCCTCCAGGTCGTTGATTAGGCGCACGGAATTCAGGCCCAGTTCCCGACCAAGTTCCTGTTCTGACAAGTGCCAGCCCAGGTTGGGCAGATTGCTCTCCCCCGCCAGCACTGCGCCTGCCACCCCGAAGCAGGCAGTCGAGACACTCACGCCGGTATCCCCAATGAACTGCCTCACGACGTCGCCAAGACCTGCGAAATCGCGATTCTGGTAGGTACGCTCTGCCACGGTCTCGGGTGCCTCGGACGAGCCACGAAAGAACGCGAGATCGCTCTTGGTGCCGCCGATGTCGCCGGCCAGAACTAGATCGTAAAGCATGGCATGCTCCTCTTCGATGGGCGCCAGCATTCATGGAATGCAGCAGGCCGCTGCCGACACTGGACGCAAAGCCGTCACACGCATGCTTCATGAATGCAGACTTTCAATACGGTGTACAGGCCTGCCATAGTGGGTTTGCTGCCGCGACGTGTCAATTCGCCTTGGCCGGTTATCGCATCCTTTTCTTCTGAACCACTGGGAGTACGATGCGGATTCCATTCTGGCGGGAGTTCCCATGAAGCCAACCCGGCGCGGGCCCATCCTGGCGCTGATCCTGGCCGCCCAGGCCGTTTCCGCCTGGGCTGACGAAGCGTTCTTCAGCATCGATCCGGCGCACACTTTCCCTACCTTTGAGGTGGTCCACCAGGGCTTCTCGACGCAGCGCGGCCGCTTCAACCAGACCACCGGCACGGTCGTCATGGATCAGCAGAAGAAGCGCGGAAGCGTGGACATCACCATTGACGCCAACTCGATCGACACGGGCGTCAGGCCGTTGGACGACGTGTTGCGCGGCGCGGGATTTCTGAACGTGGCGCAGTACCCGACGCTCAGCTTCCACTCCACGGAACTCAAATTCGATGGCGATCAGTTGGCGACGGTGGATGGGGTGTTCACGATGCTGGGCGTATCGCGGCCGGTCACCCTCACCGTCACCCACTACCGGTGCGGGATTGATCCAGCGACTTCCCGCTATGTCTGCGGCGTTGACGCCGAGACCAGCTTCAAGCGCTCGGACTATGGCATGACCAGGCTCGTTCCCTTCGTCAGCGACGAGGTGAAGCTCAGAATCCAGGTTGAGGCGACCAGGGAACAGTGAGGGGCAGTTTAATCCCGGTCTACCTGCGGATTTTCTTGCGGAACAGCCATTGCTGGAGCCTGGCGGCGCGGGCAATTTTGCACGGCGTTACGCATACAATTCGACCCCTTATTGCCTGGCGTTGAAAGGTGCATAACGTGGAAAAGTCATGACCGTTGACATCCCCAAAGATTCATCCGCGTCCCCCTGGGCACCATTGCGTCATAGGGTGTTCAGGATGCTGTGGATCGCTTCGGTGGTCTCGAATATCGGTTCCTGGATGCATGAGGTCGGCGCCGGCTGGCTCATGACCTCGCTCGCACCCAGCCCCTTGATGGTGGCCCTGGTGCAGGCGGCCACCACAGCGCCGGTATTTCTTCTTGCGCTGCCTGCGGGGGCCCTCGCCGATATCGTCGACCGCCGGCGCTACCTGATCACGTCGCAGGTCTGGATGATGATCACTGCCGCAACGCTTGGCATATTGACGCTTGCGGGGTTGACGACCGCCACTATCCTGTTGTTCCTTACCTTCGCACTTGGCATAGGCACCGCAATGATGATGCCGGCCTGGGGTGCGATCACCCCGGAGTTGGTGCAGCGGGCCGAACTCCAGGCGGCCATCGGCTTGAACACGATAGGGATGAATGTGGCCCGATCTGTCGGGCCTGCTCTTGCCGGACTGATTGTTGCCGCGGCCGGGTCCGGGATGGTCTTCATCCTGAATGCCGTTTCATTTGTTGCCGTCATTGCCGCCCTTATGAGTTGGCAGCGTCCGCAATCGATGAGTGAATTGCCTGCCGAGCGCGTCGCCGGAGCGGTTCGAGCCGGGCTGCGTTATGCGCGGCATTCTCCCGAGCTGCGTGCGGTGCTGACGCGGGGAGCGGGCTTCTTCGTGTTCGCAAGCGCATCCTGGGCATTGCTGCCTCTCATCGTTCGGCAACAGTTGAACAGTGGTCCGGGCACATATGGACTGTTCCTGGCTTGCATGGGTTTAGGTGCGATTGCGGGCGCATTACTGCTGCCCCAAGTTCACGCCCGCTTATCGCGCGACTGGAGCGTGGCAGGCGCTACTGTGCTGTATTCGCTGGCCATGCTGGCGCTTGCCCATAGCGGGAACGTTTACACGGCCGGAGTTGCAATGCTGTTGACGGGAGCAGCCTGGATCAGCGTCGTGTCGTCAATCATGACGGCCGCCCAGACCGCCCTGCCGGCCTGGGTGCGAGCACGAGGACTAGCGCTCTTCTGGGTCGTCTTCATGGGAGGCATGGCTGCGGGCAGCGCACTATGGGGGCAGATCGCCTCATGGGTGGGCATCCCGTCCTCATTGACGCTGGCAGCAGTCGGCGCGCTTGTCGGAATCGTCGCGACCTGGCGCTACCGGATCGGACAGCATGACGTGCAAGATCTTTCGCCGTCGTTGTACTGGCCAACACCGATGATGGCTGACGAGCGTGAAGTCGATCGGGGGCCGGTCATGGTGACGGTCGAATACCAGATCGATCCGGCACGACTGCATGAATTCACCAGGGTCATGCATCAAATGCGCAGGCTCAGGCGACGCGACGGCGCATTCATGTGGGAATTGTTCAGCGATATTGAACGTCCGGAACGCATGGTGGAATGTTTCATGGTCGAATCATGGCTCGAGCACTTGCGCCAGCATGAACGGGTGACGGTTGCGGATCACGATGTCATCGAAAAGACACGGGCGTTTCATCTCGGCAGCGCGCTTCCCAAGGTGACTCACTTGGTGGCGGGATGGAACTAGCTGAATCACGGCGCGACCGAGAAAATCGACCATGAACTGGTCCGTTGCGGAACGATCAGCGACTGGCCACTCTCGACCCTAAACGGAAGTTGGCGGGTTCAGAATGCGGACGTTTGACACTTGCGATCCGGTGCTGCTGAGCCACAGCGTGCGATTGAATCAGATGTTTGCCGATGGTCATCCGCTACGCATGTTAGGCAGCCTTCTAATCATGGCCAAGGAAAGCCTTTTTGTGATCTCGATACCATTTGTGCAGGGCAGCAACGTCAGCAAGACTATGTTCAAACACTACCCAATATCTGCCCAAGCGATGTCTAGAGCCTTCAGGGAACATACTCCATCGCTCTTCATCACCTGAATCACCAACTTCCCGAAGTGCTGCAAGATTGTTGAGGCCAATGTTAGGGTCTAGAAATCCGTTCAGTATCTTGTGAACAAGAAGATATGCGTGAGGATCGAGAACAGCGGCATGTCGTTCAAGAATTTGCTCACCTTTGCGACGGAATTCACTTTCTGCTTGTGGGAGGTATCTCCACCAAGAACGCTTAGGCGAAACGCACGCTTCGGAATCAAGGTTTAGTCGAGTGCGCATTGTGTCGAAGTAGCGCATTGTCAAAAATTCCGCCGTCGACGGAGGCTGCGGTGGCGGAGGCATTTCTCCTTGCCCCGACCAGTTATACACATTGATCCAGAATACGGCGAGGCCATCCACAAAGTCTTGCACGTCAGCGAAGGCGGCGAGTTCAAGGGGCCGCCTCCTTCTCTGTTCCTGCTTCTTTAGGAGTTGATCGATCAAGAAGACCGTAATTCCAATTCCAATAGTTTCGCTGAAAGCGTTAAGTCCAAACTCTTTCCAAGCGCCCTTGCCAAACTGCCACATAAAGAAGAAGAGTAGCGAAAGCGCTGCGATGGATGCAATAAGAGTGCGATGCTCGGCGAGCGCTCCGATCAGTGAGGTGATCGGTCGCTGAACTCGGGCAAGTTGATCCCGGGCTTTCTGCAAGCTTCTTCGGAATTGCGCCATGCCCATGTAGTCTAAGAGTTATTCACAAGGCAGGCCAGTCGGGACGATCCAAATTCTTGGGACACGCCGATGTGCGGCAGTCGCTTGATTCATTATGACTGTGCTGATGTTGTCAGTCTGCATGTGTGATGATAATACGGCTAGATGTCCGTTTCCGGCGAATGGAATGACGGTCCGCTCATGGCCCAGAGTGTGTAAAAACGCATGATGTTCAGCGTTCGGTGATCTCCCACCTGATGGCTTTTGTCGCAGCGTTGAACGTCTTGGAGGAAGTTCGCTAATTGCCAGCACGATTCTTTTGGTGACCTACTGCGGAATAGTGTCTGGGGAAGCCGCGGGGTCGTGGTTAAGATAGCGATGAATGGCCTCAGGCCATCATCGCCTCCATCAGGGCACCAATTCCTAGCAGCTTCATCACACGCTTCAGGTTGTAGGCGAGCACATGCAGGCTCATCTCGGTGCTGACCCGATGCAGGGTCCTTGTCAGGAAGTGGGTGGCGCCCATCCAGGACTTGATCGTTCCAAACGGATGCTCGACGGTTTGGCGACGAATGCGCATGATCTCTGGGGCATGATCCAGGCGGGTTTGCATGGCCTCCAGAATCTCTTCATGCTCCCAGCGTGTCACTCGACGCTCCTGGCCGGGGGTGCACTGTGCCTTCATCCTGCATGATATGCAGTTCGAACTCCAGTAACGATGATAGAGAAGACCATTGTCATGGGTCACACAACGTCGAGTCAGGCGCTCACCGGCAGGGCATCGGTATTCGTCACGCTTGGCATGGTAAATAAAATCCCCCTTGCCGAACCGCCCATGGGCCGTCGCATTGGAGGTATCCGACTTGGCAACGAACACGCTGATGCCCGCATCATGGCAGGCCAGGATTTCTTCGCTCTTGAAATAACCCCGGTCTGCAATCGCGGTCAACTCCTGGGTTCCTATGGCATCGCGTGCTTGATTGGCCATTGATGTCAGTTGGTCTCGGTCTAATCCGTCGTTGGTGACTTCATGTGCAACGATCAGATGGTGTTTGGCATCAACCGCGGTCTGGACGTTGTAGCCAACGATTCCGGTGCCACGCGTCTTCATCGAGCGGGCATCCGGGTCGGTCAGGGAAATCTGCTTGTCGGGCGTCTCATTGAGCTGGACTTCGATTTCCTGAAGTTTCTGCATCTGGACCTTCAGGGCGGCAATCTTGTCCTTTAACCGTTCAGTCCTGGCTTGCGCCGTGGCAGGCTCTTGCCGGTCTGCCGTATCCAGCGCCGTGAGATAGCGGTTGATGCTCGATTCAATCTCTTCCATCCGCCGCTTCAGCTTGGCACTGGTGAAGTTGCGGTCGCGGTTGTTGACCGCCTTGAACTTGCTGCCGTCGATCGCCACCAGCGCGTCCGTGAACAGGCCGAGCTGCTGGCACAACACCACGAACTGCCGGCACACGTTGCGGATGGCTTTGCCGTTGTCCTTGCGGAAGTTGGCGATGGTCTTGAAGTCAGGCATCAGCCGCCCCGTCAGCCACATCAGTTCAACATTACGTTGCGCCTCGCGCTCCAGGCGCCGACTCGATTGAATCCGATTGAGGTAACCGTAGATATAGATCTTGAGTAACACCGCCGGGTGATATGCGGGCCTGCCTGTCTCCGCCGGATCGACGCCTTCAAATCCCAGCCTGCCCAGATCCAGTTCATCGACGAAGACATCAACGACCCGAACCGGGTTGGTATCGGAAACATAGTCGTCGAGGCTTTCCGGTAACAACGTGCTCTGGGTTCGACTCTCGCCTTGAACAAATCGCTTCACCCGTCTCTCCCAAAACACCGCGTTGGTTCAGGATAGACAATGATTACGTTTTTACACGGTCTGGGCCGTACCCAGCCGTTCTCCCGTATCGATCATGCCAGTAGTTCAGCCCCACAGATGGGTGGCGCCCTCAATGAAAATCCCGCGACTGCGTCGTGAGATTGCCCAAGAGCGGCGTCATATCCCTCAACCGGCCGGCGATCAGATGCACCACCTCGCCCTGCCGTTCCAGCACGCCGTACACCGCCAGCAGGCGAGAGCCCAGCAGTTCGCGGCGCTGGCGATCGGCGAGGTCGCGCCACACCACCACGTTGATCGATCCGGTCTCGTCCTCCAGGGTGAGGAAGGTCACACCGCTGGCGGTACCGGGATGCTGGCGGCTGATCACCAGGCCGGCGGCGCGGGTGATTTTTCCGTGCGGCAGGTTGCGCAACTGCGCGGCGCTGACCAGCCGCTGGCGCTGCAGATGTGGCCTTAGCAGAGCGAGTGGATGGCGGCCCAGGGTGAGGCCCAGGCTGGCGTAATCAGCCACCAGGTCCTGGCCTTCGGTTGGTGCAAGCAGTTGCGGCTGCATTTCTTCGACCGGGGCGTCGGTCAATGGCGTGGCCGGTTCGATGCCGGCCACCGCCCAGTAAGCTTGGCGGCGGTGGCCAGCGAGTTCTGCCAGCGCGCCGGCCGCAGCCAGGCACTTGAGGTCGCGCTTATCCAACCCGCCGCGCAGGGCCAGATCTTCCACGCTCTCGAAAGGTTTTTGTGCGCGCGCAGCGATGAGACGCGCCGCGCCTTCGAGCGAGAAGCCGTTGACCATGCGCAGGCCGAGACGCAGCGCAGGCGCGCTGTGACGTGAGGCGTGAGGTGTGAGGCGTGAGGCGTGCCCCTCACCCCCGGCCTCTCTCCCCGCTCCTTTCAACCCCCTCACCCCCGTCCCCTCTCCCGGGAGAGGGGTGAATGGTGCCTTCCTTCTGATTCCTGATTCCTGATTTCTGATCCCTGACTCCAGCGTGCAATCCCAGTCGCTTGCCGTCACGTTCACCGGCTGTATCTCCACGCCATGGCGGCGCGCATCCTGCACGATCTGCGCAGGGGCGTAGAAGCCCATGGGCTGGCTGTTCAGGAGCGCGCAGGCGAAGGCGGCCGATTCGTACAATTTGAGCCAGGCCGACACATAGACCAGCAACGCGAAGCTCGCGGCGTGGGATTCGGGGAAGCCGTATTCGCCGAAGCCCTGGATCTGCTGGAAGATCTGCCGCGCAAACGTTTCCTTATAACCGCGCGCGCGCATGCCTTCGACGAGGCGCCGCTCGAACTGCTCCAGCCCGCCCTTGCGCCGCCACGCCGCCATCGAGCGCCGCACCTGGTCGGCCTCGCCCGGTGTGAACCCGGCGGCCACCACCGCCAGCCGCATCACCTGCTCCTGGAAAATCGGCACGCCCAAGGTACGCTCCAGCACACTCTTCACATCTTCGCTCGGGTAGCTCACCGGCTCCAGGCCCTGGCGACGGCGCAGATAGGGATGCACCATGCCACCCTGGATCGGGCCCGGCCGCACGATGGCGACCTCGATCACCAAATCATAGAAACGGCGCGGCTTCATGCGCGGCAGCATGGCCATCTGCGCGCGCGACTCGATCTGGAACACGCCCACCGTATCGGCATGGCCGATCATGTCGTACACCGCCGGATCTTCGCGCGGAATGTCCGCCAGCGTCATGGTCTTGCCGCGCACTGCGCTGACCAGATCGAGCGCACGGCGGATGGCGGAGAGCATGCCCAGCGCCAGCACGTCGACCTTCAGCAGGCCGAGCGCGTCGAGGTCGTCCTTGTCCCACTGGATCACGGTGCGCTCGGCCATCGCCGCGTTCTCAATCGGCACCAGTTGCGAGAGCTTGCCGCGCGCAATCACAAAACCGCCGACGTGCTGCGACAGGTGGCGCGGAAAGCCGACCAGATCGTCGACCAGCCGCATCAGCAGCGCCACCTTGCCATTGTCGGGATCGAAGCCGGCTTCGGCGAGACGTTGCGGCAGCACCTGACGGCCGTCCCACCAGGCCATGGATTTTGCCAGCCGGTCGACCTGTTCCAGGTCGAAGCCGAGCGCCTTGCCGACGTCACGCATCGCGCTTTTGGGCCGGTACGTGATCACGGTGGCGGCCAGCGCGGCGCGATCTCGGCCATATTTCGCATACAGGTACTGGATCACCTCCTCGCGCCGCTCATGCTCGAAATCCACATCGATGTCGGGCGGCTCGTTGCGCTCGCGCGAAATGAAACGCTCGAACAGCATGGCCATGCAGGCCGGGTTTACTTCGGTGATCTGCAATGCGTAGCACACCGTGGAATTGGCCGCCGAGCCGCGCCCCTGGCACAGGATGCCGCGGCTGCGGGCGAAGCGCACGATGTCGTGCACCGTCAGAAAATATGGCTCGTATTTCAGCTCCGCGATGAGAGCAAGTTCATACTCCACCATGGCGCGCACCTTGTCCGGCACCCCATCCGGGAAGCGCCGCATGAGCCCTTCCTCGGTCAGGGATCGCAGATAGGAAATGGCCGTCTCCCCTGCCGGCACCAATTCCTCGGGATATTCGTAGCGCAGTTCGTCGAGTGAGAAATGGCAGCGCGAAGCAATTTCCAGCGTTTCATGCAGCAGTTGCGTGGGATACAGGCGCGCCAGGTCGGCTCGTTTGCGCAGATGGCGCTCGCCGTTGGAATAGAGCGCAGCGCCCGCGTCAGACACCGGCAGACCGAGACGGATGGCGGTGAGCGTATCCTGCAGCGGGCGGCGTTCGGCAACATGCATGTGCACGTCGCCTGTCGCTACCAGCGCCAGACCGGCGGCCTCTCCCAGCTTGCTCACTGCCGCCAGCCGTTCCGCATCGTCGGGGGCGCGGAACAATTCCACCGCCAGCCACGAGCGCCCGGCAAAACCCGCCGCGAGTTGGCGCGCTTGTTCGACTGAAGGCATGGGATCAGGCAGCAGCAACGTGAGGCAGCCGGGCAGCCCATTGCAGATATCCGCAAACGCAAGCCGGTAATGGCCCTTGGTCGCGTTGCGGCGTCCTTGGGTGATCAACGTCGACAGATTGCCGTAGCCATTGCGGCCGGTCGCCAGCAGCACGACGCGCGGACCGTCGATGCAGCGGATCTCGCTACCCACGATCAGCTTCAGTCCGCACGCCCTGCCCGCCACGTGGGCACGCACGATACCGGCCAGGGAGCATTCGTCGGTCAGGGCCAGGGCCGCATAACCCAACTCATGCGCACGCGCCACCATCTCTTCCGGATGCGATGCGCCCCGCAGGAAGCTGAAATTGGAGAGGCAATGCAGTTCGGCGTAGCCAGCCATGACCACAAGAGTTCCTTACGCCACCTTGCTCGTGAAGCCGGAGCTGGCCGGGCAACCCCCGACCCTCTCACGCCTCATGCGAACAACCCATGCACAAACCACTCGCCGCTCATGCGCTCGCAATACACCCACAACCGCGCACCGCTTGGGTCCTGCGCCACGTAGTAGTCGCGCGCCACATCCATGCCGTCCCACCAGCCGCTCTCGATGCGCTCCGGTCCGGCCTTCAGCACCAGCCGGCCGTCGCGGCAAGGCAGGGGTCGTGGCAGCAGCCACAGGGGGCGGTGGGGATTGCCCGGCGAGGCTGCCTCATTGCCCGCTTCACAATGCCGCCAGGCCCGTTCCGGGCGGTGATCGGGGGCGGGCGCGATGCCATGCACCGCCGCCTTGCCCAGCCGGATGCGCAAGCGTTCCAGCAGCAGGTTGCCGTCCCCTTCCCTTGCCTGGGTCTGGAACAGGTCGGCGTTAGAGGCGGTGAGCGGCAGGATGCGGAGGGCATCCAGCACGATAGCGTGCACCGGCGCAGGCAAATGAATCTGGGCCAGGGTTTCGCGCAGCAGAAGCAATATGCGCCCGGCATCGCGCACGGGTTTGACGAAGCCGAGTTTCACCACGGTGTCTGCTGCATCCTCGTGGCGACAGACGAGTTCGAGTTCCTGAACGCCGGCCTGGCGCCGATCGAGCCAGCCTTCCAGTTCCGGCAACAGGCGGCGCACGGCGAACAGCAGCGCCTCGGCATGCTCAACCGGTGCAGGCAGAATCAAGCGGCGCGCGAAAGCAGGCGGCGGCACGAAAAAAGCACGCGCCTCAGGCAGACGGCCCAGCGCGCGATCCAGCTCGTCCGGCAGCCTGCCGCCGAAGCGGCGTATCACGCCGGCGCGTGGCAGGTTCAGGACATCGCCCAGGGTATGCACGCCGACTTTTTCCAGGCCGTCGAGGATGCCGGCTGGCTGATCGAGCAGCCTCACCGGCAGCGCAGCAAGCGAGGACTGCAGTTGCGCCGCATCGTGCACGATACTTCCTGTTTCCGAGCGCGCCAGCAGCCAGGCGCCCTGAGCGGTCGGCGCGCAGGCATGGGTGGATTGATAACCCATCTCTTCCAGTCCGGCTATCACCTGAGCCAGCAGCACATCGAGGCCGTGATGCAGGCGCAGACAACCGCCGATTTCGAGCAGCAATCCATTAGGGGGTTGAAGACTTACGGCGGGCGTGAAGCGCCCAGCCCAAGCGGCCAGGCCGGACAGCGATTCCTGTTCTGCCGCCGGGTCGCGCGCGCGCACCACGAGCCCACCCGCCAGTGCCTGGGCAGCGGAAATGGGCATACCAAGCCGCACCCCACAGGCGAGAGCAGCCGCATTGCAGGCCACCACCTGCATGCGCCCACCCTGCTTTTGAGCAATCGCCAGAGGCTCGGGCGCGGCACTGCCGCGGGAAAAGATTTCCACTGAAAGCGCCGGAAAATTCAGGGCAAGCCACAACATACCCAATGCCCACAGCAGCTCAGCCTTCCCGCAACTCGCGGGCCGCTTCCCTGGAATGCATGGGAGATGAAACCGGCAGGCGTGCACGGCGTATGTTCCCGACTTGCGGCAGATCGATCACCGCCGGCCTGTCCACCGGCCCGCCGCGGCGTTTGAGGATGTGTACCGCAAGGCCATTGGCAATCGGCTCCAGGCGCAGCCGCAGCGCAGCGGGGGATCGATCCTGCGCGGCGCGCGCGGGACGGAACAGCACGCCCCAGCTCTGCCCGGCTTCCGCCGCCAGTTGCAGGCGGCGCAGGCAGCGCTCGTCGGCTGTCCTCAACCACGCCAGCACCGCATCACAAGCACCCGAGCGCAACGCCTGTTCTGCCGTCCACCAGGCATCGGCCACCGATCGCGTCTGGGCCACCAGCAGCCGCTTCAAGCCGAGGCCGGCGGCAGCGAGCGCCGGCGCATAAGGCACATGGGGTGGCGCCACCCAGGCCAGCCAGCCGCTGCCTTGGGAGAGCCTCGCCAGCGCCGGCATCAGCAGATGCAGTTCACCGATCCCTTCGCGCTCGGCGAGGATTTCGGTCAGGGCGCCGCGCGGCCAGCCACCGCCTGGCAATAGTTCATCCAGTTCGGTGAAACCGGTTGGCACTGCGTCCGCCGCTATCTGTGCGAGTTGGTCGCCGCGCCAGATGCCGGGGTGGCGCAATACCGAATCGAGGGCGGCATTCATAGCGCCTTGCCGTTGCGGATCACGCCCACGCCTATGCCTTCAATGACCAGTTCCTGGCGCCGCAGGTCGACCACGATGGGGGCAAAATCGGGGTTTTCCGGCAGCAGTTCCACAGTGTGGCCGCGCTTGCGCCAGCGTTTGACTGTCACTTCGTCATCCAGCCGCGCCACCACCACCTGGCCGTTGCGCGCTTCGGCACCGCGGTGAACGGCGAGCAGGTCGCCATCCAGGATGCCGGCCTCCTTCATGCTCATGCCGCGCACCCTGAGCAGATAATCGGCGCGCGGCGCGAACAGCACGGCATCGATCTGGTAGCGTCCTTCGATATGTTCCTGGGCCAGGATCGGGCTGCCGGCCGCGACCCTTCCCACTACCGGCAGACCGCCGCCGCCGGCCAGACGAATGCCGCGCGAGGCGCCCGGCAGCAGTTCCAGCACGCCCTTCCTGGCCAGCACCTTGAGGTGTTCCTCGGCGGCATTGGCCGAACGGAATCCGAGCTGGCGCGCAAGTTCGGCGCGGGTGGGCGGCATTCCGGTGGTTTCGATCCGTTCCCGGATCAGTTGCAGGATTTCCTGCTGGCGGGGGGTGAGGTCGCGCATGAGGCTTGCTCCAAGAGTACTGTATATTTATACAGTATCCGGGAGGCAACTTCAAGGCAGCCGACTATGGCGTGTTAGCCCTGATTTTGCGTCAGCGAACTGTCAGCCCGTGTTCGCCTGGTCGGCCTCGACAAAAGGCACTGCGTGTTCCGGCGCCAGAGGCGGGCTCAGGTAATAGCCCTGGCCAGTGTCGCAGCCCAGTGTGCGCAGGAATTCATACTGTTCCCGTGTCTCAACGCCTTCTGCCACGACCTCCAGGCCCAGGCTGTGTCCCAGAGAGATGCTGGCCGCCGTGATGGCGGCATCGTTGACATCGTGAGGCAGGTCGCGAATGAAGGTGGCGTCGATTTTCAGCACGTCCAGAGGAAAGCGCTTCAGGTAGGCGAGCGAGGAGTAGCCGGTGCCGAAATCGTCGACCGCAAGCCTCACCCCCAAAGCATCCAGGGCGTCCAAAATCTCTCCCGCCAGGTGCACGTCCTGCATGACGGTGGATTCGGTGATTTCTATCTCCAGTGCATCCGGACGCACGCCCTCTTCCTTTAGTACCCGGGCGACCATGTCAATCAGATTGCGGTCAGAAAATTGACGCGCCGAGACATTCACGGCAATACGCGGCGGCATCCGGTGAGTGGTCTGGTAGGCGCGCCATTGGCTGCAGGCATTGCGCAAGACCCATTCGCCCACTGGCAGGATGAGGCCGGTCTCTTCCAGCAGCGGAACAAACTCGTCCGGCGGGATCAGATCCTCATGCCCTGGACGCTGCCAGCGCAGCAGCGCCTCGCATGCGGTGATGTGGCCCGTAAGCAAGTGGAACTGCGGCTGGTAGTGGATCTTGAACTCGTTCCGCGCCAAAGCTTGGCGCAGCGCGGTTTCCGTATCCAGCAATTCCTTGCTGCGGGCGTTCATGTCTGGGGCGTAGAACTGGTACTGGCTGCGGCCCTTGGCTTTGGTTCGGAACAGCGCCGTATCGGCGTTCTTGATCAGCGTTTCCTCGTCCTCGCCATCGCCCGGGTAGATCGCGATCCCGGCGCTGAAAGTAATGAAGACATCGCGTTGGCCGATCCGGAACGGCGCCTCGAACGCATTGCGCAGCTTGTTCATGACCACCAGTATGTGCTCGACACTGCTCATGTCCCCGCCCAGCACCACGAACTCGTCGCCACCGTAGCGCGCCACGGTATCGTTGGGCCGCAGGCAGCCAATCAGGCGCCGGCCCACTTCCTTGAGCAGGCTGTCTCCCGCAGGGTGGCCCAGGCTGTCGTTGACCCGCTTGAAGTTGTCCAGGTCCAGAAATATCAGCGCGAGCAGCCGTCCCTGCCGGCTGGCGCGGCTGATCTCCGCGCCCAGCCGGTCTCCCAGCAAAGTGCGGTTGGGTAGGCCAGTCAGGATGTCGTGGGTAGCCTGGTGACGCAACTCCGCTTCGTGCTGCTTGCGCTCGGTGATATCGCGGGCGATGGTGGAATAGAACTCGATCCTGCCATTGTTGCCCCGGTGCGCCAGTACGACCTGGGATACCGGGATATCCTCGTTCCGCGCACCGTGCAAGGTGTTCTCGCCTTCCCAGACGCCGTCCGCGGCGGCACCGGGCAAGGCCTCCTGCACCAGTCGCTGGATGCCCTGCTCCGAATGGCAGTCGGACAAGGGCGTCCCGGTGATGTCGTTTCCCGCGTTGTAGCCCAGCAGTTGGCGCCCGGCCTGGTTTAGGTAGAGCAGCTTCCCGTCTGCGTCGGCTGTGGCGACAAAGTCGGTGGTGGCCTCCAGAATGGCGACCAGCCGTTCGCGGATCTCTTCGGCGCGCATCCGCCCGGTTATGTCGCGCCCGGTCGAGACGAAATGTGTGATCTCGCCGCCATTCTCGACCACCGGCGTAATGGTCTTTTCCTCGTAGAATAAAGTGCCGTCCTTGTGGCGGTTAACCATGGTGCCGCGGAATACCGCGCCCGCCAGCAGGGTGGCCCACATGCGCTGGAAATATTCGGCGTCGTGCCGGTCCGATTTGACCAGGGCCGGGGTGCGGCCGATCACCTCATCGGCCATGTAGCCGCTTAATCGTTCAAAGGCGGGGTTGACATACTCTATGCGCCCTTGCGCATCGGTGATGAACACGCTATCGGCGCTTTGCGTCACCGCCAGGGAAAGCTGGCGCAATTCCTTCTCGGCCATGCGCCGCTCGCGCCGCCCCCGGGCATCTTCCAGCTCGCGCCGCACTGCGGGAGCCAGGCGGGAGAGATTATGCTTCATCACGTAGTCCTGGGCTCCACCCTTCATCGATGCAACCGCGGCGTCCTCGCCTATGGTGCCGGAGACGAAGATGAAAGGCAGGTCGGGATCGTGGCGCCGGGTGATCTCCAGGGCGAGGTCGCCGCTGAAGTGGGGCATGCTGTAGTCGGAGAACACGATATCCCAGGGTTCCTGATTTAGCGCAGCCTCCATGTCTTCCCGGCTGTCGACCCGATCCCAATGCAGCCGGAAGCCTTCGCGCGCAAGCCGGCTGGCCAGCAACATGGCATCGTCCTCCGAATCTTCAACGATCAGGGCGTTAAGCTGAGTCTGTGTATTCTCAAGCTCCATGGATCTCGCTCATCATTCCTTGGCTGGCTGATTAAGCAGCAACCAGTACATCCCAAGCTGGCCGGCCGCATGCATGAAGGCGTCGAAGTCCACCGGCTTGCGAACATAGCTGTTGGCGCCCAGGCTGTAACCCTTCAGTCTATCCTCCTCCTCGTTTGAGGAGGTGAGCAGCACCACGGGCAACAGCCGGGTGCGATCGTCGGCGCGGATGCGGCGCAGTACTTCCAGGCCGTCGATCTTGGGCAGCTTCAGGTCCAACAGCACTACCGCCGGCAGGTCCTCGGCGTCCCTACCAGCATGGGAACCGGTGCAGAACACGTAGTCCAGGGCTTCCTGGCCGTTGCGCGCCACGAACACCTTGTTCCCGATCTTGTTGTTCTCCAGGGCGTGCAGAGTCAGAACCTCGTCGTCGGGATTGTCCTCCACCAGAAGGATGGTCTTCTCTTTCATGCTTCACTCCGGTTTCAGGGTGAAAAAGAATGTCGCCCCGCGATCAACCGCGCCTTCCGCCCAGATGCGGCCGCCGTGCTTGTGGATGATGCGCTGCACGGTGGCGAGACCTATGCCGGTCCCGGGAAACTCGGTCGCGTCGTGCAGGCGCTGGAATGCGCCAAACAGCTTGTCGACATAGGCCATGTCGAAGCCGGCGCCGTTGTCCTTCACGTAATAGACTGGCGCACCGTTCTGCAGAGTCATGCCGAATTCGATACGGCCTTGGGCGCGCTGGCCGGTGAATTTCCACGCATTGCCGAACAGGTTTGCCAGGGCGATTCCCAGCAGCTTTGCATCGCCCCATGCGGTCAGGTCGGGGGCAACAACCCAGGCCACTTGTCGTTCCGGCTCGCGCGTCTGCAAAGTCGCAGCCAACTCGGTCGCCAGGGCGGAGAGATCCACGTCGCGAAACTGAAGCTCGGTGCGGCTCACCCGCGCAAGCTTTAGCAGGTCGTCGATCAACAGCCCCATGTGCTGGGCCGCTTTGCGCACCCGCTCCAGCCGGTCGCGCCCCTGCGCGTCGAGCTGGCTGGCGTGTTCGTCGATCAGGATGCGGCTGAAACCGTCGATGGCCCGCAGAGGCGCACGCAGATCATGGGAGACCGAGTAGCTGAACGCTTCCAACTCCTGATTGGTAACGGCCAGTTCGGAATTGCGCCGAGTCAGGTTCTCGTTCAGTTCGCGGATGCGGTGCTCGGCCTTTCGCTGGGCCGTAATGTCGCGGATGTCGCTGAAGACCAGCAACTCCGAGCCGGTCTGGATAGGACTCAGACTGATGGATACCGGAAAGTCGCTGCCATCCTTGCGCCGGGCCGTTAGTTCCTGTCCCTCCCCCATGGGCCGCACCCGGGGCATGGCAGCATAGTCGCTACGATGGCCGGCATGGCCGTTGCGGAGCCGTTCGGGTACCAGCATTTCCACCGGCTGGCCAATGATCTCCTCGGGCCGGTAGCCGAACATGGCCTCGGTCTGTTTATTAATCAGCACGATGCGTCCGAGCGTATCGACGATCACAATGGCGTCAGGGGCCGATTCCACCAGGCTGCGGAACAGCGCTTCGCCTCGTTTGAGCGCCTCCGGCACATACGGCGGCTTTTCCTCGCCGGCATCATGCCCTGCCGCTTTCGCGGCCTGCGGATTTTCCATTCTTTTCCCAGTCTCCCTCTGTCGGCAGCAGCCCCGCTGCCGAAGGCGGGAAATCGCCGTCCACGCCGGGATGGCCATTTCCTGAGCATCTTTGTCAAGCATAGTCCTACCGTGCCGAGGCCGATGTCAAGCCATCTTGCTCCGAACCTTGGCAAGCGGAGCGCCCGTCGCACACATTAAGCGTGCTCAGCCAATCAAGGCCACCGCCTTGATTTGCGCCCAGACGGCATGGCCAGGGCGAAGGTCGAGGGCAGCGGCGGAACGCTTGGTCAGGCGCGCCACCAGGGGTGATGCACCCAGCTTGAGTTTGACCAACACCAGAGCCGGATGGGCGTCGTCGACAATCGCGACCACGTTCGCGGGCAGGGTGTTGAGAATGCTGGTGCCGGTCTGTCTTTCCAGAGCCAGGCTCACATCCCGCGCCAGTACGCGCACCCGCACCGGGTGTCCCATCGGAAAGCCGGCATCGCGCACCCAGAACTGGCCGCCAGCGAAATCAGCGCGCGCCAGATGCCAGGTAGCGTCGCGTTCTGCGACAACCGCATCGAGCACCACCCCGGTGTCCTCCCCCAAGCGGATGGGGAGATCCAGACGAGACAGGATTTCGGTGATCGGGCCGCTGGCCACAACCCGCCCCGCCTCAACCGCGACCAGGTGATCCGCCAGGCGCGCAACTTCGTCGGGCGCGTGGCTGACAT
The DNA here is from genome assembly GCA_963746955.1 of uncultured beta proteobacterium. GTDB lineage: Bacteria > Pseudomonadota > Gammaproteobacteria > Burkholderiales > Thiobacillaceae > DASQBT01. Next base: position 23,383 of record CAVVDR010000012.1, on the reverse strand, counting down.
AGAGCAGCGGGATTTCCAACTCGTCGTGCAGGCGTTGCAGATAAGGCAGGATCTCCTGCTTTCGATCCAGATCCAGGGCAGCCAGGGGTTCGTCCATGAGCAACAGGCGCGGGCTCACCGCCAGGGCGCGGGCAATCGCTACGCGCTGCCGTTCACCACCGGAAAGCCGTTCTGGCAGGCGTTCCAACAGGGGCCCGATGCCCAGCAATTCGACGGCGTAATCCAGCGATACCCGCCGATCCTTCACTTTCAGCCGCTTGAGGCCGTATTCCAGATTGCGCCGGACAGATAGGTGGGGGAAAAGGCTGCTCTCCTGAAAAACGTAGCCCAGAGGGCGTTTCCAGGTAGGGAGAAAACATCCGGCCGCGTCATCCTGCCAGACCTCTCCTGCCACCGAAAGAAATCCCGACGACTGCTCCAGTCCAGCGACACAGCGAAGCACGGCAGTCTTGCCGGAGCCCGAGTGGCCGAACAAGGCGGTGATGCCGTGCCCGGGCAGCTCCAAATCCACGTTCAGTGCGAAACCTGGCCAATCCAGGCGAAAGCGGGCTTGGATGCAGGCAGCTGTCATCGCCTTCTGCCTTCGGATCTTGGCGCATAGAGCACCAGCAACACAATGAAAGAGAACAGCAGCATGCCCGCCGACAACCAGTGTGCCTGAGTGTATTCAAGCGCCTCCACGTGATCGTAGATCTGCACCGAAACCACACGTGTTTTGCCCGGTATGTTTCCGCCTATCATGAGCACGACGCCAAATTCACCCACTGTATGGGCAAAGCCAAGCACAGTGGCAGTCAAATAACCCGGCCGCGCAAGGGGTAGCACCACGGAGAAAAAGCTGTCCAGGGGCGACGCGCGCAGCGTAGCAGCCGCCTCCAGGGGGCGATCGCCGATGGCCTCAAATGCATTCTGCAGGGGCTGCACCACGAAGGGCATCGAATAAAACACCGATGCCACCACCAGGCCATAGAAAGTGAAAGGCAGCACCCCCAACCCGAGCCACTGCGTCAAGTGGCCTACTGGACCATTGGGCCCCATGACCACCAACAGGTAGAAACCAATGACCGTTGGAGGCAGCACGAGAGGCAGCGCAACCACTGCGCGCACCGGAGCTTTCCACTTTGACAGGGTCCTGGCAAGCCACCAGGCGATTGGTGTGCCCACAAGGAGTAGCAGCACGGTGGTGACCGTGGCCAACTCGAGGGTCAGGCGGATAGCCCCCCAGTCAGTGTCGCTCAGCACGATACGGGATTAATCATGGTAGTCATGAGAAGTGATGATAGCCCGCGCCTGGTTGTGCCTCCGAATTTGATGTTATGTCTCCGAATTTGATTCAGCATTGCAATCAATTCGACGTTCGATGCGGAAAGAACTCATATGCCTGCGACCTGACCACAGAAGTCCCTCGCGCTAACATCAGGCGCCAAACTCATGCGTGAGTCCAGTGTCATCAGATTGAAGTAGCATCAACCGCCGCTGTTCAGCGATAATGCTCCGAACTCAGCAAGCCGCCTTGGGACTTGATGGCTTCATCCCTGCACCACCTATGTGACCTGATCGGCATCTTGCCCGAGTACCACGATATCTGGGGCAATCATCACCCGACTTCGGATGAAACGCGGCGCGCCATTCTTGGCGCGATGGGGATTGCCGCGGAAACCGAGGCGGAGGTCGAGACCGCGCTGCAAAGACATCAAGCCAATCGATGGAAGCACAGACTGGCGACGGTGCAGGTGGAAAAGGTGGATACCCCGATCAGGTTAAGCCTTCACCTGCCGGAACGCCTTGCCACCGGAAACTTCCAGTTGCGGCTGATGCTGGAAAGCGGTGCCGCACAGAAGCATTCCTTCACACCTGACCATCTACAGCGCATCGACAGCACGCTCCTGGATGGCGAGCCCTGGCATGCCTATCGTCTGGAGTTACCTCCCATAGCCGAACCGGGTTATCACTCTCTGGAGCTGAGCGCTCATGGCGAGACGGTCGGCATGTCCCTGATCATCTATCCCGGCCGCGGTTTTCAACCCGAACAATTGAAGCAGGGAAAGCGCATTTGGGGACTGTCGGTCCAGCTTTATGGCATGCGCTCTGCACGCAACTGGGGAGTGGGCGACTTCACTGATCTTCTGCACCTGGTGGAATGGGCCGCCCGAAATGGTGCCAGCGCGGTGGGAATTAATCCGCTGCACGCCCTGTTCCCTGACAATCCGGGCCATACCAGCCCCTACAGTCCTTCCAGCCGCGAGTATCTGAATGTGTTGTATCTGGATGTAGAAGCCGTAGCGGAGTTCGCTGAATGTGAGAAGGCCCGCAAACAGGTGGCTCAACCGGCGTTTCAGGCAAGATTGCAAAGCCTGCGCGCTGCCCCGCTGGTGGACTATGCGAGCGTGACCGAGCTCAAGTTCCAGGTTCTGGAACTGCTCTATAAACAATTCCACCGCCAGCACCTGGCGAGAAGTAGTGTGCGAGCTCGCGCCTTTAGAGCCTACCAGGCCGAGGGCGGCGCGGAGCTGCGTGAATTTGCCCTGTATCAGGCCCTTCAGGAAGATTTGCACAAACGCAATGGTCAGTTCCTGGGCTGGCCGGAGTGGCCTGAGGCTTTGCGCAGCCCGGAATCGGCCGAAGTTGCCGCTTTCGCCGCTGTGCACCAGGAACGCATAGAATTTTTCCAGTACCTGCAATGGCAGGCCGAACTGCAGTTGGGTGCAGCCGGAATGCGTTGCCGTGAACTGGGTCTGGCCGTGGGCTTGTATCAGGATCTGGCCGTGGGGGTGGAACGCGGCGGGGCGGAGACCTGGATACGCAAACATCTGTATGCTCTGGATGCCCGGATCGGCTGCCCGCCCGACGACTTCAATCCCCTGGGCCAGGATTGGGGGTTGCCGCCCTGGGTACCGGAACGTCTGCGGGAAGAAGGCTATGCACCCTACATTTCCATGCTGCGCGCCAATATGCGAATTGCCGGCGCACTGCGGGTTGATCATGTCATGGGCCTGCTGCGTCTGTACTGGGTGCCGCCCGGGATGACAGGCGACCGGGGCGCCTATGTTTCCTACCCTTTCCGCGATCTGCTCGGAATTCTGGTTCTCGAAAGCCAGCGCAACCAGTGCCTCATCGTTGGTGAGGACCTCGGCACCGTGCCCCCCGAGGTCAGGGAGGCAATGCATGATTTCGGCCTGCTTTCTTATCGCCTGTTCTACTTCGAGCGCAACTGGGACAATGGCAACTTCCTGCCGCCGTCGGCGTATCCTGGGCAAGCGCTGGTCGCAGTTTCCACCCACGACCTGGCCACCCTGACCGGATTTTGGTCGGGCGCGGACCTGGACCTGCGCAGCGCACTGAACCTCTACACAAGCCCGGAACAGCGCAGTGCCCAGAGCAAAGGTCGGGAGCAGGACCGGGGCCGGCTGCTGAGCGCCTTGCAGAGTGAAAGCCTGTTGCCGCAAGGCCTAAGAGCAGACTGCGGTTCTCACCCAGAAATGAGCCCTGCCCTTATCCAGGCTGTTCACCAGTATATTGCCCGCAGCCCCGCCCAGATTGCCCTGGTCCAAGCGGAAGATCTTTTGGGGGAACGCGAGCAGGCCAATCTACCCGGCACAACCACCCAGTATCCCAGTTGGCAGCGCAAGCTCTCGCTCAATTTGGAAAACTGGCAGGAGAGCGTCGACATTTCCGACCTGGTTCACGCGGTCATGAGAGAACGGGATTAGGCGGCCTGTCAGACTCCCGACTGGTCTCTCACGCAGAGCGATCTGGGTCTTGCGATTATCCCAGGTGGGCCACTCCTCAAGAACCGTTGGCAACTTGGCCCGCGCCGTGCTCCTTGAGCAGCGTCCTATTCCCCGTGAAGCGCTCTACAAGGAGAGGCAGCACATTGCGCCCATTGATCTGGCAGAATATTGCCGGACTCCCGTTTAGGTATTTTCTTCTTATGACGATAATCTGATGAGGTGCCTGTCAAACGGACTAGCGGCAATGTGCGGATATTCAACTTTGCCTGTCGAGCCCGCCAGTCCGTTTCTTTGGAACCCAACACAAACAGAAAGCTGGCTAGCCAAGCAAGTTGGAATGGAGACGTAAAATGGATCTGTCAGAAGCCATGAAGGTGCATGCGGAATGGAAAATTAAGTTCCGGAACGCCATCACCAACAAGAACACCATGGATGTTGCAAGTATCTCGGCAGACAACTGCTGCGAACTGGGAAAGTGGCTGCACGGGGAATCCAAGCTCAAGTTTGGAGGGCTCAAGAGCTATGCAGAATGCGTCACAAGGCATGCCCTGTTTCACCAGGAGGCGGGCAAGGTGGCGGAAACGATTAACGCAAACAAATTCGACGAGGCAACAGCCATGCTGGGTCCCAATACGCCGTTTTTCATCGCTTCCAATGGCGTCATCGTGGCGATCGGCGCCCTCAAGAAAGAAACTGGCATCTGAGCGTGTAAGTCTTCAATTCGCGCCAGCGTGAAATGAGGCTTAACACTTTGCGACGTTCCTGCCGGATACCTGCGTCATATCAGAACTGGCGAAATCGCTTCCACAGCTCACCACCCTACCCCCTCTGTGCCGCAAAGGTTGCGAGGATGAAGAGCGGGATCTGACGCGAGCGTGTTTCAGCGCGTGGCCTCGCAGCGGATCGTGTGAAGCAACGCTTGCCTAGTCTCGCTTGTAGATGTCCTCGAAGCGCACGATATCATCCTCGCCCAAATAGGGCCCGGACTGGACTTCGATCAGGTGCAGCGGGAGCTTGCCCGGATTTTCCAGCCTATGCCTGCCGCCCAGCGGAATAAAGGTGGACTGGTTCTCGGTTATGAGCTTCTCTTCTGCATCGCAAATGACCTTGGCCGTGCCTGACACGACCACCCAGTGCTCCGCCCGGTGATGATGCATTTGCAGCGAGAGTTTTTCACCCGGTTTCACCATGATCCGTTTCACCTGGAAACGCTCGCCCTCGTCTATCCCCTCATACCAGCCCCAAGGACGGAATACCTTGGTGTGGGTCAGATGTTCGTAGCGATCCCCGCTTTTCAGCCGGTCCACGATGCGCTTTACGTCCTGGACCTGATCCATGCGAGCCACCAGCACGGCATCCGAGGTTTCCACGATCACAAGATCTTCCACCCCCAATGCGGCAACCAGTCTGGACTCGGCACGGACAAAGTTGTTGCGCGCGCCATCCAGCAGCACGTCGCCACGGATTACATTACCGGCTTCATCCTTTTCCCCGACTTCCCACAACGCAGACCAGGCGCCGATGTCATTCCAACCGATATCCGCGGGAATCATTGCGGCTTTCCGGGTATGCTCCATCACCGCATAATCGATGGAGTCCGCAGGGCAGGCCGCAAAACTTTCCCGGTCCAGCCGGATGAAATCCAGATCCATTTTGGCCCGCGCCAGCGCATTACGGCACGCTGCCAGCATTTCCGGCCGGCAGGCTTCAAGTTCGGTCAAGTAGTCCCTGGCCCGGAACAAAAACATCCCGCTATTCCAGTAGTAATCACCGCTCGCAATATAGGATACAGCCGTGGCCTGATCGGGTTTTTCCACGAATGCAGCCACCGCATAGGCGCCTTCTATGCCCGCCAAACTGTCGCCGCGGCGTATATACCCGTAGCCAGTCTCAGGCGATCCAGCAACAATGCCGAAGGTGGCCAGACGATCTTCCTGGGCAACACTGGCCGCTGTTTGAACGGCCCGGTGAAACGCAGGCACGTCGCTGATCAGGTGATCGGCCGGCAATACCAACATGAGGGCGTTCTCGTCCAGTTGCTGCAACCTGAGGGCAGCCACGGCGACCGCGGGTGCGGTGTTGCGACCGACCGGCTCCAAGACGATGGCCGAAGGCACAATATCGATTTCCCGCAACTGCTCGGCAATCATGAATCGATGCTCGTCATTGCAGATCATGAGCGGCGGCGCAAGTTCTGGCAGCCCGGCAAGGCGCAAGACCGTTTCCTGCAACATGCTGTGCCGGGACGCCAAAGGCAGAAGCTGTTTGGGAAGGGCCTGGCGCGATAGCGGCCACAAGCGGGTACCCGACCCGCCGGACAGAATCACGGGGTAGAGGGTGGCTGTCATCATTGTTCTCGTGTTCAAGATGTTCGCGTTATACAACACTTCATGCCGACAGGCATAAATTCAGCGCGTTCGGCCAATGCGGAAGGCTTACACCAAAGGTGTGCAGCAGGCGGTCGCCGGACAGGACTGAATTCGCCGGACGTCTGGCAGGCAGGGGATAGTCGGCAGTCTTGATTGCCGTCAGCCTGGCCACCTTTCCCGACCTTGGCCTCAGGTCGTCGAAGATGGCTTGGGCAAAGCCATGCCAACTGGTTTGTCCCTGGCAGGTCATGTGATAGATGCCCGACAGTTCGCGCCGGTCTGCGGCGCTGGCGCCGGGCGATAGCCATAGAGCGAGAACCTGGGCAGTGCCTTCCGCTATGAGCCGGACCCAGGTGGGCGCGCCAACCTGGTCATCCACCACGCCGACAGTTTCCCGTTCGCGCGCCAGACGTTGCATGGTCAGCAAAAAATTATGCCCGCGCTGGCCATACACCCAGCTGCTGCGAAAGATCAAGTGCTCAGCGCCGCTCGCCCGAATGGCCAGTTCGCCATCGTACTTGGTCTGGCCGTAAACGCCCAAAGGGCGTGGGCTGTCCACCTCCGTGTACGCGCCAGGCTTCTTGCCGTCAAAGACGTAATCTGTGGAGAAATGCACCAGGGTGATCTTCAGGCGGGCCGCTTCCCTGGCCAGTACCGATACTGACTCTGCATTGATCGCCCGGGCGAGCTCCGGCTCGGATTCAGCCCGATCAACTGCCGTGTACGCCGCCGCATTGACAATGAGACTCGGGCGGAACTGCCGTATCGCCGCTGCGAGCCTCTGCGGCTGGGCCAGATCGATGACATTCCGACCTGGTGCAACAACCTGCCCAAGGCTGGCCAGGGAGCGTCGCAACTCCCATCCAACCTGGCCAGTAGCCCCGGTAAGCAGGATGTTCCGCAAGAACGCATCACGCATAAACTTCCGCCCGTCCCAGAGGCAGGCCCTGGCGGTCCTTGTCCGAAAGCAGCGGTTCGCTTGCAGGCCAGGCGATATTCAGATCGGGGTCATTCCATAGCAGGGTGCGCTCGTGTTCAGGCGCGTAGTATTCGGTAGTCTTGTAGAGGAATTCAGCCGCCTCCGAGAGCACGTAGAACCCATGGGCAAAACCCGGTGGAATCCATGCCAAATGCATATTTTCCGCCGACAATACCATCCCGGTCCAATGGCCGAAGCTGGGTGAATGCCTGCGCAAATCCACTGCCACGTCATACACCTCTCCGGCAATCACCCGCACCAGCTTGCCTTGGGGCCGCTGGATCTGGTAATGCAGGCCCCGCAGCACCCCTTTGGCCGATCGAGAGTGGTTGTCCTGCACAAATTCTGCGTCGATCCCCAAGCCCGCGAAGGTTTTCCGGTTGTAACTTTCCAGAAAAAATCCGCGCGCATCCTTGAACACTCTGGGCTCCAGAACAAAGACCTCTGGGAGGGACGTGGAAACCTTCAGCATCAAAAGATTCGCTCGTTCAGCAACGCCAGCAGGTAGCGCCCGTAGGCGTTCTTTGCCAGGGGCTGGGCCAGTCTTTCCAGTTGAGCCGCATCGATGAAGCCTTGGCGCAAGGCGATTTCTTCCGGACAGGCGATCTTCAAACCCTGGCGTTTTTCGATGGTCTGAATATAGAGCGACGCTTCCAGGAGGGACTCGTGGGTCCCCGTGTCGAGCCAGGCGTGTCCTCTGCCCATGACCTGCACATCCAGTTCGCCCCATTCCAGATACTGGCGATTGATGTCGGTGATCTCCAATTCTCCTCGCGCCGAGGGCTTAAGACCCCGGGCAATGTCGCTCACCCGGCGGTCATAGAAATAAAGCCCGGTAACCGCATAGCGGGACTTCGGCAGCGCGGGCTTTTCTTCCAGGCTCATGGCATGGCCCGCTTCGTCGAATTCCACTACACCGTAGCGCTCTGGATCCTGGACCGGATATGCGAAGACAGTTGCGCCCCTTGCCTGATCTCCGGCCTGTTTCAGAACTGGTGCCAGGTCATGGCCATAGAAGATATTGTCGCCCAACACGAGAGCACTCGAAGAGCCCGCCAGGAATCGATCGCCAATCAGAAATGCTTGGGCAATGCCTTCAGGCGCGGCTTGCACGGCGTAGCTTATGTCCATGCCCCACTGGCTGCCGTTGCCGAGCAACTGCTCGAACCGAGGCGTGTCCTGGGGCGTGGAGATCAGCAGTACCTCCCGTATGTCCGCCAGCATCAGCGTCGAAAGCGGGTAATACACCATCGGCTTGTCGTAGACCGGCAGCAACTGCTTGGAAACAGCCTGGGTAGCCGGGTACAGGCGAGTGCCAGAACCCCCGGCAAGAATAATGCCTTTTCGATTCATGCCTTGTGAGCTTGTGCGTAGTGGGTTTCCATCCAGTGCCGGTATTCACCGGTCACCACTTGCTCGACCCAGTGCTGATTTTCCAGATACCAGATGACCGTCTTACGGATGCCCGCAAAAAAACTTTCGGCCGGTTGCCAGTCCAGTTCGCGCATGACCTTCCCGGCATCAATGGCATAGCGGCGATCGTGACCCGGACGATCCCCCACAAAGCTTATCAGCCGCTCGTGGGGAATCACCGGCGAATCCGGATGCAACTCGTCCAGCAGAATACAGATCGACTTGACCACCTCCAGATTGGTCTTTTCATTGCAGCCACCGATGTTGTAGGTCTCCCCTGGCCTGCCTTTGAGCAGCACAGTACGGATTGCCGCGCAGTGATCGCTGACATATAGCCAGTCGCGGACATTGCTGCCGTCGCCGTAGACAGGCAGCGGCTTGCCGCCCAATGCATTGTGGATTACCAGGGGAATCAGTTTTTCCGGAAACTGGTAGGGGCCGTAGTTGTTGGAACAGTTGGTGGTGAGTGTGGGCAGGCCATAAGTGTGATGATAGGCGCGCACCAGATGATCGGAGGCCGCCTTGGAAGCCGAGTAGGGGCTGTTGGGAGCATAGGCGGTGGTTTCGGAAAACGCGGGGTCGGTCGGCCCCAGTGAACCATAGACTTCGTCCGTGGAAACGTGCAGGAAGCGGAAAGCGTTCTTCCCTTCCCCGTCCAGCGTATCCCAATAAGCGCGCACCGATTCCAGGAGATTGAAGGTGCCAACAACGTTGGTCTGTATGAAGTCCGCCGGACCATGGATCGAACGATCAACATGACTCTCTGCGGCAAAATTAATCACGGCGCGCGGCCGATGTTGCAAAAGGAGTTTATCGACCAGCGCGCGATCGCCTATGTCCCCCTGAACAAAATGATGCCGGCCATCACCTTCGAGTCCGGCCAGACTGGCCAGATTCCCCGCATAAGTCAGTTTGTCCAGATTGATGATCGCTTCATCATCAAGTTCTATCGAATTCAGAATGAAATTGGCGCCGATAAATCCAGCGCCTCCCGTAACAAGAATCATCAGGCTTTCTCTTATTCTTTGGTAGCTCGTCGCAAGCAGGAAACGTATGCAATTCTAACCGTGCTGCGCGGCTTCTTGGGTTCGGTTTTGAAATTCTCGTTCTGTCTTTTCGCGACAGAGGAATTTCACGCAAGTCGTGCCCCTTCAGCGAGTTGTCCAACTCGGTCACGCTTGCATTTCTGCCAAGATGTTCCCGTATCGCCTGACTTCGAGGTTTATCCTTTGATCCTCGAATCGCCGGCGAAATCTAAACAAAATGCCATTACCAAACCCTAAAGTCTTTGCGGAACACGCCGAAAATGGTAATGCAAGCTCATAGTATGGGTCTGCAGTTCAGGTTTACTCGGGATTGGGTCCTTGAGCGACCCGGGCTCTCCTCCAGTCTACTCGAGTATTTAGGCGGCGCATTGCGCCGCTTTTTTTCTGGTCGCACAAAGCGTAACAGCAAGAGCGGCCACCCAAGGCCAAACAGATGGGGAGGAACTGCTCTAGTGAACATCTTGTCCTCGGCAGTGCCGTGTCCGCCGGACACGTATCAAGTGGGAAACTACGCCGTGGTAGCCGGTTCCTCATCAAAGACGAGCTTGACTTCACCCTGATCGTCCGCATCCACGGTTACCTGGCCCCCGTGGCTCAATCGGCCGAATAGCAGTTCATCCGCCAAGGCGCGGCGTATGGTGTCCTGAATCAGCCTGGCCATGGGCCGCGCACCCATGACGGGATCGAAGCCCTTATTGCCCAGATAGGACTTGAGCCGCTCGGTGAAATTGATGTCCACCTTCTTTTCATGCAGTTGATCTTCAAGCTGCATCAGGAATTTGTCCACCACCCGCATGACAGTCTCGTGCGACAGCGCGGCAAAGGGAATAATGGCATCCAGCCGATTGCGAAACTCGGGCGTGAACATGCGCTTGATATCGGCCATTTCATCGCCAGCCTTACTGGAATGGGAAAAACCGATGGAGGATTTGCTCAGATTCTCGGCGCCCGCGTTGGTGGTCATGATGATAATGACATTGCGGAAATCAGCCTTGCGCCCATTGGTATCCGTGAGCGAACCGTGGTCCATCACCTGCAGCAACACATTGAAAATGTCAGGATGTGCCTTTTCGATCTCGTCCAGCAGCAGGACCGCGTAGGGGGTCTTGGTAACCGCCTCGGTCAATAGCCCTCCCTGGTCAAAGCCCACATAGCCCGGCGGTGCGCCAATCAGCCGCGATACGGCATGGCGCTCCATGTATTCTGACATGTCGAAGCGCATCAGCTCGATGCCCAGCGTATACGCCAACTGCCGGGCCACCTCGGTCTTTCCCACCCCTGTCGGGCCGGAAAGCAGGAACGAACCGATCGGCTTTTGCGGATTGCCCAAGCCGCTGCGGGACATCTTGATGGCGGCAGCCAACGCGTCGATGGCCTTGTCCTGGCCGAACACCACGGATTTGAGATCCCGATCCAGGCGCCTGAGAGATTCCTTGTCATCCAGGGATACGGTCTTGGCCGGAATCCGCGCAATCTTCGCGATGATTTCCTCAATCTCCTTGGGCGTAATAAGCTTCTTCTGCTTGGCCTTGGGCTGGATGCGCTGGGCCGCGCCCGCTTCATCAATGACGTCAATGGCCTTGTCCGGCAAGTGCCGGTCGCTGATATAGCGCGCCGCCAGCTGCGCCGCGGTGGTCAGGGCCGCCGAGGTGTAGCGCACGCCGTGATGATCCTCGAACCGCGATTTGAGGCCTCGAAGGATAGCCACGGTGTCATCTACCGACGGCTCTGTTACGTCAATCTTCTGGAATCGGCGCGACAGAGCATGATCTTTTTCAAATATGCCGCGGAATTCGTTATAGGTCGTTGCTCCGATACATCTCAATAGACCGGAGGACAGCGCTGGCTTCAGCAGGTTGGAAGCGTCCAAGGTGCCCCCGGAGGCCGCCCCTGCGCCGATCAGCGTATGAATTTCGTCGATGAACAGGATTGCATTGGGATTGTCTGTCAGGGACTTGAGCACCGCCTTGAGTCGCTGTTCAAAGTCTCCCCGGTACTTGGTCCCCGCCAGCAACGCGCCCATGTCCAGGGCATAAACGTTACTGTGACCAAGGATTTCCGGTACCACGCCTTCCACGATCCGCCGTGCCAGCCCCTCGGCAATGGCGGTTTTGCCCACGCCCGCCTCACCCACCAGCAGGGGATTGTTCTTGCGCCGGCGGCACAGAGTCTGAATCACTCTCTCCAACTCACTGTCCCGGCCGATCAGGGGATCGATCTTGCCCGCCAGGGCCTGGGCATTCAGATTGGTCGTGAAGCTTTCCAGCGGTGAGCCAACCGGTGTTTCCTGCTGAATATCACTGCTCTCGTCGCCGCGCGGCGTATTGGGCTGGGGAACCTTGGAAATGCCATGGGAAATAAAGTTGACTACATCCAGCCGGGTGATGCCTTGTTGCTCGAGGAAATAGACCGCGTGCGAATCCTTTTCACCGTATATCGCCACCAGCACATTTGCCCCGGTAACCTCTTTCTTGCCGGAAGACTGAACATGAAGGATCGCCCGCTGGATGACGCGCTGGAAGCCCAAAGTCGGCTGGGTATCGACCTCATCCTGGCCGCTCACGACCGGTGTGTTGGCGCTGACATGCTCGGCCAGCTTATTGCGCAGGGTCTCCATGTCGGCGCCGCAGGCCCGCAAGACTTCGGCAGCGGAGGGATTGTCCAACATCGCCAGCAACAGATGTTCAACCGAAATGAACTCATGACGCCGCTGCCGCGCCTCCATAAACGCCATGTGCAGCGATACTTCCAATTCCTGGGCAATCATGACTTCCTCAACTTTCTTCCATCGTGCATTGCAAGGGGTGCTGGTGACTACGTGAATAATCCGTTACCTGCTCCACTTTCGTATGGGCGATATCACGGGGGAAGACCCCGCATATCCCCATACCCTCCGTATGTACTTTGAGCATAATACGGGTCGCCTGTTCACGATCCATGGCAAAAAACTTCTGCAAGATCTGGACCACAAACTCCATGGGCGTGTAGTCGTCGTTCAGCAGAATTACCTTGTACAGGGGAGGCGGCTTGACCCGGACCTTCTCCGGTGCAAGCTGCGCCCCCTCATCGCGCTTTACCGCCATGCAATATGATTTATAGCCTGCATACAAGGGCTATTTTGATTGCCGCACAGGAATTTTCAAGCCCCTGGGGCATACGGGTATCAGGAATCAGGGCCGGCCCGCATAGGGGTCCCAGACGTCAAGATTTTTCGTCGAATGCGCAGCAAGGAAATATTCCTTCAGGCTGGCAATTTCGATTGCTATTGATATTGGAAAACCCTGGCGCCCGCCTCGGTTGTCCATCAGCAACTCGTCAAAATAACGAATGATCAGTTCGGGCTGTTGCCAGCGCTCACCCATGCGGTTGCAAATTGCCGGGTAACGTTCGGCAAGCTTAACGGGTTGGACGGTTTTTGGCAGGGCCGCGAACCAGGCTTGGCCAGCGGCATTCAATGTATGGTCTTCTGGACTATCGGGCGCGCGCCGGGCCGCCCCGCCTTCTGCTGCAGGTTGCGAACTCGGCGTTTGCGTTCCCTGGCCTGGTAGGTTCGTCTCTTCCGGTTTCATACACGCCCCTTTCGGGATTATCTAGTTGCTGATTCAACCAAATATATCCGGAAATCAGGGGTCTGAGTGAAATTTTGGCGGAGAGAGAGGGATTCGAACCCTCGGTGCCCCGTAAGGGACACAACGGTTTTCGAGACCGTCCCGTTCAACCACTCCGGCATCTCTCCTGGGTACGGCGCGACTATTGCAGCAACGGTTTGGGGGTCAATAATCAACTGCTTATCCACCCAGAGCCGTTGTTTGAAACGGGCATTTTACACGGGCCGGAATGTTTTTAGACGGCTTTGGTTTAGACTTCACAGATGGTCCGGCTACTGCTGATTCTTTTTCCGGCCCTCTGGCTGGCCGGGTGCAGTAAACCCGCTCCCGATCCTTACCAGTCCGGGGAATTAATTGTGGCGACCCGCAATAGCCCCACGGCCTATTTCATTAATGAGCAAAATCAGCCGTCAGGCTATGCGTATGACCTGATCAGTCGTTTTGCCGAACAGCACGGCTGGAAGGTGCGCTGGCAGGTCTCACCGGACCTGACCAGCATGTATACGCTTGCCAAGCAGGCTCAGGTCAACATCGTGGCCGCCGAATTGACCGAAAAAGCTGTCAAAGAACAAGGTCTCCGACCCGGTCCCGCCTTGTTTATCAGCCGCGCGCTGGTCATCAGCCGTCAGGGCGGGGCGCGCATCTCCAAGGCGGCGGACCTGATTGGGAAGAGAGTTGCCGTTTTGGCAGAGGGCGGCCATGCGGAACTGATGCAAGCCCTGCAGAAAAAGAACCCGAAACTGCATTGGGAAGTTCTGGCCGAAGCCTGGCCGGAGGAACTGCTTTCACGATTGTCCGATGGCGAATTTGATGCGGTGGTGGTAAACGAAACCGACTATGACCGTGCTCGTCTTTACTATCCCGGCTTGGCCGAAGCGTTCACGCTTGCCGACTATCAGCAGGTGGTCTGGGCCTTGCCCAAAGGCACGCCCAAGGAACTGGCCAAACAGTTGCAGACATTTATTGCCGAGGCGGAACAGGATGGAACGCTGCGTCGGACTTTCGAGCGCTATTACGGCCACATCAAACAGTTGGATGACAGCGATATTGCCGGCATCCTCTCAAGACGGTCCGTTCAACTGCCCCAATACAGGAAGCTGTTCCAGGAAGCTCACGTGGAAACCGGAATCGATTGGCGCCTGCTGGCGGCGCTGGCATATCAGGAGTCCCAGTGGAACCCGGACGTCACTTCACCAACCGGGGTAAAGGGCATCATGATGCTGACCGGGGACACCGCCGACCGTCTGGGGGTCACCAATCGGCTTGACCCGCGCCAAAGCATCCTGGCGGGCGCCCGCTACCTGGCAATGCTGAAAGACGAGTTGCCAGCCCAAATTCCCGAACCCGACCGGACCTGGATGGCCCTGGCTGCCTACAATCAGGGCATGGGACACCTGGAAGATGCACGTCGTCTTACCCGATCGCGGAAGATGAACCCGGATTCCTGGGCCGACCTCAAGAAGAACCTGCCGCTGCTTGCCCGCGGCCGATATGCGCGCTCGACAAGATATGGCTACGCTCGCGGCGGAGAAGCGGTCACCCTGGTGGAGAGCATACGGAACTACTACGACATCCTGGCGCGTTTCGAACCGCCCCTCGATCCGCTTATCCTGACTCAGAAGACCGACCGCCTGCCTGGCGATCTGGCGTTGAAATAGGCCTGGACTCCAGAAGCATGCGGGCCCGGCATGGCCTCAAGCGGCCAGGATGACCTCCTGCCCGTCCATGTACGGAACCAACGCTGCCGGAATGGTTACACCGCCGTCCGCGCGCTGATAGTTTTCCAGCACCGCCACCAGGGTCCGGCCCACCGCCAGGCCGGAGCCGTTCAGGGTATGGACCAGTTCCGGCTTGTTATTCTCGTTGCGATAGCGGGCCTGCATGCGGCGCGCCTGGAAGGCCTCGAAATTGGAGCAGGAGGAAATCTCCCGGTACGTATTCTGCGCCGGCAGCCAGACCTCCAGGTCGTAGGTCTTGGCCGAGGAAAACCCCATGTCGCCTGTGCACAAGAGCATCTTGCGGTAGGGCAAACCCAGCCTCTGCAGGATCGCTTCGGCGTGGCCGGTCAATTCCTCCAGCACCCGGTAGGAATCGTCCGGCTTTACGATCTGGACGATTTCCACCTTGTCGAACTGGTGCTGGCGGATCATGCCACGGGTATCGCGCCCATAGGAGCCCGCTTCGGAGCGGAAGCACGGCGTGTGGGCGACAAATTTAAGCGGCATGCGGTCCAAGTCGATGATTTCGTCCCGCACCAGATTGGTCACCGGCACTTCGGCGGTGGGAATTAGGTAGAGCTTGTCCGCATCCATGCGAGGGACTTGAAAGAGGTCCTCCTCAAACTTGGGCAGTTGCCCCGTTCCGCGCATCGAGTCGGCATTGACCAGGTAAGGTACATAGACTTCGGTATAGCCGTGCTCCAGGGTATGCACATCCAGCATGAACTGAGCTAGAGCGCGGTGCAGCCGCGCAATCTGCCCACGCAATACTGAAAAGCGGGCACCGGAAAGCTTGGCTGCTGCATCGAAATCCAGCCCCAGTGCCGCACCCACATCCACGTGATCCCTGACCGGAAAGTCAAACTTGCGCGGTTCGCCCCAGCGCGAGGCTTCCACGTTCTCGTCGCTGCCCTGCCCCGCCGGAACGCTCCGGTGCGGCACATTGGGAATGCCCATCAGCAAGCCGGTAATCCTGTCCTGCAGGGCTGCCAGCGAGGCCTCGCTGGATTTCAATTCATCGCCCAGACCGGCTACCTCGGCCAGGATAGGCGCGGCGTCCTCACCCCGTGACTTGGCCACGCCTATCTGCTTGGACAAGGCATTTCGCTTCGCCTGCAAGTCCTGGGTGCGGGTCTGCAGCCACTTGCGTTCCGCTTCGAGTCCGCTGAACGCCGCAACATCCAGGTCGAGGCCGCGGGTCTTGAGTCTCGAGGCAATGCCTGCGGCATCGGCACGCAGCAGTTGTATGTCGAGCATGAAAACTCCCTAGGATTTCTTCTTTCCAGCAGCCTCATCCAGGCTTCTAAGCCAGGCCAGCCGCTCGGCAATCTTTGCTTCCATCCCCCTCGGTGCGGGCCGGTACCAGCCGGGCTCGCTCATGCCCTCGGGCAGATAAGTTTCGCCTGCTGCGTAAGCCTCGGGTTCATCATGGGCATAGCGATACTCGTGGCCATAGCCCAGTTCCTTCATCAAGCGGGTGGGAGCATTGCGGAGATGCACCGGCACTTCGCGCGAACTGTCTTCCGCGACAAAGCGGCGGGCATTATTGTAAGCCACATAAGCCGCGTTGCTCTTCGGCGCACAGGCCAGGTAAATCACGGCCTGGGCCAGCGCCAGCTCACCCTCCGGGCTGCCCAGCCGCTCGTAGGTTTCCGCCGCATCCAGGGTCAGGCGCAGGGCGCGGGGATCGGCCAGCCCGATGTCCTCTGATGCCATGCGTATCATTCGCCGCGCGATATACAACGGATCGCAGCCGCCATCCAGCATCCTCACCATCCAGTACAGGGACGCATCCGGATCGGAGCCGCGCACTGATTTGTGCAAGGCGGAAATCTGATCAAAGAAATCATCGCCCCCCTTGTCGAAGCGACGGCCGCCGCGCACCAGCACGTTGGCGACCAGTTCCTCTGTCACTGCGCTTTGCTGGGCATGCGCCGCCTGCGCTGACTGCTCGAGATAATTGAGAAAGCGTCGGGCATCGCCATCCGCGTAAGCAATGATGGTTTCCACGGCTTTGGGTGCAAAGGCCGCCTCTCCCAGCGCGGTCTGAGCGCGTCCAAACAGCGAGCGCAGGTCTTCCGCGCTCAGGGAATGCAAGACATAGACCTGGGCGCGCGACAACAGGGCGCCCACCACCTCGAAGGAGGGATTTTCGGTGGTCGCGCCGATAAAGGTCACCAACCCAGATTCCACATGCGGCAGCAGCGCATCCTGTTGCGCCTTGTTGAAGCGGTGGATCTCGTCGACGAACAGGATGGTATGCCGCCCTTGCGAGCGATTGGCCTCGGCGCGTGCCACTGCCTCGCGAATATCCTTGACCCCGGAAAGCACCGCCGACAACGGCACGAAGTCGGCCGCGCCCGCTTCCGCCATCAACCGAGCCAGCGTGGTCTTGCCCACTCCCGGCGGGCCCCACAGAATGAATGAATGCAACTTGCCGGATTCAAAGGCAACCCGCAGCGGTTTGCCGGGGCCGATCAAATGGCCCTGCCCGGCCACTTCATCCAGCTTCTTCGGGCGCAGGCGCTCGGCCAGGGGAATGGGCCCATCGTCCGGCCCAAACAGCGTGCCGGATCGGCTCATTTAGAGCTTATCCGTAAATAACATGTTACACTGGTTTCCCATCTCGGCGCGTCCGATATTGGGAGATCAGAGATGGCGAAAGGTACAGCGAAAAGCAGGTTGCCAGCGTGGGTCGTGTCAGATGCGTTTTGGCAGCGGGTCGAGCCGTTGATTCCCGGGCGCCAGCGTGAGGGGACCAGGGATTATGTGCGCAAAGCCGGCGCGGGGCGCAAACCCAAAGAGGCACGCTTGGTATTCGAGGCCATTGTTTATGTATTGCGCACTGGTTGCCAGTGGAAGGCGCTCCCGACCGAACGCTTCGGCAGTGCGAGCGCAATTCACAAGCGCTTTCTGGAGTGGCAGAAGGCCGGCGTATTCGAAGCTTTGTGGAAAGCCGGACTGGCGGAGTACGATGATCTGGAGGGCATTGCGTGGCGATGGCAGAGTATCGACGGCGCAATGATGAAGGCGCCGCTGGCACAAGAAGCCGTCGGGCCGAACCCGACGGATCGGGGGAAGAAATGGGAGCAAGCGTCATCTGCTGGTGGACGGTCGTGGCGTCCCGCTCTCGATCATCGTGACCGGAGCAAATCGACATGATGTCAGCCAGGTTGCTGCAGTCCTTGAGGCCATCGTGGTGCAGCGACCCACGCCGCCTGAGCGGCGCAGCAAGCACCTGTGCGCCGATGCGGGCTACAGCGGCAATCCGGCTCTGTGCATTATTGAAGAACATGGCTACATCGCTAACGTCAAAGGGCGCGGCCAGGAAGCCAAAGAGAAGCGGCGGCATCCCGCGAAGCGAGCCCGGAGGTGGGTTGTGGAGGTCACGCATAGCTGGTTCAATCGCTTTCGCAAGTTGCTCGTGCGGTACGAAAAGCACGAACGCAGCTTCCTCGGCCTCAACCATCTTGCAGCGGCGATCATCGCGTTCAGGAAGGTTCCATTAACCATAAACATTATTTACGGATAACTTCTTAATCGGTGACGACATCCGCCCCTTTGGGCGGCGCAAACTTGAACTCGTTGGCATTCAGTTTAGGGTTGCGCTCCATTTTCGAGAAACGCAATACCGTGGTCTGGCCGAAATTGTCCCTGAGCTCCATGGTGGTGAGCTGGTTGTCGGCAAACCCCATCCGCACGCTGTCGAATGTGCTCTCACGGTCCTTGGGCTTCGCTTCCAGCCATTCCAGTCCACCCTGCCTGCCCAGGTCTTTCAAGTCAAAAAACTTGTCGATTTCATTGCTACCCGCCAGCAAGGCGGCGGGGCTGGAACCCAGTGCATCGCCCAGGCGGCGCTCGGTCACCTGCTCCAGATCCGCGTCATACAGCCACAGTCTGCTGCCATCGCCGACTATCAACTGCTCATAGGGTTTCTGGTAAACCCAGCGGAATTTTCCCGGCCGGGAAAATTCCAGGGTCCCGCTGGACTGCTGCTTGACCCGGCCGCTCTTATCCATCACTTTCTGGCTGAAACTGCCGCGTGCGGTATGGATGTCCCGGATAAAGGCCTTAAGCGCATCCAGACTGTTCGCCTGGGCGAGACCGGGTAACACGAGGGTCAAGGCGAGGAAGTAGACGCTTAATTTCATAAGTGAAACGAGACGAATCGATATGTGGGTGAGACTTGCCAGCGCCTGTCAGGTTGCGGGCCGCGACAGACAGCGGCAGCCCCCGGTAGAAGATGGGAGAACGCCCTTGATATTTAGGGCTTTCGCGTGTTGATTTTGAAGGGAAAGTAAGCCGGACACCAACTGAAGACAGCGGTGAGCAACAAGACAAAGCCAATTGCGCCAATGATCACCATGTAATTCGTAACAAAATCGGAATTGCTTGTCATCACCCAAGCAATCAAACCAATACCCACTACTGCGCGGACAATACGATCAATTCCGCCAACATTCTTCGCCATTTCTCTCTCCTGTGATTGACATAAGTTGCCAGTGCGGCGTCGCTTGTTCGGCGCCGATGCCGCCTGCCGCTAGCAACTTTAACCCATTTAAGGAAACGCAGGACAGACTACTGCATCAACCCTCTCCGCGCTGTGCGATCACCTCGCGATTGCCGTTGGCCTGCATGGCCGAAACCAGCCCAGCCTGTTCCATTGCTTCGATCAGGCGTGCGGCCCGATTGTAGCCGATGCGCAAATGGCGTTGCACCGCGGAAATGGAGGCGCGTCGGGACTTGAGGACGATGGCGACCGCCTCATCATAGAGCGGATCGGATTCCGCATCACCCCCGCCCTCCCCGGCTCCGCCGTCAAATTCATCCGGGCTTTCAAGGATGTCCTCGATATAGTTCGGCTGACCCAGCCCCTTGAGGTATTCCACCACCCGGTGCACTTCACCATCCGACACAAACGCGCCATGAACCCGGTTGGGCACGCCGGATCCGGGCGGCAGGTAGAGCATGTCGCCCTGCCCGAGCAGGCTTTCTGCGCCCATCTGATCGAGGATGGTGCGCGAGTCGATCTTGCTCGACACCTGAAAGGCAATACGGGTGGGAATATTTGCCTTGATCAGCCCGGTAATCACGTCAACAGACGGCCGCTGGGTGGCCAGCAGCAGATGGATACCTGCTGCCCGTGCCTTCTGCGCGAGGCGGGCAATCAGCTCCTCCACCTTTTTGCCCACCACCATCATCAGGTCGGCCAACTCGTCGATCACTACCACGATAAGCGGCATGGTCTCCAGCGGTTCCGGATTGTCCGGTGTCAGACTGAAGGGATGGGTCAGGGGATTGCCGGCCTTGTGCGCCTCGCGCACTTTCTGGTTATAACCAGCCAGATTACGCACCCCCAGGGTGGACATCAGGCGGTAGCGCTTGTCCATCTCGCCCACACACCAGTTCAGCGCCGCCGCGGCCTGACGCATGTCCGTCACCACCGGGGCCAGCAGATGGGGAATCCCCTCATAGACCGACAGTTCCAGCATCTTGGGATCGACCATGATGAGGCGCACAGTTTCCGGCCCAGCCTTGTAGAGCAGTGACAGGATCATGGCATTGAGGCCCACCGACTTGCCCGATCCGGTGGTGCCTGCCACCATCAGATGCGGCATCTTCGCCAGGTCCGCCACCACCGGCTGGCCGGATATGTCCTTGCCCAGCGCCACGGTCAGGGGGCTGGCGGTGTCGTTGTAAATCTTGGAACCGAGAATTTCGGACAGCTTGACCATTTGCCGCTTGGGATTGGGAATTTCCAGCCCCATCGTGTGCTTGCCGGGTATGGCCTCCACGACCCGGATGCTGACCACCGACAGGGTGCGGGCCAGATCCTTGGACAGATTGACGATCTGGTTGCCCTTGACCCCCACCGCAGGCTCGATCTCATACCGGGTGATTACCGGCCCGGGTGAAGCCGACACCACCTTGACCTCCACCCCGAACTCCTTCAGCTTGCGCTCTATCATCAGCGAGGTAAATTCCAGAGACTCGTTGCTGACCGGCTCCAGTTGCTGTTCCGGCTCGTCCAGCAAGTGCAGGGGCGGCAAGGGTGAGTCCGGCAGATTCTGGAATAACGGCGTCTGCTTTTCCTGCAGCCGGCGCTCGGATGCGGGGATTTCCATCACCACCGGTTCAATGCGCAGCGGCTTGGCCTCATGCGCCTCTTCCATGCGGCGCTTTTCCTGCACCACGATTTCTTCGCGGCGCTGCGCCGCCTCCTGGCCTATCCTTTCATCCCGTTTGCGCTGCACAAAGCCGATTCCCCTCCACCAGGCGTTTTCCAGGACCTCGCCCATCCACTCGGCAATCTGCAGCCAGGACGTGCCGGTGAACAGCGAAAAGCCGATCGCCGTCACGAGAATCAAGCCCAGCGTGGCGCCGACAAAGCCGAACAAGGCATTGGCGGCGCTCCCCACCCAATGGCCCAGCAGTCCACCGGCGAAATAGGGCAGGCTGTCTGGCAATGACTGCAGGCGGCGCAGACCTTCCAGTCCAGAACTTCCCAGCAGCAATAGCCCGAAACCCGCACCCACCAACCAGTGGGGCCTGCCACCGGCAAGCGGCGTGTCATCGAGGTGGCGGAAGATGTGCGCGGCATAACCCACAGCCAGCACCGCCCACCACCAAGCGCTGTAACCGAATACATACAGGAGAATGTCGGACGACCAGGCGCCAAATGCGCCCCCCAGATTGTCTGCCCTCGGGTTTGCACCAGTGGTGGAAAAGCCCGGATCCGCCAGAGTATGCGTAAGCAGAATTGCCGCAAGGTACAGCGCCAACGCCAACGCCACGAAGGCTTTGGCCTCGCGAATCAGGCGCTGCAGGCGCGGTGGTATCGGTGCGGAAGGGGAGCGGGCCCGGGCCATGGAAACTTGAATATTGGGAATGAGTCATTATATAGGTGCGGAGCGCAGGAGCAGCGCAAGGAAGAGTTGCTAGAATGTGGCCTCGATAACCCAAACCAAACCCCGATAATTCTCATGACTACCAAGCATTGCCAACTATTGATCCTTGGTTCCGGGCCAGCGGGCTACAGCGCCGCCGTTTATGCCGCCCGCGCCAATCTCAACCCGGTTCTGATTACCGGCCTGCAACAAGGCGGCCAACTGATGACCACCACCGATGTGGACAACTGGCCCGCGGACGTAAACGGCGTGCAGGGTCCCGAGTTGATGCAGCGCTTCGAGCAACATGCTGCGCGGTTCAACACGGAAATCATTTTCGACACCATCCATACCGCACAGCTCAAACAAAAGCCTTTGACTTTGATTGGCGACTCCGGCACCTATACCTGCGATGCCCTGATTGTCGCCACCGGCGCTTCGGCGATGTATCTGGGCCTGGATTCCGAGCAGCATTTCATGGGCCGCGGCGTGTCCGGCTGCGCCACCTGCGACGGCTTCTTCTACAAGGGGCAGGATGTGGCGGTAATCGGCGGCGGCAATACCGCGGTCGAGGAAGCGCTCTATCTGGCCAATATCTCCAGACATGTAACCCTGGTCCATCGCCGTGAGAGCTTCAAGGCGGAAAAGATCAATGTCGACCACCTGATGGCCAAGGTGGACGAAGGCAAGGTCACCCTGCAGCTCAACCATGTGCTGGATGAAGTGCTGGGTGATAAGGGCGGGGTCACCGGCATGCGCATCAAGCACACCCAGACCGGGGCCACCGAGGAAATCGCACTGACCGGGATCTTCATTGCCATCGGCCACCGGCCCAACACCGGCATATTCGAGGGCCAACTGGAAATGGAAAACGGCTACATCGTGACCCGGGGAGGGCGCACAGGCAACGCCACAGCCACCAGCGTGCCAGGCGTATTCGCTGCCGGCGACGTGCAGGACCACATCTACCGCCAGGCGGTGACCAGCGCCGGCACCGGATGCATGGCGGCGCTGGATGCGGAACGCTACCTCGAAGCCTAGAGATAGAAACGCATGAAACGCAACGGGGAGGACAAACCGTCCTCCTCCCCCAAGGAAGAAGCCGCCAGACTTTTCCTCGAGGCGGTTGCGGATGCTGCGCCTTTGCCGAGGCCCAATGTGGCAAGCATTTCCCTCCCTCGACGCAAGCCCATTGCGCGCCAGCGTCTGCTCGATGAAAAACAGGTGCTGCAGGATTCCCTGTCCGACCCGATCGATATTCTGGAAGCGGGCGAGACCGGCGAAGAGTTGTTCTTTGCCCGCCCCGGCATTACGAAAGCCGCGCTGCGCAAACTCAAACGCGGCGGCTGGGTCATTCAGGCTGAACTCGATCTCCATGGTCTTCGCTCCGTGGAGGCGCGCCAGAGCCTGGCTGAATTTTTGCAACATTGTGCTAGACAGGAATGCCGCTGTGTGCGCATCATCCATGGCAAAGGCCTGCGTTCCCACAATCGCGAGCCGGTGCTCAAGCACAAGCTTCGGCACTGGCTTACCCAGCGGGAAGACGTTCTGGCTTTTTGCCAGGCTCGCCCCATGGATGGCGGTTCTGGCGCCGTCATTGTTTTGTTGAAATCCGCGACACGGACCCCGCAT
>CAVVDR010000011.1:0-83116 GCA_963746955.1 uncultured beta proteobacterium | reverse complement strand
GAATCCAGTCTAAAGCCGACCCTGGCTCCGAATAGCTGAATGGCCGGAGTTGGCCTATTCTGTTGAAAAACTCGTTCCGGGCTGTTGTCGGAAGGCCGAACTGAAAACCTGGCCTCTCAGGATCGCCCACATTCAACGATCGTTAGTGAGTTGATGGTTTGAGGACTCCTAAAACTCTGCCGGAAATCACCTCCAAAGAGTTTTTCAAGTGCGCCGGTAAAACCGGCAAGGAGTAAGTGGTGCAAGTCCGCTACGCTGAAGGTCTAGCAAACCGCAGTGACCCCGAGTCATGCGCAGGCATTCGTGAGGGTGTCGGCGAAGCGTTGACAGGGGAGCGCGCAGGCCAGCCATTGAGCTGCGAAAGACTCATATCCCGGGTGCCGACACGGTTTGAAACGTGGAAGGCAACATGGACGGGCGCGCTATTGCGAGCACCCGGACGGCCCGGCGTAGTCGAAGACCCTGGCATGCGCGGAAGCTCCTTGTACGGGAACCGGGAGATCTTGGGTTTGGCCGGCGGCGTATTGCCGGTCCGTGCCGGGAAGGCGAGGAGCCGTAGCCGGTGATGCACGAACCCAAGAAGTCTGACCCCGCAATAGTAGCTGTGAAGCCGACGAACAAAGCCGGAAGTATCTCGGCGGCGGAGCCGGTGGAGCCAAGGGCGGGGGCCGAGGGAAACGCGAATCAGCAAGCACGCACCGGACACAGATCCGGACTCGTGTGTCACAGGCGCCGACACGCGTACGTCAAACAGCACAGCGCTTCGACGTCAAATACCCGAGGTGGGAGCCGAGTGCGTGAATTGCGCATGCTCGGATCTGTGCGGGGGGTGCGCAGCAATGCGCATTCCTACCGCGAACAGAATCGGCCGCATCCTGCCTGTCTTCCTTTCCGTAACCGGCCGTTCCCATTCAGCCGGTGATTGAGGTTGATCTCGTCCAGGTAACATTAAGGGGAACTACGGATACAACGAAATCATCGTAAGGGTTTCGTTAAAAATTGTCATCCGCTGTGCATTTTCAACGAAGCTCGCATCATCCGGCCTCCCACACAAATGCCACGCGAAATCGGCCACAAAAAGCCGCGAATGCGTCATGCCTTCTTGACGCCCCCCATTCGTGTGCCGTCAAATGAAGGCTCTGTAAAAGGCTCCTTGCCCTGCTCCATCGCGGAGCGAACAGGCGTTGCGGTCGTTACCCGCCGTTGAGTTCATCCGATCCTGAATCGGAGTGCGTGGCCCTGCTGTCACGCCGAGGCAGTTCCCCCAGTTCATCATGGTGCGCATGCACCCTTTGCTTCATCGCCGCGCGGCTTGACCTGCGGCGACTGACCCCCGTCGCTTGCGCGACACCGCGCAGTCCAATCGCTTTGCAGGGCCGCGCATGGCCGGCGACATCGATCGCCGCCATGCGCCCGTGCCGATGGGGCTGGGCACAAGCACAACGCTGGGCAAACGCGCGCGTCGTTACTGGCGGCGTGCTGCCAGTGACGACGCTGTATCACCGCATGGCGCCTTGTCAACGACCGTGCTGCGCGAAGTCATGGAGCGAAGTGATGAGCGGATCGAAGGCCAGACCTTCGATCGGCGCGACGGGCCTTGAGCCCCTCCCGAGCGCTGCGGTCTTGAACCGCACCTGTAGAGCGCTGCAATGGCCCGACCGTTGCGCGCCGGCTGATCCCCGTCATTGGATCATACAGACGTGTGCGAAGCACACCCCTTGGACCCTGGGGCAATGGTCCCCGCGTGTGCTGTGCCCACAGGCACGGCACGCGGCGCCACAGCGCGTGCAACGCCGGCGAGCAGTCAACAACTTTGCACAAACGGGAGTGGTGTCCCGCGTCCCTTGTGATTCCCGCCGCGCTGCGGCGCGCGGGATGGACAGAAACACTTACCCAAACTCTTGGCACCACGCAGTACCGAACGACGTAGTAGCTCGATGAATTGAATGGATGAATGGAGAGCCCCATGCCCATGCAACGCGAGGCACGCCGTGCGTGACCTCAACCACGACTTCAAGAACCTGTGCCAACGCAATCGCGATGGCTCGTTTGCCACCCAGAACGATCGTGAGCGTATTCTGACGCTGATCGCCAACCAGCTCGATGAGGGGGGGTTTCGGCATCTGCGCGCGCCGGGCGTGCGCGCCAAGCATGTCGATTACCTGGTGGCGCGCTGGCATGCGGAAGAGATCAGCGCGGGGACGTTCAAGAACCGGATGAGCGCAATGCGCTGGCTGGCCGAGAAGATCGACAAGCAGAACATCGTCGCCCGCGACAATACGGCCTATGGCATCGCCGAGCGGCGTTATGTCACCAATGTATCCAAGGCGCATGAGCTCGATGCCGGCAAGCTGGCGGCCGTCTCCGATCCCTACACGGCCTTGTCGCTACGGCTGCAAGAGGCGTTCGGGCTGCGGCGCGAAGAGAGTATTAAGCTGCGCCCCACCTGGGCCGACCGGGGCGACGTGCTGCACTTGAAGGCCAGTTGGACCAAGGGCGGCAAGGAACGCGACATTCCGATTCACACCCAGGCGCAACGGGAGCTGTTACAGGAAGCCAGGCTGTTCGCTGGTGCGGGCAGCTTGATCCCGGCCGAGATGTCCTACAAGGACCAGCTCAATCGTTTCAAGGCGCAGACGGCACAGGCCGGGATCGAGCGCGTCCATGGGCTGCGCCACCACTACGCGCAGACGCGTTATACGGAACTGACGGGCTGGAAGTCGCCGGCTGCGGGGGGTCCGACCAGCAAGCAATTGAGCCCGGAGCAGAAGACGATCGACAGGCAAGCTCGGCTGACGATCTCGCGCGAGCTAGGGCACGAGCGGGAACAGATCACGGCGGTCTATCTGGGGCGATGATCTGCTCGCGCAGTTGGTCAAGATAGTTGGCCCACGTGACCATCATTTGCCGACGCTGTTCCATAAATTCCGCTCGGTCATAGGCAGCACCCAATGGACCATTCTTGGCGTGCGCAAGCTGTGCTTCGATGACATCGGGCTGCACGCTTGTACGCTCGACCAACAACGTGCGCGCCATCGCTCGGAAGCCGTGAGGTGTCATGGTGTCGTTGTCATAGCCCATGCGACGCAAGGCCACGCGCAAGGTATTTTCGCTCATGGCCCGCTCGCCGGTGATCAGCGATGGAAAAACGAAGCGACCGTGCCCAGTCAAAGGATGCAGTTCGTTCAGGCACACCACAGCCTGCGGTGCAAGCGGTACCAGATGCGGCCGCCCATTAATCTTGCCATGCTTGGTGCGCTTCATCTTTTGCGCGGGGATGGACCACATCGCGTCGTCAAGGTCAATCTCGGCCCATTCCATTTGCCGCATGTTGCCTGGCCGTTGGAACAGCAGTGCCGACAGCAACAATGCTGCGCGCGTCCCGGGCTGGCCCGCATATCCGTGGATGGAGCGCATCAAGTCACCGGCTTGGGCGGGCTCCAACATGGCAGCCATGTGTTTGGTCGCCACCGGCTTCAAGGCACCACGCAGATCGGCCGCTGGATTGCGTTCGCAGCGACCGGTCGCGATTCCATAGCGTATCACCTGACCACAACCTTCCCGCAGGGAGTGGGCCAGTTCGCGCACACCTCGTGCTTCAACGCGGCGCAGCGTCTGAAGTAGCAGCGGCGCGGTCACCTGATTGATCGACAGAGAACCCAGCCAAGGAAATACGTCCTTCTCCAGACGCTCGAGCCATCGTCTGCCGTACTGCTCGCTCCAACCGCTGGCCTTGGCCGCATGGAATTCGCGGGCGACAACTTCAAAGGTATTGGTCGCATCGACCTTGCGGGCGAGCTTGACCAAGCGTCTGCGCTGCACGGGATCGGTTCCAGCTTGCTGAAGCTTGCGCGCGTCGTCCCGTGCCAAGCGAGCGGCCTTCAACGTGACGGCTGGATAGCTTCCCAGCGCAAACCGCTTCTCCTTGCCATCGAATAGATACTTCCAGAACCACCGTTTGGAGCCGTTGCGGGCAACTTCAAGATAAAGGCCACCGCCATCGGTCAGACGATTACGTGCTTTGCCCTCGGGACAGGAGGCGTTCTTGCACTCGGGGTTGGTAAGCATGGGGAACAATTCTCCAAAATACCGGGACAAGACCGGCTGTTCCCCATAATGTACCCCATGTTCCCCTGTGACGTCAAAGCACGCAGTGAGACGTCATGGCAGCAAAAAATATATTAAGTTATTGATTTACTTAGTATCTTTGGCTGTTATGAGCCTTCATGAAATGTTCTTATGGGGTGGCTGATGGGACTCGAACCCACGACAACAGGAATCACAATCCTGGACTCTACCAACTGAGCTACAGCCACCACCGGGCGCCGTTGCGGATGCAGCAGCGCTTGACTGGCCTGCCCGACAGGAGTCGAACCTGTGACCCTCGGCTTAGAAGGCCGATGCTCTATCCAACTGAGCTACGGGCAGATACAACCTGCGGGCGATCGAGGTGCGACCAAATCCGGTAAATCTGGTCGGGGTGGAGGGATTCGAACCCCCGACATCTTGCTCCCAAAGCAAGCGCGCTACCGGACTGCGCTACACCCCGAAAGACCGCGAATTATGCCTGATAAGTTTAGGCCAGGTCAATTTGGCTTGGGTTAGAATCATAGGCTTTCCAGCCCCATATTCCCGCCATGTCCGCCCAGTTGCTCGACGGTAAAACCATGTCCGACGCGCTTATCGCCGCGGTGGCGGACAAGGTTGCGGAAAGGCAGGTGCAGGGGCTGCGGGCGCCGGGGCTGGCGGTGATTCTGGTGGGGGAGGATCCGGCTTCGTCCATCTACGTGCGCAACAAGCGCAACGCCTGCCTGCGGGCGGGCGTGCATTCCGTTTCCCACGACCTGCCTGCATCCACCACCCAGGCGGAGTTGCTGGCCTTGATCGACGCTTTGAACAGCGATCCGGTGATTGACGGAATTCTGGTGCAGATGCCGCTGCCGCGCCAGATCGATGCGGAGATCGTGATTGAACGCATCCGGCCGGATAAGGATGTGGACGGCTTTCATCCTTACAATATCGGCCGACTGGCGGTCCGCATGCCGACACTGCGGCCATGCACGCCGCGCGGCGTGATGACGCTGCTCAGGGCTACCGGGGAAGAACTCAAGGGCAAGCAGGCGGTGGTGGTGGGGGCGTCCAACCACGTGGGCAGGCCGATGGGACTTGAACTGTTGCTGGCGGGCTGCACGGTGACCACCTGTCACCGTTTCACACGCGACCTGAAGGCGGAGGTGGAACGGGCGGACATCGTGGTGGTGGCAGTAGGCAAACCCGGCCTGGTGAAAGGCGAGTGGATCAAACCCGGCGCCATGGTGATCGACGTGGGCATTAATCGGCTGGCGGACGGGCGGCTGTGCGGCGATGTGGAGTTTGAGGTCGCGGCCGGGCGCGCCAGCTGGATCACGCCGGTGCCGGGCGGCGTCGGGCCGATGACGGTTGCAACTTTACTGGAAAACACGCTTGAGGCGGCGCTGCTGCACGGCTGATGTTCCGCCATTAGCCAAAGGGCAGAGGCGGGGGGCTGAAAGGGATGCTCGCCAGGACGGTTTGGTGATCCTTGTGCAGGACCGCCGCGCAATGCAGTCATCGTTAGGTGCTATGCAGCTTCCATAGACTCTCCACGCTGACGTAGCCTTCCTGTCCTTGCCACAGACCTGAGAGTCCCCGGGCCGGCGCGTCCGGTTCGCCCAGATCGGTCAGTACCGCGCTTGCGCCGGCGAAATCTTGGCCAGCCGTATAGTCGTTGACGGTGACCAGGGTCTTGAGACCGGCGCCTAAACTGGAGCGGAGGCCGTTTTCCGAGTCTTCGAATGCCAGGCAGCTCTTCGCCTCAAGCTTCAATTCCTTCAGCGCCCAAAGGTAGATGTCCGGCGCAGGCTTCTTGGCCGGCACGATATCTCCGGCCGCAATCACTTCGAACCAGGACATTGCATCGGGCGCCAGGCTGTGTTCCACCAATGCGCTGACATTGTCAGGAGTGGTGGTGGTGGCGATGGCCAGACGCAGGCGCGCTTCCCTGGCTTCCCTTAGCAGGCGGGCCACCCCGGGGCGCATGGGCAGATGGCCGTCGGCCAGCAACTCGGCGTAACAGCGGGTTTTGGCCTTGTGCAGTGCGGCGATGAAGGAATCAAGATCCGTCGGTGGCTTGAAATCGCGCTGGCAGGCCTCAATATAGTATTTGATCCTCTCCTTGCCGCCCGTTATTGCCAGCAGTTTGCCGTAGAGCGGGATATTCCATTCCCAGTCCAGGCCAAATTCGCGAAATGCGGCATTGAAGGCCAGCCGGTGGCCGTCGCGTTCCGTGTCGGCAAGGGTGCCGTCCACATCGAATAGCAGGGCCTGCAAGGACATGGGATCAAATCAAGCTTTAAGCGGTGGAATGGTTGCGAAAAATGGGGGAAACCGGTAACTTCTCTTCTTTTGTGTGTGTGTGCCTAGCCAAGAGCGGTGACAACTATGGCGACTGAAATCCTTAAACGCTTCGATCCTTACAAGCCCAAAAAGGGCGAAGCGTACATGAATGAAAAGCAGCAGGCGCATTTTCGCAAACTCCTGTTGGCGTGGAAAGGGGAATTGTCCCAGGATATCGATACCACCATTCACTCCATGCAGGACGAGGCGACAGTCTTTGCCGACCCCAACGATCGTGCCACCCAGGAATCGGACATGGCGCTGGAGTTGCGCAACCGGGATCGCGAACGCAAGCTGATCAAGAAAATCGAAGAAACCATGGACAAGATTGACTCAGGCGATTACGGATATTGCGAATCCTGCGGCGTGGAAATTGGCCTGGAGCGCTTGCAGGCCCGGCCGACTGCCAGTCTGTGCATAGACTGCAAGACCCTGGAGGAAATTCGCGAGAGACAGATGGGCAAGTAATTGCCCGGCGTTTCGCGCCAAACGTAAGTGCCCGGTTCAGCTCAGGTGACGATCCATGGGCGCAAACTGGCCGGGCAGGGACTTAAATCCGAGCAGCGGCCAAGGTCTGCTTAACTCGCCGTGAATGGACAATTTCAGAAGGGACGATATGCCGGCAGAAAGCGAATTCCTGGCGAAGTACCGGGGACTTCTGTACAACATCTTGTCCTGGGACCAACTGACGGCGTTCTGGAACAAGCTCGATCGGCGGGCCGGCTGGTACCTGTATCCGGTGGGTCATCATTTGCCGGATTCCTCGGCCGGCCCTGAAGAAGTTGATCGCTTTGTCCGGCATCTGGACGAGCTTCTGCACCAGGAGCACGAAGAGGATTATTGCGGCATCGTCTATGCCGACGATCTGGAGAAACCCAGCTTCATCAAGATTTATGACCCGCATAACCTGGGGACCGCCTGCGGTTCCAGTGGACGGCAGATCTTTCCGGGCTGGATCATGAGCGTGCAGCCACCTGTGGAACTGACTCCGGAAGTCACACCCAACAACCGCAAGCGCTGGTGGAATTCGTTGTTTGCCTGACTGGCAGACGGGAGCAACGCCCAAATAGAAAACGCCCTGCCTAGGCAGGGCGTTTTTGTTGCTTGCGCCGAATTACTTGGCAGCAGGAGCAGCAGCCTCATCCTTCTTTTCCATGGATTTCTTTGCCATGGATTTCTTGTGCATGGATTTCTTGTGCATGGCCTTCTTATGATGATGCACAGCTTTCTTCGGGGCGGCGGCGGGCTTTTCAGCGGCGGCGGCAGGGGCGGCATCAGGAGCGTCGGCAGCCATCACGGAACCGGCGAAAGCGGAAAAAATCAGGGCGGCGATCAGTTTGTTCATGTGTCTCTCCAAATTGAGGTTGAGGTCTAAAAGGCAAGGAATTTTGCACTTTCAGTGCTGGCATCTTACGGGCTGAGGCTTACACAGGCCTTACAGTTTTGTCGACCGTGTTATGGCTGAAGATGCCAGCCTGGCGTGCCTTAGGCGACATGTTTGTGGTGCGTTCTCTTGCCCGCCCTGTGATGATGAGCCGTTAGATGGTGATGGGTTTTGGTGGCCGTCTTGGACCTGTGCGTGAACCTGGCTTCATTGTCGAAGAGGATGCTTACGCAGGGCTGACGATCCTTTAGGGCCGGCTTACGGCATCATGGAACAGCCGCTAGAATGGCCGCATGCGCATATTGCTGGTTGAAGACGATCCGGCCCTGGCATCGAGCCTGAATCAGGGACTCAGGCAAATGGGTTTTGCCGTGGACCTCTCCCAGGACGGGGGAGAAGCGGACGCCATCCTGTCGGTGCGGAAATTTGATGCGGTCGTGCTGGACCTGGGCCTGCCGGGCCTGTCCGGCATGGAAGTGCTGAGGCGGCTGCGCAAACGCGGCGCAACTTTGCCGGTGCTTATTCTGACTGCCCGGGATGCGATGGCAGACAAGGTTGCCGGCCTCAATGCTGGTGCCGATGATTACCTGCTCAAGCCGTTTGATTTCCAGGAACTGGAAGCCCGCCTCAACGCGCTGCTGCGCCGTACCCAGGCGGAGCGATCCGGCTGGCTTGAAGCCGGCCGGCTGAGGCTGGACAGATCGGCCAGGCAGGTTTTTCTGGATTTGGAACCCTTGTCCCTGTCGGCGCGGGAAGTGGGCGTGCTGGAATTGTTGATGAGCCGGCTCGGGAGGGTGGTCAGCAAGGAGCAACTTGCCGAGCATTTGTCCAGGGACGAGGAAATCGGCGAAAACGCGGTGGAAGTCTATGTCCACCGCCTGCGCAAGAAGCTGGAGGCCGTCGGCATCGAAATACGCACGCTGCGCGGCCTGGGCTATCTGCTGGAAAAGACCCTGTCGTGAAGGGTGGCGCCGCGCGCTACAGCCTGCGTCGCCTGCTGTTGTCCAGGCTGCTGGTGTTTCTCCTGCCCTTCGTGGTCCTCACGCTGATCGGCGCCTTTTTCGCCACCGACCATTACATCAACGAGGCCTTCGATCGCTCTCTCGCCCGACGCGTCTACGCGCTGGCTGACCAGGTGGAAGTGAGGGACGGCAGGGTGGATATGGACCTGCCCCAGTCGGCCCACGACATTCTGGAGTTTGATTCCACCGACGTACTTTACTACCGGGTCATCGGACCAAACGGGGAGCCGCTGGCAGGGACGGATGACTTGCTTCTTCCAGCAGAGCGTCTGACAAATCCTTCGAAGAAGGCGAGTTTCTACGATACGGAGGTGGAAGGAGAAGAGGTTCGGGTGGCGGCGTACTTATTGTCTCTGAACGGTACGAGCGCGAATGGCAATGTATTGGTTCTGGCAGGAGAAACCACAGGCAAACGCAGCCTCCTTGCCGAAGAAGTGATTGGCGCCATGTTGCTGCCCATGGTCATGGTGATCGGCTTGATGGCCTATGGAGTCAGCCTGGGCGTGGATATGAGCCTCAAGCCCGTTCAGGCCTTGCGCAAGGCGATCAGCGAACGCAGCCCGCAGGATCTGAGGCCGATTGAAATGGCCGCCATCCCGCAGGAAATTGAACCGCTCCTGGCCGAAATGAACCGGTTGATGACAGATGTCGGCGCACTGCACGATTCCAGCCGGCATTTTCTGGCCGACGCCGCGCATCAACTGCGCACCCCATTGGCCGCCTCCAAGGCCCAGACCGAACTTGCTTTGCGTAGCGCACATGATGAGTCCACGCGTGCCAGCCTCAAGGGCTTGCTATCCACACTGGACCGACAAAGCCACCTGATCGGCCAGTTGCTGGCACTTTCGCGCGCTGAAAGCGCAGTCAAGGCGGTGGAATTCAAGCCGCTTGATCTGGTACAACTGGCGCGCGAAGTCGCTGCGGAATGGGTGCCGCGTGCGCTTGAACAAGGCATAGATCTGGCGTTTGACGCCGCCAGCGACAAGGTTTGGGTGCACGGGGATCGCAACAGTCTGACGGAGGCGCTGTCCAATTTGCTCGATAACGCCCTGCGTTACTGCAGACCGGGAGACGCGGTCACGGTGGCGGTGGAGCGGGATGAAAAAGAGGCCCGCCTGAGCGTGGCGGATACCGGTCCTGGGGTGCGCGAAAGCGACCTGGACAAGCTTTTCAATCGTTTCTACCGGGTGCCCGGCGCGCAAGTCGAAGGCTGCGGACTGGGGCTGGCCATCGTCAAACAGATTGCCCAGACGCACGGCGGTGAAGCAGAGGCGCGAGCTGGCAGGGATGGACGCGGACTGGAAGTATCCTTGCGCCTGCCGCTGACGAAGACATAAAAAACCGCGCATGAGCGCGGTCTTTTCTGCCTGGAGTCGGACTACTCTGAAGCCGATTCCGGTGGCGCCGAGGAAGCTTCATCCTTCTTGGGCGGCTCGATGAGGGCCTTCATGGACAGGCGCAGGCGCCCCTTTTCGTCGGCCTCCAGCACCTTGACCTTGACCATCTGGCCTTCCTTGAGGTGCTCGGCAACTGTGGCGATGCGCTCATGCGCAATCTGCGAGATGTGCAGCAGACCGTCGCGGCCGGGCAGCACATTGACGATGGCGCCAAAGTCCAGCAGCTTGATCACGGTACCGTCATAGATCGCGCCCACTTCGACTTCCGCGGTCAACTCCTGGATGCGCTTTTTGGCGGCTTCGCCAGATTCCATGCTGGTACAGGCGATCTTCACGGTGCCGTCCTCGCCGATGTCGATCTGTGTGCCGGTTTCCTCTGTCAGGGCGCGGATTACCGCGCCGCCCTTGCCGATGACATCGCGGATCTTTTCCGGGTTGATCTTGATGGTCAGAATGCGCGGCGCATAGGCGGACATTTCCTCGCGCGCGCCGCCCACGGCCTGCTTCATCAGGCCCAGAATGTGCATGCGGCCTTCCTTGGCCTGGGCCAGGGCAGCGGCCATTATTTCCTGGGTGATGCCGTTGATCTTGATGTCCATCTGCAGGGCAGTCACGCCCTTCTCGGAACCCGCGACCTTGAAGTCCATGTCACCGAGGTGGTCTTCGTCGCCCAGAATGTCAGTCAGTACGGCAAAACGGTTGCCGTCCTTGATCAGGCCCATGGCGATGCCGGCCACGTGGGCTTTCAAGGGTACGCCGGCATCCATCATGGCAAGGCAGCCGCCGCACACCGAAGCCATCGACGACGAGCCGTTGGATTCAGTGATTTCGGATACCACGCGCATCGTGTAGCCAAATTCTTCGGCGCTTGGCAGCACCGCCAGGAGTGCGCGCTTCGCCAGTCGGCCGTGGCCGATTTCGCGCCGCTTCGGGCTGCCCACGCGACCGGTCTCGCCGGTCGCATAGGGCGGCATATTGTAGTGCAGCAGAAAGCGGTCGGAGTATTCGCCCATCAGCGATTCGATGGTCTGTTCATCCCGGCCGGTGCCCAGGGTGGTCACCACCAGGGCCTGGGTCTCGCCGCGCGTGAACAGGGCGGAGCCGTGCGTGCGTGGCAGTACGCCGGTGCGGATGCTGATAGGGCGAACGGTGCGGGTGTCGCGCCCGTCGATCCGGGGCTGGCCGGATAGAATGCGGTTGCGCACGATCTTCGCTTCCAGCTTGTGGAACTCGTCCTTCACTTCGTTCACCGCCAGGGTGTCCATGTCCGCGCTGACGAGCTGGGCAAACGCCTGGTTGCGCACCTCATCCACCGCGCTCATGCGGGCCTGTTTCTGCTTGATGTTGTACGCGGCCTCCACGCCGGCTGCAGCCAGACCGGCAAGCCGGTCAACCAGAGCGGTGTTGGCGGTGGGAGCCTGCCACTCCCATACATCGCAACCCGCTTCATCGGCCAGTTCGTTGATCGCATTGATGGCCGCCTGCATCTGCTGGTGGCCGAATACCACGGCGCCCAGCATGATGTCTTCTGGCAGTTCCATGGCCTCGGATTCCACCATCAGCACTGCCTGTTCGGTGCCGGCCACCACCAGATTCAGGGCGGAATCCTTGAGTTCGGTCGCGGTGGGATTCAGCACGTATTCGCCATTGATAAAGCCGACCCGGGCGGCGCCGACCGGACCGTCAAACGGCACGCCTGACAGCGTCAGGGCGGCAGAGGCTCCGATCAGTGCGGGAACGTCGGAATCCACTTCCGGATTGGACGACATCACCGTGGCGATGACTTGCACTTCGTTGAAAAATCCTTCCGGAAACAGCGGGCGGATGGGTCGGTCAATCAGGCGCGAGGTGAGGATTTCCTTCTCGGTGGGTCTGCCCTCACGCTTGAAATAGCCGCCGGGGATGCGGCCGGCGGCGTAGGTTTTTTCCTGATAATCCACCGTCAGCGGGAAGAAATCCTGGCCAGGCTTGACCTCGTTCTTGGCGACCACGGTGACCAATACCACGGTGTCGTCCATGTTCACCATAACCGCGCCGCCCGATTGACGGGCGATCTCGCCGGTTTCCAGGGTGACAGTGTGGCGGCCGTATGGGAAAGATTTGATGACTTTCATGCTTTTCCTTTTCTTCAAAACAGAACCGCCCCGCGTATCAGGCGGGGCGTTGTCTTAGTTGCCGAGCGATACGCGCTGGACTATCGGCCTTGCCGAACGCATCACCGCGTACAAACCGAAAGTTGTGAGCGCGACATGCCGCCACCGCAATGTACAGGCAAATACATGAAGGTTTTGGAAATCGTGCAATGCAAGCATGGGCGCGCGCAGTCGATTATTCGGCGCTGCGCTCACTTGCGCAGGCCCAGACGTTCGATCAGCGTCTTGTAGCCTTCCAGATTGGTCTGCTTCAGGTAATCCAGGAGCTTGCGGCGACGGCTTACCATTTTCAGCAGGCCGCGGCGCGAGTGATGGTCCTTGGCGTTGACTTTGAAGTGATCGGTCAGGTGGTTGATGCGGGCGGTGAGCAAGGCTACCTGCACTTCGGGAGAGCCGGTATCGGCAACTGCCCGCTGATAATCCTTGACGATTTGCGCCTTGTCGGCGGTGGTGACAGCCATGCAGTTCTCCTAGAAAATCAGGTTATGGAATCGCGAAGCCCGGCGGCTGCAGTGGACTTCGTTCGGAAGCCGAGCATCCTACCGCAAAAGCGCCGCTGTCTCAAGCAGTAGAAGGGCCCGGGTTCTTGCGGAGCAGACCTCGCGGACGAGCCTGAGCCGCGGCAGGGAAGGGGATCAGACCGGTTTGGATTCGATTCAATGCGTGGCACTCACTACAAGCGTTTTCAACTGTCATCAGGCCGAGCCTCCCGTTGCCATAAGGCGAGAGGGCGCGAGTTTGCCGCTCTTTGAGACTTGCCAGGCCTAGAAATCCAAAGGGCGCATAGACACGTACCATTCCGTGGTCGGGTAGATTGGCAGATGGGTGGATGTGTTTGCCCTGCATGAGTTGCTGCGCCGCTTCCGCGTCAACGTCCAACCTCGGGAGATGCAGGGCCAGCGCGTCCGGAGTGAGCAGCAGTTCCAGGCGTTCTTCCCTGCGTAAGGATTCCAACGCTTCCAGGCTCACGGTTTGGGTGACGGAAAAAAGGCCGCTGGCAGTGCGTTCCAGCGCGATCAGATGTGCGCCGCAACCCAGTGCCTTTCCCATGTCTTCGGCCAGGGTGCGAATGTAGGTGCCGCCTGAACAGTTGACATTGATGGTGAGAAGATCGCTTTGCAGACCTTCGATTTCAAGGCTGAATATTGTGACCTCCCGCGGCTTGCGCTCAATTGTTATGCCCGCACGGGCGTATTCATACAGCGGTTTTCCAAGGTGCTTGAGGGCGGAATACATGGGCGGGACCTGCCGGATAAGGCCGGTAAAGCGCGGCAGCAGGGCCTTGACAGTTTCGGGACGCGCATCTACAGGACGGGTTTCGAGCATCTGGCCCTCGATATCGCCGGTGGTGGTGGTGACGCCGAGCTTGAGCACGGCGCGATAGGTCTTATCACCATGCAGGGCGTAGCCTGCAAACTTGGTTGCCTGGCCAAAGCAGATGGGCAACAGGCCGGTCGCAAAAGGGTCCAGGGTGCCGCTATGACCAGCCTTGGCGGCGTCATAAAGCCGTTTGACTTTTTGCAGCGCGGTGTTGGAGGTCAAGCCGGCAGGCTTGTTAAGCAGGAGCACGCCGTCGATGTTTTGGCGGAGTGGTTTCATCCTTTGGCAAGCTCTTGAGGCACGACGATCACCCGGGAAACCGATGCGTTTGCCCTTGATTGCCCTTCGTCTCCTTGGTGGTGCGGACTCACTCGTCTTTGGGGTGCGTCGAGTCTTCCGCGATTGCCTGGTCGATGAGTTTCGATAAATGCATGCCTTGTTCTACCGAGGTGTCGTAGACGAAAACCAGGTCTGGCACGATGCGCAGTTTCATCCGGTGGGATAACTCGCTGCGCAGAAAACCTGTGGCGCGGCGCAATCCCGTCAGCAGCTCGCCATGATCAGATACCGGCCCCAGGGAGGTGACGAAAATCCTGGCGTGCTCCAGATCAGACGTGACTTCCACCCCTGTAATCGTGACCAGGCCGACCCGCGGGTCCTTCATCTCGATCCGCATAATCTCCGCCAGTTCGCGCTGAATTTGGTCGGCAACGCGGCGGGAGCGCGGGAATTCTTTGGGCATTTTGTAAGGTTCGGGATGCAGGGTCGGGATGCAGGGTCAGGATGCAGTATCCAAGATTCAGAGAGTGGGTCCGTAGTCGAATTGGCGCGCGGCCAAGCCGCGCCCGTAACCTCACCTCTAATGTTGAATCCAGAATCCCGATTAATCTAGAGCGTCCGAGCCACTTCCACGACCTCGTACGCTTCCAGTTGGTCGCCCTCGTTGATCTCGTTGAAGTTCTTGAGCGAAAGACCGCATTCGAAGCCTTCCTTCACTTCCTTCACGTCGTCCTTGAAGCGCTTGAGCGAGTCGAGTTCGCCGTCGAACACCACCACCTGGTCGCGCAGCAGGCGGATGCGGGAATTGCGTTTGATCACGCCGGACAGCACCATGCAACCCGCCACGGCACCCACCTTGGAGATGCGGAACACCTGGCGGATTTCCACCTGGCCGGTCACGCTTTCCTTCTTCTCCGGCGACAGCATGCCGGAAAGGGCGGCCTTCACTTCATCCACGGCCTCGTAGATGATGTTGTAGTAGCGGATATCCACGCCCGAACTTTCCGCCAGCTTGCGCGCAAGCGCATCGGCCCGCACGTTGAAGCCGATCACGACCGCCTTGGAGGCCAGCGCCAGGTTGACGTCGGATTCAGAGACGGCACCTACGCCGCTGTGAATGATGTTGACCTTCACTTCGGCAGTGGAGAGTTTTTGCAGAGCATTGGCCAGGCCCTCGTAGGAGCCCTGCACATCGGCCTTGAGGATGAGGGGCATCTGTTTGACCTCGCCCTCGGCCATCTGATCGAACATGGATTCCAGCTTGGCGGCCTGCTGCTTGGCCAGCTTGACGTCGCGGTACTTCCCCTGGCGGAACAGGGCGATTTCGCGCGCCCTGCGTTCATCCGGCAGGACCAGCGCATCGTCTCCGGCGTTGGGCACGTCGGACAGGCCCTGGATTTCCACCGGGATGGACGGGCCGGCCTCGTTGATGGGTTTGCCGTTTTCATCCTGCATGGCGCGCACCCGGCCGAAGGCCTGGCCAGCCAGGATGACGTCGCCGCGCTTGAGGGTGCCGGATTGCACCAGCAGGGTGGCCATCGGGCCACGGCCCTTGTCCAGGCGGGATTCAATGATGACACCTTTTGCCGGCGCTTCCCTGGGTGCCTTCAGTTCGAGCACTTCGGCCTGCAACAGGATGGCATCGAGCAGGTTGTCGATGCCCTGGCCAGACTTGGCTGACACATCCACGAACATGGAGTCACCGCCCCATTCTTCCGGAACCACCTGCTGGCTGGACATTTCCTGCCGGATGCGCTCCGGGTTGGCGTCCGGCTTGTCGATCTTGTTGACTGCCACCAGGATGACCTGGCCGGCAGCCTTGGCGTGGTGGATGGCCTCGATGGTGGTGGGCATGACGCCGTCATCCGCGGCAACAACCAGGACCACAAGATCGGTCACTTTCGCGCCGCGCGCGCGCATGGCCGTAAACGCTTCGTGACCCGGGGTGTCGAGGAAGGTGATCATCCCCTTGGAGGTTTCCACGTGGTAGGCGCCGATATGCTGGGTAATCCCGCCCGCTTCGCCGGCGGCCACCTTGGCACGGCGGATGTAATCCAGCAACGAGGTCTTGCCATGATCCACGTGGCCCATGACGGTGACTACGGGCGCCCGGTGCACGGCCTCGGCGGTATCAAGACCTTCGCCGCTGGTCTCAAGGAAGTCTTCCGGCGTATCCAGCGCCGCCGGCTTTGCGACATGGCCCATTTCCTCCACCACGATCATGGCAGTCTCCTGATCCAGCACCTGGTTGATCGTGACCATGGAACCGAGCTTCATCAGTACCTTGATGACTTCTGCTGCCTTTACCGCCATCTTGTGCGCAAGATCGCCTACCGAGATGGTTTCCGGCACCAAGACTTCATGCACCATGGGCTCGGTGGGGGCGACAAACTGATGTTCGCCCTCGGTTACCTTGTGTTTGCCCCCGGCCTTCTTGCCGCGCCACCCGCCATCGCTGCCGCTATCGCCGCGAACCTTGAGGCCCCTTCTCTTGTGCGCCTCGTCGCGTTCGCTGGGTTTGTTCTTCTTGCCAGCTTTCTTCTCGCCAGGCTTTTCCGGTGGTTTCGCAGGTTTGTGCAAGGTGCCGGTGGAGGGTTCGGCCTTGGGCGCCTTCTCCGCTTCGACGCGTGCAGTGTCTGCCGTCTTGCGCGCCACTTCCAGATCCTGCTTGAGGCGAACATCTTCTGCCTGCCGGTCCTGCAATGCCTGATGTCGCTTGGCTTCCAGCTCCCGCGCCTTCAATTCAGCTTCGCTGATGACCGCCTGCTTGGAAATCCGGGTGGTTTTGCGGACCTTCTCCCCTGCCGCGGGGGGCGCCTTGCTGACCGTGGCCGTTTCTTCCGGCGCGGTTGCAAGCTGCACTTCCGGCACGGA
Source organism: uncultured beta proteobacterium (assembly GCA_963746955.1). Lineage (GTDB taxonomy): Bacteria > Pseudomonadota > Gammaproteobacteria > Burkholderiales > Thiobacillaceae > DASQBT01. The sequence continues at coordinate 66,273 of CAVVDR010000011.1, read as the reverse complement.
AGCCGGTTGCGGCGTTGACTCAGGCGCCGCAGGCGCTGATTTCGCCACCGGTTCCGGGGCGAGGGGCGCGGCTTCCGGGGCGAGCGCAGCGCCAGCGTCGATTTCCTCCGGGGCGGCACCGGCTTCGCGTTTGACATAGGTGCGCTTCTTGCGGGTTTCGACCGGAATGGTGCGCGCCTTGCCCATGCCATCGGACTTCTTGATTTCCGTGGTTTGCTTGCGCGTCAGCGTAATCTTGGTCTTGGCGGGCTTTTCGGCGGCGCCGTGCATCTTGCGCAGGTGATCCAGCAATTGGGTCTTGTCGCCTTCGGTAATGGCGTCATCCCCGTTGGTCTTGTGGACACCCGCAGACTTCAGCTGTTCCAGAAGCAGTTCGGTTGACAGCTTGAGTTCGTTGGCGAATTGTTCGACGTTCATTGAGCTTCCGTTAGCAATACCAGTGTTTGAGCCTGTTTGAAGTCCAGGCTCTTACTCCACGAACCAGGATGCGCGAGCAGCCATGATGAGATCCTTGGCCCGGTCTTCTTCCATCTGCACCAGTTCCATCAACTCGTCCACCGCCAGATCGGCCAGTTCTTCGGTTGTGTGCACACCCTGGGAGGCAAGCTGGCGGGCGGTATCCGCATCCATGCCTGGCAGGGATTGCAGGTCGCCGGCGGAAGCCTCAACCTTTTCCTCGCCGACGATGGCGGCGGTCAGCAGTGCATTTCGAGCCCGGTTGCGCAGTTCAGCGATGATATCGTCATCGAAGGATTCGATTTCCTGCATTTCCGCCAATGGCACATAGGCGACTTCTTCCAGGGTGGAGAATCCTTCGTCGACCAGGATCTGCGCCACTTCCTCGTCGACATCGAGATTTTGCCTGAACAGATGCATGATGGACTGGGTTTCCACCGCCTGCTTCTCTTCCGCTTCCTGTTCGGTGACCAGATTGAGTTCCCAGCCGGTGAGCTCGGAGGCCAGACGGACGTTCTGGCCGCTGGAACCGATGGCCTTGCCGAGTTGATCCTCTTCCACCACCACATCCATGCTGTGCTTGTCTTCGTCAACCACAATGCGGCTGACCTCGGCGGGCGCCAGCGCATTGATGACAAACTGTGCTGGCTCGGGTGACCAGAGGATGATGTCGACGCGCTCCCCAGCCAGCTCATTGGTTACCGAGGTGACGCGCGAACCGCGCAAGCCGATGCAAGTGCCGATGGGATCAATTCGGGGATCGTTGGATTTGACCGCGATCTTGGCGCGCAGGCCGGGATCCCGGGCGGCGGCCTTGATCTCCAGCAGCCCTTCCTCGATCTCCGGCACTTCCAGCTCGAACAGCTTCGAGATAAATTCGGGCGCGGTGCGCGACAGCACCAGCTGCGGGCCGCGGGCGCTGCGCTCGATGCGGGAAAGGTAGGCACGCACCCGGTCGCCGATGCGCAGGTTCTCGCGCGGGATCATCTGGTCGCGATGCAGGAATCCTTCCACCCGGCCGGTTTCGATGATGGCATTGCCGCGGTCCATGCGTTTTACCGTGCCGGTCACCAGATGTTCCTTGCGTGCCAGAAAGTCATTGAGCACCTGTTCGCGTTCGGCGTCGCGGATCTTCTGCAAGATGACCTGCTTGGCTGCCTGGGCGCCGATGCGGCCGAATTCGATGTTGTCGAGTTTTTCCTCGATGTAATCACCCACCTGGATATCGGCATGGTCATACTGGGCATCCACCAGCAGGATCTGCCGGTCTTCCGACTCCAGTTCCTGTTCGGTGATCACCTGCCAGCGGCGAAACGATTCGTAAGCGCCGGTTTGCTGGTCGATGGATACTCGCACGTCCGCGTCACCCTTGAAGCGCTTCTTGGTTGCGGAAGCCAGCGCCATCTCCAGGGCGCTGAACACCACATCCTTTTCCACATTCTTTTCCCGCGCCAGCGCATCCACCAGCATCAACAATTCACGGCTCATCACACTCTCTCCACATCCCCAGGCACTCCGTTCTGGGGTCAAAACACCGGCTTCAATCGCGCCGAATCCACGTTCGTCAATTCCACCGCCACTTCTTTGCCGTCCAGCTCAAGCCGGATCCGGCCATCTTCCAGTCCCAGCAAGCGCCCAGCCAGCTTGCGCCGGTTGGCCATCGGCACCCGCAGCTTGACCACCACCGGTTGGCCGGTGAAGCGGACGTAGTCGCCCGGTTTGGTCAGGGGCCGGTCCAGTCCCGGAGACGACACTTCCAGCCGTTCGAAGTCGATGTTCTCGACCGCGAACAGCCGGGTCAGCTGATTGCTGACTGCCGCGCAGTCATCAATGCTGACGCCGCCCGGCTTGTCGATGAACACCTGCATCAATCTGCCACGACCCTGCACCAGTTGCACCAGTTCATACCCCAATCCGGACAGGGTGGATTCAAGCAAGGCCTCAAGGCTCATCCCGGTTCCGACTCATTCCGCTGAGACAAACAAAAAATGGGCGAACCGCCCATATCTAAGCCCTAAATTATACCTTCAAATCTCCAAGCGGCGAAACCCCTGCACTGAGGATATGTGCCATGGGCTCGCCTCACGAAGGGGGCGGACGCTTTCCTGTTTGGGGTGGTGCCCGGAACCGGAATCGAACCGGTAAGGGCTGTTTAGGCCCGGCGGATTTTAAGTCCGCTGTGTTTACCAATTTCACCACCCGGGCGCTGAGGCAGGATTCTAACAGCTACACGTGCCCTATACCCGAAGCGGGAAGATGGAGGCGGGGGTCGGAATCGAACCGGCGTAGACGGCTTTGCAGGCCGCTGCATAACCACTTTGCTACCCCGCCCTGGAAGCAGTTCGCGCTGCCTTGACAAGAAAAAGGAAAGCGGACCGTCGTCCTGGCTTTCCCTTCAAATCTGGAGCGGGAAACGAGTCTCGAACTCGCGACCTCAACCTTGGCAAGGTTGCGCTCTACCAACTGAGCTATTCCCGCGTTTAGAGCCGCGAATTATGTTGAAACCGGCAATGCCTGTCAATATCCTGCGCGTTACTCGCCTAATGCTTTAACCGCCAGGCGCAGGTAGTAGAACATCGAGACCAGAGTCAGCAGGGCGGCCAGATTGATCAGGATCTGGCCGAGCTGGCCTATCGGGACGCCACCCAGAGGCTGCCAGTACAGCAGCATTGCGATGGCGACCATCTGGAATACGGTTTTGAGCTTGCCGATGAAGCTCACTGCCACACTGCCGGATTTGCCTGCCTTGGCCATCCATTCACGCAACGCCGAAATGGCAATTTCGCGTCCAATGATTATGAGCGCAACCACTGAGGCGGTGCGGCCGAGATCCACGAGCACGATCAGCGCCGCCGTGACCATGAGTTTGTCCGCCACCGGATCGAGAAAGGCGCCGAAGGCCGAGGTCTGGTCGAGCTTGCGGGCCAGGTAGCCGTCAAACCAGTCTGTAATGGCGGCGACGACAAAGAAAATTGTGGCCAGTCGATCGGCGGTTTCAAGAGGCAGGATCAAGTAGCGCGGCAGGTAGAGCACCACCACGATCAGCGGAATTAGAAGTATGCGCAGCCAGGTCAGGAGGTTGGGCAGGTTGAGCGGCATGGAGCATTATCGCACTTGGTCAGGTGTGAGGCGCGCCAGGCAGGGTTCTGGTTCTCATGCGAAATCAGCGGCTGGGGAAATGCGACGAGGAAATTCGAGCCCGGTCGCTCAGCGGCGCTTGCAGAGCCGGTAAGCATCGATCATTCCAACCAGCCAACAGCCGGCCAGCACAAGGGCGGCGACCGTGGCGGCTGTGCTTCCCGGACTGCTTGAAGCCTGTGTGACCAGGTCCGAGATTTGGCCCACATCGAGCGCGCCTCCTTCAGACCCAAGCCTGTCAAGGACAAACGAAGCCTCCTGCATGGTCCTGTCAACGATGATCCACAGGCAAGCCAGGCTTATCGCTATCAATATGACGCCGCGCCGAAAGTGTCTCAGGTAAAGGTGGCCCGCGCCGGGCAGAACGAGAGCGGACAAAAGCACGGCAATCGTGGATCTCTTCATCTTTCCCTTGTCTCATATTCCGGTTGCAGTTTGCCAGGCACTGGAGCCCTCGGGCTATTCGCCGTCGTCCCGGGCGACGAACAAACGAAAGCATAATTGATGCGGCGCGCAGCGTACAATTCGTTTCCCGATTTGATCAGCGATACCACGCATGGCGCTCAAAGCCACGATCTACAAGGCCGATCTCCAGGTCGCGGACATGGACCGGCACTATTACGCCGACCACTCGCTGACCATTGCGCGCCATCCTTCCGAAACTGACGAGCGCATGATGGTGCGCGTGCTGATGTATGCCTTGTACGCCCAGGAGGGCATCGCATTCACCAAGGGCCTGTTCGACGTTGACGAACCCGAGGTGTGGGTAAAGGATTTGACCGGCAAGATCAGGCTATGGATCGACATCGGTCAGCCGGACGAGAATCGCCTGCGCAAAGCGTGCGGCCGCGCCGTGCAGGTCATTTTGGTGTGCTACAGCAGCAGTTGCGCGGTCTGGTGGAAGCAGATCGAAAGCAGGCTGGAACGGCTGCGCAACCTGACTGTGCTGCAAGTGCCTGCCGAAACCAGCCAGGCCTTGACGGCCCTTGCTGAGCGCAGCATGGAGTTGCAGTGCATGGTGCAGGACGGTGAAGTGTGGATCAGCACTGAGGCGGTGCGTGTGCCCGTCCACTTGAAGCGGCTTAAGGAGGGGGTCTGAGCATCAATGGTTGGCGTCAGGCCATCCGCCACTCTTGAGCGATTCACTTGGGCCCGGCGTGTAAGGTGTCGGGTGTTTTCCTGTCGCCGCAATGCCAGCCCCCTACAAGATCGGCTTTAGCGGCAACAATTGCCACAGGCGCACCTGTCCACGCTTGGTGAGCGGGACATACTGGTCAGGTTCGTCGGCGGCGTTCCAACTGTTTTCCGGGCGCATGTCCGTCTCGATCGCGCTTTGCACCTGGCGCGCCAGGCGCGCATTATGCACCACCGCGCCGACCTCGGTGTTGAGGTTCTGCGAACGCGGATCGAGGTTGAAGGTGCCAATGACCGCCACTTCGTTGTCCACCACCATGCTCTTGGCGTGCAGCGCGAACACCGGCGGCACCGGGGGAGGCGCCACGCGCGACATCAAGGCTCGGCGGCTGGCCGAGTCGGGTTTGAACTCGTAGATTTTCAGGCCCATTTTCAGCAGTGCCCGGCGCTGGTTGCGGTAGCCGGCAAATGCCTGCAAATTATCCGTGGACGCGAGGGAATTGGTGTGGATGCGCACCCGCACGCCGCGCGCCAGCGCGCGCCTGAACAGGTCTTTCGCCTGGTCCGACAACACCAGATAGGGCGACTGGATGACGATCTCGCGTTTCGCCCCTTCGACCAACTTCGCCAGCGCGGATGCGGACGCACTGCCGCCGCCCAGGCCCAAGACCCGGCCGTTCTTGCCCGGCGCATCGTGGATGAATTCGACATCGCCCCACACCAGCGCCTCAGCAACACGGTCAAACGTCTGCGGCGTAGCCTCTATTGCAGCACGCACTTCCGGCGCAAAATTCTCTGGCGCCCGCGCGTAGTCATGCAGCTCGCGATAGACCTGGCGCACTTCGGCGTCGTCCACTTTCACATTCTTGCGCATCAGTCCCATGCCGTCGAAGCGGTGTTCCACCGGAACAGCGAGCGGACTTGCCCAGAACGCGTCGAAGCTTTCCCGCATCGTTCTCACCGCGTCGCCCAGCAGCAGCACATCGCGGTCGCGGAAGTTGTAATCGCGGTCATAGTCGAAGTATTCGTCCGCCATGTTGCGCCCGCCAGTGATGCCGACCTCGCCGTCGACGATGAAGGTCTTGTCGTGCATGCGCTGGTTTACCCCGCGAAAATCCGTCACCACATTGAGTGCGCGTTTGTAAAACGGCGTGCCCACATGATGCAGGGGGTTGTAGATGCGGATGCCGATGTTGGGGTGCTTGGCCAGCGCGAGCAGGGTCTTGTCTGGCGCGTCGATCAACAGATCATCGACGATGACGCGCACCTTCACGCCGCGCTCAGCCGCGCGCAACAGCGCTTCGGCAGCAAGAATGCCGACGTTGTCGGTGCTCCAGATGAAGTACTGCACCTCGATTGAGCGCTGCGCATGGTCGGCAAGCCAGGCACGCGCGCGCAACGCCTGTGCGCCCGTGTCCAGAACGTAGACACCGGTCTGGCCGGGATGTGCGGCAAGCTGAGCTTCGACGGGCGCCATCGCCGCCGCTCCTTCGGCTGCTGCAACCGGCGCTGCCCACGCGAAAGCTGTCGCCGCCAGCAACAGCGCGCGCACTGTCAACCCAACGAGCATGATGGCCCCCGTGTCCCTATCTGGAATGCCCGCTCCGCGGTATTTGCTTTGAAGCCCGAGGGGACAGACGGTGAAATGCAAGCCCGGACTTTTCGAGGCCGGCTCGGTTTGACTCAGTTGCCCGCCGTTTGCATTTCCGGCGGGTCACCGTTCAACTGTCTGACCACATTTGCCGACTCGTTGGTGACGCGTCGGCTGATGGCCGGGTCACGATCGATGTAGCCAAATGCCCGGAGCACGTGGCTATCCGCCAGATGCAATCCGCTATTGTGCAGGGGCAGCGTAGACTGGAAGACATGCGCCTTCACCTCGGGCTGGTTCCGCAATCCGGAAAGCGTCCGGGATAGCAGGGACCCGGCCGGTTGCGCGGCATGACAACTCACACAGTCCACCGTGTCCGGAGTATTGCGGGTCGGGTTCTCGATATCGGCAATGGCGATCGCCAGCTCACTTGCCGACTGCGGCATGCGGTTCAGCGAACGCTCCCGCAGGATATCCGGCAGGTAATTGTCGTCGGTCAAGTCCGGCAGTGGGTGCACCAGCCCATTGGCAAAGCTGCTGTGGTTAAGCTGGGCAACCTGAATGCGTTGCGAGCGGGCGCCAATGCGGGCAATCGGCAAGTCCTGGACAACGCCGTCACGTACGTTGAATCCGGTGAACGACCACTCATCGTCGCCGGGCAGGCCCTGCATGGCCGTAGCCCGCCAGAAGGTGGCAGGTCCCACATACTTTGAGAGCAATGCCCGAAGCCGGGTGGCAAACGGACCACGCAGGCCCTGCTTGAGCAGAACGGGATGAATCTGCAAAGGCTCTTCGCTCAAGTCCATGTTCGTCGCCTTGACCAGGGCGGCGTAGTCGGTCAGCAGCTTTTCGAACATGGCAGGCGTCAGGGTGTAAAGCGTGTGGATGGCCGCATCCTTTGCTTCCAGCACGCCATATTTCGCGGTGGAACCGTAATCGGCCGGCGTGATGGGTTGCCATACCAGCCTGACCTGCGGCAGGCAGTCGCCTTTCGACAGGAAACAAGGATCCAGTCTTACGGCCACCACACGAAGGGCCTGGTAGGTCTGCTCGGCCGGTGTGGCATGGTCAATTGCGGGAAGGTGCTGATACATGTCGTAGGGCAGCCAGACTCCCTTGAGACCGCGTTCCTGCGGTGCGATCAGATCCTTGGTGGCGGAGTCCGAATCGGGGAGGGGATAAAGAATGGAGACATCGTTGAGTCCCCAGGGCCGGCCCGGTTGCACGCCAGCCGCGTACCCCTGCGTCGCCCACGCGAGTCCGGTCAAGAGCAGGAACGCCCATGGCCGCGTCAGCCATGGCCCCAGAAAGTGCGACATTCTCTTCCGCTGCCTTTCGCGTTGTTCTGTCCTTTGCATGGCAACGGCGGTTAACGCGTTCGACGTCCTGGGCCGTGTCCATACTGGAGCTTCGTTCATGTAACCTGAACGTCACATAAAGGAGAAGAATAGCACTTTGGCCATTTGTCCATGCCATATTTGTCAATGTCTCATCGGGACCAGGAATTCCAGGCCGAGGCACCTATTCCGTGCGCCAACGCCGGCCTGCCTCTCTGGCTTCAGGGTGCCGACCTCACGGCACTTCTGCATGCCTGCTCGAGGTCGGCAGGGGCTGGTCCGCGGGCCCGTGTCGTCGTGAGCCTTCCAACCGCGCCAAGTTGCCTGTCGTTCTTGCCGACGCGCTCCAGGTTTGTAGACGGCATTATTCTCAAACGGATAACCACAATCCCGTTGAACCTATTGCGATTCTCAACTTCCAACAAAATGTTTGTGCACAAGCAGCCCTGATTTGCGGCGAGGTGCGCGCATCTTATTCGAGCCAACCGCTAAACGTTGGTGACAGGAGACTGGCTTATGGAGCGCAACGCGCATTTCATCAGTATTTTTCACACCTTTCGACACATCCTCAGCCATATCGGCGTAACGCTCCTGGCGGTGGGCATCGCCTTCTCCCTGCCGGTGCTGGCGAAATTCATTCTGTTCAATTGGTGGCCTCGGGTGGAAGGCGATTCGCAGTTGCTGCTGTTCAGCGAAATCAGCTTTGCGGCGTTCCTGGTGCTGCTGTTCAATCTTTTCCTCAACGCACGGCATGGCCGGCGCAGCCACCGGATGAACCGCCTGGCCTCGCTGGTGCACGTGCGCGAGGTCGGCAGCTGGCGCTCGCGCTGGACCGACCGCAAATTGCTCCACCGAATTATGGGCACCCGCGACGTGTCGGTGATGTCGATCACCGGATTCGACACCTTCATATCGGAACGGCGCAAGCTGCGCCGCGTGATCGACCACAGTTACGAACTGCGGGTCATGCTGATGAATCCCTACGGCGCCGGCGCCATGCGCCGAGTGCAATCGCTGGGCGATCCTGTCACGCTGCTGGAGGAGTACTGCCTGGAAACTGCGGCCACCATCGACCGGCTGGCCGGCTTGCTGGCGACTGGCAAGAAGGTCACCTTGAAGCTGTACGAGCATCCGCCCTTCTGGAATCTGATCGTCACCGGCGAACATGTGTGGGTGCAGTATTGCCATGACGGCCACGAGCTGAAGACCCAGCCGGAATACGTTTTTGCCATGATCAAGAACAAGCCCACGCAAGGCCTGTTCTCAGCGTTTTACATGCACTTCCTCGACCAGTGGGGCGACCTGCGCCATCCCGAATACGACTTCTCCACCCGCGAACTGATCTACCGCAATGACAAGGGCAACGAGGTCAGGCGTCTGTCGTTTCCGCCCCAGACAACACACAGCAGGGTACCGGAACTGGTCATGCAGGCGCGTTGACGCAGGCCGACACCCTGGCGTCAGGTTGCTTCTGCGTCCTCTTGCGGTGGCGGGTACTTGCAGGGTCAGCCTCTGGTCCCAACCATCACTGACAGGTCTGCCCATGATGCTGGATCTAGCCGGCAGGGTGGCCGCAAAGGGGCTTGATCCTGCAATTCAAACGACCGCCGGATCAAGCCTGTCATCCGCATGAGCGATTCCCGGAATCAGTCATGCAAATGAGGGTGACAGGACAACAAGCCTGGAGGCTTATTTCAGGGCTGAATAGTAGGCGGCCAGGTCGGCGATATCTTCTTTGCTCAAACCCTTTGCGATTGTTGCCATTGTCTTGTTATTGCGGGCCCCAGACTGAAAGGCCTTAATATTTTTGGTGAAAGTGGCCACGGACATGCCAGCCAGAGGAGGGTAGCCCTTGCCATCTTCGCCATGGCACATGGCACACTTTGCTGACTTCTCCTTGCCCTCTTTGGCATTGCCGGCCTGTGCCGCGCCAGCCACCAACAATAACCCGCCCATCAGCACTATCAGCGCACTCTTGAACATTTTATTACTCCACGGAAAGTCGATTGAAGTATTAGTATATTACTGATTGCCTTGTACAGATAGCGCAACTATTCAAGGATCATCGCACGCAAATTGAGCGTCTGCCCCTTTGATTGGACAGCGAGTCTGCAGGGACAAGAGCGGATCAACGGTGACTGGCCCCGATTACCCCCGATCATCCCCACGCCCTCCCCAACAATGCCACCGCAATCGTCAGCAGCCCGATGCCGAGGTTGATGCCGATGAGTTTGCGAATCTGGCCCAGCGCCGCGCCCCCGGCTTTCCAGTCCTGCCCGGCGACGGCGCGCTTGAGTTTCTTGTACGGCGCGAAAAAGACGTGGGCGAAGAGCAGCATCATGACGAGGCCGGTCGCGAACATGGTGGCCACATAGCGCGGCGCGTCGACACCGCCCAGGCGCATGAGCATGTACAGGCCGCTCGCCAGAATGAGGACGACACAGGCCCAGACCCAGGGGAAGAACTTGCCGAACACGCCGGCCCACAGGGTGAGGCGCTGCGGCGGCTCCAGCACGCTGGCGGCGACGGGGCGCAGGGCCATGTAGGCGAAGAACATGCCGCCCACCCAGATGACGACAGCGAGGACGTGGAGAAACAGGGAAAGGTTCATGTCGGTTCCACTAAGTTCAATTGAGGGCGGTCGATCATCTTACTCGTGAGCAAGAATCCGAAGCAGGTGATTTGAGCTTCCGACGTGCGCCGGACGGCCCGGTCTTTCCAGCCTGACTGCCTGGATTGTTCCAGAAAATCGTCATCCATGATGGAAGAGCCAACATGCCCCGCCAGCGGACGGGCATAAACCTTTGATTTATTCCTTCAAATTCAATCGGCTCATCCGTGGCACGCTCCATGCAGCAGCAAGATCAGACCACCTCGCTATGAACTGGAGGGACAAATGGATAGGGATCTGCAACTATCGGCCAACCCCGTCACCGATTACGAACTCGAGAGCATCCGCCTGGAACGCGTCCTCGACGGTGGGCGCAGCCGGCCCGCCGATGCGCCTTTGCCGGCCGGTACAAGCGTGGACAAACGCAAGGGCGGACCCGAGGGAAACCGCAATGCCGACCCGTCCGGTGTCGGGAAAAAGTCCTCAAATTAGCACGCTCCAAGCGCTTCCAGCCGGCCGACTGCCTCCTCGTAGAGGGTGTTGAGTTCGGGGTGTTTTGCAAGGACCGGTAATCGCCCAGCGCCATTTGAATATAAGCCGGGGCGACGTGCGTGCGGTCCAGCAGTTGTAAGCAGTGGCCGCGCTTCGGTTCACTGGTTCTGTTCCTGCTCATGTCACGTCCTCCGCGGTGGTTGCGGCCGCGCTGATCGAAACAGGTGCTCAAGTCTTGCGCCGCGACGACTGCCGCAATGCCGGGTTGTCGCGGTCAAGATCGGCCTGAACCTGCGTGCGGCTGCGTTCGTAGACAATCTCCCGCCCCATCACCGAGCCGGCGTAGGCCTGGCCGGTGCGGGTGGGGGTGAGCTCACACTTCACGCTGTGCATGCCTTCGCCGATCACCACGGTGATATGACTGGCGCGCTTCTCGAACACCACCACATCCATCATCTGGCCGGTCTGGGTGACGCGGACGGGGATTTTTTCAGTTTGCATCTGGGTGGCGCTCCGGTTGGTTGAATTCAAATGCGGCAAATCGGGATTCATTCCAATCACTTGGGCAACGCGTAGCCGACGCGTTTACCGGCGCCCTCTTCCCGGTACAAATGTCCCGTCTTGACGTAGATCGTACAGCCTGCGCGGCTAAAGGGTTGATGGCGGCTCATGTGCGGACTGCGTATCCAGGTGCTCGCCGGGTAGCTGCCGAACTCGTCCTCGAACCTGCCGGACAGGACCAGAATCTCCTCGCCGCCAAAATGCGCATGCGGCTGAAAATAGGTTTCCGGCTGCCAGCGAACCAGCGCCGCATGCTCATGGCGGTGTTCATGCAAGGGCAACACGCTCAGGCCCGGCACCAAACCGGGAAGCCAGCGCGCGTTCACCGTATCGATGCGCACCACGGCGGAATCTGCCGGATCAAACGGGTAGCGTTTTACAAACAACACGCAGCCCAGATCGGTGCGCGGCACGCGTGGCGAGCCCGGCGGATTTCGCAGGTACGCGCCCGGCGCATACTCGGCCCCTTCATCCGCAAGCACGCCGTCCAGAACCAGAATCTCATCTCCCAGACCATCATCGGGCGGATCGAATGCACACCCCGGCGCACACTTCAGCAGGCTGGTCGTGCTGGCCGCCGCACCATCCTCCCGGTCAAGCGGCTTGCGCCAGATACCCGTCTGTGCCGTGTCCAGCCACGCCATCGATTCCGTGGACAGCACGACACGTACACTTAAATCCATATTCATACCGGCACCAATGCGGCCCGCATCTGTTCCTCGGTGACCGGGTATTTCAGCACGGCATGGATGGGAAACAATTCCAGCAGCTTGCCGATGTGGGGTTCTTCACGGGGATGCATGAACACGATCATCCTGGCCTGCGGCGCAACACACTGCAGGGTTCTCAGGGTGACATCCAGATTCGATACGTTTGCCCCCGCGTAGTTGTTGCCCCAGCCATAAATGAATTCCCCCACAAAAAAGTTCGGCGGCTGTTTTTGCAAGGCTCGGTGCAGGTTTCGGGCGGCGCTGAAATGCTCCTCCGCGATACCCAGTTCCTGATACAAGGCACGGAAATCGGGAGGGAAGGGGGACTCGATCAGGGAGAAGAGTGTTTTCATCCGACTGCCGTTGTCATCCGAGTCAGCTCGACTTCACGCTGTGGATGCCTTCGCCCAAGGCCACGGTAATCGGGACGGCGATGCCGCCCACTCGGGGGAAGCCTCTGCCCAATGGCAGAATCGGGCGGCTCGCAAACTTACACGATCGGCGCCAGGAAACTGCTCCCGGCGCCACGTGCGCAAACACGCTCGCCTCCACTTTCCCCAATCTATCCACCCGGCCTCGACCGCCCTGAGGGGCAGCTTTAGCCACCTGCCTTTGGGGCGTGGTACGGCTCTCATGACTTCTCAGGCGGCAACCTGCTCGAAAGAGAAGTGGGGAATGTCGGCGCGGGTACTGGCATGTTCGATCGTCATGGCGCAGATGTTGCCGTGCGCATCAAGATCGAGAAGCGTAACCTCATCGAGATCTTTTGTCTCCGCAACCTCGCCGGGACGGAACTCGATATACAACGTATCCGTATCTTGAAAATATTTGATCTTCATGGCTCGAATCCTCGATCAAAAAACGCGTTGTGCACCGTTTTCGCCGTCCGGGAGCAGGATCACGCGCAGATACCTTCCCTCGGCCTCGGCGATGGGAGCCCACCGCCGAATGCGCCCATCGGATTGGACTGCCTCCTTGATCGGCGCGTTCACCGTTCTCACGATCCATTCCAACTGAATTGTCGCGCGGTCGGAGCGCTGACGCATGGTCTCGAAATAACGGGAGAACTTCATGTAACGAGTCTAACAGAAGGGCTGGAGGACGGTGCAGGCTGACACCGCTCCGCGTGATCAGCTTCGGCGTCTCGCGCTCGATCCTGCGCGGCGAGGCTGGTGGTGCCGGTGTCCATGAACGGGTCCGGCATCGTGTCGTCGACGAAGCTGAACATGCGAACCAGCCACTCGGCCAGTTCGATGGGGTGTCGCGCCGGATGGTGGTGTATGGACGTGCCGGCGACGCCGGTTCAGATTTGCTGGAATCCGGTGCGATATGATCGAGCGTCCGCTTCAGCGAACACTGATGTCTTTCACCCACACCAGTTCGCACGCGCCGTCGTCATAATCGGTACGGATCATGGAACTGTTCCAGTGCGAGCCATCGGGCGCCTCCGCGTCCACCAGAAAACCCTTCAGGGTGACGACCTGGCCCACGCGTACCCGTTCCAGGCGCGTTCTGATTTCGTCATCGGCAGGAATCATGTGCATGTTCGCGCTGTGCACGATGATTTCCGCCCGCGCGATCGGTGGCTTGCCTGTCCAGCGATAGAAATAGAAGCGATCGCCCTGGCTGATGTCCAGCCGTCCCAACACCGCGCTGTCCGACATCGGCCCCCAGCCGAGCGCGAGATCAATGGGCGAGAGCGCGGCTTTGCTCCCCAGGTAGTAGCGTTTTGTCGAGAGCACCCGGGCCTGGAGAGAAAAGTCCGCGACCGGCTTGATCCGGTAGCCTGCCGCCGAAAAGGCCGGCAGGCCGGAGCGATTGACCTGCACCGGCGCTTGCGGCGCGATGGGCCCGGGCGGATGACTGACCGGGCGCGTGGAAAGGTAATTCCACGAGCCGGCAGCGACGGCGAGGACGAGCAGGGCGGGCAAAACTCGCATGGTGCAGGGTCCGGGCCGATCGCGCCCGGCCCGCTTCATTCCTTGATTGTTACGGCTGGTCTTTGCGTGTCCGCGCACGCTGGCCGGCTTGCCAGCGAGCAAAGCGCGCGCGTATTTCAGACATCGTCGTGGCATTATCCAGCAACTGATAGATCTCCGACAATCCACACTTCGCCTCGACAACCCTGTCCAGGATGTCCAGCAACTCCGACCGCTCGATATCGCCGTGTGCGACGTGCGGCAGCGTGTTTCGGAATTTCATCATCGTGTCCTCCCCCAACAGGTTGTCATCGGGATGGTGCGAATTCCATGCCAGGAAAGAGCCGTTTCGACGACTCGGCAGGGCGGCCAGGTAGGCGCCGGGTATTCGTGAACGCGCGCGGGCGGGGGCGGATTGTGCGGGAGGCCGGGGCGGGGCCGGCATTCTCGGACGTGTTCATGGTTTAGTCGGCCACCATTATTGATCCTGACCCCAATGGCACTAAGAGACTCGATCAGCCTGCCGCTGATGCGCGCTGACGATTGCATCGTTTATTTCTTCATCCGAGCGAATGCCGCAGCCCTGGCCGAAAGAGAAATGGCGAAGTTCTGGATGCCAAGCTCAAGGTTGGGCTCCGAGTATTTTCCCTTCAAACCATCCCCGACATTTGAAGTGAAGAAACAAGCGGAATCGTACAGGCGTTCGCGTACCAGTCTTTGGCAAACTTCCTCGTAGCGCTTTGCGTAGCACAAGGTTTGGAACGCCTCGTCTACTGCGTAGGGCGATAGATTCACACGCTTGGTCGGACGCGATGACGCGGGCTTTTCTTCCAGCATGAACAGATACCCAAGCCAGGGGCGACTCGACGGGCTGAATGTGCCTTTGCCATAGGCAGCCCAGAAATCGGTCGCGTTGCCCAGCGCCTCTTCCACCCGGTTATTGAAGTTGTTGCCGAAGCTCCCAACCTGGGATTTCACTTCAATCGCGGCGATGAGGTCGCTGCCGGATACCACGACCAGATCCCATTCCTTGGTTGGGCGGAAATAGCCCGGCAGGGTACGGCTGGTTTTTGCAGCGGTGTGGATGACCGCATCTGGCAGGCCGGCATCGCGCACGATGCCAGCAATGAGCTTGATGAAGCCATCCGCATGTTTGCCGCCGGTGACGGCGCTGCGGTTACCTGCATCCTTCACACCGGACCCGCTTCCCTGCCGAATCTTCTGGCTTGCGCGCGTGTTCCAGAAATGCTTTACCGCTTTGGCGAGCCCCTTCTGAACATCAAGCATGGGCATCCTGCCGGTGTAAATGGACTTCCCTTGAGGTCAGCAGCTTTTGCGTGTCCGCTTCGATGCGATTCGCGGCCAGATTGAAATAATCGGCGTCCACTTCCACGCCGATGCTGCCACGTCCCCAGCGTGCGGCTGCGATGTTCGTTGTGCCCGTGCCCATGAATGGGTCCAGCACCGTGTCGCCGACAAAGCTGAACATGCGCACCAGCCGCTCGGCCAGTTCGATGGGATAGGGCGCCGGATGCTGGCGGGTGGAGGCGCCGGTGACGCCGGTCCAGATCTGCTGGAACCAGGTCCGGTGGTTTTCTGTCGAGATCACGGAAAGCAGGCGCGCCGCCAGCGTGGGGCTGCGATACCCGCCCGGCTTGCGCTGCATCAGGATGAACTCGATGTCGTTCTTGATCACGCCGTTGGGCTCATACGGCTTGCCCAGAAACCCGCCGCCATTGCCCTCGGCTTCATACACCGCATTGGCGATCTTGTTCCAGATGATGGGCGCCAGATTGGAAAAGCCCACGGCCCGGCAATGCTCCTGGATCGAGGCATGCAGCGGCACCACCGTATGCTCGCCCGCATTCTTGCGCCGCGACAGGCACACGTCGCCCACCACGCACACCAGCCGCCCGCCCGGCACCAGCGCACGGTAGCAGTGCTGCCACACACTATCCAGTTCAATCAGGAAAGCCTCGTAATCCTCGATGTCGCCCATCTGGCCGGGTGAGGCGTTGTAGGTCTTGAGCGTCCAGTAGGGCGGCGAAGTCAGCACCAGATGCACGCTGTTGTCGGGAATGAAATCCAGCTCCCGCGCGTCGCCCTGCCACAGGTCATGGGTGGTCGGAATCGCCGGCAGCGCCGCCTCGATTTCCCGCATCAGCGCAGCGTCCTTGGCGATGCGCGGAATCGCCTTCTGGTCGTCCGCGTGGTCGCGCAGGCTGGCGGGCAGCCAGTGCGAGAAGTCGTGATGGGGGAGGCGTTCGGGTTTGTTCATCCGGGGGTATGGTGAGATAGGCTCCACTAACTCACCCTACGCGGCTAACGAATCCCCAGTAAGTCGTAAAAGGCAATATTCTTGGCTTCACTTGATTTATTTTTCAGGTTGTCCAAGTAGCTTTCCATGTCAGTGTTTATGATGTTGCCCTCGTATTGATCTGGGCCAGAAAGAAATGTGAGTTTGTACAATGGGGAAAGCAAATTCTTGTGGTGGTCATTCAAGTTATCAAAGACAGTTGTTGAAACCTGCAAGACCTTGTTTAAGCCGCGGTTTCCATCATGACAAAGATTGGAGGCTTCATTAACAACATCCCCCATCCAAATTACATCGTTAATGCCGCTGCCCTTGTATCCGGCCTTTAACATTAAGGCTCGACCGTAAGCTATCCCGATACCGCACTGAATCGTTGAGTACCCTTTCTGCTCAAGTCGCCAGTTCAGTATTTTTGTGGCGCTATTCAAGCGAGCCGATGTGGCGAAAACCTCATCAATGTTTACCTTGTAAGGGGTGCTGAAAATGCCACTGACACAATCACCATTGATAAACACTTCTCGACAATTCTTGTTCCCGTTCATTACAGCAACACACTCTGACAGGTATGCGCGATAAAGCTTCCCGAGTACTGGCCGCGTATGGCTATCGGCAAGCTCAGAGCTACTCCTTATGTCAATGAACAAAGCTGTGCATTTAACGTAGTATCCGTTTGAGTATGTCAATTTGTCGCGCGTTGGGATGTCGTCCAGTTCATCAAATGTCTCGGAGCTATCCAAGATTTCCTTGATTCTGTCATCGCTCTTCACGTAGTCATAAATGCTGAAACTTGATTCCATGGCTATCCCTTAATAATCATGGCTAGTACCGTCAGGATGGACGCAAGCATCCACAGCCATCCTGCATAGGCGACACCGTTGGACTTTCTTTGGACAACATGGCACGTCGTGTAGTGTTGTTCCAAAGCTTCTCTCACAAAGTCAATCTCATCCATGCCATCCACTTTCGTTATGAAATCAGCATGTTTTTCAACTGGGTAATTCTTTGCCACGTAAGAAAAAAATGAGATGGGCTCGTACTTATTTACATACTTCAAGGGAGTGCCAAAAGCATGGCGAAGGTTGATCCTTGGAAGTACGACTTTCAATGCCAAGTACAATGACATCAGAATAAATACCGTGGCTGCGAGCGATAAGTAATATGGGCATCCTTGGGTATCGGCAAGCTTCGCACCTGTCCAAATGAAAGTTAAAGCAGCTGCGTTAAGAGCTGACAAAAATCCTGCTTTCGTATCCATGACAGAAACCCATCTCCTGGTGGTTTCTGCCAACGCGGCATAGGTCTTGAGGCGATCTAAAGTATCCACGTGAAGTACCGACGGTCCCTCAATCCCAGCTCAACGCCCCACCCGTCTGATACTCCGTCACCCGCGTCTCAAAGAAATTCTTGTGCCTCCGGCCGGCACGCACACAAGACGTGCGCGCCTTAACATGGGTTTTGCCCATGTTAGCCTTCGCCGAAAGAACTTTTTCGCATGGCATCGGTTTAGTCCCAGGAGAGCGCGCCGCCGGTTTGGTACTCGGTGACTCTGGTTTCGAAAAAGTTCTTCTCCTTCTTCAAATCGATCATCTCCGCCATCCACGGGAAGGGGTTGGTGGCGCCGGGGTAGAGTTCGTCCAGGCCGATCTGGGTGGCGCGGCGGTTGGCGATGAAGCGCAGGTATTCCTTGAACATGCTGGCGTTGAGCCCCAGTACGCCGCGCGGCATGGTGTCCTCGGCGTATTTGTATTCGAGTTCCACGCCTTTCTGGAACAAGGCCTTGAGCTCGTCCTTGAACTCGCCGGTCCACAGGTGCGGGTTTTCCATCTTGATGGTGTTGATGAGGTCAATGCCGAAATTGCAGTGCATGGATTCGTCGCGCAGGATGTACTGATACTGCTCGGCCGAGCCGGTCATCTTGTTCTGCCGGCCCAGGGCCAGGATCTGCACGAAGCCGACATAGAAGAACAGGCCCTCCATGATGCAGGCGAACACGATCAGGCTCTTCAACAGCTTCTGGTCGGCCTCCGGCGTGCCGGTCTTGAACTCGGGATTGGTGAGCGTGTCGATGAAGGGGATGAGGAATTCATCCTTGTCGCGGATCGCGGTGACTTCGTGATAGGCGTTGAAGATCTCGCCTTCGTCCAGGCCCAGACTCTCGACGATGTACTGGTAGGCGTGCGTGTGGATGGCTTCTTCAAACGCCTGGCGCAGCAGGTATTGCCGGCACTCGGGCGCGGTGATGTGGCGGTAGGTGCCGAGCACGATATTGTTGGCGGCCAGGGAATCCGCAGTGACGAAGAACCCCAGGTTGCGCCGGACGATGAGGCGCTCGTCCTCGGTCAGCGCATTGGGGTCTTTCCACTGGCCGATGTCGCGGCTCATGTTGATTTCCTGCGGCATCCAGTGATTGGCGCAGCCGGAGAGGTATTTTTCCCACGCCCATTTGTACTTGAAGGGGACAAGCTGGTTGACGTCGGTGGAGCCGTTGATGACGCGCTTGTCGGAGGCCTGGACGCGGCGCAGGGCGGCGCTGGGGAGCGTAGGTGTTGACGCGGGCGCGGCGGGCTTGCGCGGAGCCGGGGGCGCGGTCGTGGGCATGATGGGTTGCAGAGCGGGGGTGGCGTAGTCGTCGTCGAAACTCAGCATTGTGTTGGCCTCCTCAGTTCACTTCTGGCCTGCGCGGCAGGCGGACATAACGGTTTGCTCCCCTCGCCCCGCTTGCGGGGAGAGAGGTTGGGGGTGAGGGGAATGTGCGTCAATCATCCAACGCGCTCCCACATCTCAAGGGTCCTTTGGCCCGGGCGGCACAGAGGGGCATTCAAGTTCAACACCTGGCCCCTCATTCGACCCTTCGGGCCACCCTCTCCCCGCAAGCGGGGAGAGGGGAAAGCGAGTTGCTTTGTGGTTTGCCTTTTCCCCTCTGAAGCTGCCGCAGACGGCGGGCTCAAGACGGTTAACAGCAATGCGGATGTTTGAGCTTCGCTTCCTTCGAAATCAAGGCGAAGCGAGTTTCCGCATTGCCCGGCTTGAGCCTGTCGGCTGCGGGAAGCCGAAGGCCAGCGAAGGGGGTTCGCCTTCTTTTGGTCACTTTTCTTGGCGAAGCAAGAAAAGTGACTAGCCGCCGGGCTACCCCCGGCGAAGTTCAATGCCGGGCTACCCCCGGCCAAAGATGGCACTGGCATGCCTCGCACGACGGATCATCGATCGAGCAGAACTTCACCTCCGCCTGAGGCTCCGCAACCGCCGCCAGCGTGCTGCCGCCCGCCGAATTGACTGCGTTCAACTCGCCGCCACGCCCGGTGGATTTCTCGGCAGAAGTCGCCCCCAGGGTCCGCAGGTAATACGTGGTCTTCAAGCCCCGCAGCCAGGCGAGCTTGTAGGTGTCGTCGAGCTTCTTGCCCGAGGCGCCGGCCATGTAGATGTTGAGGCTCTGCGCCTGGTCTATCCATTTCTGCCGTCTGGAGGCTGCTTCCACCAGCCACTTGGGGTCGATCTCGACGCAGTGGCGTAAAGTGCGCGCACCTCGGCCTGTATGCTGTCTTTTTTCGTTATCTAGCCTCGAAGTTCTTCATGTTGGCCACCATGTTCTCTCCCGCAAGCGGGGAGAGGGGAAAGCGAGTTGCTTTGTGGTTTGCCTTTTCCCCTCTGAAGCTGCCGCAGACGGCAGGCTCAAGACGGTTAACAGCAATGCGGATGTTTGAGCTTCGCTTCCTTCGAAATCAAGGCGAAGCGAGTTTCCGCATTGCCCGGCTTGAGCCTGTCGGCTGCGGGAAGCCGAAGGCCAGCGAAGGGGGTTCGCCTTCTTTTGGTTACTTTTCTTGGCGAAGCAAGAAAAGTGACTAGCCGCCGGGCTACCCCCGGCGAAGTTCAATGCCGGGCTACCCCCGGCCAAAGATGTCACTGGCATGCCTCGCACGACGGATCATCGATCGAGCAGAACTTCACCTCCGCCTGAGGCTCCGCAACCGCCGCCAGCGTGCTGCCGCCCGCCGAATTGACTGCGTTCAACTCGCCGCCACGCCCGGTGGATTTCTCGGCAGAAGTCGCCCCCAGGGTCCGCAGGTAATACGTGGTCTTCAAGCCCCGCAGCCAGGCGAGCTTGTAGGTGTCGTCGAGCTTCTTGCCCGAGGCGCCGGCCATGTAGATGTTGAGGCTCTGCGCCTGGTCTATCCATTTCTGCCGGCGGGAGGCTGCTTCCACCAGCCACTTGGGTTCGATCTCGAACGCAGTGGCGTAAAGTGCGCGCACCTCGGCCGGGATGCGGTCGATTTTCGCCAGCGAGCCGTCGAAGTACTTCATGTCGGCGACCATGACTTCGTCCCACAGATTCAGCGCCTTCAGATCATTCACCAGGTACTTGTTGGCGACGGTGAATTCGCCCGACAGATTCGACTTGACGTAGATGTTCTGGTAGGTGGGTTCGATGCTCGCGCTTACGCCGACGATGTTGGCGATGGTGGCGGTGGGGGCGATGGCCAGGCAGTTGGAGTTGCGCATGCCGTGCGTGGCGATCTGCTGGCGCAGGGCTTCCCAGTCCAGGGTGGTGGAGGTGTCGCATTCCAGATAGCCGCCGCGCTGCTCGGCCAGCAGCTTGATCGACTCGTGCGGCAGGATGCCGCGGTCCCACAGGCTGCCGGTGTAGCTCGAGTAGCGGCCGCGTTCGGCGGCCAGTTCGGTGGACGCCCAGTAGGCGTAATAGGCCACTGCTTCCATGGAACGGTCGGCGAATTCCACCGCGGCGTCGGAGGCATAGGGCACGCGCAGCATCTGCAGCGCGTCCTGGAAGCCCATGATCCCCAGCCCGACGGGGCGGTGCTTGACGTTGGAATCGTGCGCCTTGCCGACGGCGTAGTAGTTCACGTCGATCACGTTGTCGAGCATGCGCATGGCGGTGGCGATGGTCTGCCGCAGCTTGTCCAGGTCGAGCGCAATGTGTTCCTTGCCTTCGCTTTCGTTCCGGACCGGTCTCAGGTGGTTCACCAGGTTGACGGAGCCCAGGTTGCACACCGCAATTTCCGTATCGCTGGTATTGAGCGTGATCTCGGTGCACAGGTTGGAGCTGTGCACCACGCCGACATGCTGCTGCGGGCTGCGGATGTTGCACGGGTCCTTGAACGTGATCCAGGGATGGCCGGTCTCGAACAGCATGGAAAGCATCTTGCGCCACATCTGGGTCGCGGGCAGCTTGCGGAACACCTTGATCTCGCCGTGCGCGGCCTTCTCTTCATAGCGCACATAGGCTTCCTCGAAGGCGCGGCCGACCTTGTCGTGCAGGTCGGGGCAGTCGTTGGGCGAGAACAGGGTCCACTCGCCGCCTTCCATCACCCGCTTCATGAACAGGTCCGGTATCCAGTTGGCGGTGTTCATGTCGTGGGTGCGTCGCCGGTCGTCGCCGGTGTTCTTGCGCAACTCCAGAAATTCCTCGATGTCCAGGTGCCAGGTTTCCAGGTAGGCGCACACCGCGCCTTTTCGCTTGCCGCCCTGGTTGACCGCCACTGCGGTGTCGTTGACCACTTTCAGGAACGGCACCACGCCTTGCGACTTGCCGTTGGTGCCCTTGATGCGGCTGCCCAGCGCGCGGATCGGGGTCCAGTCGTTGCCCAGCCCGCCGGCGTATTTCTGCAGCATGGCGTTTTCCTTGATCGCCTGATAGATGCCGTCGAGGTCGTCGGTCACCGTGGTGAGATAGCAGGACGACAATTGGCTGTGGCGGGTGCCGGCGTTGAACAGGGTCGGCGTGGACGACATAAAGTCGAAGCTGGACAGCACGTTGTAGAACTCGATGGCGCGCGCCTCGCGATTGATCTCATTCAGCGCCAGGCCCATGGCCACGCGCATGAAGAAGGCCTGCGGCAGTTCGATGCGGTGCTCCTCGATGTGCAGGAAATAGCGGTCGTACAGGGTCTGCAGGCCGAGGTAGCCGAAATTGAGGTCGCGGCTGGAATCGAGCACGGCGCCGAGGCGCTTCAGGTCGTACTGGCCCAGGCGCTCGTCGAGCAGTTCCGCATCCATGCCTTTTTTGATGTAGGCGGGGAAATAGTGCGCGTACTCAGTGGCCATGTCGGCCTGGCTGACCGCATGGCCCAGCACTTCGTGGCGGATCGAGTTGAGCAGCAGGCGGGCGGTGACGAAGGAATAGGCCGGGTCCTGCTCGATGCCGGCGCGCGCCGCCAGGATCAGGGCCTTTTCCACTTCCTCCATCGGCACGCCGTCGTACAGGTCGCGCATCACGGTCTGCAGGATGGGCTCAGGCCGCACGTCCTCGCCCAGGCCTTCGCAGGCGGCGCCGATGAGATTCGACAGGCGGCCCATGTCCAGGGGCTTGCGCTCGCCATCCTCGATCACGTTAAGGGTCTGCGCCTTTGCTCCGGAGAGCTTCTGCGCGGCGCGCTCGGCGGAACGTTTTTCCCGGTACAGCACGTAGGCGCGCGCCACTTCATGCTCGCCGGAACGCATCAGTGCCAGTTCGACCTGATCCTGGATGTCTTCGATGTGGAAGGTGCCGCCATGTGGCTGGTGGCGCAGCAGGGCGCCGACCACCTGAGCGGTAAGCGACTCCACCCGTTCGCGGATCCGGGCGGAGGCGGCGGCCTGGCCGCCCTGCACGGCAATGAAGGCCTTGGTCAGGGCGATGGCGATCTTGCCCGGCGCGAAACCGACCACCGCTCCGTTGCGGCGGATGATCTTGTAGTCGGCGTAACGGCTGTCGGTCTGGGGCGTGCCGGTGGGCGCGGCGGGGCCCATGGGAATGGCGGATTCAACGGGGACGGAAGCACCGATTTGCATGTAGATCTCCTCTATCTCGTTATGATTTGGGAATCACACCGCTTATCCACAGCTTATGCATGGCTTCTACACAAGTTGTTGTGGCTAGATAAGCGGTGAAACACAAATTGTAGTAAGCACCGGGAGGCTTGCAAGTAAAAAAAGGGTAATAAATTAAAGCCTGATGATAATCAGGAGCTTAACGCAGGAGGAAAAACACGGTCGGGCAAGCAGGCGTGTTTTAGTGAGTGCTTAAATTGTTATTAATCAATCACGTGCGTTATCTTTATAAGGCGCGGGGCGATGATTCTGCCTGCCAGGCCCGGTGTTTCGTGGACAGACATAAGAAAAGTCGTGGTCAGAATCAAAAGTTTCGATGGCAGACCTGTTGCGAGAGGGATTTGCCGGTCCGTGCGGTAGGCAAACATTGTTTCGAGGCCGGGCGCATGAGGGCAAGCGGCGGGTTTGCCGCTATCATCTGGCCAATCACTGCACCCATATCGCATTGAGACGCCGGTTCCAGGTCTTCTGCGATGGATAGAAATAGAAAAACACCCGCGAGCTCATGAAACACACCGCCGTACTGCTCATTTCCTGCCCCGACCAGAAAGGCCTGGTGGCGGCGATCGCCAATTTTCTGCTCAACCACAACGCCAACATCCTGCATGCGGACCAGCACCAGGATGCGGAACTGAAGCTGTTTCTCATGCGGGTGGAGTGGGATCTGAACGGGTTTTCCCTGCCGCTCGATGATTTTGCCGCGGGCTTTGCGCCCATTGCCGCGCAATTTGCCATGCACTGGCGGCTGGCCGAATCAGGCCGAAAAACACAGATGGCGGTGTTCGTGTCCAAGCTCGACCATTGTCTGGCGGACCTGCTGTATCGGTACCAGAGCGGCGAGCTGTACTGCGAGATTCCCATCATCCTGAGCAATCACGAGGACACCCGCTGGCTGGCGGATACCTATGGCGTTCCCTTTCAGCACGTCCACGTTGAACGGGACAACAAGGCCGAGGCGGAAAAGATACAGATGGCCATCCTGCGCGATGTGGGCGCGGACTTCATGGTGCTGGCGCGCTACATGCAGGTGCTGTCGGCGGATTTCATTCACCACTATCCCAATCGCATCATCAACATCCACCATTCCTTCCTCCCGGCATTCCACGGCGCCAAGCCCTATCACCGCGCGTTCGAGCGCGGGGTCAAACTGATCGGTGCAACCAGCCACTACGTGACCGAAGCGCTTGACGACGGCCCCATCATCGAGCAGGACGTGGCGCGGATTTCCCACCGCGATTCGCTGGAGGATCTGGTGCGGAAGGGCGCCGACCTGGAGAAGATCGTGCTGTCGCGCGCGGTCAGATGGCATATCGACAACCGGGTGCTGGTGTACGCCAACAAGACCGTGGTGTTCGACTGATGCGCACGCCGCGCTTGCTAAAAAGCCCCTCACCCGGCCCTTCGGGCCACCCTCTCCCCCTCGGAGGGGGAGAGGGCCGGGCTGAGGGGGTTCAGTGCTTCGGGCGAGGGGCTCCGCCGGGTCGTCTTGCGACGCTTGCGCTAATGCCGCGATGCCATGTCCCGCGCACTGCGTGAGTTCCTGAGCCGGGTCGGGCCACGCACCGGAATAGGGTTTCGCGTCGTATTCCTCGATGGGTCATTTTTCCAGAACCTGGAGGGTGAACCAGAATTTACCCTGATCTTTCGCAACCGGCGCGCGCTGCGGAGTATTGCCCTGTTTCGCCACGTGGGCCTGCTGGAGTCCTACTTCCGCGGCGATGTGGATGTCGATGGCAGCCTCGCCCTGTGCGTTCGCGCGGCCCTCGACATGGGCGTGCATGGCGGCTCGCCCAAGGGCCTGCTCAGGCTGCGCAACGCCTGGCACGAGCTGCGCTTCTCCAACCGTTCCACTTCCCGGGCCAAGGCCAACGCGCGCTTTCACTACGCGCTGGGCAGCGAGTTTTACCGCCTGTGGCTCGACTTGCCATCCATGATGTACACCTGCGGCTACTGGAAGGAAGGCACCCGGACGGTCGAGGAAGCGCAGCGCAACAAGCTTGACCACGTGGCGCGAAAGATCCGGCTCGCGCCGGGGGAGCGGTTTGTCGATATCGGCTGCGGCTTCGGCGGATTCATGTTTCACGCGCTCGAGCACTACGGCGCATTCGGCACGGGGATCAACACCACCACCGAGCAGGTTGACTGGCTGCGCCAGGAGATCGCGCGCCGCGCACAGGCGGATAAGCTGCAGGTGATCGAAGCTGACTTTCGCGAGTTTCCTGGCCAGTACGACAAGGTGGTGTCGATCGGCGTGCTGGAACACGCCGGCCGCGACCAGCTGCTGGAGGTGGTGCGCGCCCACGCCGATGCGCTCAAGCCCGGCGGCCTGGGGGTGCTGCATTTCATCGGCCATGTCGGCGTCTGGGGAACCGAATTCTACATACGCAAACACATCTTTCCCGGCGGCTGGATTCCCAGTCTGTCGCAGACCCTGTCCGCGATGGAGGCTTGCGGACTGGAAATCGTCGACGTGGAAAACCTGCGCCGCCACTACGCGCTGACCCTGGACGAGTGGGCTGCGCGCTTCGATGCGCGCTGGCCCGAGATATCGGCGCTCGATCCCAAGCGCTTCGACGAGGCGTTCCGGCGCAAGTGGCGCACCTATCTGTGGTCTTGTGCCGAACTGTTCCGCTCGCCGCGAAGTCACACTCATCTGTTCCAGATCGTGTTCAGCAAGGGCAATATCACGCGCGAGAACTATCCGATGAGCCGCGCGTTTCTGTACCCGTCGTGGCCATGAGCCACGCCGACAAGGTGGAGCGGCTGATCGCGCAACTGCGATCGCGCGCAGGCGAGAAGCACGTGGGGCTGGCGAAGGACACCTCAAATCTGTTCCGCGACCGGCACGACGCGCGAAAGCAGAAACTGGACGTGCGCGCTTTTGATGAGGTGCTGGAAGTCAATGCCGCCGAAGGCTGGGTGGACGTCGAAGGCATGACCCCCTACGTCAAGCTGGTCGATGCCATGCTGCCGCGGGGGGTGATGCCGGCCGTGGTTCCGCAGCTCAAGTCCATCACCATAGGCGGGGCGGCCGCCGGGGTGGGCATCGAGGCCTCGTCGTTCAAATTCGGCCTGGTGCACGATTC
This sequence comes from uncultured beta proteobacterium, assembly GCA_963746955.1. GTDB lineage: Bacteria > Pseudomonadota > Gammaproteobacteria > Burkholderiales > Thiobacillaceae > DASQBT01. Next base: position 40,099 of record CAVVDR010000011.1, on the reverse strand, counting down.
CCTGCTCGCGCTGGAAATCCTGCTCGCCGACGGGCGGGTGGTCAACGCGACCCCGGACAATGAATACCGTGACCTGTTCCACGGCTTTCCCAATTCCTACGGCACCCTGGGCTATGTGCTCAAGCTCCGGGCCCTGGCGGTGCCGGTGAAGCCCTATGTCCGGCTTACCCACACGCGCCACAGCGATCCTGTCGAGTGTCTGCGCGACCTGCAAGCCCGCTGCGAGGGCAACGCGGACTTCGTGGACGGGGTCGTGTTCGGCGCCGATGACCTGGTGATCACCGAGTGCCGTTTCAGCGACGCCGCACCCTACCTGAGCGACTACAGCTACGAGCTTATCTACTACCGCAGCCTGCGCGAGCGCGCCGAGGATTACCTCACGGTGCGCGACTTCATCTGGCGCTGGGACACCGACTGGTTCTGGTGCTCGAAGAACCTCGGCATGCAGCATCCGCTGATTCGCCGCCTGGCCGGGCGCAAGCGGCTCAATTCCCTGTTCTACACCAGGCTGATGCGCCTCAACAGCCGCTGGGGCGCCACCCGCGCCGTCGACCGGCTGTGCGGGCTGCACCCGGAATCGGTGATTCAGGACGTCGACATTCCGATCGCCAATGCGCCGGCGTTCCTCGACTTCCTGCTCAAGGAGATCGGCATTCTGCCCGTGTGGCTGTGTCCGGTCCGGGCGCGCCATGCAGATGTGCGCTTCCCCTTGTATCCGCTGGCCCCGGACACCCTGTATGTGAATTTCGGCTTCTGGGACGTGGTGCGGCGCCGCCAACCCTTTCCGTCCGGCCATCACAACCGCCTGATCGAGCGCAAGGTGGCCGAGTTGAAAGGCATCAAGTCGCTTTATTCGGAATCCTATTACGAGCCGGAAACGTTTTGGCGCCTCTACGGCGGCACCGACTACCAGGCGTTGAAACGCAAGTACGATCCGGATGGCGCGTTCAAGGACCTCTATGAGAAATGCGTACTGAGGCAGTGACGGGCATCGGTCGCGCTGTCAGGCGCGGGTCGAAGCGCTCGTCGGGTCCTCCCGCTCGGCCAGCGCCACCGCCGCCGCGATGAGCGAAAGGTGGGTCAGCCCCTGGGGGAAATTTCCCAGCATTTCCCGGTTTTCCACGTCGTATTCTTCGGCGAACAGTCCCAGGTCGTTGCCAGTTGAGAGCGCCCGCTGGAATACAGCATGCGCCTCGCTGATCCGGTTCTGGCGCGCCAGGCATTCCGCCAGCCAGAAGCTGCAGGGCAGGAAGACGCCTTCGCGTCCCTGCAGCCCGTCGCTGTCGCTTGCATAGCGGCGCAGCAGACCGTCTTCGGCCAGGTCTTCGGCTATGGCATCGACGGTCCTGACCATGCGCTCGTCCTCGTAGTCGATCAGGCCCGAGGTTGGCAGGAGCAGCAGCGAGGCATCCAGCTCGGGATGGCGGAAGGCCTGCATGAACACCCCGCGCCGCGCATCGTAGCCGTGTTCTTCGATAGCCCGGCGCACCGCATCCCGCGCTTGGCGCCACCGATCCAGCGGCGCCTCGTTCCGGGTCTCCTGAGCCAGCCTGATTCCGCGGTCCAGCGCCGACCAGCACATCGCCTTGGAAAGCACGAAATGACGCGGCCTGCCGCGTATTTCCCAGATCCCCCGGTCGGCGCGGCGCCACCTGCGCGCGGCTGCGTTGACCAACTCGGCGAGGAAGGTCCAGTAATCATCGTCAGGCGCATGACCGAGTTGGTGCCAGCCTTCGGCCAGGTTCAGCAATTCGCCATACACGTCCAGTTGGAGCTGGGTCTCCGCAGCATTGCCAAGCCGAACCGGCGCTGCGCCGCGATAGCCTTCCAGCTCGGAGACGGATATTTCGTGCAGCCGGCGCTCGCCGCCGACGCCAAACAGGATCTGGACCTCGTCCGCGCTGCCGGCCGCACTGCGCTCGACGAAGCGGCGGAACGCATCGGCTTCGCGCACTTGGCCGAGTTGCACTAATGAGCGCACGGTGAACGCCGAGTCCCGCACCCAGGAATAGCGGTAGTCCCAGTTGCGTTGACCGCCGGGTGCCTCAGGCAGGGAAGTGGTGCTGGCGGCCGCGATGGCGCCAGTGGGCGCGTGGGTCAACCCTTTCAGTACCATCGCCGAACGCCGCACCCATTGCTCGTAAGGGCTCGCCAATCGCGTACGGCCGGACCATGCCTTCCACCACTCGATGGTTTCGTCCAGGCGCCGATCCAACTCATTCGTCTCCGGCAAATTTACGCTGACCTGGTCAAGGTCCTCGGGCTGCATGTAGATCAGGGAAAGACGCACGCGCTGTCCCGGTTCAACGCGGCAATGGCCCGCCAGATGATGCCGGTGCTTCATGGCCAGCGGGAAATCGCCGGAAACGAGCAGGCCGTCGCTGCCTCCGATGGCCGTATACTGCCCGTCCCCAGCTTCGCGGATCCAGGCCCGAATCGCCCCGTAGTCGAACACCGGCGCCAGAACCAGCCCGAAATCCAGCGTGCCTTCCAGGCCCTCCACGATACGCAGCAGCTGGCGGTGCGGTGCCCGCTTGCCGCCCTGGCGCATGGTGAAGCAGTCGAGCAGCCGGGCGCGTCCGCCTTCGGCGCGGAAGGTGGTTTCCAGAACCATGGTGTCGGGCAGATAACGGCGCGAACTGGTGTATGCCCGGATCGGGGCGATCTGGCAGTAGCCGCCCTGCTTCCAGTCCAGCAGGCGGGCGAAACAGCTGCGGGAATCGATTCTGGGCATGCAGCACCAGTCGATCGAACCCGAGCGCGAGACCAGGGCCGAGGAGTGGCAGTCGGCGATGAAGCCGTAATCGCCGATGGGAGGGTAGGGTGCGCGTTGCGGAGTCGTGCCCATTGCCTATTTATAGGCAAGGCATCCGGGCCGCGGCCGCCTCTTGCACCATCGGATTCTCGTCGGCGCGGGCGGCCAGGGACAGGGCAAAGGCGAGGGCGAAGGGCACCTCGCGCAGTTTCACAATCTTCCTTGCTGAGTATCAGGCAGTTGCCGGGTTGAGCCGGGGCAACGTCTCTTCCGCCAGCAGCCAGACCACAAGTGCAGAAGAGGAGCATAGCCCCCGCGACCAGCCAGAAGGTGGCTTCGAGCGCGCCGCTGTAGCTCGCCACGAGCCCAAGCAGCAGGGCGCCGACGCCGTAGCCGAAGTCGCGCCAGAAGCGGTAGATGCCGATGGCCGAGCCGCGCCAGTCGGGGTGGGCGATGTCGGCCACGGCGGCGGACAGATTGGGATAGAGCAGGGCCATGCCCAGGCCACAAAGCGCGGAAGTCGCGGCCAGCCAGCCTTCAGTCGGAAACAGTGGCATCAGCCCCACGCCACCGCCGCACAGCAGCATGCCCCACACGATGGGCTTCAGGCGCCCGATGCGGTCCGACAGGCGCCCGGTGAAGAATTGGGAGACGCCCCAGACCAGCCCGTAACTGCCCACGATCCAGCCGATGTGGGGCAGCGGCACGCCGCGCTGGTAGAGCCACACCGGGTAGATGACCCACATCCAGGCATCGACGAATTTCTCCACCAGCCCGGCCTGGCACAGCGCGGCCAGGCGCTTGTCGCGCCACGACATGAGGGTGAACATTTCCCAGGTCGTGGGTTGGGCCGAGACGTTTTTCGGATAGCGCGGCCGGGGACCGGTGCTGGCCGCATGCTTGGCCGCTTCCAGACGTGCCCAGGGCAGGGTCTCCTGCACCCACAGCAAGGTGGCCAATCCGGCCGCGCCCACCGCAGCCAGGCCGAACAGCAGCAGGCCCAGGCGTGCGCCCAGCTGCTGGGCAAGATACGCAGTGATGATGCCCGCCACCGCCACGCCCACGTAACCGGAGAACTCGTTGACGCCGATGGCGAAGCCGCGCTGGTCGCCGCGCGCAAGATCCAGCTTCGAGGTCTGGGTCATCGACCAGGTGAAGCCCTGATTGACGCCGAGGAGGATGGTGGCAGCCACGATCCAGTTCCAGGTCGGAGCATGCCAGATCATCAGCGGAATCGGCAGCGCCGAGACCCAGCCCCAGAACAGCACGGTCCTGCGCCCCAGGCGTTCCGACAGGCGGCCCGCGACGAAATTGAGCGCGCCCTTGACTACGCCGAAGGCGACCACAAAACTGGTCAGCAGCAGGAACGAGCCCTTGGGCACGCCGAATTCGGATTCGGACAGCGCCGGCACCACGGTGCGCATCATGCCAAGGGTGAGGCCGACGAAGAACACCTGGACCACCTGGTGGGCGAACTGGGCGACGTTGTCACGGATGCCGTGGTCGAGGTCGTTCGACGAACTTGTCATGCGGAAAGTATCTTGAGCGGATCGCGCGCCGCGCGCAGTTCGCGCCGCGCGTCGCTGGCGACACCCCAGGCCGAGTGCAGGAACAGGGCGCAGATGAAGGCGCCGACAATAAAGTCGGGCCAGGGCGAAGCGGTCTGCCACACGGCGGCTGCCGCCAGCAGGACGGCGGTGTTGGCATAGAGGTCGTTGCGCGAACACAGCCACACCGAGCGCATGTTGATGTCCTCGGCGCGGTGCCGCCACAGCAGCCCGAAGCATGCCGTATTGACGGCAAGCGCCAGCATGCCGACGATGCCCATGGCTTCAAAGCCGGGTGGCTGGGGAAATATCAGCTTGTGGACGAGTTCCGCGGCCACGAACAGGCCGAAGACGGCCATGACGCCAGCCTTGGACGCGGCGGCGCGCGCCTTCCAGGTCGGTCCGTGGCCGACGACCCAGAGGCTGAAACCATAGACCAGGGCATCGCCCAGCATATCCAGCGAGTCCGCCAGCAGGGACACCGAGTTGGCCATCAGCCCGGCACCCAGTTCAACCACGAACATCGTCGCATTGAGCGCCAGCACCACGCGCAGCATGGCACTCTGGCGCGCGCGCAACTGTTCCATGGCGCAGGACTTGTCGTTGCAGCAGCTCATAATTGATATCGGCTCGTTCGACTACCTGGCTGGCAGCATACGCGCCTGTTCGGCCGGCCGATTGGCAAAGACTGAGCCGCGCGAATCGTTGCGGCGGGCCGCAACGAGAACAATACGCCCGCTGCATCGAGGAGGATTGGGCTTCGCATTTCGACGCAAGATTGGATCCCTTTCGCGGTATGATCAATCAATCTCGTGCCATTTATATTCAGGAGCGACATCATGTTTGATCTGCGTGCACCCATCCTCATTCTGGCCGTGGCAGGCGCCCCGGCCGTCTACGCGGCCAGCGCGGCGGAAATCGACGGAGCGGTCAACAAGACGCTGCACCGCTTCAGCGAAGAAGTGCATGGGGCGAACAGCTATCTGTCCATCGCAAAGGGCGTGCTGGTGTTCCCTAAAGTTTACAAGGCTGGAATCGGCATCGGCGGCGAATACGGCGAAGGCGCCCTGCGGGTTGGCGGCAGAACGGTGGATTATTACAACACCGTTGCGGGTTCATTTGGTTTTCAGCTTGGCGCCGAGGCCAAAAGCATCGTCATCCTGTTCACCGATGAAAAAGCCCTGAAAAAATTCCGCCAAAGCGAGGGTTGGAAAGTCGGGGTAGATGGTTCGGTTGCGCTGGTCGATGTCGGAATAGGGAAGTCCATCGACACCAACACCATCAAGGACCCTGTCATCGGGTTCGTGTTTGGGCAGAAGGGCCTGATGTACAACCTGACCCTGGAAGGGTCGAAGTTCAACAAGATCGACAAGAAATAGAAAGGCCCTTGCCGTGAGGCAAGGGCTGCAAGCGGTCAGGCGAAGTCATTACTTGGGAGAGACGCCCAGCGCCTTAACCGTTTCCATGGTGAGGTAGCCGTCTTCGGACAGGCTTTTGGCTTTTTGATAGGCGTCCACGGCAGCCATGGTTTCGTTGGACAGGTTGCCGTCAATCGGGCCGGGATCGAAACCGGCCGTCTTCAGGGCAGTCTGGATTTCCATTATTTTCTCTGGGGTGGCATTGACGTCGCACAGAATTTGCGACCAGTGCTCATCGGCGGGACTGACCAGGACCTGCTCGTCGACCGTGGCATATTCGGCCGGGACCGGAACACGCTTTTCGGTGGCGGGGGTCACCTCAGTCATGACTTCGCGCATGTAATCAACCGGCACAGTTTTGGTCACGGTTGTGGCCGGCTTAACCAGCTTGGTCACTTCCTGCTCCGTGTACTCTGCCGGTACCTCAACGGTACGCGTGGTGGCAGGGGTCTTCAGCACCGACCGGGTGACGGTCTGGTATTCGGCCGGAATATCTTCATAACGAACGCTGGCAGGTGTTTTCAAGACACTCGTTGTAACAGTCTGGTATTCGGCCGGGACTTCAACCAGGCACATGATCTGCCCGCTCTTCTCGTCGATCTTCTGGATGCTGGTGCTCGTACCCGGCTTCCAGTAAGTGTACGCTTCGTGCACCAGTTTCTTTTCCGTTACGTTTTCAAAGACGGCTGGCACATCGATAGCCTTCTTGCTGGCTGGCTTGACCATGACCTTCTCTTCGACATTTTCGTAGACCGCGGGGACGATTTCCAGACGGGTGGTGGCGGGCTTCACCATCACACGCTCTTTAACGGTTTCATAAACAGCAGGAACGACTTCCTGAACGTCTTCGCTGGCAACGTGAACCTTCACGGCCTTGTAAACTGGCGGAACAATTTCGATGCGTTCACTCGCTTCCTTCACCAATTTCTTGACTTGTTCGGTGCGATAGACGGCAGGACGGATGACCTTGACATAACACTCGCCCGGTTTGGCATTGGGCATATTACTGACTGCCTCTTCTTTTTTTGGCTCCGGTTTCGGAGCAGGTGCGGGTACCGGTGCCGGTTTTGCCTCCACCACGGGTGCGGGAGCCGGCTTGGCGACTGCTACCGGCTGTTGACACCCCTTGTCGAGGAGCCCTTTCCCAGGACAGCCGATGGTCTTGTACAGCTCATAGCCGGTGGTGTTCCCGCCGACATTGGACGGATCGTAGTAGCGTGTGTCCGGAGAACGGGAAGCCGTCAGGCTGCTGCAGCCCACGGCAGAAAAGCCTACGGCCACGAGAGCGATATTCAGGAGATTTAGGGATGTGCGCATGATGTGTCCCTTTCAGAAACGAATGTCTGGATATTCCAGCATAGGATGGTTATCTTTGATGTAAACCTTCAGCACTGTGACCGGTTGCGCGATCCAGGCAAGGAATATTCGACAGGATTCCAGGCCCGCATCAGGATTCTCATAATGCCCAGCCAGGCCATAACGATGCTTATCAGGAAGCAGATTCCGGACGGCCTCAGCTCTGGCTGGGGCCAGCCCGGCTCCAATCAAAATGCGGCCCCGGATCCGTCTTTCGACCCGGTGAAATGTCGCTATGGCCGACGATTCCGGCGATTTCATACCGGGTCTTAAGCGCGCTGATCAAGTCATGGAGCGTTTGGTATTGCGATTCGGTGAAGGGGGCGTCGTCCGTTCCCTCAAGTTCAATGCCCACGGAAAAATCATTGCAGTGCTCCCACCCCTGCCAGCTGGAGATTCCCGCGTGCCATGCGCGTCGGCTGCAGGGCACGAACTGGATAAGTTCGCCATCCCGGCGAATGAAGAAATGGGCGGAAACCTTCAACCCGCGGATGTTCTGAAAGTGAGGATGCGCATCCCAATCCAGGTGACCGGCAAACAGGGCCTCGACTGCGCGGCCGGCGAATTCTCCCGGCGGCAGGCTGATGTTGTGGATCACCAGCAGCCGGATGTCCTGTTCGTTGGGGCGAAAATCGCAATGCGGCGACGCGACATAGCGTATGCCCTCCACCACGCCCAGGCCGGAAATTCTCATCAGGGCTCCTCCTGAGCCGGTGCGGCGATCAGCGCGGTCAATGCCCGGGAAAATTTCTCCGGCGTGGGCTCGGCGTGCAGGGGGCCGTGATACCGGCCGTCCACATACACGAACAGGCTGGGCAGGTGAAACACTTCAAATGCGCGCGCCAGGGCCGTGGACTTCTGCACGTCGACTTTATAGAGACTAACAGCGGGATCCGGGATCAATCGGGGTAGCATTTCTTCCAGCCGCCGGCAGGTCCGGCACTCCGGTCCGGAGAACATCACCAGGCTGACACCCGGGCGGTCCGCCAGAGTCGCATGAAAATCGAATTCGTTCAGTTCCCGCATCCGCATGGGGGCACATACTCGCGCAGCTGGGCAAAGGAAGCAAGCTGCTAAAATTTCGCTTTTCGCGCACCGTTCACTCGATGAACCTGTTCCTGCAGCTGCTGTTCTTTCTCCTGCTCATCCTGCTGGCGGCCGAGGTGTTCGTCAATGCACTGGAGCATTTGGGCGAGCAACTCAATATCTCCGAGGGCGTGACGGGGTCTGTGTTTGCCGCGGTCGGGACGGCCTTGCCCGAGACCCTGGTGCCCCTGCTGGCGATTTTTGCCGGTAGCGGAAGCAGCAAGGTCAATGAGGAAATCGGGGTGGGCGCGATTCTGGGGGCGCCGCTGATGCTGTCCACGCTGTCCCTGTTCATGATGAGCCTCGCAGTGCTGAAAAAACGGGGCCCCAAGGGTCACCTGACCCCGGAGAAGACCGGCCTCAAACGCGATCTGGATTTCTTTCTGACGGCTTTCAGCCTGGCGTTTGTCGCCTTGTTCATTCCGCATGGCGAGGCCTGGGTCAGGGTGGTGCTGGCCTTTGTCATGGTGATGACTTATTTCGTCTACCTGCTGATGACGCTGAAAGCATCGTCCGGACTGGTGGCCGATGGCCATGCCACCGAGGCGGAGAAGCCGATGTGGCTGACGCGAATCGGCTTGCCGCAGAACCTTCCAGTCATTCTGCTGCAGCTCGCCTTGGCATTGGCACTTTTGGTTGCCGGAGCCGAAGGATTCATTGGCGGTGTCGAGCAAGCCGCGCCTGTCCTCGGCATTTCCGCCCTGCTGTTGTCCCTAATGGTCGTGCCCATTGCGACGGAATTGCCGGAGAAGGTGAATTCCATCTTGTGGATACGCCGCCACAAGGACACGCTGGCCTTCGGCAACATCACGGGAGCCATGGTGTTTCAGGGCACACTGCTGCCGGCAATCGGCATCTCCCTGACCACCTGGGCGCCGCAAAAGGAAGTACTGTTGGGTGTGGCTTTCACCCTGATCGGCGCCAGCTGGCTGCGTTTCCGCCTGTCGTCCGGTGGCTTGCGGGTGAGGGATTTGTGGTTGAACGGCGCCCTGTATGTGATCTATCTGACGCTCGCGTTGGCCTGATCAGCGCCGCAGGATCAGCCAGCTGACATACACCAGCAACACCAGAATCACCGGCAGCACGATGACGAATACCTTGCGCGCCCCGGCGACGATCTGCGCACTCTTGTCCTGAATCTGCTCAGCGCGCTGGTTGAGCTTTTCCGCCCGCTCAAATTGTCTGGATACCAGGGCGAACTGTTCCTGCTGGAGTTTCAGACTTTCCTGCTGGCGCTGCAATTGCTGGCGCTGATCGTCGCGAATTTCACGCAGCAGGGAAGCAATCTCCTCGGTCTGTTGCTCGGTCATGATGTTTCCTTTCCTTATCCGATGCCAAGCCGCTGCAGCCGGTAGCGCAGGGAGCGGAAGGTAACGCCCAGCAGGCGGGCTGCTGCGGTCTTGTTGTGGCGGGTTCGTTCCAGAGCCTGTTCGATGGCGGACTTCTCCAGTCGGTCGAGATAATCCTGCAGGGGATAGAGGCTGTCCGAGCCTGTTTCGCTGGTGTTGACCAGGCTTGCGTCCGGCGCCAGGTTAAGGTCACTTGTCCGCAGAACGGGTTGATCTGCCAGTGCCACCGCCCGCTCCAGAATATTCTCCAGTTCGCGCACGTTGCCGGGGAAGGCGTAGGCCTTGAGTGCTGCTTCCGCGTCCGCTGACAGACGATGGCTGCCGCCCATGCGTTTGAGAATGACGGCGGCGATGTCCGGGACATCCTCTGGCCGCTCGCGCAGGCTGGGCATGATGAGTTCGATGACGTTGAGGCGGTAATAAAGGTCCTGGCGGAACTGCCCCGCTTCCACCAGCTTGCCGAGGTTCTGGTGGGTGGCGCTGACGATACGCACGTCCACCGGCTCCTCCTGGTTGCTTCCCACCCGGCGCACCTTCTTTTCTTGCACGGCGCGCAGCAGCTTGACCTGCATGCTCAGGGGCAGATCAGCCACTTCGTCGAGAAACAGGGTCCCACCTTTCGCCGATTGGAACACGCCCTCATGGTCGCGGTCCGCACCGGTGAACGCACCCTTCTTATAGCCAAACAGCTCGCTCTCCATCAGGGTTTCCGGGATGGCGCCGCAATTAAGCGGAATAAACGGCCCGCCGGCACGGCCGCTCTGCTGGTGGATGAGGCGAGCCGCCAGTTCCTTTCCGGTGCCGGATTCGCCGCTGATATGAAGCGGCGCCTGGGTGCGTCCCAGCTTGCCGATTTGAGTGCGGATTTCAACCATGGCGGAGGAGCGGCCGATCAAGCCGGTTGCACTGTCGCGCGCTTGAACGGTAGCGTCTGGCACCGTGAGGGCCATTCTTACCAGGGCGCGCAGCTGGTCCAGGGAGACAGGTTTGGCGAGGTAGTCGAATGCCCCCGCCTTGAGCGCCGCCACGGCATTTTCCGCCGTACCGTAGGCAGTGATGACTGCCACCGGGACGTGCGGGCAATGTTCGGCAATATGCTGCACCACATCCAGGCCCTGGCCGTCGCCCAGGCGCATGTCGGTGAGGCACAAATCGTAGCCGCCCTGCTTGGAATGGCGATCAAGCTTGCTGCAGGCTTCGGCCACGCTGACCGCCCGGTCCGTGTCCAGGCCCATTTTGGCCAGGGCGAGCTCCATCAGGTCGAGCAGGTCCGGCTCGTCGTCCACCAACAGAATCTTGGGAGCGCCGGCGCCTAACATGCGCCGGCCTCCAGGCTGAGCCTGAAGCAGGTGCCAGCCTCAATGTCGGTTTGTTCCAGTTGTGCCTGATTGGCCTCGGCGAGTTCGCGGGCAATATACAAGCCGAGACCGATGCCCTGGGACTCGGTGGTGAAGAAGGGCTCAAACAGGCGTTCCCGGTCACTGGCCGGGATACCCGGCCCATCGTCCCGAACATCCAGTTGCAGTTGACTGCTTTGAACCTGCGCCGACAACCGCACAGAACCGGGATCCTTGCGGCTGTGACGCCAGGCGTTGCGCCCCAGGTTCCAGAGGATCTGGCGCAAGTGCTGGGGATCAAAACAGATTGGCGGCAAATCGGCTGGCATAGCCAAGATGACGGCGTTTCCCGGCAAATCTTCAGCAACGCGCCACTCGTGCAGCCAGACCGGCAGAAAATCCGCAAGCTGCAGGGTTTCGGGCTTGAGCCGGTCGCGCCGGTTAAGCATCAGCACATCGCTGACCAACCGGTCCAGCCGACGGACATTGTTCTCAATCAGGCGGATCAGTTTTTCAGACGCCGATGTGGTGGCCGCTTCTTCCCGCAGTAATTGGGAGGCTTGCTGTATGGCGGAAAGCGGGTTGCGGATTTCATGGGCGATATTGGCAGTAAGCTGCCCGAGGGCGGCCAGTTTCAGCTGACGGGCGATCTGTTCGCGGCGGTTGAGGTCTTCCAGCACAACCACGACCCCTTCTCCGGCAGGCAGCGGATGGTAGCGGGGCAGGAAGCGCCGGCCGTGAATGGCGAGGGCCTGGGCATGGTCCAAGGTCCGGGCGTGCGCGGCCTGCCATTGGTTGCCGAGCATGGGCGCGTACAGGCTCAAGGGCTCCCTCGGCAGGGGCGGGCGCTGGGCTCCCATAAGCCGGCTCGCGGCTTCGTTGGCAAAGAATATCCGTCCCTCGCTGTCCACGGCGACGATGCCATCAGGCAGATCGCCGGCGATCAGGGCATGGATGCGCGAAAGCCGGTCCAGTTCTTCCGCCTGGGTGGCCGCCTGGAGTTCGGAGCGCAGCGCTCGGCTGGTCAGGCGATGCGCCAGCCAGGCCACGGAGAAATAGCCCAGGCATAACAGTCCGGCCTGGAAAAAGAAGTTGGTGGAAGAGGGCTCGTGCAGTGTGCGGTCGGCCTGCATCAACAGGGTGGCTACCGAGGCCAACGCTGCGTAGAACAGCACCAGGCGCCCTTCCCCCACCAGGCCACCGGAGGCCAGCGAAATCAGCAATAGCAGGCCGAGGCCGCTCCCCACGCCGCCGCTGGCGGCCATCAGCAGGGTGATGAAAATGATGTCGGCAAGAATATGGGCCAGCAGCTGCACGCGGAAATTGGGACTGCGGGCGCGGATAGTCAGCACGAACATGGCGGCTGCGCCAAGGTACATCAGGGAGACGGTGCGAAACAGGGCAGGGGATTCCTGTCCTATCACCTGTCCGGTCGCCGACGTCAGCGCCAAAAGGCTCAACACCCCGGCTAGAATCAGTCGGTAGAGATTGAAATAATCAAGGGAGCGCCAGTGGGACGCAAAATAGCCAGGCGATCCCGGTCTGGCGGGTGGCTTCAGTGCTGGTTCAGTTGCTGATGTTCCCGGCTGCAATAGAACTCACCTTTGCTCAGGAAACCTTCGCTGCGCGGCAAATTGACCCCGCAGTGGGCGCATTTCACCATGTCCTCCGGGCCGCGCGCAGGTCCGGGGGGACGGCGATCAGCGGTTTGGGAGCGTGCATAGGACTTGAGAATGGCATAGATGACAAATCCCAGAACCAGCAGCACCAGCAGCTTCATGCTATGTCCCGATTCATACCCAGACAGTCAGCGCCTGTTAACAAGGCGGACCGAATTCCTGCGGCCTCTGATGCGACACTTCAACCTCGGTGGGTGGGTTGATTGTCCCGGCCCGACGACCAGGCGTCAAGGAATCACCTGGTCGATCTGCAGACTCAGCTTGCTGGAACTGTTGCTCACCGGGCCGATCGAGCCTTCCAGGTCGCCGCTCTGGGGCATCGCGTTGCCACTCTTGGAAACTCGCGCCATGACTATGACCTTGGGGAAATTGGAAAGTCGCATATTTGGAGACATGGCGCTGCCATCATCAAGAGTGAAGGTCAGGGGAAGTTCACTGGCCTTCTTTCTCAGAATGGCCAGAGGCATGGGAGGGCCGCTTTCCGCGCGGGCGAAGATGAACAGTGTGTCGCTGGGCGATAACTTTGAAGCCAGCGCCGGGGCTACGCTGACCTTGCCGCTGAGGCTCGCGCCAGGCGCTGGGGCAGCGGCAGTCTGGCCGGTCTGATCAGGCATGATGTTGGGCAGATTCTGCGCCATGGGCTTGCCCCCGGCGTGCGCCTTGGCTTCTTCCAGGCCGGCTTGGAGCGACTGGGTGAATTCGGAATCCGGAGGTGACAGGTTGACCGCCTTCTGCCAGTACTCGACCGCCGCGTTGAAGTCCTTCTTGTCGAAGGCAGCCGTACCTGCCAGGGCGAGCGCCTTGATGTTGTTGGGATCAAGCTTGAGCGCCTGCTCAACCAGGCGCATCGGTTCGCCTTCCAGATTCCGGCCCTGGGCCATTCCGCGGGCATCAGCGTAGTCGGCCAGCAGCTGCGCATCGCCAGGCACCAGTTTAATGGCGTGCTGGTACGCATCGCTTGCGTCCTGGAATTGGCCCAGGACACGGTAGGAGCGCGCCAGCATTGCCCAGCCTTCGGCGTCATTGGGCTGCTGCTTCAGGCGTTCCGCCAGCTTGTTGGCCATCTCGCGGATCTTGTCCATCGTGACGGGATGCGGCGCCTGTCCGTTCATTTGCGCTGGATCGCCGCTGGACATCTCGGGCGAAAAAGACTGCGGAGCGCCCAGTTTCAGGTACAGCCCGACGGCAGCCAGTGGGATCACCACGCTAAGCGCGATGGCTGCCCATTTTCCCCGTCCAATAGCATCCGTCGGGGTGTCATGGAGCGATTCCAGGGTGTCTTCGAGCACGCGGCGCTCCATTTCGCGCCGGCCGGCATCGTACTGCTCCTTGCTGATGGTGTTGTTCTTCAGGTCGGCATCCAGCTCCGCCAGTTGATCACGGTAAATCAGAACGTTGGCGCGAGCGCGCGAGGAATGCGCGTCATCCACGTGGCGTCGGGTAAGGGCGGGGAGTACGAAGGCTAAGGACAGTGCGATCATCACACCGGCCAGAATTAGAAAGCTGGTCATCGTTAAGGCTTATCCTGTGTTTCGTTCAAAAGGGAGCGGGACAGTGCCAAGTCGGCGCTGTTCTGTTCGGGTTCGGCCAGCAGCTTCTGGCGGCGCCGCAGGTTCAGATAGAGTATTCCGAACCCCAGGGCCAGTAGCAGGAAAGGTCCCAGCCACAGCAGAAACGTGACCGGCTTGAATGGCGGCTGATACAGCACGAAGTCGCCATAGCGGTCCACCAGGTAAGTGCGGATTTCGGCGTCCGTCATTCCTTTCTGCATTTTTTCCCGGATTTCGTTGCGCAAATCAACGGCCAGGTCGGCATTGGAATCCGCCAGGGTCTGATTCTGGCACACCAGGCAGCGCAGCTTGCTGGACAGATTCTTCATGCGCTGTTCCAGGGCCGGATCATTTGACGCGAGGGGCGCCTCCTTCGCGGCGGCGAAGCCGGACCAAAGCAGGGCAGCCAGCAGGACCAACACAAGTCGCTTCGCGACATTCAGTTTAACCATTGAGTTTCCTGATCAAGGGCAAGAGCTTTGACTCGAAGGCCTCGGGCGTCATCGGACCGATCTGCTTGAAGCGGATAACACCCTGTTTGTCGATGAGGAAAGTCTCGGGCACGCCGTAGACGCCATAGTCGATTCCGGCGCGGCCGTTGGCGTCGGAGAAGACCAGGGAGTAAGGATTACCGGCACGACTCAACGTTTGCATCGCATCCGCTGCCTGATCCTTGTAATCCATGCCGTAAATCGGAACGACATTCTTGCGGGAAATTTCCATCAGATACGGATGCTCTTCCTGGCAGCCCGAGCACCAGGATGCCCACACATTCAGCAGCCAGACCTTGCCGCGCATTTCCGCCGGCGAGAACGACTGCGCGGGATTGTCCAGATGGTTCAGGCGGAAATCAGGCGCCGGCTTGTCGATCAGGGGCGAGGGAACTTCGCGTGGATCCTTGGTCAGTCCGATTCCGAGAAAGACCAGCAGGCCGACGAAGATGGCCAGCGGGATGATGAAGCGTGCTTTCACGCTGCCTCCGCTACCGCTGGGCCACCTGAGATCGCTGCTGGGCTCTGCCTTTGCGCGAGGCGATAGCGCCGGTCGCTGACCGCGAAGAAGCCACCCAGGGCCATGATCATGCAGCCTCCCCAAATCCAGTCCACGAACGGCTTGTAATAGACCCGCACGATCCACGCATCGCCGACGGGCTCGCCGAGCGACACGTACAGATCGCGGGTCAGGCCGGGGCTGATGGAGGCTTGGGTCATGGGCATCTGTTGGGAGAAATAGTTGCGCTTCTCCGGCGTCAGGACCGTAACCGGCTGACCGTTGCGGGTGACCTGTATCGTGCCGCGCAGCGCTGAGTAATTGGGGCCGGGCACCGGGACGACCCCGTCGAAACGAAACTGATAGCCGCCCACATGCGCGGTGTCACCGGTCTCCATGCGGACATCCTTTTCGACCTCATAGCCCTTCACCATGGTGACACCCACGACGAATACGGCGACGCCGCAATGCGCCAGCAGCATGCCGTAATAGCTGCGCGGCTGGGACAAGGCGCGGCTCCAGTCGATGTTGCCGCTGGCGGACTTAATGCGGGTCCAGAGGTTGTAGGCGGCGGTTACGAAGATCCAGCAAGCCAGGACAAAGCCGAGGGAAACCAAGGCTGACCAGTGGCCCATGCTGAACGGCAACAGCAGCCCGGTAACCAGACTGATGCCGAATGCCCAGCGCAGACGCACCGCCAGTTCCGGGAGACTGGCGGACTTCCAGCGCGCCAGCGGACCGATCCCCATGAGGAACAGGGCGGGCGTCATCAGGGGCACGAACACGGCGTTGAAATAGGGCGGCCCGACCGACACCTTGCCCATGCCGAGCGCATCCAGAATGAGCGGGTAAAGCGTCCCGAGCAGGACCGAACCCGAGGCTACCACCAGCAGCACATTGTTGCCGAGCAGAAAGGATTCGCGCGAAACCAGATCAAAGCGGCCGCCCAGCCCGACCTTGGGTGCTCGCCAGGCGAACAGCGCAAGGGAGGTGCCGGTTACCACAGCCAGGAAGATCAGAATGAACACGCCGCGTTTCGGGTCGGAGGCAAAGGCGTGGACCGAGGTCAGCACGCCGGAACGGACCAGGAAGGTACCCAGGAGCGAGAGCGAAAAAGCGAGTATGGCCAGCAATACCGTCCAGTTCTTGAAACTGCCGCGCTTTTCCGTCACCGCGAGCGAATGTATCAGGGCCGTGCCCGCGAGCCAGGGCATGAAGGAAGCATCCTCCACCGGATCCCAGAACCACCAGCCGCCCCAACCCAGCACGTAGTAGGCCCAAACGCTGCCCATGCAGATTCCCACTGTGAGAAACATCCACGCCACCAGGGTCCAGGGCCGCGACCAGCGTGCCCAGGAAGCGTCCAGGTTGCCTCCCAGCAGGGCGGCAATGGCGAAGGCAAACGCGACCGAGAAACCGACGTAGCCGGTGTATAGCGTGGGCGGGTGAAATACCATGCCCGGATCCTGCAGCAGCGGGTTCAAGTCGCGGCCATTGGCCGGAACCGGAAACAAGCGGTCGAAGGGATCGGAGGTGAACAGCATGAACATTAGAAATCCCGCGGCAATCAGTCCCATGACTCCGAGGATGCGGGCGACCATGGGCTGAGGCAGGTGGCGGCTGAACAGCGAGACCCCCAGCATCCAGACGCTCAGGATGAAGACCCACAGCAACAGGGACCCCTCATGGCCGCCCCACACGCCTGCCAGCTTGTACTGGATCGGGAGCAGGGAGTTGGAATTGGTGGCGACATACAGGACGGAAAAATCATTGGTGGCGAACGAGTACGCCAGACAGATGAAGGCGGTCGCGATCAGGACGAACAGCCCCCGTGCGCCGGGCCGAGCAAGCGCCATCCAGGCGGGGTTGCCCAGCGCGGCGCCGGCAATGGGCAAGGTGCCCAGGACCAGGGAAAGCAGCAGGGCAAGGATGAGGGAAAAATGGCCGAGTTCTGGAATCATGCTTATTTCTCTCCTGGGGGAATGACCAAAGTCTTGCCGGTGGCGGCGGCGGATTTTTGTGCCCGTTTGAGGGCATCGGCGGCTTCGGGCGGCATGTAGTTCTCGTCGTGCTTGGCGAGTACTTCGGTGGCGTGGAATACGCCATCGCTATCAAGCTTGCCCTGGGCGACCACGCCTTTTCCTTCCTTGAACAGATCAGGCAGGATGCCGGTGTAGCTCACCGGTACGGATTGGGCCATGTCGGTGACCACGAACTGCACGTTCACCCCGTCGCGCTTCAGGCTGCCTTCCTTGACCAGGCCGCCGATACGAAAGCCCCGACCGATGGGCGCTTCCTTTGTGGCGACCTGGGTAGGAGTGAAAAAGAACACGATGTTGCTGCGGAAGGCGTTGAGGATCAGTGTAGCGGCCAGCCCTACGGCGGCAAGCGCAACGATGATCAGGGCGGCGCGTTTGTGGCGGGGTTTCAAGCGTTGTTCTCCGTAAAACTGTCTTCATTTGCGGACTTGCCGCGCACCCGGAGCATCAGAAGTTCGGCCCCAATGCACACTGCCGTCACCAGATATGAGCCCCAGACATACAGTCCATAGCCGCCCATGTGCAGAAACTCGTCCAGGCTGTGCCAGTTCATGCCGCGGCCTCCGTCGCGTTACTGGCATCGGTTTGCAACTCGCGCAGCCAGACGGTCTGACGCTCGCGCTCGCGAATAATGTGGCGCACGCGAGTCAGCACTACTGCGATGCTGTACATCCACGCTGCCGCCATCATGATGAACATGCCTTGCAGCATGATGCTGGCCATCTTGGGTGCGGCTGTCATGCTCACCGATGCGCCTTGGTGCAGGGTGTTCCACCAACGGACGGAATAATAAATGATCGGCACGTTCACCGCGCCGACAAGGGCCAGCACGGCGCAGGCCTTGTCGGCGCGTCGGATATCCTCAATAGACGCGTGGAGCGCCATGTAGCCCAGATAGAGAAATAGGAGGATAAGTTCCGAGGTCATGCGGGCGTCCCACGCCCACCAGGTTCCCCAAGTGGGCTTGCCCCACAACGCGCCGGTCACCAGCGCGACGAAGGTGAACATGGCGCCGGTCGGGGCTAGAGCGCTCGCCATCATGGAAGACAGCCGGGTATTGAACACCAGTCCGACGCCCGCCCAGGCGGCCATGACGAGGTAAATGAACATCGACATCCAGGCCGCGGGAACGTGGATGAAGATGATCCGGTAGGACTCGCCTTGCTGAAAATCGGTGGGCGCCTGAAAAAAACCGATGTACAGGCCCCAGATGGTCAGCAGGACTGCAGCCAGTCCGAACCAGGGCACCAGCTTGCCGGCGAGCGGGTAGAAGGTGGTGGGAGAGGAGTACTTGAAGAGATTCATACAAACAATTCCTGATCGTCTATTTTATTCCACGGCAATTCTGAGGGCGGTGGAAATCGCCCAGGGAGTCGTGGCCAGACCCAGTAGCAGCAGCGCGGCAAGGACCGAAAGCTGGCCGCTGATATCCAGTCCGCTGGCGCCGGCCGAAATTGCGCTGGATCCAAAGATTAGTACGGGAACATATAAGGGTAACACCAGCAGGGTGGTCAGCACCCCGCTGCCGCGGATGCCCAGGGTCAGAGCTGCGCCGATGCCACCCACCAGGCTCAACAGCGGGGTGCCGAGCAGCAGCGCGAGCAGCATTGGCCGATAAGACTCGGTCGGCTGGTCGAACTGAAGGGCAATCAGGGGTGAGATTAGCACCAGGGGCAAGCCTGAAATAAGCCAGTGCGCCAGCATTTTGCCGATCACCAGCAGGCTTAGGGGCTCGGGCGACAGCAGCATCTGCTCCAGCGTCCCGTCGGCATAATCCGATGCGAACAGGCGATTGAGCGACAGGGTGGAAGCCAGCAGTGCAGCCACCCAGACGATTCCAGGGGCCATGATCCGCAGCATCTGCGGCTCGGGACCCACGCCCATCGGAAACAGGGAGGCGACCATGACAAAGAAGAACAGGGTGGCCGCCAGGTCGCCCCGCCTGCGCATTGCCACCAGTAGATCCCGTCTTAATACCCATAACAGCGTCGAGAAAAACCCCGCTCTTTCCATCAGGCGGGAAGTTGTACGTGGAGGGTCTGGGCCGAGTCAATATTGATTTCCTGGTGGCTGGTCATGACAACGATTCCGGCTTTATGCAGGTATTCCTCCAGCAAGTTCCGCAAGGCGCCCACTCCTTCGGCATCCAGCGCGGTCAATGGCTCATCCAGCAGCCACAAGGGGCAGTCCTGGCTCAACTGGAGCCGGGCCATGTGCACCCGGCGCTTCTGGCCCTGGGACAGGTATTTGACCGGCAGATGTTCGCGGCCTTTCAAGCCCACCGCGGCCAGGGCCGAAATCGCGGCCGACGCGGAAGCGCCCCGCCCGGCAATCTGCAGGATAATTCTGAGATTTTCAAGCGGGCTGAGGTCATCTTTCAAGGCAACGGCATGGCCCATGAAGACCAGCTCGCGATGGAATTCGTCGCTTTGCTTGCGGATGTTGCGGCCGCGCCAGCGCACTTCGCCTTCGTCCACGGGGCTGAGCCCGCTGACGGTTCGCAACAGGGTGGTCTTGCCACTGCCGTTGCGGCCCCTGATCCAGGCAAGGGTGCCGGGCCCCAGCTTGAAGCTCTTGCCGCTAAACAGCCGATGCCCTCCGCGTGAGCATTGGAGATTGTGCGCTTCCAGCATTCGATTTTGGACAGCTTTGAAAAATAAGAAGATCTAAAGATCCCAGCGATAACCCAAACAGGAGGAGTGCCGGTGGGTTGTGCCCCGGGTGCCAAGGCTCAATTTCAGTGAAAGTCCGAAAGTGTACTTGAATTCGAGGGATAAGTAATCCCTGATTTCGCAAGTCGGCCGGGGCCCGTCGTGTCCGGCCGGGTCAGGGTCTAGAGCCGGCAGCGCCGGGCGCAAGCGGAGACTCGGGAAGATTGCAGGTGGCGCTCAAGTCGGATGTCGATACCGTCCATTCGGGCAGCATCGTCCTCGAAACCGGCGAGTTGGGGGAAGAGCTGCCCGGCGACGTTGTAATCGTTCGTTTCCGCCGGGCGCATTCTGCCCGCAGGTCCGCTCAGAAAGATCTGCATTCAATTTGAAATCAAACACGACGCGGGGCTGACCCTGGCGCGTAGCAGGACCAGCCGCTAACATTGATCGACCGTAACTGCCGCCGCCTATCGTGACCAGCCCCTTGTTTGCTCCCCTGCGACTACGCGACCTGACCCTCAGCAACCGCATCATCGTCGCGCCCATGTGCCAGTACTCGGCCATTGAAGGCAACGTAACCGACTGGCACCTGATTCATTTGGGCAGCCTGTCGCATAGCGGCGCCGGGCTGCTCATGGTGGAGGCGACGGCAGTCGCACCGGAGGGGCGGATCACACCGGCCTGCACCGGACTCTGGAGTGATTTCAATGAAGCCAGCTTTGCCCGGCTGTTGGCCGCAATTCGCCGATACTCGGCCATGCCCCTTGGAATCCAGCTGGCTCACGCAGGGCGCAAGGCATCCTGCGCGCTGCCCTGGCAAGCGGGTCGACAGCTGCCGCTGACCGCGGGCGGATGGACAACGTTGGCGCCTTCGCCCTTGAGGTTCGCTGACGACGATGAAATCCCTGCGGCCCTGGACGCGACTGGCCTGGTTCGCGTTCGGGAGGCGTTTGCCGAGGCTGCGCAGCGGGCCGACCGGCTGGGTTTCGATGTGGTGGAGTTGCATGCGGCCCACGGCTACCTGTTGCACCAGTTCCTGTCTCCACTGAGCAACTTGCGTACTGACATGTATGGGGGAAGTCTGGAGAATCGGCTGCGTTTTCCGCTCGAGGTATTCGAGGCGGTGCGGGCCGTGTGGCCGGCGAACAAGCCCTTAGGCGTGCGCGTATCCGCCACCGATTGGGTTGCGGGGGGCTGGGACGGGGATCAGACCGTGGAGCTGGCGCGTATCCTGAAGGCGCGCGGCTGCGATTTTTTGCATGTCTCCAGCGGCGGCCTCTCGCCGCGGCAGCAGATCACCGCCGCTCCCGGTTTCCAGGTGCCGTTCGCGCGCCGGGTGAAGACCGAAACGGGGCTCACAAGCATCGCGGTCGGACTCATTACCGAACCCAGGCAGGCCGAAACCATCATCGCCAAGGGCAGCGCCGACTTGGTGGCTCTGGCCCGCGGCATTCTTTACGATCCGCGCTGGCCTTGGCATGCCGCCGCGGAATTGGGCGCCCGAGTACAGGCGCCGCCGCAGTACTGGCGCAGCGCGCCTGCGGAAGCGAACCAACTGTTTTCTTCCGGGGAATCAGGGGCCGCAATAAACCACAAGTGAGCGGGGCCCGGCTGAAGCACGCCGTTCAGCGCTTGGTCCAGTCTCGAGGCTGCGATTAGGCCGGTGTACACCTGCCTCCGCATTGCTGAAGAACCAGGTATTTCGCGTAACGTCAATTCAAGGAAACGCCGGAATCGCCGTTACAGTTAACTCCAATACTCTCTTGTTTACTTCGGCATGCCGAGTCAGCAAATGCATGCGATGAACGCTCCCCGACCCGCCGAATCCAGCATGCAATCTACCCGCGAGACCCTCCTGGTCGTCGACGACACGCCTGAGAATCTCTTTGTGCTCGGCGAACTGCTGAAGCCCGATTATCGCGTGCGGGTGGCGAATTCCGGCGCCCGGGCGCTGGAGGTGGCGGTTTCCGAACCCAAACCTGACCTTATCCTGCTCGACGTCATGATGCCGGAAATGGACGGCTACGAAGTGCTCGATCGCTTGCATGCCAACGCGGCGACACGGGATATCCCGGTAATCTTCATCACCGCCATGAATGGCACCGCGGATGAGGAGCGCGGCCTCAGCGCGGGCGCCGTGGACTACATCACCAAGCCCATCCGTCCGGTTATCGTTCAGGCGCGGGTGCGCGCCCAACTGGAGCTGAAACAGGCGCGCGACTGGCTCAAGGACCAGAACCATTATCTCGAAGCCGAGATCACCCGGCGCATGAGCGAGAATCTGCTCATTCAGGATGTCAGCATCCATGCCCTGGCACGCCTGGCGGAAACGCGCGATCCTGAGACCGGCAACCACCTGCACCGCACCCAGGGCTATGTGTTGGCTCTCGCCCGCCATCTGCAGAACCACCCCCGCTTCGCATCCTTTCTCAGCGATCACATCGTGGAGTTGCTGGCCAAATCGGCGCCCCTGCACGACATCGGCAAGGTCGGTATTCCGGATTACATTCTGCTCAAGCCCGGCAAGCTGACGCCGGCGGAATGGGTGATCATGCAGACCCATGCCAAGCGTGGCAGCGATGCCATTGAGCAGGCAGAGCGGGATGCCGAAAAGCCGGTGGAATTCCTTACCCTGGCCAAGGAAATCGCCCACTGGCACCATGAAAAGTGGGATGGCAGCGGCTATCCGGACCGACTCAAGGGCGATGACATCCCAATTTCCGCTCGCCTGATGGCCTTGGCGGACGTTTTCGACTCCCTGATCTCGCCACGCGTCTACAAGCGCGCGTATTCCATTGGCCAGGCCCGCGCCATGATCGCAGAACGCCGCGGTCGGCATTTCGACCCGGATGTGACCGATGCCTTTCTCAGCCTGTTCGATGAGTTTGTCGCGATTGCCGAGCGCTACAGCGATGCCGCAGATCTCCTCGCCAAAGCAAGCGGCATGCAGGCCAGGGCCCTTGGCGATGCGGCTTAGACCGCTTGTCCGCCGGGTGGATTCATCGGCCCGTTGCGCGAATGAGCGCATGCCACTGAGACTTATTTTCTGAGAACGGTCGCGCAAGGCCATGACCGCCGACCGCCAGCCCAGTTCTCCTTCTTCTTCCGGAACCTCCCCACCGGCTGGCCTTCATGACGTGATCCGGATCGTCCTGATCTATTCAATCTTCGCCGCCCTGTTGGTCCTAATTTCAGACCGGGTTTTCAGCTCCTTTCTCCAGGTGCCCGAAACATTTGCCCTGGCCAGCATCATCAAGGGTTGGGCTTTCGTCGCGGTCACCGCAATCTTGCTTTTCTTCCTGCTACGGCGCCTTGTCCGTCGGCCGGTGGATGAAGTTGATTCATTGCAGGGCAGTCTCAACAATGCCGACGCCGAATCAGGCCGGGCGCACACAATCAAGTCCCTGATCCTGCCCGCGGCCTTGTTGAGCGTCCTCATCATCGCCGCAACGGCCGGCTTCCTTGCCAAAGTCATCAGCAACCAAAGGAACACCGAGGTGGCCCGGCTGCGACTCATTGCGGATCTCAAGAGCACGCAAATCGGGGACTGGTCCAGGGAACGCCACGGCGATGCCCAATTTCTCCAGGCCAGCACGTTCCTCCCCAGCCGTTACTGGGAATGGCGCAGCCAGGGCAAACTTGCAAGCCGCGATCTGCTGCAACGGCGCTTGCGTGAGTACCGCAAGGCCAAGACCTATCGCAGCGTGCTGCTGCTCGACGAACAGGGCGCGCTCCTGTGGAATTCGGAGGGCACGGCACGCCAGCTGGACCCGGAGCTGACCGCCATTGCAAGACGGGCCGTCGGGCAGGATAAGGTGCTGTCCTATGGACCTTATCGTCGGCAGGGCAGCCAGGTCTATCTGGATCTGGTGGTGCCCCTTGCGGCGACTGAAGGTCATCGAGGGCCCATCGTGGTCCTTCGCTCGGATCTGGCCGATTTCCTGTTTCCCACCCTCCAGTCCTGGCCGACACCCGGTGTCAGTACCGAGACCGTCCTGTTTCGCCGTGACGGCGATCAGGTGCTGTTTCTCAATGAGCTGCGCCAACGTCAGGATACGGCGGCGCACCTGCGAGCGCCGCTGGCGGAGCAGAAGCTGCTGGCCGCCCAGGTGCTGCGCGGCGAGATTGCGCAGGGCAGTGTGGTCGAAGGCGTGGATTACCGCGGTGTGCCGGCAATCGGCGTAGCCGGGGCGATTGCCGGCACGGACTGGTTCCTGGTTGCCAAGCTGGACAAGTCGGAGCTGTATGCCGGGGTGATGCGCGAGTCTATCGCAACCGGGCTGGCGGGCCTGCTGGCCATGCTCGCTGCCATCGTCGGCATCTATGTCTACCGGCAGCGCGGCGAACTCGAACTGGCCAATGGCGTGCGTCGCGCCCAGGCCGAGCGCCTGCAGGCGCTCAAATTGCTGGCCGCCATCTCGGATAGTTCACCCGATGCCATCTACGTCAAAGACCCCGAGGGCCGCTACCTGCTGTTCAACCAAGCGGCGGCGCGTATGACAGGCACGGATCACCGCGACGTGACAGGCCTCGATGACGGTGCGCTATTCCCGCCTGATCAGGCGCTGGATATGCGGGTCAACGACCAGGAAGTGATCGCCCTGAATCAGATCATCACCTTCGAGGAGAGAGTCAACACGGCAAATGGCGAGGTGACCTTGCTGGCCACCAAGGGTCCGCTCCGCGATGCAGATGGCACGCTCATCGGCGTGTTCGGCATTTCCCGCGACATCACCCGGTTGAAAGATGCAGAAGGCACGCTAAAAGAAAGCCTGCTGGCATTGAACGAGGCGCAGGCCATCGCCCGGGTTGGCAGCTGGAAACAGGATATTCCCAATGACCAACTGATCTGGTCCGAGGTGACACACCAGATATTCAGCATTCCTGTCGGCGCTGAACTTGATTTCCAGGCATATTTGCGCTGCATCCATCCGGATGACCTGGAACATGTGGTGGCAAGCTGGGAAGCGGCGCTCGCGGGCGCACCTTATGACCTCGAGTACCGCATTGTGGTGGCCGGAGAGACCCGGTGGATAAAGGCGCGGGCCGTCTTCACCTTTGATACTGACGGCAATGCGATGCAGGCTGTCGGCACTGCGCAGGACATCAGTGAGCGCAAGCGGATAGAAGAATCGCTGGAGCGAAGCGAAGAACGTCTGAGGCTGGCGCTGAGTGCCTCGGATGAAGGCCTGTGGGACTGGGATCTGTGCACGGGACTTGCCTATCTGTCTCCGCGCTATTACGAAATGACCGGCTACGGACCCGATGAGGTCATTCCCGACTCCGAGTTTTTCAAGCGCCTGATTCATCCCGACGACCGCGATCGCGCGATGGGCATTATTGACGCCCATCTGCAGGGCCGGACGCCGGACAGCGTATTCGACTACCGGATGGTCACCAAGTCCGGTCAGGTCAAATGGGTGCTGGGCAAAGGGCGGATAGTCAATCGCGCCGCCGATGGCGCTCCGCTGCGCATGGTGGGTACCGCCGCTGACATCAGTGTGCGCAAGCAGATGGAGGAAACGCTCAGGGCGAGCGAAGCGCGCTACCGGGCGGTTCTGGACTACGCGGCCGATGCCGTCCTTGTCGCCGGCCCCGATGCCCGTTTTGTTTACGCCAACCAGCAGGCAGTCAGACTGCTGGGCTGGGAAATCGGTGACCTGCTTGGTATGGTGATTCCGGATGTTCTTCCCGCAGAGGAACTGCAATCGTCGATGGCCAGCTTCGGCAGGCTCAAGCACTTGGGGCACTTGAATCTGGAAATGAATTTCATTCGCCGTGATGGCAGCAGAATGCCGGTGGATCTTAATGCCGTCCGCTTGCCGGATGGCAACCTGTACGCTGCCATGCGCGACATCAGCGAACGCAGGCGGGCTGAGAATGCGCTGCATGAGAGCGAGGCCCGCTATCGCTCGGTTGTGAATGCCATGACCGAGGGCGTCATCCTGTTCGATTCTCGCGGTCGGGTGAAGACTTGCAATCCTTCTGCCGAGCGGATACTCGGACTGAGCGAGGCCCAACTCCGGGAACAGAGGAAGGTCTTCGCCGACCGGCACCCGATCCGCGAGAATGGCGCGCCCTACCAGTTTGATGAACTCCCCATTGCCCGGACCCTGGCTAGCGGCGAAGCGCTACGCGACGTGGTGTTAGGCGACCTCAGCCCAGCGGGAAAGCTTACCTGGCTGCAGGTAAATTCCGAACCCATCGTCGATCCAGTATCCGGCCGGCTTACCGCCGCCGTGGTTTCATTTTCGGACATCACCCGCCGGCGCGTGGCCGAGGAACAATTGAACAAGCTGTACCTGGCTGTCCAGCAGAACCCCCACAGCATCATCATCACGGATGACAACGGCGTGGTCGAGTATGTCAACGCGGCTTTTGTGGAAACCAGCGGCTATTCCTCCGAGGAAGTCGTCGGCAAGCGAGCCGGCCTGCTCAAGTCCGGCCAGACGCCGCAGGCAACGTATCGTGATCTGTGGGCTCACCTGAAGGCGGGACAAGGCTGGAAGGGCGAATTCATCAATCGCCGCAAGGGCGGGGAAATCTATATCGACCTGGTGCGAGTTGCCCCCATTCGCCAGCCCGACGGCCGCATTACCCATTACCTGTCGATCCAGGAAGACATCACCGAGCATAGACGTCTGGGAGAGGAACTTGACCACTATCGCCAACATCTGGAGGAACTCGTGTTTGAACGCACCTTCCAGTTGGAGGAGGCGAACGAAGTGCTGGCCGCTCGTTCAAAGGAGATTGCCGCCGCCAAGGAGGTGCTCGAGCTGGCGAGCAGGGCGAAGAGCGAGTTCCTGGCGAACATGAGTCACGAAATACGCACGCCGATGAACGCGATCATGGGGCTGACGCATTTGCTGCGGCGCAGCATGCAGGACTCCGGACAGCAGGATAAGCTCGACCGGATCACCGGGGCAGCGGAACACCTGCTATTGATCATCAACGATATTCTGGACATCTCCAAAATCGAGGCAGGCAGGCTGACCCTTGAGCACACAGACTTCGACCCGCAGAGCGTGCTGGCCAATGTCCGTGCGATGATGGAGGAAAAGGCGGAAGGCAAGGGACTAGAGTTGGTGGTGGACGTCCACGGGCTGCCACGGCGCCTGCGCGGCGACTCTACGCGCCTGACCCAGGCGCTTCTCAACTACGCCAGCAACGCGGTGAAATTTACCGAACGCGGTTCGGTCGTGCTGTCCGCGCGAGCGGTGGAAGAAAGCGACGGGGAAGTCGTCCTGCGTTGCGAGGTACGGGACACCGGCATCGGCATTGCGCCGGAGCAGCAGGCACGGATATTTGATGCATTCGAACAGGCCGACAGTTCGACCACGCGCAGATATGGCGGCACCGGGCTGGGCCTGGCCATTACCCGGCGACTGGCCGAGCTCATGGGTGGCGCAGTGGGAGTCGAGAGTGCATTGGGCCAGGGAAGTACTTTCTGGTTTACGGCTCGTCTCGGCAGGACAGAAAATGGCGCACGCACACCCGCTGCTGGGGACCTGCGCGGGCAGCGTGCACTATTGGTGGACGACCTGCCTGAGGCGCGGGCGGCGCTGGGAACGCTGCTGAAGGCCATGGGTCTGCGGGTCGATATGGCCGAATCCGGCACTGCGGCGCTGGCGCGCGCAGAGGAGGCTGATGCCGCAAACGACCCCTACGCGATCGTGCTGTTTGACTCACGCGTGGCGAAAATGGACGGCGTAGAGGCTGCTTGCCGCCTCAAGTCACTTGTGCTGAAGCACGCGCCGAAAGTCGTGCTGATCACCGACTTCGACGACGACCCTGTGCGGGAAGAATCACAGCAGGCCGAGTACGAGGCCGTACTCGTCAAGCCGGTGAGTGCTTCCAGCCTGCATGGCGCTCTGGTGAACGTGTTGCAGGGCGATGCCTCACCCTTTCCCGTACCCGCTCCGCCTTCGGTTGCAGAACACGACCTGAGGCAGTTCTACCACGGTGCGCGCATCCTGGTGGTAGAAGACAACCAGATAAATCAGGAAGTCGTGATCGAGTTGCTGCGAGAGGCGGGGCTTGAGGCAGACCTGGCGCAAAACGGCATCGAGGCGGTGAAGAGGGTGCAAGAACGGAATTACGACCTGATCCTGATGGACGTGCAGATGCCGCATATGGATGGACTGGAGGCAACCCGCGTGATCCGCTCCCTGGCGGGCCGCCAGGATGTCCCGATAGTCGCCCTGACGGCCAACGCATACGAAGAGGACAGGCAGCGCTGTCTCGATGCCGGAATGAACGATCACCTGGGCAAACCGGTCGAGCCGGCCAGACTGTTCGCGGCACTGATTAAGTGGCTGGACGCCAGCGGCGCGACCCGACGACTGTCAAGTACAGAACAGGAATTGGCGAAGACAACGCAGGCGCAGGGCTTGGCCGCCGCCGGCCCTCCCATCGTACCGGACCGCAGTACGGTGGAGAATGTTCTGATCAAGCTTGAATTCCTGTTGGCGCAGGACGATATACGCGCCAGTCAGCTCATGCAGGAATCCACCCCCCTTCTGCGCGCTGCGCTTGGAGATGCTGCCCGGATGATGGAAACCCAGATCAGCGGCTTCGATTATCCCGCCGCCCTGGCCAAACTGCGCCACGCTCGGGCGCAGTTTGAGGCCGCGGATTGCCCCGTCGCCGTTTCGGCGAAGTCGCTGCCGGAGTCCGATAACCAAGAGTAATTCAGATGGAAACCGAAATGCAGGTTTTCCTTAGGGTCGACGGTAACCTGGCGCTGGTGACCGTTGTCGCCCACCCATTCCCCTACGCATATCCGAGTTTCCGGTTTGATGCTGTCCGAACGCCATCAGGCTCAGGAGGGTGTAGAATCCTCAACGCAATACCCTGACCCAATTGAGTGGGTCTGGCGGGTTATCTGAGGAACTGAAGCAGGAAAGGGCAATCAACTGACTATTTGATTGACCATGAGAATTATGGTCGGGGTGAGAGGATTCGAACCTCCGGCCTCTACGTCCCGAAGGAGATGGTTGGCCATTTAATGGATGTTAATGAAGCACAACAATCCTTAATAATCAGTATGTTAGTGTTTCACCGAGATTGACATAAATTCACCATTTTTAATATAATCGGTAGCACCGGAGTAGCACCGAAACCGATTGGGTGAATTATGGCGTATGGCAAGATCAATTTCAGTCGCACCGCCCTAATGAATATCACGGCCGCGGCTGAAGGTAAACGTGACTATTACTGCGATGCCAAGGAGCCAGGGCTGCTAATCTGCGGCACCAGTACAGGCATCAAGAGTTTCCAGGTATACATTAAACAGGATGGGAGTCCGGCCAGGGTTACGCTCGGCCGCTTCAGTGCATCCCTTGCAGATAGCGTCGAGCTTCCACGCGACTGTAGCCATTCTACGTTTCTCTCAAACAACCCCGAACTGAATGTCCGGATGGCCAGGGCCTTGGCTGCCTTGGTCAAGATTGATCTCAAGGCAGGCTGAGACCTGCCGATGTCAAGCGCGCCAAGCGCGACGAGCTGACGCTGGGCGAATTGTCCGATGAGTATGTTAATCGCCACCTGAT
Source organism: uncultured beta proteobacterium (assembly GCA_963746955.1). GTDB lineage: Bacteria > Pseudomonadota > Gammaproteobacteria > Burkholderiales > Thiobacillaceae > DASQBT01. The sequence goes on along the minus strand of CAVVDR010000011.1, from coordinate 10,791 downwards.
CCCTGAAAGGAAGAAACGAATTCAGGAAACCAAGGATAATTTTGCGCGCTATTTGGGCGAAGTAATCCCTACGCCTCAACGATATGGGCCGCCAAGGGCCAAAACGCCTGGCTCAGTAAATTGGCAGAATCGCAAACTTTCAACGATAAGCAAGGGCCAAGTCCATAAGTTGAAGACTGATCTGGCGGGTCAGAGTAGCCGTCACTGTGCCAACCGCGCTGTCGAGATGCTACGTGCCATGTTTAACAAGGCAATACAGTGGGAATTATTCAACAAATCAAATCCTGCAGCTGGCATTGAACTGTATTCATGTCCCTCCAGAGAGAGATTCCTGCAAGCGGACGAGCTGCAGCGCATATTTGAGTCCTTCGCTGAAGAGGAGAACCAGGATATGCGCGATTACATGCTATTGGCATTTACGACTGGCGCCAGGAAGGGGAACTTAACGGCCATGCGTTGGGCGGATGTGCACCTTGACCGGGCAGAGTGGTTGATTCCAGGCAAGATATCAAAGAACAACGAACGCATGGTGATTCCGCTTGTATCGGAGGCGGTCACCATTTTGCGAAACAGGAAGCCAGTTGGGAAGGCCGACTTTGTCTTTCCAGGGCATGGGAAATCTGGACACCTGCGAGACGTCAAGAGCGCTTGGAAGCGCATCCTAGACCGCGATGAACTCAAGCAACTGGCAAAGCGCATACGGGAGGCTGGTGCGGTGTTTGAATACCCGATCCAGAAAGTTAAGGGACAGCGGGACCATACCTCCAATCTTGAAACGATGGGTGAAACACTTGAGCGTGCGCGTGAAGTAGCGCTTGAAATGAATATCGACACCGATGGCGCAAGAATCAATGATGCTCGCGTCCATGACATTCGGCGCACGCTCGGCAGTTGGCAAGCTGCGGCCGGGGCAAGTCTCCACATAATCGGTAAATCACTTGGGCATAAGGATGTTGAATCAACCGCCATCTATGCACGCCTGAACATTGATCCAGTGCGCGACTCCATGCAGGTGGCGACCCACGCCATGTTCGTCGCTGGCGGACTTCTCCCCAAGGCAGATGTGATTCAAATTGAAGATGCTAAGAACAATCGAGTTACTAAGCGAAAGGCTTAACCGCCGCCTGATGGTTTCAGGTAAAGCGGGCGGCCTGGTGCTGTAACACTGGACGGCCCTGGACGAGGTGAGGTAATTTCTGAAGTGTTGCGAGTTGCTCCTTGATCCGCTCACGCGATTTCTCGCCCTTCTGCAATGGACGCCTTGCCGTGCCGGTGCGCTTGACATGACTCCACACCAGTTCGTCGGGATTCAAATCCGGGGCATAGCCTGGGAGGAAGTGCAGCGTCAGTTGGCCTTTGGTCGAGGTGACATAGTCCCGCACGAAGGCTTTCTTGTGCGCCGGCAAACTATCCAGGACCAGATGCACCGGCTTCCTGCGGTACTGCATCATCGCCTGCAACAATTCGACGAACCCTTCGGCATTGAGCGCTCCTTCATCGGTGCAGAACCAAAACGCTCCCTTGGCATTAACCGCCGAGGCCGCACTGATGGATTGCCGTTGCCCCGGGCGATGCACCGCCGGAGTCTGACCTCGTACTTACATGTTGTCGGATCTGCATCATTTGTCTATTTGTAAGATGTTAAAGGCTTGAAACAGGCTTGACTTAGTGCTGAGGGATAGTCGCCCGAGATGCGTAGATTCACGTTAGAAAGGCTTGGTCGAGATGCGGGTCTATGCCGCGAGTCGAGGGCTAAGGCTTCAACCGTTAGATGGCTTAGTACCTGCCGCCTACCTGAACTCAAGCCCAAACGCCATTGCGGCCCTCAGTGCTCCGGGGTAATCGGGTAGCGGATCGTAACGAACCACCTGGATTTTCGGCCTGGCGCGATCAAATAGGACGACAGCCGTTCCGGTGTTCATGTGCCGCGACAAATACAAAATACCATCGACCTGCGCCGGATGATCGTGCAAGGCCACCGCCCATCGTTGTGGCAAATCATAGGGCGTCACGGTGGATATTGAGCCATCGGCGCCCATTCGTTTCAGCGATGCGCCTGTCATATCGGCCAGTTGCAAGGAGCTGCCGGAAAAACAGATCACGTGCCGGTTCTCCAGTTCTTCCACTGCGATCTTGAACTTCCCCTTCACGGGAATCTCGTCGTGCAAGACCGTTTCTGCAAACGCAATCGGGAGGGACAATCCAAAGTAGCATGTCCCGAATCGCTTCGACTTGGCCTTCCGGTAGTCGTCAAAACGGTTGGCTCCGCTGCGCCCGAGATAAGGCTCTCCGCTTGAAAAGCGCGAAACGCGAATGAGCGCACCTGCGCCAAGCGGTACGGGAACGAGCTGGACCTTGGAAAAGCCGCGGGGTGGAGCGCTTAGCGCCAAGCTTGCATCTCGCTATCGCTCCGCAAAACCTGCTGCAGCCTTAAGCACCGATTCGTAACGTCCTTTCTTCAGCGCCTCCAGCGGAGTGAGTCGGCCCAGAGAAGCTTTCGCGGTCGTGAAGAACTGCCACTTCTGCCAGCCGCTCAAATCGCCCAAGGCTTTGCACACGTTTCCAAGCTGCCGGCGCTCGAATTCCGGGTTGGCATAGAACGCAGGATAGTAATTGTCGCCGCCCACCTCGACAAAAAACAGTCGCCGGGCGTGCACCGCCTTACTCAACGCTTGCCTGGATACCCCCAGCGCTTTGGTCATATCCCCAGAGGAGATCACCGCCCCATCGGCAACCACCTTGGTGCGAGCTTTCGTAGCCTGCTCCTTGGCACGAGTGAGCACGTCGGCAGAGTCCTGGGTGGCGAGCATCGCCGCGATTCGCCTGAACGTAACCGCCATGTTGAGCGCCAGCTTTGCCGCCTGTGAACGCCCCGCTGCTTTGACCGTCTTACGCACGAAGGCTGACAGTTGCGCGTCATCCAGACTGGCCAATGCCGCCACGTCCTTTTCATGGGCTATCGTTGATTCAAGGAATCGGGTTGCTTTTGCCGGTTCTTTAAGTGCGTCTGCGGTATGGGTTGATGCCATGGTCTACTCCTTAAGCCATTGGTTTCGAGTATAGCAATAGCGTCAACTATGTCAACCACGTCTACTACATCAATCATTTGGGCTAACTGCTTAGCATGCTTGCGGGTTAGCAGAGCGTTTAGTCTGCCTGCATGGTAGACACCCCAAAAGGGCGCAAAAAATAACGGTAAGGGCCCTACCCCAAAGGGCCGACCCTCCACTGGAAAATCGTGGAGGGTCTATGACAAAAAGGATTTACGGGGTAAGGGAATCCCATGAACATCAAGGGAAAAGGGGAAGGCCTAAAGGATGCGCAAAAGGCCTGAAACGCGCTGCAACACTGGCGCCGTAGCCATCTTACATTAAAACCCCACGCTTCGTCGCGGCTTAATTCAGAAAACCTTTTATGAATTAAATACTGAATGAATCACCGCATGGTCCTAAGCTCGGTTCCGCTGGCCCATGAGCGCTCTGGCATCGCTTTTATCGTTACCCCTACGAGAAGAGAGAACGCTTCGATGAATGCGGACACCACACGCCGGATGGATATGATTTCCGACCGGCTAATCGAGTTGGGAATGACGCACTGGCTATCCGTCCTACATAAATGGCTACGGCAATACCGGGGACTGGAAGAACACATCGACTGCCAGGAAGACTGGCCCGAGAATTTGGTCATTGAATGTCTGGACACGTATCTGGCATCGAACACGCGCCCGGCCAGCGATGCCGAGCTGGGAGACGCGCTCTCGCGGCTCGATTTTCTGACCTGGCGGGTACGTCATGAAGACGGGGAACGCTGGAAACCCCTTGAAGAAACCTAAGAGTCGTTCGTCCTGGATGGCGTACCGATGAATACGCTGGTTTTGATGGGTGGTTCCACAAGCGCTAGGAAGACTGGACCATTGAGGCCGGACTGTCGCGCCGCGAACTGGAGAGTTCACGTCGGTGTTTGCGCGAGTTGGGCCTCCTAGAAGAAAAGCGTGCTGGCGCGCCACCTATCTTGCTGTGCCGGGTGGACTTTGCCCGCCTGAATGAACTGATGAATCGCCGGGCCCACGCCACCTGGGCTCAAATCCTGCCGGCAGCATGAGATGACTCCCTCGCCAGCCCTGACCTCCCGCCAGCACACGGACGCCATGATGGGTCTCTTGCATGGCGACTACGTGGTGTATTACCCGCGCGTCGCCGAGGTCTGCGGCAACATCAAATCGGCCATCCTGCTCTCGCAGGCCTTGAGTTGGACCAGTGGGTAGTGGTGGTTTGAGTTCTGAAAGTCTTCAGGACAACCCCGGACCAAGCGAGTCTCCACGCTTGATCTTCCCAAACGATCTGAACCTGCAGGACCAAGAACAGCAAAGCGCGATCAGGTTTCTGAGCTTTGCCAGAGAAGAACTGCGCCAGTCGGTACTCGACGAATGGGTGGGGCAACTGCGCCAGAAAACCCGGTCAGGCAAACCCGTCATCAACCGGCTGGGTTACCTGAACGGAATTGTTCGAGGCGCCCGCCTGGGTCAGTTCTGCCCGACCGTGGGCTTGCAAATTGCTTCGGAACGTGAAGTCAGGCAACTGAGAACTACTTCGCTCGACCAGAGGGCGGAAGACGTTCCGGCAAGTCGGTCCGTGATCGAGCAGAACCTGAGCCAGATTAGGGCTTTGCTCGGGACACGGGGACTACGGCTGGGGGAGCGATGAATAACCCTTTGATTATTCATAGTTCCACTGGCGAACATCTCCAGAGAAATCAGAGTGACACCCTTGCCGGGCTGGTGCAGTTCGGCTTCGAGGGCGAGCCGATGCGTATGGTCATGGAAGGTGACATGCCCTGGTTCAATGCGAACGATGTGTGTATGGCGCTGGGGTATCTGAATGCCAGGCAGACATTGGATGATCATGTGGACCATGAGGATGTATCAAAACGATACACCCTTACGCGCGGTGGTAATCAGGGAACCAACTTCGTCACCTTGCACTGAGGCAGGGTGAGTTTAAGGATGGCGCAACAGAAAGGGAAGGGTGCCAGTGGAACACCCAAGAAACCGGATGGTGGCGCAGCAGGAAGTGAATGACCGACTCCAAAAAATTGACCGGGAACAAGGAAACCTAAGCATGGCCGCACCAAACAAAGTGAACGCACCGCTCTATCCCACTTCATCGGCATCGCCCTTCGAGGATCGCTACGACATCGAAGGGGAACGCGAAGCGCTGAAAGACCTGCTTGCCGCAGAGAATCCGGACGAGACGGATCTGCGTTGGCCGCGAGTGGTCGAGCTGAAACAGCGGGAAGAAGCGCTGCGCCAGATGCGGACGGTCTATGAGGTGCGCCAGGGAGCCGACCGCCTGGTGAATGACCGCGAAGCCCGGGGGGTGAGTGAAATGGGCGCTCTGGTGGACGAAGGCCAGGACTCCATGATGATCCATACCAAGGAGGCCTACCGGCTCTTCCTCGGGCGGGGACGGGATCCGGATCGCTTATTGCAACCTATCATCGGGGGAAGGCGGGTTGCAGCCTCCTTGCGCGCGGTCTGGTATTTGTCCGGCAACGACAACCCCTATGCGGACTGGGCGCTGATTGATATGACCGGCCGACTGGATGATGCCAGACAAAAGCTCGACCAACTCTGCCGTGACTGTGAGGCCAAACTGGACGAGATCCGCGAGCGAGGCCTCAATATCTCGGTGCTGCGCAACCGGGTGCCCAAGGAAGTGGAGTTGGGGTTCAAATCACCGTATGGCTATACGGTCGCCGCGCACATCATCGCCTACGACCGTTTCGTGCGGCTCACCAAGACACTGGTGCGAAAGGACTTGATGAGTGATGACGAAGGCCGGCAAACCGTGCGCGAGATCACCCGATTGTATCGATCCACCTTCGAGACGCCGGTGCACTTCGAGCGCTATCTGATGCGTGAGGAACTGCGCCCGTTATCACGCTCGGATTTCTTGCCTGGCGCAACCGGGGACGCCTTAAAGCGCGTTCGTGCAGTGGTGGGGATATTCGGCGAGGTGCCCCGGGAGATCTTCACCGGCGCACGGGTGCCGCGTCATTCCAAACGGCGTGTATCGCTAAGTCCGCAGGAGATTCGCTTGCTTGAGGAGGTTGCCCTGGCACCCGAACCGGAAGCTGCGCCAGGGGACGAAGAGGGTCTCATTTGAATGTCAACGAAATCGTTGACCTAAAGGGTTTTAAGGGTAAGGGCGATGGGGCCGTCGCACGTGACTGGTTACAGGCCGCCACACGACAACTCCAGGAGGTGCATGAGGCAATGCGTCTGCATTCCACCCGCTTTGGTAGACAAGTTATACAGTTGCAGCCGAAGCGAGGGGAAGCCCAAGCTGCTGTTCAATTAGATCACCAAGCTATGTCCGGAGTTTTCATAGCGGGAGTGGTTGGCCTATTTTTCTATCGGCCTCTTAGGCCGAGGATGCAACCTGCAAATGATTCTGGTGAATGGCAGGTGATCGACTGCGGATTCAATGTTAGACGTCAGCTGTAGGTTGTACACCTGCCAGCCATCTTGGTTGCCAGCGCGGCAGGTCATCGGCCAGACCGGCCGGTGGCACTCTCAGGCAGTTACGTCCGCAATGTCCCGATTACCAGCCGTAGCCGGTATGTCGCTATCCAGTGGCAGCTTTCTGTTTTCACGACCGGCAAAAACCGACCCGTTGCAGTCTGTCAGGCTTTGGGGAAGCGGACGTTCAACGTGGATTTGAGGGGGGCTGTGCTCGACGCATCGTTCGTCCGGAGCGCAACGCGGACTTGGTCGGGTGTCCAGGTAACACGGACTACGGTACGCCAGCTTGTCGTGCTGTGGTGGCAGTTCCGCCAGCACCGCCAGTCGGAGGCACAGGCCGGAATCCCACGCCGCTTGGGTGTCCAGCGCCTCTACCATTAGGCCCGCCAATGGCTTCGCTGCTGCCCGATTGCCCACCTGGAGCGCTGGAAGCGGCCGGCAATGCGGCGCCACCGGTGCCACCCGTGCTCGTCGCTGACCCACCAGATCCAGGGTAGCCGCTGACGCCAGGGGATGATGCGTTGCCGGCGGCTCCACCGTCCCCTCCAACAGCCGTCGCATTACCGCCCGCGGCGCCTTGTCCAAACTGGTAGCCGAACGCCGGTGCAAAAGGCCAGGTGCCTCCCACCCCGCCGACCGCCTCGGCATCGCTTCCATTGCCCCCTGGGCCACCGATAATGACAAACTTGCGGTCGACCGTGACGTCTATGAGTTCCACGTCGCCCCCGCGGCCCCCATGCCCGCCAATTGCCGAGGCGTCACCTCCTGAAAGGTTGACGCCGACGCCCCCATTGGCCGTTGCGCGCCGTTCTGGTATGAAGAGGCCGCCAAACCCGCCCTCCACGATGCCGTCGACCGTTAACGTGACGCCGGGGCCGGTGCCCTTGATCACCACATCACCGCCCCGACCGGCTTTCCCGTTGCGTGCCCGAGCTTGTCCGCCGCGTCCGGCAAGCGCCTTGGCCTGCCCAGCAAATCCCCCTCCTCCTCCAGCCACCCTTGCGCCGTCGGCTACGTAGATGCGCCGGCCCGCGCACAGGAGCACGTCGCCTCCGCGACCACCATCTCCGCCCTGCGCTTGCGCGGGGCGAAGGAACGGAGTTCGGATGAAGGTCCACAGACGCTCGATCAGATCGCTCGATGCCGTTTGCGCATCCGCGATCGCGTCTCCGCCGCCACCCGCCAGCTGCCCGTGCACGTGGCCGTAGATTTCGATTTCGGGCGCCGAAATCAGCACCCGGCCGCCATTGTTTCCGCGCCCTCCGGTTGCGTCGAACGGGCCGACGCGATCGGTGTGGTCCTGTCCGGCGCGCGCCCCGAAGTGCATGCCGATCGAGCCGGTCTTGGCGACAATCACCTTCCCGCCAAGGCTCACGATGGCCAACTGCAATGGCTCTTCAGGCGGAAAGGGGAGCAGCGGAGCGGGTGCAGAATGGAGAAAGAAGCTCCCCTCGATGACGATGTCGCCATCGGCGATCAGGACGAGCTGCTTTGTGACAGTGATGTCATCCCAGAATTGGAACTTGAACGACGGCGCGTGGAATATTCTATTATTGTAGTCACGCAAATGTTCCGGGGGCTCTTCAGCCGGCAGAGCTGTCCAGTCTGTGCTGCAATCATAGGCCATGGCTCACTCCCAAGTCTTGGTCATCATAGAAGGGTTGAACGTGCCGAATCCTAACGCATCCCGTTTGCGCGAGTGAGATTTGACGACGAGCAATAAGGGACAGACCACGGCTTGTCATCCGCCAAACAACTCTACTATCATGCACGCCGCGGTCAACGCCCTCGTCTCGGGCCCGTCATAGTTGGTATATCCGTGACTCGCGCCACCTCTTGCATCCGCCCCAGGCTGGCGCCGGTCACGGGTCGACCGCCCGATGTCATTTCCGGAGTCCTCATGAAGTCTTCCGATCACGGCCTGGTCGAGGATGGATAAGAAATTCAAAGGCCCTCTTCGACGCGCATTCGCACCGCCGACCACCGTCAGATACCCCTGGTCTCGCTCCGTCCGTCCGTTCATACCCTCCCCTCCCCGACCTCATCACCCTGACTCTGCCCATCTATCGCCGTTCCGGGGTCGTTCTGGGCCTCCGCGTTCAGATTCATATACCGTTCTCCCGCGCCCGGCAACCACGCGCGCATGACACACCTCGGCCGCCACACGCTCCGCGGCTACCAACTCACCCGTTGATCGAAGTTGTAGTCCGGCATCGGCCGGGCACAGGGGTCGATGCCTTCCATCATCAGCCCATCATCCGCCCAGTCCGACGCCACACCGGCGGGTTGCTAGGGCCAAACAAGGGCCGGTCGGAGAAGCAAGTCCGAGCCTCCGCTGTTGGCCGATTGTGTTGAAAAACTCGCTTTTATTTTTGTGCTGCCACGCGGCTAATTGTTGATGTCTGATCATCGATTCGTTTTGGGCAGAGATTTCGGATGGAATTGATTGGTCTTATTGTTCCGAACTGCCCTTATGCAAGTATTGGCACTGCTTCCGGTGCTACCGGGGTGAGCCATTTGGCCATTCGCCTCAAATTCTGTGCCGTTGCGGCCAGCAGAAACTCATCCTGCACACCGCTTGGACCTCGTAGTCGAAGCTTATCGAATTTCAGGATGCGCTTGAGGTGGGCAAACAACATCTCAACCTTTTTGCGATCGTTGCGAGACTGTCTGTAGGCATCGGTCTTCGCGATTGCGCGTGCCACGTCGCGTGCAGGCTCATGGATGCTGCGAGGGACGTTGCGCCTTGGGGTAGTCGGACAACAATCGGCTTTCATCGCACAGGCTTCGCAGTCTGACTGGCTTGAGCGATAGATAATGGTGTCGGCCTTCGTAACATGCGTGCGCGGATTCGTGAATGGACGCCAGTTGCTGCGTAGCACGTGGCCCGCAGGACACCGGTATTCATTGGCCGTTTCATCCCACTGAAAGTCACTGCGCGAGAAGGTGCCGTCATCACGTTCCGACTTGTCGACCACAGGCACATGCGGTTCGATCTGTTTCTCTTCAACCAGCCAGCCCACCATGGCAGCCGACCCATAGTTGGTGTCCCCCACCAGGCGGTTGGGCTTGAGGTCGAATCGCTCCTCGACCCGATCGATCATGATCCGGGTTGCCTCGGCTTCCGCCATCTTGTTCACCGCAGAGGCTTCGACGTCAACAATAATGCCGGCGTTCAGATCAATCAGATAATTGGTGCAGTAAGCGAAATAAGCCGGCCCGTGCGCGGCTGTCCAACTCGACGCGGGGTCGGTCAGCGAAATCGACTTCGGCGGGTCATCGGATGGATTCGCTTCTTCCAGTGCGGCCAGGTACTCCCTGACAGGGCGTGTCGCTTCATCGGGATTGCCCCAGTCAATCGTTTCTTTACCTGGGACCGCACGCTGACGCTGTGCATCGGCCTTGATGACGCTGGCGTCCGTGGCGAATCCCTCGCCTCGCACCAGGCCTTCTTCCATACAGCGTCGCAATACCGTCTCGAACAGGTGCCGAAACGCACCGCTGTCACGAAACCGGCCATGTCGGTTCTTGGAGAAGGTGGAATGATCCGCCACCTTGTCTTCCAGTCCCAGGCGGCAGAACCAGCGATAGGCCAGATTCAGATGGACCTCTTCGCACAACCGTCGCTCGGAACGGATGCCAAAGCTGTAGCCAATGACCAGCATCCGAATCATCAGCTCCGGATCAATGGAGGGGCGGCCGGTGTGACTGTAGTGATCGGTGAGATGCTCGCGGAGGCTGCTTAGATCAAGATACCGATCAATGCCACGGAGAAGGTGATTCTGGGGAATGTGGTCTTCGAGCTTGAAGGAGTAGAAAAGGCGTTCTTGGCTATCGGTCTGAAACCCCATCATATCAAGGCTCTCCACTCATTCGACACGTGCAATTTTACCATCCTCTAATTCGAAATAGACGGGAGTATTTCAACAGAATCGGCCAGGAACGGTCGGTCGACGTCACCCTCCAATTTCACGTCCTGCGATCACGCTGAGTGGCCGGTTTTCGGCGAGCAATTTGACACCTACGCCGCCTCGTCCCGGCCAATTCCGGCCATTCCTTTTCGTGCTCAAAACCAGCCGTTCGGAGCGGGTTCATCGTTCAATCTGCCTGATCTTGATTGACGAAACCATACTGACCCTCGCCGCTGTGAGTGCTACCCTGTCTTGCATCGAAATCAGCGAAGCCAACCAAAGGCCATTGGCGCCAAGAGCTTCCATATAGCGGGAGATCATCAATGAGGCCTGTAGCTGTGCACCGGGCTCCAAGTC
>CAVVDR010000010.1:0-93206 GCA_963746955.1 uncultured beta proteobacterium | reverse complement strand
TTCAGAAACGGAAAATAACCGGCAGTATCTGACCCCAGTGAACCACCACGCAGCAGAAAACCGTGCTACGTCCCCTATTGCGCTTCGGTCCGTCCAGCAAAGGCTTCCGTCACATCTGCCTTTACATCGTTTTAGCTTTGGATTAAAGTATTAACTGCGCCGATTTGAATTTCAGCTTGCGGGCGCTTTATAAATACGGCTAAAGCGGTTCCCAACAGACCCGTTCCAGCCGCCGAGCTGAACGGGTTTTTTGTTTCCGGGGTTCCCGGAGGCGGTCGCCGAGTTAACCGACAACTTGCAGGGCGACGCATAAATGCTGCTAAAGCGTCGCCCGCTCTCCACCCCACGAGCCGGCCACGCCGGCCAAACAGGGGCAAGGAGAGCAACATGAGCAATAGCTACTTATTTACCTCAGAATCGGTTTCCGAGGGTCATCCAGACAAGGTGGCCGACCAGATTTCCGATGCCGTACTCGATTGGGTGTTGGCGAAGGATTGCAATGCGAAAGTCGCATGCGAAACCCTGATCGCGCCTTCGCTGGTCGTGGTCGCTGGCGAATTCAAGTCCCACGTCGTCCCGAATCTCCTGGCCGAGCTTGAAACGGCCATCCCTCAGCTTGCCCGGCAAGTCATTCGGGAAATTGGTTATACGAACGCTGCAACGGGCTTCGATCTAGCCAAGTGCGAGATCAAGACCTCCATCAACGGCCAGTCGGACGATATAAACCAGGGGGTTGATCAGGCCGATGGCGAAATTGGCGCGGGTGACCAAGGGCTCATGTTCGGTTTCGCTTGCCGCGAAACGCCGCAACTGATGCCGCTGCCCATCGCACTCGCTCACCGATTGATGGCCCGTCAGGCCGAACTGCGCAAGAGCGGCGCGTTGCCTTGGTTAAGGCCGGACGCAAAGTCCCAAGTCACCGTGCGCTACGATGGGACAAAACCCGTTTGTGTCGAGAAGGTAGTGCTTTCGACTCAGCACGCGCCCGACATCGGCACCGACGAACTTCGGCGCGAAGTGATTCGGCAGATCATCGAACCCGTAATACCGGCGGGGCTACGCGCACCCGGTATCCAGTATTTCGTCAATCCGACTGGCCGTTTCGAGATCGGCGGGCCGCAGGGCGATACGGGCCTCACCGGACGTAAGATCATCGTCGACACCTACGGCGGCAGTTGCCCGCATGGCGGGGGCGCTTTCTCCGGGAAGGACCCGACCAAGGTTGACCGTTCGGCCGCTTACATGGCGCGCTACATCGCCAAGAACGTCGTGGCCGCCGGACTTGCCGAGCGTTGCACCATCCAGTTGGCTTATGCGATTGGCACGCCAGAGCCGGTTTCAGTGCACATCGATTTGCACGGCTCCGGTGCCATAGATGAAATTGCCCTCGAAAAGGCAATCCCTGTGATATTCGGGTTGACGCCGAAAGGGATCATTGAAATGCTCGATTTGCGCCAGCCGATCTATCAACTAACCGCAGCCTATGGGCATTTCGGGCGGGAGCGTCACGAGTTTACCTGGGAGCGCACCGACCGGGCTGATCTGCTCAACAGGGTGGCTCGTAGTATTGCAGCGGGAGCGCAAACGCATTCAGCAGGACAACGCAATGGCGAATCAGACCTGGATTTGCGTTATCGCGCATTTGCGTGCTGGGCCGCGCGCCGCGCATGGCAACACGCGGGCAGCCGGGGAAGTGAAGCAGTCGTGCTGGCAGTTGAACAGTATCTCAGCGGGGAAAAGACTTTCGCCGAAGTTAAAGGACTCCAAAAAGAATGGGAACGCGGGCTTGGCGGTGCAGGTTGCATTGGCGGGCCACGATGCATGCCATCGGCTATGGCACAGATTGCCGGTTGGCACACGGCGGATGACAACGCTCGGGTCGCAGCCAGCTCGGTGATGCATCATGCGGTTTCGGCTGCCGCCTACGCCGCGGTTGATCGTGCAATCAAGTCTGGCACGATCGTATTACCGGCGGAAGAGGCCGAGTCCAGCTATCGCATCGCCTCAGCCATTCGTCGGTATCCGGAGATCGAACAAGTCGCCAGGGACAAGGAAAAGCAGTTTCTGTTGGCAAAATTGGCGGAGTGGCTGGTTGCCGTGGAAGTCCCAGAAGCGGAGGTAACCCATGAATAAACGTGAACTCGTGGAAGCCTACTGTGCCACTTCGTTCGCGTCAACTAGCCACTGCGTAAACGGGGGGATCGCCGTGGCTGTGCGGTCGCTGAAACGTACCGTGTGGTCTTCGAGCCGTCGGAATATCCAGACCCATCACTCGCACTACATGCGACATCGAGACCGCACTCTATGTGTTTACAGGCGCTGATCGGGTCATGCTGATAGCGGTTCGCATTTCCGATAAGGCGACCGAGAAAATTCGCAAAAACCTCAGGGAATTTTAGTAACTAAGCTACTAGCTTTAACAATAAACCGAAACCGTTAGAGTGAAGATTCCAAGAGGAGCATTGCGGATTCGCTATTTACGTAGACCCATTGAGAGCTATTTTCGAGACCCTTGAGCTTCATAGCCAAATCGTGGTAACCAGTCGTCATAGGAATTGTGGCGCTGGTTGACGAATTTGAAGATGAGAACGCGAGACGTTTCTCAGAACCCTCAATTACTACCTCGTGAAAGAACCAAGGGCCTGGTGTCGCGCGTTGGTCGCTTTCAAGGAAGTTAAATTTCAGCAGCTGGATGGCTAAATCATTTAGCCCGCAGTCGAAAATAACGACCTTCTCGATCAGTTCATCCATCGAGTGGACAATACGCAGCTTGTATTCGGCAGAGACCATACTCGAAAACTCCTTCATGGCCTTAGCCGTTTCCGGCGTGTCATCGCGCGGGTAAACGAGCCAAATTGCGGTAGGGATCTCCATGTCGTGATACAGAAGACTGTACTGAAGGGTTGAAACGTTCCCACACTTTTCGCATGTCATGTCAGTGAGTTCATGATTGAGCAGTTGGTGCTTCAAGTTGGGATCAAGGGACACATTAATCGATGACCACATCGTGACATATTCACGTTGTCCGCAACGTGGACAAGCTACCGCAACTGAGCTCTTTTTGCTCATCGGTCACCCAATCGCCAGTGGGGCACGGAATCCGAAAATCCCTGCGAGGAGAAACCATAGACCGAGAATAGGCAATACGATCATAAAGATATTCAGAAGGGAGAACGCTAGCGGATTCCGGAAAAGATTGGGCCGATTTACCGGTGATGCAATGGAACGCAAATAATGGGCGAGCTTTAAAGTAAGCCAGAGCAATACGACGCCGATAACGAACTTAGCCATCATTACATCCCTCCATGCTTAATGGTCCAATTCACCAGGCGGAGAAGGTAGGAGCGCAGCTTTTCGGTGGTCTGCTCGACTGACCCATTGAGTCGACTACCGTGATACTCCACCACACGGGCTCCACCGAGCTGGAATCTTGCCAGTCAATGAAAACGCACCTACGTACTTGCGGGAGCCATGTTCAATAGTGACGTCGTAAGTGCTGGCGGACCGTAACAAAGAGATCAACTCGTAAGCTCTTGGCGCCGAAACGATATGACCGGTTACATCTATTTCCCATTTCTCAGATTTTTGATGACCTCTGTTGAACTTCGAGATTACCGTAGCAAAATCGCTGTCGAAATTACCCGCCATCATTCGTTTTTCCATTGCGCGACGCTCGGTAGTTGATAGTAGCAAACCATTCTTGACATATATGAACGCCTCTGGTGCTCGTATCTCAGAATCACAGCGTAGCGTAAGCTGCAGATCATCTCCTGAGATATTGATTGGCGCTGATGGAGGATAGAAAGCAGCTTCGCAGCGAGCTTGGGCCGCAACCACAAGATCGCGAACGCCAGAGGAGGCGAAGCGCCCAGGATTTGGGGCTCGACCTTGGTTTAGGTCGGACTGCGCCGAAGTCAACACCGCCCTCTGAGGATTCGTAAGCCTCGGTGCAATATCGCTTCGTACACACGCGCAGAATCGCTCCGCTTCGGCTTTTGGCACGTCGGTGTTTTGAAGGCCACGAAAACACAAGTAGCCAAGAAAATCACTCGCAGAGTCAGCGCGTGCGCTGAACGAGATAGAAATGAAGATGAGTAATGAAAACGCGCGCATTGGATATGCCCAACGAGGTGAGGTTGAGGGGTGCACCAAGGCGATGCTAGCAAAACGACGACGCTTCTCGGCGCGCCCGCTCCAACCCCGTTTAGTCGGCGTTGTAACCCCACATTGCTCTTGGTTCGGGCGTTTCACAGGTTAATCATCGGGATCAAACACAACACCGTGTTTGGTAGATAACTGCTCCTTTAGCCAAGGCGATAATCCTCCCCGAAAGTGTGCTGGGTTTCCGCATGATGAACAAAGGAAGAACCCGCGGCCCTTGATCTCATGAACTCGCCAACCTCTTGGCATGGACCCAGTTTGGGGCGACGCTTCGTAATCGATTGACCTTTCGCAGGCTTGGCATTGAAAAAGCATCTGAGCACTCCTTTCCGGCAGAATCACAGCAGAATCAAAGGGGTCAGAGTCATCTATTTCACAGATAGCGCCTTCCCTGCCCTGCTGGATTAGCCACAGTGGCCAATATCGCAACAAACCATGGCATGCTCCCTCCGTCAGTTAACGAATAATTGACGCTGCACCCTTTGATTCTTTATGTTTGTGCTGCTCGAATGGAATATGAAACGCCTTAGCCGCTTCCTCTGCAAACTTCGATCTCGTGGTCGCTCATTACAGACTTAATTACGCAGCGTTCTCGCTCTGGCTTCACGGTTCTCGGGCGACGTGCCGCTGGCGGTGTTGACGCAATAACCTCGGCAGGGGTCGCGGTCTCCACTACGGACTGAGCGACGGCGGCATTGCCGCACGCGTTTCGGTTAATGGTGAAATCTCTAACCATGTAGCCGTCTGAGCTTGTGTATCTAAACCGCATGGCGACGTTTTTTGACAAGAGATTTTGTTGTTGTTGGCTGCAACTCACTCCTACGACTTGCCGCTCTATCGCGGCAAGCGATGACGCATCGAGCTGTGAGGCCACGTAGTTGATAAGTGTGTAGTTGTAAGCAAGCACTCGTCCTGGCCCCGCTGCTGTTGAGTCCAGGCGCGTCTCTCCATCTACCATCATCGGTAGTGTTTTGTTCATCTCCCGAGCAGTTGCTGCGACTATGTCGTCAGACGATGGGCCGAAAATCGCTTCACTTGCAACTTTGCCACCAATATTGCCAACCCCATTGGCGAGCAAGAGCACGATAGCGAACAAGACAGAGGCTGCAACACCGGTTCCCGCCCCCGATGCTGCACCTTTCAGTTTGCTAGGGGTTGGCATTACGGACGTCTCTTTGGATGGCGGTGGCTGAAAGTTCCCAGGACCTTTGGTAGTGCGCGCCGCACCTCTTTCTCGTTCGGACCTAATCCAAAGATCATGTTCCTTTCTTCGCTGGGGGTCTGATAGGACAGCGTAGGCTTCGTTGATTAAAGAAGATGTCCGTGCCGCTTCCAGCGTGTTGTCAGGATTCTTGTCAGGGTGCCACTTCTGCGAAAGGTAACGATAAGCCCCCCGGATTACCTCTGCGCTTGCGTTCTCAGCGACCTGTAGGTTGTCGTAGTGAGTTCGAATGCTCATTTTGAGGCCCAATGTTCAGGCCCATGGAGGCACCGCAAAGGGCGCGTCCATCTGGAGCGCACAGATAGCCTAAATAGTGGCTGCATGCTATGGCCTCGGGTGGCCACACGTTTGTTTAAGCTCTTTCTTGATGCGTCTGGCAACCACCCCGTGCCAACCAATCGCGTGAGTAAGAAAGGAGCCAACAATAGAATAGCCATGGGGATCTGTTCCAAATGGCTCTGTAATGAGCCCCATTTTTTTCATGCACTCGAGTGCATCTTTGGCGCCAGCATTGTTGATTACAAGCCAATCAGCCTCGATCTCAGTGGCAATTTCTATGAGCGTGCGCATATGACTCTCCCGTTTGCTCAAGTTACCCGCTCTTTAGTTTGCGATATTTCTCCGGTAGTGCCATGAGACGCTGACCCCTTTGATTCCTCTTTGAATCCGCGCCTTTTATTTCGCAACAGTTTGTCTTACAAGATTTGTTTGACGGGAAGGGTCAGGTAGTGTTGCCTTTGTCCACTTAGGGGTCGCAACGCATACCACCCATATAATCCGGCCTACAATGGTAACTGAGGGCTGCTGCTGGTGGGGGTGGAGGTGTCCGCTTCGTTATGATTCTGTGGTCTTTCCATAAGTTGTACGCATCAAGACTTACTTGATCACTTTTCCCGGACTCTTTTAGAATTTCATTTTTATAGCACTCATCTCTTGCAGCAGCGGCTAGTATTTTCCCTTTGTCATCCCCAAGGGCATAGGCAGAAAATGAGCACTTATTCGCATATTGTCTTGCCGATTTGGCGTCGTTAACTTTTTCTTCGAGTGCCATTTGACCTGCGCGGTATGCCATCTGATCGTCGCGATCCTTATCTGATTGAGTCCTCCTTATTATGTTGTCCTGCAATTTAATGGGGCTAGCTCCATATTCACACCGCGAGTCCGAATACACTGTTTTTCCGTTTACGACACATCTATATACATCGGCATAGGCTGTAGAAGCCGTAAACGCAAAAGCCAGCAATATGAAAATCAATTCAATAACTTTGATTGACGACGTTTGCAGCTGAGTTACAGCTATCGAGGAGAATGGAAGTGACTTGTTACTCTTCTTGATCTTCTTGTGTAAGTACTGCCTGACGATAATAGTCACTCTCTTGTCTCCCACAGATGTGAAGAAAAGCGTCTGCGTGTGTTGCGTTTCGTAGCGGACAACGGTTTTCCGCCCCCTTATTGCCTTGCAATAAGATATACGGTAACAGAAGAGAAATCTTTAGCCCCCTGCTGCTGTTCTTTACTTACGTTTATCTTTACTTACGTTTATGCGCCAAACCAACGCCAGGAACACCGGGCTGAAGTGTCGCTCCTGTCTACCTAGAGCCCATTCGGAATCGAGCATGGTCCAGGACCATTGCTGTGCAAGCTATGGGATGTTGGCAAACCAGATTTGAAACTTCGCTTGCAGGCTGAACGATCGAGAACGCGGTTTACAGCTTTCCTGTAGGGCCGCTAATGACCGAGCAGCCAAGGTCGACTGTCTCCTTCCGCTGCAATCCGGTCGCTCAGATTTAAATCGTCTATGACTGCTTGGGGTCGCGGAGCGCCCTATGGCAATTATGGAAGCTGCTGCTGCGGTCGCGGTCAGCTAAGGGGAGTGCTAATCTGTCGCAGTCTGGCCAAAACTGGACCCTCGAGAATTTCGCCCAAAGCGGACCGCCGCGCGAAGGCTCCACAACAACCCAACCTTATCCGTCCGTACTATCATCACATATGCGGACAGACAACCAAGAAGCTCCAGCTATGAATCAAGCAGTTATCGCAAATCTGAATGCTCTTACTATTTTAATAGTACGGACCGGTGGGTCTGGTGAATAACTGTAGGCCAAATGAACGACCCTTCGTTAAAGGAAATAGGAGCAATGTTGGCCGGTGGCTTTGTGGGAGGTTTACCAGCAGTATTATTTTGGCCAAAATCGATCCCTGCACTTCTTCTGTTTTCGATTGTTGGTGGAGGCGTTGCCGCTTGGGTCTACGCATC
Organism: uncultured beta proteobacterium; assembly: GCA_963746955.1. Taxonomy (GTDB): domain Bacteria; phylum Pseudomonadota; class Gammaproteobacteria; order Burkholderiales; family Thiobacillaceae; genus DASQBT01. Next base: position 85,566 of record CAVVDR010000010.1, on the reverse strand, counting down.
ACATAGAAACGGCAGTGACTCTAACTTAGCTTGGACTGATATTTGGCCAATCGCACTGGGCATGTCTTGGGCCAGCATGCCAGGAGGTTTCATGGCAATGATCGCTGTAGATCGAGGCGGGCCAGTTATCACTTGGATTCTTGAAATCGCAAAGCAATTGTTTAGCAACTTCGCAAAATGACTTTGTACTCTCGGCATCATGAGCACAAAAGCAACAATCTCCATGCAGGCATGCATGAGCTGCTGTAACGAACAGTATAGTTTCCAAGGGCCAGTTAAGGTTCGGTATTCGTGCACATATTGAGCAGCCTAACCGTCGTGCTGAACGACTCAATCTGCCGAACCGCCGTGTACGTGAGCCGTACGCACGGTGGTGTGGGAGGGGGGAGCCGTGAGGCTTCTCCCTATCCCGATTAGGAATCACGATGAGTATTCGCGTCCCGACACTGCGGCAGGTCGAATCAGCGTTAAAGCACTACGGATTGCAGGCTCTCGCTGGTGCTCTGGCAAGCTTGGGTATTCTCTTTCAAGACTGGTTTGTTGGCCTTGTGGTGCAAGCTCCATCGCAAACTCTCGCTACAATAGTCGTATGGCTAGTGATTGCGGTGCTTGTGGTAACCCTCGTGGGTGCTTTCTACGTCTTCAAATCCCGGACGATTGAAAAGGCAGTTCTGAAGTTTGACCCCGATTACTACGGCCACCGCGAGTTTGATGAGGCATTCGATGAGTTCACAAAAAACTCTTAACCCTACGCTCAAGCGGGACTGCGCAAAAGCGCGCAGCCCCTTAGCTCCACTCGTTTAGAACTCAGGGGAAATACTATGGGAGCGCAAGACGCAGTTCAAAAACCACAATCTGTCACGACGGCTGTAAACCTTCTCTGGGCATCCTTGGCAGTCGGGTTAGTCAAAATGCTGATGGACTTCTCACACCTTGGTGCAGTAGCACCCGCCGCGTTCACAAATTTAGTGCTGATCATCACTTTTGCCTTTATCGGGTTTTTGATCTTCAAGATTTCAGCAGGAAGAAACTGGGCACGCATTACATTTCTCGTTCTGTTCATTGTCGGAATTCTACCAACCTTACCGTTGATGATCGGCGAATTTTCCCGGGCGCCTGTAGTCGGTGCGCTTTCTGTAGCTCAGGTGGGCCTTCAGGTTTACTCCCTGTTCTTGTTATTCACCAAACCTGTAAGTGTCTGGTACCGAAAGGCCGTCACAACATGAGTTCTAACATGACGCTCAACCTCGCTCCCTTCGGTCGTTGGACGCAGCCCGATAAGGCCGCGCAGCGCCGGTTAGCTCGTTAGGCGTCACAATGAAGCTTGTCGTTGACCCGGTTGAGGTGCAGTTTCATCTTGCGCACGACTGCATTCGAGGGTGCATCTACGTCGAGCACATTGCGAGCGTATGTGCGAAGAACAATGCCTGGGTAAGCATTTGCGACATGTGCTACTCCGAGGCAATCATCTCTTGGAATCAGCTCTTCGGAACGGACTCGCAGGAAGCTCATTGGAAGAAACTGGCAGAAGTCCTTCCAATACCGGCGGGCGCTGAACTTGAACCATTCGGAATGGCGATGGTAGTAGACGGGCTGAACATAGCCAAGGACGACTGGAAGAAGTATCACAAAGAGATGGTTGACTTCCGTAACAATCGGCTCGCTCACTTTGATTTCGGTTTCCGGTACGAAGGCCGGCCTAGCCTCACCTGGGCTCTTCAATCGGCCTGCCTGTATCGTGAATGGTTACTCAAACTACTCAGGGCGTACAAGGCTGAAGGCCACGCGGTAGGTGTAAGCGAGACTACTGGTGAACAGATGCTCCAGCTCTTTCGGGGCGAGATTGCCGCAATATGCCGGTGACGCCCAACCACGCGTTGCACCCGACCGTCGGGAGCGGCGCTTCGCGCCTTCCCTCCGTCGGATAAACGCTATTCGTTAGCCTCAACCAGGAGGAAGCATGTTCTGTTCTCATTGCGGCACTGAAAATCAACCAGAAGCACGCTTCTGCCAGAAATGCGGCAACTCGTTATCCGGTGCGACCGCACAACCAAAGCCAGGTGTTAAATCTCAAGACACCGGATCTGCAATCTGGAACCCCAATGCAACGGCGAACTGGAGTCTGATCTTCTCTCCCGCGTTTGGCTCATATCTCCAAATGCTCAATTGGCGCGTACTTGGTGAACCTGAGAAGGCTGCGTCGTCACAACACTGGTTCTATGTCAGCCTAGGAATGCTCGCAGTCTATGTGCTCATGGGCGTATTCATGGACGACTCAAAGGCCGCAGATGGAGCAGCCCGAGGGCTTGGAATTCTTTTTCTAATTGTTTGGTATTTTTCAGCCGGGCGGGCACAAAGCAAGTACGTTAAAGAAAAGTTCGGATCAAGCTACGCCAGAAAACCTTGGGGCAAAGCGTTGCTTATTGGGGTTGCTGCATTCGTCGGCTTCTTCATTGCTGCTGCAATTGTCGGCCTTGTACTTGGTGTCGCACGGTAAGCCTAACACTGCGCTCCAAGGGGCGCGCCGCAAGCGGCGCGCCCCTGAGCTTGGACGTTAGGCGTTACCTGAAATAGCGAGGAACATCCATGAAACCCATACTCGATGTAGCGTTCAACGAAGTGCGCCTCTCGCCGAAGCTGGGGTGGATTGGTGTTTGTGCGGGCGTCATGTTCGCCACCCTTATGTACTTCGCGAACGATAAAGATACATCACTTTTTATTGCCACTGCTTTCGGCGCGATTTTTGGTGCGCTGGTACAAGTGGCCGTACTCTGTGTGATGTTCCCCGTTGGCTGGTACAGAATGCTCAGGTTGTATTACGGCTTTACTCCAGTCCGCACAGCGCACGTACTCCTAGCTGCGCTAATCATTGGGGCATTTGTAGCTGGAATCCTGTTGTTGCTTGCGAATTTCTTACAATGGGGGATGAATGTAGCAGTAGGTGCAACCATTACAGGGATAGCCATGTGGATATATCTAGCCACAGCATTCTATTGTACTTGGAAGAAAGAACGCGCCGAGCGCGGGATGAGAGTAATAGACGTTCCTCGTGCAGAGCAAACTGTGCAGCAGATAATAGTCCGAAAGTAGGCCCTATGAACCAAATGGGGCAGGGTGACATAAATGAAGTGCGCTGTCTCGCCAGCGCCGATTGTTCAAATTCATTCCCTAACATCACGCTCCAGAGGGACGCTGCGCCGGCAAGCCGGCTCCGCGCCCCTGAGCTTCCGTTAGTGCCATGGACATTCCTGCTAAGTTGGGTATTCCAAGCCACGAATTTCGGGTCGTCCTTGGTCGAACCAGGATCGACTATGACAGAGACAAGGAATACATTAACCGCGAGAAGCATGGCTATTCACTCGAAAGTGCCGTGCACCTCCTTGAACGGCTTGTTCTTCCGTTGGGAGATATATTTCCGCATGCCGTCAGCGATGCCTTCATGGAAAATGGCGAAGTTCGCCATATGCATATGAGCGTCGACGACTGCGGTGACGTCGTTCTCATGGTTACGACCATGCGCCCAGATGAAACGGTAAGAGTCATTTCATTTCGCAGGGCCAGCGGCGATGAAGTGCGAACATTTCAGAATCTCACAGGCTATGTCAAACCCCAGCCCTAACCATCGCTTCAAGGGTACCGCCGAGAAGCTGCGCTTCTCGGTTCCCCGTCGGCTTCGCCGCCGGGTGGCCCCTTAAGCTAAACGTTAGGCGTTAAAGGGAGATACGAGAATGTTCTGTAGCAAATGTGGCGAACTAGCAGTTCAAGAGGCAAAATTTTGTGTAAAGTGCGGTGTTAGTTTGTTGCCATCCGCGCCGCCCACGGCGCAACCTGAATCTAAGCCGATCAACGAGATTGTTTCCGTGCCAAGTCAGGTTAGACCTTGGGTACGGTACTGGGCTCGGATGTTCGACGTATATTCATTTAGCCTTATCGGCGGAGTAATTCTTGCGGTTATTGCACCACAATTTCTCGAAAGGCAGAATGACTATGCGCTTGGAATGGTGTTGATTTTTGCGTGGGTGTTCGTTGAGGCTTTACTTCTATCATCTTTTCAAACCACGCAGGGCAAGTGGCTGTTTAAAACTAAAATCGCATTAACTTCAGGTTCGCCCATTGACTTTTCGCAGGCACTCGCGAGAAGCTTTAAAGTCTGGTGGCGGGGGTTTGGAACAGGGTTCCCAATCGCAACGATCATTACGATGATAATCGCGCACAGACGACTGACCCGTAACGGCATAACATCGTGGGACAAAGACGACGGATTTTCGGTTGAACATGAAATAATTGGTGTGCCGAGAGTGCTAGCGGCAATCGCCTTTTTCTTTATATTCCTTGTGGTCGTTGCCATTGGAAACAGCGCCAATGCCTGACACTTCGCTTCAAGGGCCGCAGCGCGATAAAGCCGCGCAGCGTCCCTGAGCTTGAGCGTTAGGCGTCACGATGTCCAACAAATCCCCCTTCTCGGAATTTTCCAGCGGTGAGCATCGCACTCAAGGAGAAGAGTGGCTGCTGGAACTTGGCCGGTTCGGCGTGGCCTTTGAGCGCATCTGCGAAGGCATGCGAGACGCCGTGTTGTTCATCTTCCAGTCAGAGGGGTTGCAGCACCAAGGGCTGGCACAAGTGGTCATTGGCGACAAAGCCTCCGCCGAACTACAAGTATTGCTCGGCGCGTTGTTTGCCGAGCTTCGGAGTCGCACCGACGAAGCGGACCTAAAGGCAGTTCAAGCCCTGCTCAAGGAGATCAAAGAACTCACCGAAGAGCGCAATGTTGTCATTCATAGCGCGTGGCGCTTCGGCAAGAACGCCGCATTTGCGGAACTGTACGCGACGACTATACGACCGCGAACCAAGCAGAACAAAGGTGCAGTGCCAGAGGTTCACGGCATCTCAGCACAGCACCTTCGCCAACTTACGAAGCGATCAACAGTGCTACAAGTAAAGCTTAAGCGTCTGCAGTACGCCATTCTCCAGAAAGGCTTCAAAGTGGCAACCGAACTGGCGAAACCGCTGTGACGCCTAACCCGTCCATCGAGCGGACTGGCCTTCGTCCACCCGTCCCGCCTACCCAACCAGAAGAAGAATCTTCCATTTCTCAGATTTGTTTGAATTGGCGAACCACGCAAGGATCGAATTTCGACAGCTTCGTAAGGTCTCACGACATCCCAAGGCTTTCGGGATTCCTTTGGGGGTACGAAATTTTTAGTTCGCGATGAAAGCCGCATCTGGCAAAGAGGTTCGCATGCCTCCGTCGCTCGGATTTGCCGCTCCAGCTGCATGGCCGAGGCTCTGAAAGAGACAACTTGACGAATGCGTTTGTCATGATGGTCAGAACACAGATCACACGATCAAAATATCGCTGACTCAAAGGCTGATTTAAGCACCGCGAAACGTGGGGAACAGGCTGGGGAACAATCGCAAACCGAACGCAGATAGTCTAGTGTTTATGCCGCTTCCATAGAGTTATTCGAGTCTCCATCAGCCACCCAACTTCTCAGCATTTTTCTGATGCACCTGCGTATTGGTTGATGGGTGAGCGCCCACCTTCGGTATTATCTGCGCCAGCGGGAAACTTATCTGCTATGCAGAAGTCATATCCGTCGAAAGTGGACGTCGTATCCGCCCCGTCCAGACGGCAGCCGTTCAAGAAGTGAATCCTGCCGTCAAGATGGCTGAGAATCCAAACATCAAGGAGGCCCTTATGAACAAACTTGGCTGGTGCGCTGCTGTATTGTTGGGGATGTTTCTGGCAGGCACGAGTGGCCTGGCCATGGCAGACCGTGGGCATGGGCACGTAGGCGTCGGAATTGTCATCGACCCTTTCTTGTTCGGCGGCCCGTGGTACCCCAGGCCTTATTATTACCCTCCCTATTACCCGTCTCCCTATTACTATCCGCCTGCAGTGATGCCGGTTCCGGCCGCACCGCCGGTATACGTCGAGCGTCAGGACGTGGCGCCGCCAGCACCCCAGGCGTCCGCTTCGTGGTACTACTGTGCCGATCCGCAGGGCTACTACCCGTATGTGAAGGAATGCCCGGGAGGCTGGCAGGCAGTGGCGCCGCAGCCGCCACCCGCGCCTGATGAAGGAGAGATAAATATGCGACTGGCCATGAAAGTTTCGGCGCTCGCCCTGCCCTTGCTGATCGCAGCCTGCACAACGATGCCCAGCGGGCCCAGCGTGATGGTGTTGCCCGGCACCGGCAAGAGCTTTGACCAGTTTCGCGCCGATGAAAGGGAATGCAAATCCTATGCGCTGGAAAGCGTCGGCGGCGTGACAGCCAACCAAGCCGCCCAGAATAGCGGGGTGGCGAGCGCCGTGGTCGGCACGGTGGTGGGCGCTGCCGCGGGCGCTGCCATAGGCGGACACGAAGGCGCGGCCGTGGGCGCGGGCACAGGACTCCTGGTCGGCGGCCTGGCCGGCACCGAATCCGCAGAATACTCCGGCTACGGTGTGCAGCGCCGCTATGACGTGAGCTACGTCCAGTGCATGTACGCCAAGGGCCACCAGGTCCCGGTTTCGGGCCGCAGCTACCGCCAATCGCGCCCGGTGTCCTATCCACCGCCGCCGCCGCCCCGCGACATTCCGCCACCCCCGACGGGCAATCCCCCACCGCCGCCGCCTGGCGTATCTGCACCCTGAAGGCGTCTCGATAGCGCCGGGTCCGCGACAGGTACGGCGAATGAATGAGCATCGCGTGACTGTTAGAGGAGCCAGCAATCATGCAACAACGGATACTCGCTGTTCTCGTCGCCGCCCTGTCGCTGCCCTTTGCAATCCAGCCCGGCCTGGCGGACGAGCATCGCGGTCCTGGCCGTGAGTTTCGCGGCCAGCAGCATTTCCGCAACGTCCCCCGTCATCCGGCGTATCGCGGCGATATCCGGCGATTCCGCGAGCACGATTTCGGCGTCTGGCATGGCGGCCATTGGTATCATGGCCCGCACGGCGGGCGCCGGGGATGGTGGTGGATCGCGGGAGGAACCTGGTACTTCTATCCGGCCCCGGTTTACCCCTATCCCGACCCCTATATGCCCCCGCTGATCGAGGCGCCGCTCGCCCCGGGATACTGGTATTACTGCGATGACCCGCCCGGCTATTACCCGTACGTAGCCGAATGCCACGTTCCGTGGCACGCGATTGCGCCGCAGTGACGCACCGCTCCCGCCATAAGCGCAGCGCGGCTAGTTCAGCGCTCGCGCAAGCTTTTTCCGGTAGTCGCTGACCAGGGGGTCGGCGCCAAGCAGGGTGAACAGATCGAGCATGGTCTTGCGTCCCGCATCATCCTCAAACGTGCGGTCCCGCTGAACGATTTCCAATAGCTGTTCAAAGGCCTGAGGATAGTGGCCGTTGGCGGCGTAGTAATTGGCCAGTTTCAGTCGCGCATCCAGATCGTTTTCATTCGCGCCGATCCGCCCCAGCAAGGCACTTTCATCCACTCCGGCTTTAGCGCCTGCAGCAAATCCCAGCCGCGCCTTTAGCTGCGCGGCACGCGGATCGCCCGCCGTTTCGCCCTTCAGGCTGTCGAGCAGGCGCTGGGCTTCAGCATCTTGCCCCAGCTCGAATAAGACTTCGGCGGCATCCAGGCGCACCCATTCATTTTGCGGATCAAGTTTGGAGGCCTCCGCCAGGATCTCCAGGGCGCCGGCCGCGTCTCCGGCAGCAAGCTTTTCCGCCGCTTGCACGCGCAGTTCGTCGGCCGGGCCGGGCAGCAGCTTGTCCAGCCACTCACGCACCGCCGGTTCGGGCAGGGCACCGGAAAACTCGTCAACGATTTCGCCGTTCACCACCGCCTTGACGGCCGGAATGCCGCGCACGCCGAATCGGGTGGACAGCTCCTGGTTTTCGTCCGCGTTCACCTTGGCCAGCAGGAACTTGCCGCCGTATTCCTCCGCCAGCTTTTCGAGGATGGGTTTCAGGGACTTGCAGGGTCCGCACCAGGGCGCCCAAAAATCGACCACCACGGGGCGGTTGCGGGATTCCTCGATAACCTCTTGTTCAAAATCGGCCAGGCCGACATCCAGGGAATGGGTGCTCATAATGAATCCTGTTTGTTTGACTGCCCGAACGTGTCGGGCGAAAAGCTCCGAAAACAATGCGCCATTTAACAATTGACTTGCTTGATCCGGGAACGCAAGCTTGTATGGCTTCCCATGTTATGAACAGGCTTGGGGCCGGACAGCCTGCAAGCCGGAAGGAGATGGCAAAGTGAGCACCTGTCTTGCAAGAATTATATCCCCCGTTTTCATGTCGGCCTGCTTTCTTGCCGGCCCGGACGATGTCCTGGCTGACGAAGAGCATGTTTATATTACGCGCGACCTGCCCTACGTCGAGGTCTTCCACCATGGAAAACCGATGCGCGTTCAGCGCAACCCGGATCCGCTCAACACCATCGATTCGGACTACGCCCTTACCTCCAGGCCCTGCCCGCCTTTCTGCATTCAGCCCATGGTACTGGCGCCGGGGGTCGATACCATAGGGGAGCTGGAACTGCTCGATTATCTGCGCGACATCAGAGCGGGCAATCAAGCCCTCATGCTGGTCGATTCAAGGACCGACGATTGGACCAAGCGTACCGGCGTCATCCCCGGTGCAGTCCTCATTCCGTGGGACACACTGGCGCTTGCCAGGATCGACCCGGAGAAGGTGGCCGGGATTCTCGAAGACAAGTTCAACGCGCGCCGCGAGGGGTTGTTTTGGGACTTCTCGCAAGCCAAGACGCTGATTCTTTACTGCAACGGCGCCTGGTGCGGGCAGTCCCCCACCAATATCAGAACCCTGCTCTCGCTGGGCTACCCGGCCAACAAGCTCAAGTGGTACCGGGGCGGCATGCAGGCCTGGAAATCGCTGGGACTGACGACGGTTGCGCCATGAGGTGACCTGCGTTGTGACAGGCCCCTGCCCCTCTCCGCTCGTTTGAACCCCCTCACCCCCAGCCCCTCTCCCCTCCAAAGGAAGAAGGGTGAATTACGGCGGGCTTTTATGTGTCAGATGCGGCGGGCCAGTTCCTCGGCCTTGCCGATATAGCTCGCCGGCGTCATCTGCTTGAGCCGGGCTTTCTCGACGTCGGGTATTGCCAACGTGTCGATGAAGGCGTGCAGGGTTTCGCGGTTGATGCCGCCCTTGCCCCGCGTCAGCGCCTTCAGTTGTTCGTAGGGATTGGCCACGCCATAGCGGCGCATCACGGTCTGGATCGGCTCCGCCAGCACTTCCCAGTTGGCGTCCAGGTCCGCGTGCAGCGCGGCGGGATTGGCTTCCAGCTTGCCGATGCCTTGCAGGCAGGATTCATAGCCCAGCAGCGTATAGCCCAGGCCCACCCCCATGTTGCGCAACGCGGTGGAATCGGTGAGATCGCGCTGCCAGCGCGAGATCGGCAGCTTCTGCGCCAGATGGGTCAGCATGGCATTGGCCAGGCCGAAATTGCCTTCGGCATTCTCGAAGTCGATGGGGTTCACCTTGTGCGGCATGGTGGACGAGCCCACCTCGCCTTCCGTCACCTTCTGCTTGAAATAGCCCAGGGAAATATAACCCCACGCATCGCGGCACAGGTCGATGAGAATCGTGTTGGCGCGGACCTGGGCATCGAACAGGTCCGCCATGTAGTCGTGCGGCTCGATCTGGATGGTGTAGGGGTTGAAGAGCAGGCCCAGGCCCTCGACAAATTTCCTGGCGAAGGACTCCCAGTCCAGCCCCGGATAGGCGGAAACGTGGGCATTGTAATTGCCCACCGCGCCGTTCATCTTGCCCAGCAATTCGACATCGGACAACTGCGCGCGCACCCGCATCAGCCGGTAGACCACGTTGGCGAGTTCCTTGCCCAGCGTGGTCGGGCTGGCCGGCTGACCATGGGTGCGCGACAGCATGGGCAGGCCTGCCAGCTCATGGGCCAGATTCTGCAACCGTTCGATCAGCACGCCCAGTGTCGGCAGCAGGATTTCCTCCATCGCCCCTTTCAGCATCAGCCCGTGGGACAGGTTGTTGATGTCCTCCGAGGTGCAGGCGAAATGCCAGAACTCGCCGACGCTCGCAATCTCGGCATTGTCCTTGCAGCGCTCCTTGAGAAAATATTCCACCGCCTTCACGTCGTGATTGGTGGTGGCTTCGATGTGTTTCACCCGGGCTGCATCGGCCTCGTCGAACTGGTCCGCGATCGCATCCAGAAAGGCGCGCGCGGCGGGAGAGAAGGCCGGCACCTCGGCAATGCCCGGCTCGTCGCCCAAGGCCTTGAGCCATTCCACTTCCACCTTGACGCGGTGCCTGATCAGACCGAATTCGCTGAAATAAGGGCGCAGCGAGGCGATCCTCGCGCCATAGCGGCCATCGAGCGGAGACAGGGCGGTCAGCGCAGAGAGTTCCATACGATGTCCAGTTCGGATTGCTGAACTGGCTATTTTACCGGACAGCGCCTGCCGGGTAAGGGCCGCTGCTCAGGGCGTGAATGAGGGTTAAGGCGCCCGGATCAGGCCGGAAAGCGGTAATGGTCCTGCGTGAAAAGGTCGATGCCGCACTGCAGCGTTTCGATCCAGTCAAGAAAGGCGCCGATCGCCTCTGCGCCTTCGAAGTAGCGGCCATGCTGCGGCACCAGCATGGATACATCCATGCCCCTCACCATTTTGGCCCAATAGCGGCAGACCTTGTTGGAGACCATGTAGCGCCGATGGAAACCCATCATGGCGGACCGGTGCGTCTTGAATTCCTTGACGGTCCTGATGGGCTCGACAATTTCGGCAGCGTGAACCAGGGAGGCGCCCAGGTCGCCGGTAAACAGGATCCTGGATTTGCGGTCATAGAACTGGAAATTTCCCTCCGCGTGCAGAAAGTGCGCCGGCACCGCATAGAGGGTCGTGTCGCGCATGGCGATCGCCATCCCCTCGTCGGGAATGCCGACCACGCGGCCTTCGGTGCGGTTGACCGTGCAGAAATGCGGCACAAACCGTTCCCACAGGCGCGATATGTACAGAATGCACCCGGTCGAGGACAACCAGCGGTTGAGCGAGGCAATGATGTCGGGATCCTGGTGGGAGGCAAAGATGTATCTGAGATTCTTGTGCGGGAAGTACCTCTGCATCGCCATCAGCAGCGCGTTGTAGGTCATGTTGCCGGCCGGATCGATGAGCGCGCCCTCTCCATCGGACACAATCAGGAACTGGTTGGCCTGAATCGCGGCCCCTTCTTCCTCGCCGACCAGATCATTGAACATCAGGCAGACATGCTTTCCGTCATTGAAAAGCTCGATGGCCACGCTCACTCCTAACAGAAAGACCTTGTCCTGAATCAGGATTACGGCAGGCGCGCCCGTCATTCTTGATGCCGGCACCGCCAAATTCCAACCTGTTCGTTTCCCTCTGACGCACATTGAGGCGCGGGTCAACGCGCCCTACAGACTGCGCCGGTCTCTCAGCGCCTGCGCCAGCGTGCCGCTGTCCACGTATTCCAGTTCGCCGCCCACCGGCACGCCGCGCGCCAGGCGCGTAAGCTTCAGGCCCCTGGCCTTGAGCATATCCCCCACCACATGTGCGGTGGCCTCGCCTTCCGGGGTGAAGTTGGTGGCCAGCACCACCTCCTCCACCTCGCCGTTCAGCGCCCGGCTCATCAGCCGCTCCAGGCTGATCTCCTTCGGCCCCACCCCGTCCAGCGGCGACAGTCGGCCCATCAGCACGAAATACAGGCCGTTGTAGCTATGCGTGCCTTCCAGCATGTTCTGGTCCGCCGGCATTTCCACCACCGTCAGCAGACGCCGGTCGCGCCGCGGGCTGGCGCACAGCTCGCACAGTTCCGCCTCGGAAAAATTGTTGCACAGCGCGCAATGGCGCAACTGCGCCAGCGCATCCGAGAGCGCATTGGCGAGCTGCCCCGCCCCCGCCCGGTCGCGCTGCAGCAGATGATAGGCCATGCGCGCCGCCGACTTCGGCCCCACCCCGGGCAGCACGCGCAGGGCTTCGATCAGGGCGGCCAGCGCCCCCGGTGTGACGGTGCTCATCAATTGTCCAGCGGGCTGACCACACCGCGCCCGCCCTTGTTCAGCACATGCGTATAAATCATTGTTGTCGAGACATCCTTGTGGCCCAGCAGTTCCTGTACGGTACGGATGTCGTAGCCTGCTTGCAACAGGTGGGTGGCGAACGAGTGGCGCAGCACATGCGGCGTCACTGGCTTGTGTATATCGGCCAGCTTCGCCGCCTCGCGCACTGCCCGCTGCACGCTGGCTTCGTAAACATGATGCCGCCGCTCCAGGCCGGTGCGCGGGTCCACCGAGCGCACCGGCGATGGAAATACATACTGCCAACCCCAGGCCTTCGTTACCCCCTCGCCCCGCGCGCGGGGAGAGGGCTGGGGTGAGGGGGCCTCATCACGCACCAGCGCATCCGGCAGATACACCTGGCCATAACCTGCTTCGAGATCGCGCTCATGCAAGGCCTTGACCTTTTCCAGATGCGCCTTGAGCGGCAGGATGAGATTCTCCGGCAGCACAGTCACCCGGTCCTTGTTGCCTTTGCCCTCCCGCACAATGATTTCCCGGCGGGCAAATTCCACGTCCTTGACCCGCAGCCGCAGGCCTTCCAGCAGGCGCATGCCCGTACCGTACAGCAGGCTGATCACCAGGCCCATGGTACCGGACGTGCCATTCAGCAGGCGACGCACCTCGGTCTGGGTCAAGACCACCGGCAGTCGCTTCGCCGCCTTGGCGGCAATCACCTCGTCCAACCAGGGCAGTTCACTCCCCAGCACTTCGCGATAAAGAAAGAGCAAGGCCGATTTCGCCTGATTTTGCGTGGAGGCCGACACGTTGCGCTCCGCAGCAAGATGCGTCAAAAAAGCCGTCACCTCGGCAGCCCCCATGTCTTTGGGGTGGCGCTTGTCATGAAAAAGGATGAAACGGCGTGCCCAGTCCGCATACGTCTCCTCGGTGCGAATGCTGTAATGACGGAGCCGGATTTCCGCCCGCAGCCGGTCCAGCAGTTTGGGGGATTGTTGAGACACGACCTTGGCTTTCATCTGCGAAATTTTAGGTTGCCCTAAAAAGCAAAGCAAGGCGAAAACCTATTACTAAAGTTATAGTTACGGGAGTTTCGCTTGATTTAGCAAACACGACCCGCTAGATTTGAGGTCGTCTAAATTACGTTAGGCAGCAACGTGCGAATGAATCGTTTCTATCCGGCCGTTATTGCCGCGCTTCTTGCATTTGGCACTCCCGCCATCTGTGTTTTGCTTACACTCGCGTTCGGCGACTTGTGTTGGCCACAACGCGTCGGCGCGATCTATATCGGAGCGTCAGTTTTTATGCAAGGCTTCATTTCCGCAGACCCTAGCCGTTTCTCGAAGCGTTTTAGCGATGGCACAACCTTGCAACAGCATATTAATCAACAATGCTACTTCGCCGCTTTTTTTGGCACCTTGTTTGCCGCCTTTGGCGATCTTCCATCAATTTATTATGGGGTATCAGTCTGTCATCAATAAGTCCCAACCCTGCGCTCCAGCCGACCCGCTACAGCGGCCTTCGGCCGCTTCCGCGGTCGGCTGAGCTGGAACGTTAGGACTCAGCCCAGATGAATGCTCGCAACGAGGTCAGAGATGAGCACGCGCAACTATCACTTAGGTGAGCAGGAAATACCTGATGGCTTCCAGATATATGAGGAGCGGCTCGAGGTGGCTGGGGTTAGCTTTCGTAAAGAAGATGCAGCAGCCTTTGCTACGACAAACGATGGATGGCTTGAGCTTGAACGAGATGCTGGAAACGGACACGATCCCAACGCAATCAAGATAATCGGCTGCAACAAGGGCTTCTTTGGCACCAAGCGCAGATTTATTGGCTATGTACCTAAAGAAGTATCTCGGGCCATAGTGGAGGGTGGTTATCTGAACCAGATTCGCCCAAGGTTGCTAAAGACCTACGTTGGCGACAGTGGCTTTGTGGAAATTCTATTTCAGATCCTTGGGCCAAAAGGAAAGAAATACGAGTTTCGACAGACAGGTGCACCAAAAGGCAACCATCACACTGATTTCGTTGACCGAGTCGAGCAACTTGTTCAGGAAAAGCAATACGAAGAAGCTATTCAGTTGCTCCGCACGTTGGTAGACGCCACCGAAAAAGAAGCAAGAAAATCTGGCGAAGGTGTTGCCCCGTGGTACTACGAAAAATTAGCCATCATTTACCGCAAACAGAAACGATACGAGGATGAGGTGTCAATCCTTGAGCGCTTCGAGGGACAGCCTAAATCGCCAGGCGCGCTACCTAAAAAATTGGCCGAGCGTCTAATTAAAGCGAAGCAACTCAAAGATGAAAAATGCGCCTAACAAACGCTTCGAGAGGGACGCTCCGCCAGCAAGCTGCACGTTGGGCAGATCAGGGAAGGGAACACTATGGCTCTAATAAAATGTAAAGAATGTGGAAATGAAGTCAGCTCAAAAGCCGAGACCTGTCCGATATGCGGTGCCCGCATTTCAGCTAAGCCCATGGGCTGTGGCTCTCTCATTGGTGTCGTATTTCTTGGAGTCATTATTCTTGCCAGCCTTTCAAGCATATTTTCATCTAGTACACCCCCTCCGCCTCCAGACACGCCACAGCAAGCTGCCGCAAAGAAAAAGCAAGACGAGGCAGTTCAGCGCGCCACTGTTGGCGCTGTCGCACTTAAGAAAGCTATGCGTGACCCAGAAAGTTTTAAGCTTGAATCTGCGCTAGTTATCAATGGCACGGATGCAGTCTGCTATGACTACAGAGCAAAAAATGGTTTCGGAGGTATGAATGTTGGGCAGGCCGTTCTATCCGCAGACGGTAAGCGCTTCAAGACCAGCGAAATGGATGGCTTCGCAAAATTATGGAATAAAGAGTGCGCAGGCAAGAGTGGAAACGAAGTTGCCACCGCAATTCGGTGGTTTGCACTTTGAGCATACAACTGCCCAACTCTACGCTCCAAGGGACGCGCCGCAAGCGGCGCGCCCCTGAGCTTGCGCGTTGGGCGTCTCACAGATAGATCCAAACAAATCGTGGGGAATCATATGGAAGTCTATGAGTTGATCATCATCGCATTGCTTCTAAGCATCATTGCCAGTCTCGCCATAATGTTTCTTAGACTGCGCAGATACGAACATTTGGTGTTATCACGTCTGGACTACGACAGTCATTGGTCATGGCGCTTCCGCGAGGCCCCCTATGCTTTTCGGGTACTGGAGATCATCGAAATGGCGGAGCGTAAGTCTGACATCAAGCTCACTTGGGCCGCTAGGCAGTTGTTGGTGATACCAGTCGTTGAGGCGTTTGAGCTTGACAAGGAGGTCAATTGGGATGACGTATCTAGCAGCGTAAGCAAAGTTGTGGCAACGACTACGGAAGACCGAAACGACAAGCCATCACAAAGGAAACCCAGCGATTCGGTTGCCATCATCCGCGCATTTCACAAGCGGTATTGCAATATTCCGCCATTCTGCTCGCGTACAGAGGGATAGCTATGTGTGCTCTTCCTACAGTATCAGAAGGACGTAAAGAAGCTTGCAAGACCTACATCGAGCAAACAAAACTGCTTGTTACCCTCGCTTCAGCATTTCTATTCGCACCACCAAGCTTAGTTGCAATGTTGAAGGATAAGGTCGCTGTGGGCCTGACAAACACCGGTACGTGCTGGCTCATCGTGGCGGAATCCCTATTTGTTGGTTCTGTGCTGTCAGGTTATGTCGTGCTTGGCAGTTTGGCGGGATCCCAAGATGACGGTAGCTTCAATGTATTTCGGGGGGCGACTCGGTTCTTCTCTCTAATTCAATTTTTGCTTTATGTTGTCGGCCTCATTGTCTTCATAGGGCTGGCTGTCCTTCTAATTGCATGACGCCCAACCCTGCGCTCCAGCCGACCCGCTACAGCGGGCTTCGCCCGCTTCCGCAGCCGGCTGAGCTACTACGTTAGAAATCACTATTCCTATGTACTATCACGCACATCTCGAATACGGTAACCAAGGACACCTCTGGTACAACTATGGCGAAGACAAAATCGTCGATGAACTGGTGTTGCCATTCATTAACGGGCAAGTCATTACGCTCAAGTCTGGGTCTGCCACCGAAGATTCGGTGAAGCTCTTCAATATGAAGAATGCGACATTCCTGCGCGTATACCGAACTACTGAAGCACTTGCAGCAACCGCAGAGAAAAGCGTTGCTCAGCAAATTAAGGATCATGAATTTCAGTCGAATGACTGCACTAAGGCGATCTTGAACAAGATCAAGAAGGCGTCAGCCAGTGCTCCAACAACATCTCTATTGCAGAAAGCCTTTCAACCACCAAAGTCACAGGTATTTGTCATCATGAAGTTTGGCGATGAAATACTTGATTCTGCGTATCGATCTGTACTCAAGCCAGTAATCAAGAAACTCGGCCTGTCGTGCATAAGGGTTGATGAAATTCCCGATTCAGGGAAGATCTCGGATCAAATTCTTGAGGCAATTGCCGAGAGCAAGTACATCATTGCCGATCTCTCAGGCGCCCGGCCCAACTGCTACTACGAAGCGGGCTTTGCACATGCTCTAGGCAAAGAAATAGTGCTTACCATTCGCGATGGAGAGACCGCGCACTTCGACTTGCAAGGCCACAGGTTCATCCTATGGAAGACTGAATCCGATCTAAAGAAGAAGATTGGACAAAGACTTAGGGCGCTTGAAGCGTCAAACGCTAGGACATCGCCAACCGAAGAGGAATAGGCGCGTGATTTCTAACCCTGCGGTCCACCGGACGCTGCGCGATAAAGCCGCGCAGCGCCGGTGACCTCCACGTTAGGCGAAAGAAGCGGACGATTAGGAAGTAGCCATGCCTGTACCAGCCGAATATGAGCGTGCCTCAGCCCAGTTTTATGCATATCTAGTAGACGCACGAGACACGTCTGGACTTTGGAGTACACATGTAACTTACACTATGACACAAGGTGTGTTTCATGTATTCCGCCGTAGACTATCAACGAAAGATGCTATTGCATTCGCAAATGTTCTTCCAATTTGCCTGAGGGCGCTTTTCGTTACTGACTGGGATATCGACGAAGAAAGGAAACAATTTGACGATCGCGAGGTGATGAGTCAGGAAGTCAAGTTGTTACGACCGGAACATAATTTCTCAACAGAAAAAGCGATTCGAGTTGTGGCTCAAGCGCTGCGGCGGCACGTCAACGAAGAATCATTTGATAATTTGCTAACTCAGTTGCCTGAGGGGGCGAAAGAGTTTTGGAAGCCATGAAGTACGCTAATCGTAAGTGCCTAACACGGCGCTCCACTAGACCAAAAACCACTTTGCGGTTTTTGTCGAGTGAGCTTGGACGTTAGCTGCATAAGGAACATCGAACGTGTCTTACATTGAAACGCTTATAGCAAGCTGCGAAAGAGCAAAAGCAGCCATACCTAAAAAGGAATTCGAGCTTGGAGAAGTAAAAGAACTTGAGGGTATGGAAAGTGCTATTTACATAATCGAAGAGGTCGATGGCGACAACAATAAAACCTTTATCGAACTCTCGAACTACAAGAAAACAAAACAAAGAGCCTGCCCTAAGCTAAACGCACCCTCCCCAGTAATGTATGTAGGCTCATCAACCACTGATGTCAAAAAAAGAATTGAACAACATCTTGGGAACGGCCTAAAGGACACATACGCGTTACATCTGAGCCATTGGTTCAAGGGGAAATATAAAATCACTATCAGGGTTTATGATGAGCCAATCGAAGTCCTACAGATCATCGAAGATGCTTTATCACATGATTTATCCCCTGCTTTTGGTAAGCGAGGGGGAAACAATAAGTGACGAAAGCAGCTAACAAGGCGCTCAAGCTGACCCGCTTCCGCTACGCTCCAGCGGTCAGCTTAGCTCTACGTTAGAGCCCACCTATGAGGATTACCCATGTCCACTGAAAACGGCGCATACAGATGGTGGGAGAACTACCTTGTCCGTTATTTGATGCCTTCGATTGCGGGCGCAGCGATAGTGAGCTGGTTGGTTGCGTCAGGGCATCCTGACATCAAGAAGCTTCTCCTACTTGAGCTTGGGAGTCAGGGACTCCAAGCCCCTACTCTTGTTCTCTTGTTCTTGTACGGCAATTTGTTTTGCTACATATCGTCCTATCCCATCCTCGGCTTTCACGTCACACGTGTCGTCGATTTCGAGCAGGGCGTCTGGCGCCGAAGAGCGTGGGATGGATATATCAGCACATTTGTGCTTGCTTGTTTCGTGCTTCTCTTGAGTGTGGTTAGCGACGGAAGCTCGTGTTCAAATCGTGCACTTCCGTTTGTCGCAGTGCTCGTTTTTGCGGGCTTTCAGCTCTACCGAATCAAACTAGCGTTAGTTGCTGTCACATTCGATGGCCTCACGGGTCCAGTTTCGAAGATATTTGCTTACGCATACGCATTGTCGAAACGTCGGGGTGTAGTTGAGGAACTGCGGATTACGAAACAAGCAACCAAAGATCAAGAGGACGAAGACACAGGCGACAAATTCGACGAAGAAACTGAGTGGCAAAGGCGTTCCGTTTGGCGACGAGAGTTCATTGATACCTACCGCCATATGCGGGAGCACGGTAACTCCGCTTTCATATTCGTCTTGGAACTAACCCTCGCCGGCCTT
Organism: uncultured beta proteobacterium; assembly: GCA_963746955.1. Classification (GTDB taxonomy): domain Bacteria; phylum Pseudomonadota; class Gammaproteobacteria; order Burkholderiales; family Thiobacillaceae; genus DASQBT01. The sequence continues at coordinate 66,990 of CAVVDR010000010.1, read as the reverse complement.
TGCTATTTGGTGCTTGTGGCCTATAGGTCTGAAAGCGCTTCTCTCCAACTGTCGCTACTCGGAATCCTGTTCGCCCTTTGGGCTATTCCAGCTGTGTTCATTCACTTCGTCGGGCAACACATCGAACGCCGCTTCTCCTGGTATGACCGGAAGGTGAGTCATCAACCACAGGGGCCATCAAGTGGTCTCTAACACTACGGTCCACCGGACGCTGCGCGATAAAGCCGCGCAGCGCCGGTGACCTCCACGTTAGACGACACAGGAACCGCTCAAATGAGGAGAATTCACATATCAACGATGGGCGCGAGCGACTGGCGCCGTCTGCTTGCTGACCCAGAAACTCAGTGGGAGCGAAGGGCGTCTGCAATGGAATTGGCAGTCTCCTGGGAATGCGCTCAAGCGAATGATCGCGGCCTTCCGAAAGAAGTCGCAGCATCGCTAGACCGGCAAGCCACGCTTTCAGGTGCGCAGCTTCTTTGGGCGTTTCCAGAGCACAAAGTAACTCTTAAAGGGCGCGGAAAGCCTTCACAAAGCGACGTTTGGGCGCTTCTACTCACCGACTATGGATATCTCTCCGCTGCGGTGGAAGGAAAGGCTGGAGAGCCATTCGCATCAACTCTCGCCGAATGGCTCAAAGATGCCTCCGACGGCAAGCATGAGCGACTAAAATCACTTTGTGAGATTCTCCAAATTACGTCCACTCCGGCGCCCGAGTTACGCTATCAGCTTTTCCACAGAACGGCATCGGCATTGCTTGAGGCCGAACGCTTTCGCGCGCCATTGGCACTTATGCTGGTTCAGTCGTTCCGTGAAGATCCGATGTCATGGAGCGACTTCGTGGCGTTTTGCCAGCTTTTCGGGATAACCGCAAAGCGAGGAGAAATAGCCGAAGCACGCAGAACGGGCAATCAACGCCTATTTCTTGGGTGGGTCGATAGTCCCTTGGCGTCGGACGCGGAGATTGCGCGTGTGGTCTAACTCATCCATCAATACGGACACCAGCGATAAAGCCGCTGGCGCCGGTGAATTCAAACGTTTGGCATAAGCGGTGCCGCCCTCAAGCGCCGCAACAAAGGAAGCCACCACATGAAAAACACCCTCAACCTCGCATCGAATTTTTGTCAGGTAGCCTGGGCTGTCAAAGACATTGCGGCTGCTGAGAGATTCTTTATTGAAACCATGGGCATTGAGAAATTCCTTCGCCTGGAAAATCTTAGTGCGAAAGATACGGAAGGCACCTATCTCGGCAAGCCTGCCGACTGGGTGTTGCATCTGTATATCGCTTATGCAGGCGATGTGCAGATTGAATTGATTCAGCCAGTCTCCGGCGCCAGCATGTTCGACCAGTCGTTGAAAATGCATGATGCAGCCGTGCAGCATATTGCCTATTGGCTGGATGATTCCGAATATGATGCAGCCGCGCAACACCTGGAGGCATCGGGTTATCCGCTCATTCAGAGCTTCCGGTTGCCCATTTTGCGGGTCGGCTATTTCGACACGCGTTCGGTGATTGGTGTTGTTACTGAGCTTGTTGGTGCGAGTGAGGAAGGGCACGCATTCCGACGCAATCTCAAGTCGGGGAACTTTTGAGCACCTACTAGGCGGCCCCACCCTGCGCTCCAGCCGACCGGCTGAGCTTGAACGGCGGCGCTCCCGTCTCGCGTCCGGCGTCCGGAATCAGACAGCCGCCGCCGTTCGGGTTGGTGGCGTTGCAGGAGCTTCGGGTTGCAATTACACTCCGCCAGTTCGGGGAGGGGACAGGAGTCATGCGCAGCCTACTACGCGGGATCGGCATCGCTGTTGGCAGTTTGGTCGGACTGGGCATCATCGGCTACGCGCTTGTGTATGTGCTCTCCGAACGCGTCCTGCACCGCACCTACCAGGTCCCTGGCGTGGCGCTTGCGATTCCGACCGACCCGGAATCAATCCGCGAGGGACGCCGGCTCGCCACCATCCGCGGCTGCTTCCACGACTGTCACGGCAAGGAGGCAGAGGGCCAGGTGATGTTCGACGATCCGCTGATTGCGCGAATCGTCGCACCGAATCTCCCGGCCGCCGTTCGCCGATATAGCGATGCGCAGATTGCCGTCATTGTCCGAAACGGGCTTCGCCCGGACGGACGCAGCCTGATGGTCATGCCGGCGGAGGCATTCGCCGGCATGACGGACGCCGATCTCGGCCGCATCATCGCGTTTCTGAAGAACTTGCCACCCGCTCCCGGGCCGGGCCCGAGTGTTTCGGTAGGGCCGCTCGGGCGCGTCGGCCTCGTTACCGGAAAATTCAAGACCGCGGCCCGGCTCATCGCTGATACCGTGCCGCCGCCCGGCGCCACGGATCAGGAAGCGGAGCGTGGACGGTATCTCGCGCGAACCATCTGCGCCGAGTGTCACGGAACAAGTCTGCGCGGCGATGCCAATCCGGATTTCACAAGCCCGGACCTGCGGATGGTGGCTTCCTATTCTTCGGAGGCGTTTACTCGGCTGTTGCGGACAGGAGTTGCCCTCGGCGAGCGAAACGTTGGCGTGATGAGCCTGCAGGCACGCAAAAATCTTTCGCAACTCACGGATTCAGAGATTGCCGCCCTTTACCGCTATCTTCACGCCATGCCTGAAGCGGCTCACGAATGATTGGCGCACGCTCGGACCGGATACCGGAACCGGCCAATTCGTACCTCACGTTTGGCGGAATGCAGCCAGGTGCGTGCATCTCCGCGCCGCCTGACCTCCCGGTCAACAACCACCGCCCCGAAGGCAGTGCTTCCCGCCAACCGCGGGTCGCCGGTCAGCTTGGCTTGCCAGGCGTCTCCAATTGATATCCCGCCAATCATGGTCCCTGGCGCTCGGGGCGTTCTCGTGTCTTGAGTCGCTATTAGCCGGATTTATTTATCTTGCGCTGCGGAGTACGACGAAGCCCCATCTGGACTGGGTCTTTGTCATGTTCGCCTTCGCCATTGTTGGAGGGCTATCCGGTATCGCTGGCCTTATCTCGTCACGGTTCAAGGGCAAGGCCGCGATACTTTCTGCCGTTGGATGCGTCTTGAGTCTGCCCTCGACCTTTGTCGGCCTCATGTTTGTCGCCCTGATGCTTGGGCAGTGGCACTAGAAGTGATGCGAAAAATGCTTGACCCGGCAGTCAAGCGGGACTGCGCAAATGCGCGCAGCCCCTTACTTTTATGACAGGCCCTGGAACTACAGAAAGGACGGCACGATGAGCAACGAACAGGTGGCACCTGAGACGAAAGGGGTGACGGTGAAGTTACTTGCAACGGTTGACCTGGGCCCTGAGATCGAGGGCATGGCAGGGCGCCAGCTTCGAATGCGTATGGTGACCATCGAGCCTGGAGGCGTCTTCGGCCCGGTTCACGACCATAAAGGCAGACCAGGCACCGTCTACATCCTGCAAGGAACGATCACTGACCATCGAAATGGGGTCGCTACCGACTATGGGCCGGGAGTGGGCTGGCCCGAGGACAGGAACACCACACACTGGCTTGAGAACAGAGGAACGATTCCGGCGGTGGAGATCTCGGTCGATATAGTCAGGCAAGAGTAACGTTGCGCGACAGGTGTCCAGACGCCACAATTCCCCAATACACCATGAGGAGAGCCCGATGACCATTACGAACCCACAGTCCGGGACCAATGTGCATGAAATTTCCGAAGGCATCTACCGCATCAACACACCAGTTGCTTTCGAGGGTGAGCTTCGACGTTGGGCGGCAGAATATAGTCCGTATATTGGTTCATGGTTTGGAGGTGTTTATGTCTGACCAGCAATTAGGTGGAATTATTCTAGGGGCTGCAGTAGGCGCACTACTTGGCCTATGGATTTCCGGTGTATGGGGCGCAATTGTTGGCCTTATAGCTGGCGCAGTAATACTTCCCTTAATCTTGGGGAGACACTCATGAGCAGCCACACAAACGCACAATCTGATTTTCTAAGTGACATTGGTTTGGCCATTCTGACACTTGATACTCGATGGGTAATTGTTGCGGCAATCGTGTTTGTTGGCCTCTACATCTTCGCGCTATATCTTAAAAAGAAGCGATTCTTGAGACAAGATGACGCTGTCAGTCTAGGCCTTGCCCTTCTGCAACTCTATAGTGCGCCGGTTCTATTCAGCATGCTTGTTCTAACGCAACCACCCGCAATAGATTTAGTTGGTACTTTTCAGCGTCAGAGTGCGGGGGCTCTCGCGTTTATCTTCCTGATCGGCGGCGTACTCGCGCAGATCAAGAGGTTTTGGACAATTGAACCCAAGCCACAGGATCAGCCTGCTGAAAAAGCGGCCAAACCCGGTAATGGCTCACAATGATTCATAGGGAACCGCCCAACCTTGCAGTCAAGGGGGACTGCGCAAAAGCGCGCAGCCCCTTACTTTTACGTTAGACCTCGCAACTCATGTCGCGCACGCTCATCGCCTACTCGACTGTCGAAGGGCACACGTTGACAATTTGCAATCGCCTGAAGGAAGTGCTTGAGACGGTGGGTCACACGGTTGAGCTGTTCGAAATCGGCAGAGGCGCCGGCCTCGATCTCACGCCGTTTGAACTGGTTGTTGTCGGGGCGAGCATCCGCTACGGGAGGCACCGTCCCGACGTCTATCGCTTCATCGAGGCCAACCGCGAGGCGCTTGATCAGAAGGTCAGCGCGTTCTTCTCGGTCAATGTCGTCGCTCGCAAGCCCGGCAAAGACACCCCCGAGTCGAACCCGTATGTTCGCTCCTTCAGGCGAAAGACGACCTGGGCGCCACGCGAACTCGGGGTGTTTGCCGGAAGGCTGGACTACCCAAGATATGGCCCCATGGACCGGCTGGTGATCAGACTCATCATGTGGCTGACCAACGGCCCCACAGACCCAACCGCTTGTGTGGAGTTCACAGACTGGCGCGCGGTGGAAGGGTTCGCGCACCGAGTTTCGAACCTGGTTGCGCCACTTCACGGTGCAGGTCGGGGCTTCCCCGATGCCAACGCAGCGAGCGAGGCGTAATCCTGGCGTCGAGTTCGCTCCCTTCGGCCGCCGGGACGCGCCTGCAGGGCACCCCTCGGCTTTACGTTAGCGCGCCGGTGATCGCTCAATTGAACGCGGCTGGCGAGGTCGTCAAATTCGACCAGTTTACCGATACCGCTCAGATGATCAGGATGGCCAAGGGAGAATGGCCGTTGCCGGCGCCGGTTCACCCGGGATGTCCGATAGAAACGCTGGCTGACAACAGTATGCAGCGGACGGCGCCGGGCGCTGGTGATGCTGATTGGGCAAGCGGGTGGAAGAGCCCCGGGGAGGTGAAATGAATGTAAACGATCCACTAGTCCTGCGCCTGAAGCGGTTTCTGCCTTTCCCGCGGACGGTCGTATACCGTGCCCTGACCAAGCCGGGCGAGCTCGCCAGGTGGTGGGGGCCGAGAGGCTTTAGTGTTCCCAGCATTGATTTCGATCCGGTGGTCGACGGCAGCTATCGGATCGCGATGCAGCCTCCGGAAGGTGATCTCTTCTACCTCTCGGGAGAGTTCCGGGAGGTCGATTCTCCCGCCCGTCTGGCGTACACGTTTCGATGGTCCCCGCCCGACCCGGACGATCGGGAGACGCTGGTCACGCTGTCCCTTCAGGATCGAGATGACGGGACCGAGGTTCTCTTGATCCAAGGCGGTTTCGCTACGGAGGACCGCCGCGCGTTGCATGAAGCAGGCTGGACCGACAGTTTTGAACGGCTGGAGCAGATGCTTGCCGAGACCGCGCATTAAGTGCTCCTGTCCTGTGCCGCGGCAGGGCCGGTGCCTTGGCCTTGGCTTGGACCGCCAGTAAACGGAGATGGGCCACATGAAACCACAACGCTTTCCGATTCAGTTCGATGCATGGTATGGGATTTTGTCGAGTGCTTTGTTGCTGCCTCCTTCGAGTTCCTATGTTGAAGTGAATGACGGGGAGGTTCGGGTGCAAATGGGTTGGGCATTTCGCTCCAATTTTCCGAGAACCGCTGTCGCCCTGGCCGCCGCAACGCATGAGCGTCCCCTGAGTCGTGGGGTTCACGGGTTCGCGGGCCGATGGTTGGTAAACGGATCGGGACGAGGAATTCTGACCATCAACTTAACACCAGCTCAGCGCGGATACGTTGTGGGTTTTCCCGTCCGCCTGCGACAACTTATGGTGAGCGTGGCTGATCCATCGGCACTGGCTGCAGTACTCATGAGTACGGTCTGATCGATGCAAGAAGCCTGGAAATTGCCCAACCCGTCATTGCACCGCACCTGCGCGAAGAGCCGCGCAGGCAAATCCACTCCGAGTCGGCCCTTTTGAATGCGCATCGAAGGCACACTCGCAAAGTGGAATGATGATCGCGGCTTCGGATTCATTGCCCCGACTCAGGGCGGCCCTGAAGTTTTTGTTCACATCTCCGCCTTTCCCAGAGATGGCCGTCGCCCAACGATCGGAGAGCGACTCACGTTTGAAATTGAGATCGACAGTGCCGGAAAGAAACGAGCGAAGCACCTGCTTTGCCCTGGCCGTTCCACCGTGCGTGTGGCTCGCCAATCAAACTCCGGCCGCCGCATTGCGGGACAAGGTATCTTTGGCCGGGTCATTCCGCTTGTCATTGTCGTTGCCCTGGCTTACTACGGGTACGGCGAATACTCCCGCCGCATTGCACCACAATCGTCAGTCGCCGCCCCGTCCGGCGATCAAGCCGCCTCGTCGTCCTTGCACTGCGATGGCCGTACCTATTGTTCCCAAATGACTTCCTGCGCCGAAGCAACGTTCTTCCTGAAGAACTGCCCCAACGTCAAAATGGACGGCGATCACGACGGCGTCCCTTGTGAACAGCAGTGGTGCACCGGTCCTATCGCCAAATGACCGCGTTGCCCCGCCCACCGGAAGCCCGTCTTGCTTGCCCGCCAGGGGCTCCCCTAGGGTCCAGGCAACGCAACGCCGCTCGTCTTCACGCCAGAATTTTGTCGGAGATATCTATTCATGAATAATCCTCCAGATGTCGCACAAGCGTATTTCAATGCATGGAATGCCCACGATGCCGGTTCCATCGCCAGCCTCTTCACTGAAGAGGGCGAATACCATGACCCCAGCATAAAGGTGCGAGGCCGCGATATCGGCGCGTATGCGCAAAGCCTGTGGGAGGCTTTCCCCGACCTTGCATTTGAATTAGTCAGCAAGGCCGAGTCTGGCGAGGGGATGGTGGCAGCGCAATGGCTGATGAAGGGAACCAATACCGGATCGTTTCAGGGTTTGCCCCCTTCGGGACAAAAGGTGCTGCTTCCCGGCGCGGATTTCATCAAGGTATCGGGCGGCAGGATCGAGTCTGTGGTGGGCTACTTTGATACCAGGGTCGTTCCGGAGCAGATGGGCTTGCAGGTGCTTGTCCAGCCGTCCGGGATCGGCCCCTTTTCATTTGGCTATTCCGTTTTCGCGCAAACGGGCAACTTGGAGAAACCCGGCGCATTCAGTATCACGTCAATCTGGAATTCCAATGAGGATACGGAGGAGATAAAGAATCAGTCACGGGAAATTGCCAGGGAGCTGTTGCAGATGGATGGATTCATTGGGCTGGCTCTGGCCCGCACGGGTGGGCGGGGCATTACCATCGGCGCCTGGAAACATCCCGAAGATGTTCGCCAGATCATGCAAAGCCCGGCCCACAGTCACGCAATGAAAAGATTCTGGGATGAGTTGAGCGATGCGGCCTATACCAGCGTATGGGTGCCTCATCACATCAACACCCTGTGGGTGCGGTGCAGGGATTGCAAAAAAATGAATAACCATGAAAAGACCAACGGGCAATGCGCCTGCGGCAGCAAACTGCCCGACCCGCCGCCCTACTTTTGATTCGAACGTATCGCCTCAAGCAGATGGCTGCACTGCGACCGATTTTCTGCCGCCTTGCAAAGCTTCGAATCGACGAGCGGGCCTGGCCGTCAAGTGGCATGGCTCTCAATGAGCACGCTGACGCGCATGCGGATTTCCCGGGCCGCAGGTGCCGCGGTCAACGTCACGCCCAGCCATGCGATGTCGCGGACGTCTTCATGCCAGGCCTGCGCGCGCCGCTTCGAGGCCATTGTTCGCAACCCTTCTGCCGCGCCGGGCGGCAGCCGATCGCACTGCCCGCTGCCTGCTCCGGCGGAGGCTGTGTCCAGACAGGATCCATGCCCAAAAGTGCGGTTAACTCCCGATTGAATCCAACTCACAGGAGGCGGGGGACTGTGAAGCCTCAAGCATTTGCACCGACGCCCGACACGGATGCCCCTGCACTTGATTGGGCCAGCCGGGTTATCCTTGCGTCCAAGTCCAGGCAATCATTCCGCCGGGCCTGCGCGATAAGTCGCGCAGGCCCGTGAATTCAAACATTTGGCGCCTGGTCCGGCTTCAGAAAATGAAAGGAGCATATATGTTCGTTGCAGGAAACAATGTATCAGCATGGCTGCTAGGCGGACTGCTGATCATCACCGCGCCGCTTTGCATGGCGGCGAAAAAAGAAGTGACTCCGGATCAAGTGGTGTCCGCGCTGGAAGGCACTTTTGGAGTACATCCGGGGGAACGCCGTAATCACACCAAGGGGACATGCGCTGCTGGCGAATTTGTCGGATTGCCGGCGGCGCGCGTCTATACGCGTTCGACGCTGTTTTCAGGCAAACCGGTGCCGGTTGTCGCGCGTTTCTCCATGCCCGGCGGCAATCCCAGGGTACCGGATACCGCAAGGATTCCGCGAGGCATGGCGCTGGAATTCAGGCTGCCGGGGGGCCGCCTGCAGCACATGACGATGCTGAATACGCCCGTCTTTGGCGCGGCGACGCCACAGACATTTTTTGACGATATCGTCTCCAAGAAACCTGATCCGGCAACCGGCAAACCTGATCCAGAGAAGATCAAGGCATTCAGGGCAAGTCACCCGGACAGCTTGCCGCAGGCGGCATTTCTGGCCAAGAATAATCCACCGCCTAGCTGGGCCAACAGCAGCTACTTCGGCATCCATACGTTCAAATTCGTGAATCGCAGGAACAAGACCACGCTGGTCCATTGGCGCTTCGTACCCGAGGACGGCGAAAAACAGATGTCTGATGAGGAACTGAAGTCTTCGCCACCCAACTTTCTTGAACAGAAATTGATTGATCGACTCAAGCATGGACCTGTGCGCTGGGACATGGTGCTGGCGATTGGCGCTCCTGGTGATCCTGTAGACAATCCTACCTTGATGTGGCCTGCAAACCGCAAGGAGGTCAAGGTCGGAACATTGACCATTTCTTCTGCGACGCCGCAGAAGGGTGCGGAATGCGAAAAGATCAACTTCGACCCGCTCGTGATGTCTGATGGAATCGAGCCGACGAATGATCCCGTCCTGCTCTTCCGCTCGCCTGCATATGCAATATCATTCGGCAAGCGGCTAAGCGGGAATTGATAAACTGCAAACGCCGGACGAATCAATCCAGCGGACCGCCTTGGGCAGCCGCTGAATTCAAACCTGGGGGCGCTCCGGGCGGTAGCCGATCGCACTGGCCGCCACCAGCGCCGAGGGAGACCGGGTCTGGACACGGCCCGTCTCGCAAACTACGATTAAGTCTCGATTGAACCAAACCTGCAGGAGGTAGGTAACGATGAAGCCTCAACCCTTTGTGGTGAAACCCAATACATACGCCCGTGCGCTTAATGTGGTGGGCGAGACAGTCACTGTGCTGGCGTCCAATGCATCTACGCAGAGCTATGAGATTTTCTTGCAGAAGGGCGATGAGGGAACCGGACCGCCGCCGCACAGCCATGATTGGGACGAATCCTTCTATGTCGTCAAGGGCACCGTCGAGATCAGTCACGGCGGCGAGAACATCACTGCCACGCCCGGCACACTGGTCCACCTGCCCGCGGGCACGATTCACAGCTTTCGCTTTGGCGCCGGCGGCGGCGAGATGATCTCGATCGCCGGCCAAAACAGCCACGCCGCCCGGCTCTTTACTGCGATCGACCAGGAGATCCCCGCCGGCCCGCCCGATGTTGCAAAATTGCTTGCGGTTGCCGAAAAATGCGGGGTGACCGTCGCGTTTTGAATGGCTGATGGGGATTGGCCGTTCGACACCTGTCGGCCGGGTACGGTTCTGATGTTGGGTTCCAAAGTTGCATCCGGCAATACGGTCGAATTGCAATGCGGAAATCTACCTTGAAATCCGCCAGGGACAGGAGAGAAACATCATGGCCACAAACACTGTGCATCTCCATCGTGTTCTGCGTGCGCCGCCCGAGCGCGTGTATCGCGCATTTCTCAATGCCGACGCGATGGCCAAGTGGCTTCCCCCGAACGGATTTACCGGCACTGTCCATCACCTGGAGGCCAGGGTGGGCGGGACATTCAAGATGTCATTCACCAACTTTACTACCGGACAGAGCCATTCCTTTGGTGGCGAGTACCTCGAGCTGGTGCCAAACGAGTTGATCCGCTACACGGATGAATTTGACGACCCCAATCTTCCTGGCGTCATACAGGTGACGGTATCCTTGAAGTCGATTTCCTGCGGAACCGAGTTGAGCGTGGTGCAAGCCGGGATTCCGGACGTGATTCCCGTCGAAGCGTGCTATCTTGGCTGGCAAGAGTCCCTCGAACTGCTCGCAAGACTCGTTGAACCGGAAATCCGGCAATAACCGGCCTCCGAAGGTGCCCAACAATTCCTGCGGGCGTAACGGCCCTGACCGGCGCGGACTGAATTCAGGGTTTGAGCAATTGATGGCTGACGTTCCTATCAATACGTGGTTTGCCCTGCCCCGCACTTGGCACGGGCGGGGGCTGGTCTGACTGGAAAGGTGAGTACAGACTTCCCTGGACCCTGGCTAGAAGGGGAAAGGCATGATGGCTAACATCGCGTTCGGGCGAAAGAAGGCGCAGTTTACGCGCCGCAGGTTCGCACCGCTTGCCGCTCAGCTCCGCCGCTGATACGGCACAGGAGAAGATCCAGCCCTTTCTTCCCGCAGCCTTGCGCGACAAGTATGGAATCATCCGGCAGTATCGCAATTCACCACCTCACAAAGGACATGGAGCATGCACAACGTTTCCGCATTGGTACTCACCGCACTCATTGCCTGGACGATGTTCCTGCTGATTCTGATGGAAGGACTGCGAGTACGTTTCCTGGTCACCCGCACCGTTGCCGCCAACGAGTTCAGACCGGACAATTCGAATCTTCCTCCCTTCATGCAACGCCTGGCGCGCGCTCACGCCAACTGCATCGAGAGCTTCCCGATAATCGGCGGACTCCTGGTGGTAGCGCTGCTCACGAATCGGGCCGATGTCACCGACGCCCTGGCCCCTTGGTTGCTGCTTGCCCGGCTGCTTCAATCTTCCATTCACCTTGCATCGACCAGCATACTCGCCGCGAACGCACGCTTTCTTGCATTCACGGTGCAAATGGCAATTGCCGTCTATTGGTTATGTGAGCTGTTGGCACGATAGCGAATGACTGGAGTTCAAGGGTGTGCGCTGACCATTTGCTCTGGCCGATCTGCTCCGGCATGCGGCCGCAGCGGGTGGCCTCGCTCAAAGGGTGAGTGCCGAGGTATTGCCTGAAGGCTGGAAATGTCGTCTGCAAGGATAGCGGCCCTGACCTCCCTGGCCATGATGGCATTTGCGGGAAATTCCCTGCTATGCCGCGTCGCTCTTAAACACACCTGCATTGATGCAGGGAGCTTTACCACCATCCGACTGATCTCCGGAGCGGCAGCGCTTTGGCTCGTCACGCGCATGAGCCGCGGCGCACGTGCCGGCAACGGCACCTGGCTTTCGGCATTCGCGTTGTTTGTCTATGCGGCTGGTTTTTCTTTTGCGTATCTGAGCCTGCCCGCGGCAACGGGCGCGCTGCTGCTGTTTGGCGCTGTACAGGCAACGATGATCGCCCATGGCATATGGGCGGGAGAACGGTTGCTGAAACTGCAGCTTGTCGGCCTTCTGCTCGCGCTCGGAGGACTGGTCGGTCTGTTGCTGCCAGGCCTTTCTGCGCCACCCTTTTCAGGTTCCGTGTTGATGTTGAGCGCGGGAGTTGCGTGGGGCGTCTATTCTTTGCGTGGGAAAGGTGCGGGCGATCCCATCAGGGTAACGGCGGGGAATTTCCTGCGTGCCGTTCCCATCGCAGCCGCAATGAGCGTGCTTACGCATGGGAGTGCGTCTCTGGATAGTGCCGGCTTTGGGTACGCGGTTGCCTCGGGCGCGCTGGCTTCCGGTATAGGGTACGCCATTTGGTATACCGCATTACCTGCATTGAAAACAACCCATGCCGCGACCGTGCAGCTCAGCGTTCCGGTCATTGCAGCCCTGGGTGGAATCGCTTTCCTGGGTGAGTCCGTAAGCTTGCGTTTGGTACTGGCGTCCGTGGCCATACTCGGTGGAATTGCGCTGGTCATTCTGGAGAGGCAATATGCGGCCGGTGGCCAACAAGTCGCTCCAGCCGACGCCCCGTCGCGTCGCGGCCGAGCTTGATCGTTGGGCCGCTGTCACAACAGGAAATCGGCACTCTATGCTTTATAACTTCGAGACAACGCAACTCAACGGCAAAGGACAGAAGGATGCTCGCACGAATTCAACCCGGAAGGCTTTTCAGAACCTGTTTGATTGTCGCCGCACTCGGCGCAACCGCCGCGTGCACAAAGCATGAGCCGCCACGCGCCACCGAAGCCACTTCCATCGAGCGTGGCCTCTATCTTGTGAATGTAGAAGGTTGCGGCGATTGTCACACTCCGAAATCATTCACTGCGGACGGTCCGGTTCCTGACAAAACCCGTCTTCTGTCGGGCCATCCGGCGAACGCCAAATTGCCCCCGGTGCCGTCAGGCGTCATCGGCCCCGGCCAGTGGGGCGCAATCGCGAACAATGACTTTACCGCCTGGGCCGGCGCGTGGGGCGTGAGTTATGCGGCGAATCTCACTCCGGATGCCACCGGATTGGGGGGCTGGACTCCGGAGATCTTCATTCAGGCCATGCGCACCGGCAAACATGCTGGCGGCGGACGCGCTATCCTGCCGCCCATGCCCTGGATGGATTTCGCGTTGATGACTGACGACGATCTGCGCGCAGTATTCGCGTATCTCAAGTCGCTGCCACCGATCTCCAATGTCGTCCCCGCTCCGGTTGCCCCTGCCACTGCCCCGGATTCGGGCCGATGAGCAGCCCGGCATGGCGCTCCAGCCCACCGGTGATCCCAGCAAGCAAGTGCAGGGAACTCCTTGAGTCTTTGAATATCTCTATCAGCATAATAAGTTCGAGCTCAAGGTGAAGTATCGTCCCGGCCCGAGGACATGCCCCAAACCCAAGGAGGAAGAGCGCGATTACACTGACGCGCTTGCCGAGGTCGCAGCATCAACGAAAGGCCGCGGGCCATCTGAGTAACAAGGGGCAGGCAGATGCGAGTGCTGAGAGCAACAACCAGCCCCACCACTCAACTCGGGCGGGAGAATCCATTACATTGATCAGGCGTATGCGGCACCGCCTTAAAATGCCGCAACAATAGGAGGTCAACACATGAAAATGCTACTTTCGGTCGAATTTCCCCTTGAGCCTTTCAACTCTCTCGTCAGAAGCGGCAAGGTGGGCGAAATCATGGGGCGCATCCTCGAAACCATCAAGCCGGAGATGGCCTACTTCACTGAGCAAGACGGAAAGCGCGGTGGAATCTTCGTGGTTAATGTAAACAGTCCGTCAGATATACCCTTTCTTGCAGAGCCCTTCTTTCTCAAATTTCAGGCCGGTTGTAAATTCCGTATTCTGATGAGCCCGGAAGACCTGCAGAAGGCCGGCCTGGAGGAACTGGGCAAGAAATGGGGGTGAGATCCGCCTAACTCTCGCTTCAGCACGGCGCTGCGCGGTACGGCCGCGCAGTATTCCCGAGCTTGAGCGCTAAGCCACAGCAGGAACGACCAACGTGCGTCAAACCTATTCCGGCATCCAACGGCGCGCCGTACTCGTCGTCATTGTCGGCGCGTGCGTGGGCGCCCTGCTGATCGCAGGCTTCGAGCGATATGGCATCTTGCTGCGCGAGTGGATACTGGCTGAGCCGGGATCATCGGCGCACCGAGTCATGTTGGTTCTTCCACTTCTCGCCGCTCTTCTCTTCGCGCCGCTTCTTTCGTTCTCGGCCTATGTTTGGTGGCTCGGTGGAAGGGTTCTTGAAACACAGGAGTATCCACCTCCTGGCCCTCGAGTCATTCGCGATGCTCCGGTCACTACCGGCGAGAAGGCTGTATTGCGCGGACGTCTGCTGAAGCTGCTCGCGTTTGGCTGCGCTGCTGCAGCTATCGCAATGGCTCGACTGCTTTGGCGGCTTGCCTCGTGACTGACAGTCCATGGTGAGACCGCTTTCCGGCGCGCGGCACCGCACTTCGCTCCGACGGCGCGGCGCCTTGGCGGGAAGATCTGGGCCAGCATGATTCCGGTCGGGTATATGGCAAAGCGTGTGAGCGTTCGACCGGAGCGGCTCAAGGCCGAGCGAGTGGCGGACATCTATTCGGTCAGCGGCTGCATATCGAAAGATTTCGCTGATTACATCAACTACTGGAAGCACAATCGCTACTGGTTCTTTGACTCCCCGGAGATCATCCTGAAGCTGGCCCAGGAGAACGCTATCGATCTGAGCCGAATCAGGCTGTTCTTCTACGAAGCGCATGAACAGGAGTTCGATGCCATCGAGAATCGGTGGACGGCCTTCAAGGCAGAGTCTTCATTTCCAACTCACGTAGTCCACCCGCGTGAGAAGGTATTGGAGGGTTACGACGTTGTAAGCTTCTCCGCGGGCACAAGCGCAGAATGCTCCCCATTGTCGTGCAATTCGCTGGCGACCGAAGTGGAAACCAATCCACATTGTCTGCTGGCAAGTTTTGACCGGGCGCAAAAGTTGTTGGAGGAAGGAGGACTCAGGAATGCGGAACCGGGACCCTATAGAATACTCGCCGTATATTCGACGGAGTGGCCCTGAAACAGGCTTGCATGGAGGGAAACGGAATGGCACCGCCATGCGTCGTTCGCCTGGTCGTCACGCGCCACTGCCCCGCCGTTGGGTTGTCGCGCACGTCGCCTTGATTCACACTGAAACCTGATTAAAGACGAGGAAAGCTGCATGAACGAACAACTCACTCCAGAAAAGATCCTGCAAACCGGGATGGCATTTTGGGCTTCCAAGACACTTTTGAGTGCGGTCGAAATGGGCGTTTTCACCGAGTTGGCGCACGGCCCGGAGTCCTTCGATTCCCTGAGCGGACGCCTTGGCCTGCACCCTCGCTCGGCACGCGACTTTCTCGATGCCCTCGTGGCGCTTGGATTCCTGGTGCGAAATGTTGATGTGTACGCCAACACGCCCGAGACTGGACTGTTCCTCGACCGCAAGAAACCGTCCTACGTGGGCGGCATTCTTGAGATGGCCAACCACCGGCTTTATCCGTTCTGGGCGCACCTCACGGAAGCGCTTCGTACCGGCCTGCCGCAAAATGAAGTCAAGACGGGTGCTGCCGATCTTTTCGAAACGCTCTATGCCGACCCTGCGCGCTTGAAGGAATTCCTCGGCGCCATGACCGGTGTCAGCCATGGCGCCAATATGGCCATCGCCCGCGCCTTCCCGTGGAAGGATTACCGGACCTTCGTTGATGTCGGCACCGCCCAAGGCGATCTTGCGGCGCAGATCGCGCTGGCCAATCCCCAACTGAAGGGCACCGGGTTTGACTTGCCGGAAGTGGCACCGATTTTTGAGGAATACGTCGCGAAGGTCGGCGCTTCAGATCGGCTTGCGTTTCAGTCGGGTGATTTCTTTACACAGCCCCTGCCAACGGCCGACGTGATGCTAATGGGGCATATCCTGCACGACTGGGATCTGCCTACGAAAAAGATGCTGATAAAGAAGGCATTTGAGGCCGTCCCATCAGGCGGCGCACTCGTCGTCTATGAAACCATCATTGACGATGATCGGTGCAAAAACGCGTTTGGCTTGATGATGAGCCTGAACATGCTCATCGAAACATCCGGCGGCTTCGATTATACCGGCAGTGACTGTGCGGCCTGGATGAAGGAGGCCGGATTTTCCACCACACGGGTGGAACCGCTTGTCGGGCCGGACTCGATGGTGATTGCAATCAAGTAGATCGGCGGCGCGGACAGCGGAGCGGCCGATCGTTCCACCGGGCCTGCACGGCAAGCCTTGCAGGCCGTCGAATTCAACCGTTGGCTTGGACTATGTTTATTGGGCACTTTGGCGTCGCTATTGAGGCAAAATCAGTCGCGCCAATAGTTTCGGCATGGGATGAGGGCCGCGAAATTGCGCGTAATACTGCAATCGAAACGGCTGCGCCACCCGCTCTTTGCTCGCCTCGACCGAGCCGCTCGCCTTCGACTTGAGGTCATTCGTGAGACCAGATTGAATATTTCGTTGCTGCTTTGGGGCCTGCTGTTCAGCTCGGTCGGGCTCGGCTTCTTCCTTTACGGAAGGAAGCAGAGAGCGCCCGTCCCGCTGGTCTGCGGACTGGCCCTCATGATCTTTCCCTATTTCATTTCAAACGCCATTGTGCTCGTTGCCATTGGGGTGGCGCTCATCGCTGTTCCCTATTTCGTCCGGATCTGAGCAACGCCGGTCCAGATGAGGCAGTTACGATCGTCTGCCGAGGCCAGCTTGACGCACTGTTCCGGAACCTCGGTCACACATCGCTGGGTCATTGGGGATCGACGGATGCGCCAATCACAGCCCCGGCCTGCCCGGGGCATGCACAGCGCCAAAGTATCGGCAAGGCTGCGAGGAAGTCAGGGGCAGCCCACGCATACGCCGAACCCATGCATAATTCCGCCGGGAAATTTCTCCTGCAATCATTGAGAGTCCAGATATGAAGACGACAGTCCTGGTGTGCGCCTGCCTCACCACCTTGTTTGCCTGTGCTTATGGTCAGGCTGCTGAAACGAGAGTTCAGCATGCCGCTACGAGCAGGGCCGCCTCTGCCGCGCACAACAGGCCTGTCAAGACGGCTTCCGGCCTGATGTACGAGGATATCGCCATCGGCAAGGGAGTTGCCGCGAAGGCCGGTAATGCCGTGGTCGTGCATTACACCGGCTGGCTGACGGACCACAGGAAATTTGATTCAAGCCGGGACCGCAATGTGCCTTTTGTATTTCGGCTCGGCGCGGGCCAAGTGATTCCAGGCTGGGATCAGGGGGTGGCCGGCATGAAGGTGGGCGGCAAACGCAAACTGATCATTCCGCCGAGTCTGGGCTACGGCGCGACCGGCGCCGGCGGCGTCATTCCTCCCAACGCGACGCTGATCTTCGAGGTGGAACTGCTCGCCATCAAGTAGCTGCGCATCAGGCTCGCGCGTGCTGGAAAGTTTCCGAATTGGCCGGATCTCCGGTGAAGGAACTCAGCTTCTCCCGGCCTCATACTGATTGGCCGCGCCGCCGCCGAAATTGATTTCATACGCGGTGGCAGGGCCGATCACGCACTCGGCCAAACTGCTCGGCATGATGGTCTGCTCGGGCGATAAGGGAATGCGGCCCGCCATGATTTCCGCCTCGTGCTGGGGATACAGCGGCAAGCGGTCGGGGTCGGCGTAGCCTTCCGGATAGATAGGCAGGCTGGTCGCCAGATCGTACTTGTCTGTGGCTCCCAGGGTGTGGAGCAGTTCATGGGCAATGACCACATTGTTCTGAGCGCGCTGCCGATCGCTGGCGAACGCGTGGACTACGCCAATCAGTCCTTTCTGCAGGCCGAGTGAGTGGTCCAGGTGGACGCGATCGTCCGCCTCGTGGTAGAGCACATAAAGCCGGATATGGGCCAGTTGGGGCAGAAAACTGTCTGAATGCCGATACACCCACCAGCGCAGCTTGAGGCTCCAAAGCATGATTTTCGGCACGCTCCGGTCATGTGGGGGCGGGGGCGGGATGTCATGCAGCGGCTGTTCCAGCGCCAGGGTCAACGCCGGGTTCAGCTTGAGGCCATAGCGGTGCGCCTGCTCCTGCAGAAAGGTGTTGATATCGGCAAAGTCTTCATTCTTGAGGCGACGAATATAGTCCGCCGATGCCTCACTGCCGTCGCCATTGACGGGATAGATGGACACCTGCAGGGGCGAGACCCAGCTCCGAACCAGATAGGATTCGCCCAACGTGAAGCCCAGGGAAAACACCAGTATGCCCAGCAGCACGGCAATACGGACGAAGCGGAATGACATGACGGACGATTTACCCAAGGTCCCGATGATTCAGGCCCCTTCGGGTTGGGCTGGAGCGTGGCCCGTCGGGATTGGCGCTCAGATGAAAATGGTGCAGCAGGCGGTGCATAATCGGAGTCAGCAGTATGCCCATCAAGGCGATCAGCACCAGCCCGCTGTATAGCGCATAGAGCGAGGCGAACACTTTAGCCGCGCTACTTTCAAGCGCGTTGACCGGGCCCATGCCGCCCAGAATCATGGAGGAATTGAGCAGCGCATCAATCCAGGCAAACCCCGCAATCCAGTGATAACCCGCCACTCCAATCGCCAGGCTGACGCCGATCAGCGAGGCGGCAAGCCCGGCAGACTGAACCAGTCGCCGAAGAAAGACCGGCATGGGCGCCAGGGGCTCGTGACTCTGTTCGAATGCGAACTTCATGGTTCAGCCAAGCTTGGGCAAATGCGAACGGATGATGGCGGCAAAATGACTTCCACTCCTTCATCGCCACCTCGCCCCTTCGAAGGGGGCGAGGGAATTGGATCGAGGTAGATCAAACCGGCATGGGCTCTCTGTCGAGCAAACGCAGCCAGCCCCGCGCCACCCGGTAAAGCACCCACAGGCCGGAAACGGCAACCACCACCCAGGCGAGGGGAAGGCCGAAAAGACTCAGCACCAGGAGCAAGGCCACCACGATCCACAGCAGGGCGAACCAGAAGGTGCGGATTTGCCAGCGGAAATGGGATTCGAGAAAACTGCCCTTGACCCGGCCGCGCTTCAGGTAATTGAGGATGACGGCCAGGATGGAAGGCCAGCCGGTAACAAAGGCGGTGACGATGAACACCGGGGTCAGCAGACCGGTCAGCACGGTGAGGCTGTGCAGCGCATAGATTACATGGGTGAGGGTGACGTATCCGTCCGATGGAGCGGGGCTGGCGGGAGCTGGTGCAGACTGATTCATGTGGCCTCAGCAAGGCTGGAATCGCCAAAATTCTCGCCCGTTATCCCTCACCCTGATTATCAAGGCGTCGAACCTGCGGGGACGGGGACGGGCGCTGTCGGCGTGGGGCCGGCTGGCACGGGCAGCGCCGCCGGAGCCTTGCTCACCCCCAGGCTCATCTTGCTGACGACGAGCTTGCCGCCATCGTCCTGTTTGACCGGCGCCCCAACGCTCACCCGGGCCGCATCGACCTTGCCGACGTCCACCAGTTGCCGCTTCACCGCCTCGCCGCGCTCGCCTGCCAGACGCTGCAATTCGCCCTCCGTCACTGGAATATGCACGGTCAGGCGTTCGAGCATTTCGGCATGGATCGGTTTTGCGTCCGGCTTGGGCTTCTCGTATGCTGCCTTGAGCGCCTTGAGCCCGCCCTGCTTCTCGAAGCGCGCGTCGTACAGCGTTTCCAGCGCTTTCTGCGCCTTGGGATTGGTGGTGTCGACGGGCCCCGGTTCCTTGTCGGGCTCGATCTTGAGTCCCATCTGATTGGCCACATCACGGCGTATCCACAATTGCTGGATCGCGCGCGTGTCACCCTTAATTTCATAGGCGGGCTGCACGGTTACGGCAAGTGCGGGCCGCTTGGCCAGGGCCTCGCCCAAATTTTTGAGCTTCTCAAGTTCCGGCGGCAACAGCTTGGCGGAGCCGAAATCGAAATCGATCGCTTCGAGCTTCTCTGAACTGATACCGAGCAGCTTGCCCAGGGCACGGAATGGCGCGGTAACCAGCTTGGTCAACACATTGACGATGGCCTTCCAGATGATCCTGCCGTAACTGAATTTCGGGTCGTCCAGGCTGCCGGAGATGGGTAGATCCAGATCGATCACGCCATTGCTGTCCTCCAGCAAGGCGATCGCCAGATCGAGCGGCAAGTGCATGGCATCCTTGCTGTCCACGCGCTCGCCCAGCTTGAGCGTATTGATGACGAACTTGTTCGTCCCGGCCAACTGGCGATGCTTGATCTTGTATTCGAGATCGACCGAGAGCCGGCCCGAATCGATCTTGCGCCCGGCGAACTTGCCCGAATAAGGCGTGAGATTGGCCATTTCCAGGTTGTGGAAGCTGAGTAGCAGGTCGGTGAATTCCGTCGCCCTGAACGGCTGGACTGAACCGCGTATGCGGGCCGAGCCGAATTCGTCCACCTTGCCGTCAAGTTCCACCTGCGCAATCGTAGCCGGATCTGTCGAAACCCCGGTGATGACACCGGTCAGGGAATGCATGCGGGTGCCGAATTTGGTCGGCAGCGACAGGTCGGCAAATTCCCCATTGGCGTCCTCGATGCGCAACCTTTCGATGGCGACGGGAAATGCCGCCGGTTTGGCCGCCTCCTCGGTGGTCGGCGCAGCCTCTTCCGGCTTGGGCTTGACCGGCTCCACAGCTTCTTCCTGAGCCGGCGCCTGCTCGGCTTCAGGAGAAGCGGGCACAGCCGGCTCGGCGGTCGAGCTGCGCAGGATGCGCTTGATGTTGAGGGTCTTGTCTTCGTAGATGATGAACTTGGCAAACGGCTTGAGCGCGACAAGTTCGCTCATGTGCAGGCTGTTGGGGTTGAGCTTGAACCGGAGGCTGTCGGATGACAGTTTCTCCCAGCCCAGGAAAGCATCCCCGGTGTCCTCCTCGTTGGTTGCCAGATCGCTCACGCCAAAGCCGCCGGCGTAATCGAGCGAAGTGCCCTTCTTCCCCTGGGCGAATCTAAGTCTGCCGGAGGTTGAGGCCGCGCCGCTGTTGAGCCTGAGTCTGGCGAACTGATTGACGTAAGGCGCGAATGGTTTGAGCGACAAGGCTGCGAGCTTCAGTTTCAGCAAGCCGCTCGCCTTGCCCGGCGCCACTCTGCCGCTGGCGCTGAAGCTGCCGCCCTGCCTGATGCTGAGTCCCGCCTCCACTGCAACCGGCTTGTCGAGATCCAGGCTCAGATCCTTCAGACTCACGTGGCCATTGGTGATATCAAGATTGACCGGCGTGGGCGGGGACTGGTCGCTGACCGCGACCTGAATACCCGTTACGCCGAACCGTCCGAGCTGCAATTCCATCGCCTGCTTGCTCCTGGCGGGAGCCGCTTCCTGACTGGGCGCGGGCGCGCCGGGCGCCTTGGCAAGGATGCGGGTCCAGTTGAGCTCCTTGTTCTTGCCCAAGGCCACCGAGGTCTTGGCGCCGGCGACTTCGATTGCGCCGATGGTCAGTTTGTTTGACCCAAGATCGAAGGCGGCGTCGTTCACGCTGGCTTGATCGAGTCTCGCGACAGGCGTTTTGTCGTTGCCGGAAAACACCTGCACCGGCCCCAGGCCCAGATTGACCGGCGCGACCTGAATCGCGGGCGTGGTGCCGATTTCGCCGCTGAGCGCGGCGCTCAGGTGGAATGCGGCGGCGTCAACGCTAAGCGGGCTGGCGTAAGCCTGGTCGGTGTAGCGCGCGTTCCAGTCAGCCAGACTGATTTGTCTTACCGCCAGTTTCCACGGCGGCGCGCTCTGCGCCGGGCCCGCCTTGACGGGCGGCGTTGCCGCATCGGTTGCGGGTGTGGCTGGTGACGCAGATGCGGGCGCGGGCGTGATTGCGGGTGTAGGCGCCGGCGTGGCCGCGGCTGGGCTCACAGGCGCGAACAGCTTCTCCCAATCGAGCATGCCGTCAGCACCCCGGGTCGCAGAGAGCCGCCCCCCGCTCAGGCTCACGCCCGCCACGTCCACTGTTTGCGCGCTCAGGTCCAGATTCGCGTTGTCGACCCGCGCCTCTTTCAATTCGAATACCGGCGCGCCGCCCCCCTTGGGCGCGAGACTCACGTTTTGCACGATCAGGTTGGCGCCATTGACCTGCACCCAGGGCTTGTCCTTCAGCAGGGCAAAACGATAACGCGTGCCGGCCGCAAGCGTTCCCGACGGCAGTTCGAAATTGCGCGGCGTCCGGATCACCTTCAGCAGCTTGGGCAGACTGACCCCTTCAAGCGCGATCTTGCCGTCGGATTTGACCGGGTTGAGCGACACGTCGCCATTCCACCTGAGCGTGCCGCCCTGCTCCGGCAACTTGGCGGCGAGGATGTAGTCGCCGCGGTCTTCCGGCAGGGTGGACAAGCCGTCCAGTTCCACACCGAGCGGCTGCAAGCTCGCGTTAAACGGGGCACCGCTTCGATTGGCATCGGTGTAGTCGATGTCGCCCCCTTCGATCTTGATATGGTCGATCAGGACCCGGGGCATGGTTTTCGAAGGGGGGCTCTTGTCCTCATTAAGCTTGGCGATAAGGGCGGCCCAGTTGAGGGTGCCGCCGCGCCGCACGACAAATTCAGCACGCGGGCCGCTGAGCTGAATATCCTTGATACGCCAGGCGAACCGGAACAGGCCGGTGGTTTCGAGATTGACATAAAGCCGATCAAACCCGGCGAGGGGCTCGCCGCTCTTCTCCGCAAGCTTGAGACCCTGCACCGTAGCTTCCAGCGTCAGCGGATTGAACTTGACGCTCTGCACCGAAAGCTGGCTCGCCAGCTTGTGCTCGCCTATCCAGGGCAGGAGTTTCTTCGCCAGTGGATCGACCAGAAAGAAGCCGAATACCAGATAAAGGACAAACAGGCCGGCCGCGATCAGGAAGGGCAGGCTCAGGGCCAGCTTGCTCAGGCGCGCGAACACAATGACCTCCTTGGTTGTTGTTCGGGTTGTACTGCGCGGTTCTCTCAGCTTAGCTTGGCAGGCCCCGGCTGGAAACCCTCAAGAAGCAAAAGATTGCGCCATGATCAAGACAGGCATTCATTTCAGGGCGGCTGGGGCTTGTTCCGATCGCAGCGAACCGCGAAAACCATTACGATGCACGGCCTGGCGCCGGCAGTCGATGACCGGGTCCACACAAACCAGCGCCTGCTCAATCTTCAGTTTCAGCGGGGGTCTCCAGCGCATCGCGGATCAGACGAAACAGGGCGCGGCTGGATTTGGGCGGCTTGTTCTCGGCCGCTTCCCTGCGCGCATTGCGGATCAGTTGACGCGCCTCAGTGGCATCGACCATGGGCATGTCACGAAGGAATTCGGTCAGCGCGCCTTCCTCCGCAATCAGGCGATCGCGCAAGCGCTCGATTTTGTGCTGCAGGGCGGTGGCCTGGGCGCTTTGCCCGCGCCACACTTCCAGTTTAGCCCGGATGGGCGCGGGGTCGACGCCACGCATCAGGCGCCCGATGAATTGGAGCTGGCGGCGCAAGGCTTCATGCTTGGTAAAGCGCCGGCCATCCATGATCGCCGTCCTGAGGCCTTCCGGCAGGGGCAGTTTTGCCAGTTGGGATTCGGACAGCTTGACCAGTTCCGCCCCCAGTTCCTGCAGTTCGTGCATTTCCTGTTTCTTGCGCGTCTTGCTGGGAGAGGCAAGTTCCGGGGTTTCGTCAATTTCGCTCATGGAGTGGCTGGCGGGTAGAATGTGCCTTCATTTTATCCCGGCATCCGCTCATGTCTGCGTTCAGCTACAGTCAGGAACAATTCAAGCGCATCGCCCAACTGGTGCTGGATCATGCCAGAGTCAGCGGCGCCACCGGCGCCGAAGTGGAAGTCTCGGAGGGCTTTGGCCAGACCGTCACGGTGCGCAAGGGCGAAATCGAAACCATCGAGTACAACAAGGACAAGGGCGTGGGGATCACGCTCTACGTGGGCCAGCGCAAGGGCCACGCCAGTACCTCGGACTTGAGCGAGGGCGCGCTGAACGCCACGGTTGAAAAAGCCGCCACGATTGCCCGCTACACGGCGGAAGATGAATTCGCCGGTCTGCCGGAGGCATCCTGGCTGGCCACCGACCAGGCAGAACTGGATCTGCATCATCCCTGGCCGATGACCGTGGAAGAAGCCGCCGAGCGGGCCCGGGCCTGCGAAGCGGCGGCGCTTTCCGTCGACCGCCGTATTGTCAACTCCGAGGGGGGCTCGGCCAGCACCCAGGCATCCCATTTCATGTATGCCAACAGCCTGGGTTTCATGGGGGGCTATGCCTCCTCCCGCCACGGCCTGTCGGTGGCCGTGATCGCCGCCGACGACAAGGGCATGCAGCGGGATTACTGGTACACCAGTTCGCGCGATGCGGCTGATCTGGAAACGCCGGAAGCCGTGGGCCTAAACGCGGGGCAGCGCACCGTGCGCCGGCTCGGAGGGCGCAGTCTGGATACCCGCAGCTGCCCGGTCATTTTCGAAGCGCCCATTGCCAGCAGCCTGTTGAACAGCTTTGTCGGCGCCGTTTCCGGTGGCAACCTCTACCGAAAATCTTCCTTTCTGCTCGACAGCCTGGGGCACCAGGTCTTTGCTCCCATTGTGCAGCTCAGGGAGGATCCGTTTATCAAGAAGGGCCTGGGGTCTTGCCCGTTCGACAATGAAGGCGTGGCAGTGCGCGCCCGGGATGTGGTGAAGGACGGGGTGGTTCAGGGCTATTTTCTCTCGAGCTATTCCGCCCGCAAGCTGGGTATGGCGAGCACCGGCAATGCGGGCGGCAGCCACAATCTGATATTGCAGACCGGTGATCTCGAACTGGATGGCCTGCTGAAAAAAATGGGCAGCGGACTGCTGGTGACGGAAATGCTGGGTCAGGGGACCAACATGGTGACCGGCGATTACTCGCGCGGTGCCGCCGGCTTCTGGGTGGAGGGTGGAGAGATCGCCTATCCGGTGGAGGAAATTACCATCGCAGGCAACCTGAAGGAAATGTTCCAGGGCATCCAGGCCATCGGCAAGGACGTGGACCGCCGCCATAGCAAGCTGACCGGCTCCATCCTGATAGACAAGATGACCGTCGCGGGTCACTAGGCGAGGCCCAAGCCGTGAGGCGCGCGGGCGCAATGCCAAGTCTTCGTTTGATCCTTGCATGGCTGGTCGCGGCACTGGCAATTCTCGCCTGTGAGCGGCCACCGCAACTTTCACCGCTGGGCGACGGCGATACGATCGTTGCGTTTGGCGACAGCCTGACCTTTGGCAACGGCGCTTCGGAAGACCTGTCGTATCCCGCAGTTTTGTCCAGGCTCATCAAACACACGGTTATCAATGCCGGCGTGCCCGGCGAAACTACCGCCGAAGGACTCCAGCGCCTGCCCGACATGCTGGAGGAACAACACCCCAAACTTGTGCTGCTCTGCCTTGGCGGCAATGACATGCTGCGCAAGCTTGATCCCGCCGCGACGGAGTCCAATCTGCGCAGCATGATTCAGACCATTCGTGCCCGCGGCGCAAGCGTTGTCCTGATTGGCGTGCCCGAACCCAAACTCTTCTCCGGGCCACCCCCGCTCTACCGAAAACTGGCCGAAGAATTCAAGCTGCCTTATGAGGGAGAAATCTTTGATCGGGTGCTAAAGAACCCCAGGCTCAAATCCGACCCCATCCACGCCAATGCCGAGGGCTACCGCGTTGTGGCCGAGCGTCTGGCTCAACTGCTGAAGGACACCGGAGCGATCCAATGAACGCCCTGCTTGGTTTCAGCCGTTGGGTGGACCGGCTCAATGAATATGTCGGCCGCCTGGTCAGGTGGCTGGTGCTGGCCGCCACCCTGGTGTCGGCGGGCAATGCCCTGATTCGCTATGGCCTGCACACCAGTTCCAACGCATGGCTGGAACTGCAATGGTATTGCTTCGGCGCACTGTTCCTGCTTGCGGCGGGTTACACCCTCAAGCACAACGGCCACGTGCGTATCGACATCCTCTATGGCCGGCTCTCCCCCAAGTCCCAGGCCGCCATCGATCTGTTGGGCGGCGTGCTGTTCCTGTTGCCTGCCTGCGGGCTGATCGCCTGGCTGTCCTGGCCCTTGTTCACCAAGGCCTTGCTCTCCGGCGAGGTATCCGCAGACGCAGGCGGACTGGTGCGCTGGCCCATCATGCTGATGCTGCCGCTGGGCTTTGGCCTTTTGTTCCTGCAGGGGATCGCGGAAGTCATCAAGCGTCTGGGGGTGCTGAGCGGCCATCTCGTACTGCCGGCAGAAAAATCGGTCGAGGAGGTATGAGGGCTTGGAGTTGATGGCCCCGCTGATGTTCGCCAGCCTGGTGGTGTTTCTATTGCTGGGTTATCCGGTTGCATTTTCGCTCGCCGCCAATGGTTTGCTATTCGCCATGGTCGGCATCCTGACGGGGCATTTCGAATTCAGCCTGATGCAGGCGCTGCCGGAACGGATATACGGCATCCTGTCCAACGCGACGCTGCTCGCCATTCCGTTCTTCACGTTCATGGGCCTGATCCTGGAGCGGACCGGCATGGCGGAAGACCTGCTCGATACACTGGGCCAGTTGTTCGGTCCGATACGCGGCGGGCTGGCCTACGCGGTGATCTTTGTCGGCGCCCTGCTTGCCGCCACCACCGGCGTAGTAGCGGCATCGGTGATTGCCATGGGGCTGATTTCCCTGCCTGTCATGCTGCGCCACGGCTACAGCACCCGGCTTTCCGCCGGCGTCATCGCGGCCTCCGGCACCCTGGCCCAGATCCTTCCGCCCTCGCTCGTGCTCATTGTGTTGTCCGACCAGTTGCGCGTGTCGGTGGGCGACATGTACAGGGGCGCGCTGTTCCCGAGCCTGATCCTGACGGGCATCTATGTAAGCTATGTGTTCGTGGTCACGCTGATAAAGCCGACTGCCGCGCCGGCCTTGCCGCTTGCAGCCCGCAACCTGAAACCCGCCGCCATGCTCAAACGTATCGTGGTGACGCTGCTCCCCCCACTGGTGCTGATCTTTTTGGTGTTGGGCACCATTTTTCTGGGCGTCGCCACACCCACGGAAGGCGGCGCCATGGGCGCAGCCGGCGCCCTGGTGCTGGCCTTGGTCAAGCGGCGGCTCAGTCTTGACCTGCTCAAGCAGGCGATGGATTCCACCACCCGGCTCACCAGCTTTGTGATCTTCATCCTCATCGGCTCAACGGTCTTTTCCCTGGTGTTTCGCGGCATGGACGGCGATATCTGGGTGGAGCAATTGCTTACCGGATTGCCCGGTGGCCAGCTCGGGTTTCTGATTACCGTCAACCTGATGGTGTTTGTCCTGGCGTTCTTCCTCGACTTCTTTGAAATCGCCTTCATCATCGTGCCGCTGCTGGCGCCAGTGGCCGAGAAGCTCGGCATAGACCTGATCTGGTTCGGCGTGCTGCTCGGGGTCAACCTGCAAACGTCCTTCCTGCACCCGCCGTTCGGCTTCGCGCTGTTCTATCTGCGCAGCGTGGCGCCCAAGAATGTTAAGACGACCGACATCTACTGGGGCGCGATCCCGTTTGTGTTGATTCAGGTCTTCATGTTGATAATGGTGCTCAGTTTTCCCGGCATGGTCGGCATCCATCAGGAGACAAATCGCGCCGGACAGCCGTTCCCCATGGATTTCAATTCCGGTTCGGACGCCTTTCTGCCTCGGGGGCATTAGACAGGGTGCGGGTTTGTGTGTCATCCTATTAATTGATTTGCCTCAAGTTCCTACGAAAGGATATCGAAGATGAACACGACCAAGCCATTGTTGTTGCTCGCCCTGCTGGCTGCCATCCTGTCAGGTTGCGCAACCAAGGATTACGTCAAGGAACAAGTCGCGCCCGTCAACCAGCGCGTCGACAGTCAATCCAGCAGGCTGGAAGGCCTGGATTCGAGTCTCAAGGCGGTGGGCAACGACCTCAAGGCGCAGGGCGGTCGTATCAGCCAGAATGAAGCGCAGATCGCCCAGACTTCAAAATTGGCCCAGGACGCCCTGGACCGGGCGAATGACGCCCATGTGCTGGCGGAAGGCAAGCTGATCGACGAAATGGTGTTGAGCGACGACAAGGTCAAGTTCGCATTCGGCAAGTACGCGCTGTCGTCCGATGCGAAGTCGGCGCTGGACGCATTCGCCGAACAACTCAAGACCGACAACAAGAACGTTTACATTGAGATCCAGGGCCATACCGACAATCGCGGCACTTCGGCCTACAACCTGCATCTGGGCCAGGAACGGGCTGAAGCGGTCAGGGATTACCTGAATCAGGCCGGCATACCCCTGCACCGCATGAATGTCATTTCCTATGGGGAAACTCGCCCCGTCACCGACAACAAGACGCGCGAGCATCGCAAGCAGAACCGCCGGGTGGTGCTGGAAGTGCTGAAGTAGTATCTCCAAGCCCCCTCACCCTGCCCTCTCCCCCTCGGACGGGAGGGCAGGATGAGGGGGTGCGCATGCTCACTTGCTGTAGTAAATGAAATTGTCGTAGCTGGACTCTGCCACCTTGAACCAGGCGATTTCCATGTCGCGGAATCTTTTCCATTCCCCATAGATTTTCGCGAAGTCCGCGTTCTTTGCCGCTTCCTCGTCATAGATCTGAAATGCCGCCTGCTTGGCCGCCGCCATAACATCCTTGGGGAAGGGCATAAGCTTTACGCCCTGCTGAACCAGGCTGGCCAGGGCCATGGGATTCTTGGCGTCATAGTCCGCCAGCATCGTGACATTGGCTTCCGCGCACGCAGTTTCAAACGCCTGCTGATAGGGCTCCGGCAGGCTGTTCCACTTTTCCCGGTTGACGTAGAAAGAGAGCTGGGGACCACCCTCCCACCATCCAGGGAACAGATAATTCTTTGCAATCTTGTGGAAGCCCAGCTTTTCATCATCATAGGGTCCCACCCATTCGGCGGCGTCGATGGCGCCCTTCTCCAATGAGGGATAGATATCGCCGCCGGCTATGGTCTGCGGCACGACTCCCAGCCGCGCCATGATCTGGCCGCCGATGCCCGGAATCCGCATTTTCAGGCCCTTCAAGTCTGCCAGGCTGTTGACCGGATTACGGAACCAGCCGCCCATCTGTGTGCCGGTGTTTCCACCGGGAAACTGGAGGATGCTGTACCTGGCAAATAGCTCGCGCAGCAGCTGGATACCGCCTCCGGCGTACATCCAGGCGTTTTGATGGCGTGCAGTCAAGCCGAACGGCAAGGCGCAGTCAAAAGCAAAAGCCATATTCTTGCCCACGTAGTAGTAGCTGGCGCTATGGCCGCATTCCACCGTGCCGTTCTGTACCGCATCGAGCACCTGCAGTCCGGGGACGATCTCTCCGCCCGCATAGACCTTGATTTGAAATTTGCCGCCGGTCATTTTCGCCAGGTGTGCGGACAATACCTCGGCCGCCCCATAGATCGTGTCCAGACTCTTGGGATAGCTCGACGCCAGCCGCCAGCGCACCTCGGGCAGGCCTTGAGTTGCAACACCCGCGGTCTGCTTGCCGCAGCCGGTCAGCGTAGCAGCCGTCCCCGCTGCCAGTCCCGCGCCGGCTCCCTTGATAAAATCACGGCGTTTCATCCTGTCTCCTTGTCAGTTCATTTCATATTGACCGGAAAACATATGACTTGAATTCCCGCCCAACGGTGAAGCGATTTTGAATACGTATTGATTCAAGATGCCACATGGCAACAGGCGGACATGTTGGCGTGAACCGCCTATATCCTCAAGGGGATTCGTGTCGAATCAGTAGCCCGCCTGGAATTATAAGGATGCGCCCCATGATTCATCTTTGTTTCGAGGGCTGACACCCGTGACCACCCCCTTCATCGTGATCACGGGCATTCCGGTTCTTCTGCCGTCAGACCCGGGGGGGGGCCTGCCGCGCCAAGCCAGGCAATGTTGTGTGGCTGGCATTGGAAAGCGGCAGAACCTGAAGGTCCTGAGGCAGGAGGTTCAACAACTGATGGAAGCGGCGGAA
The DNA here is from genome assembly GCA_963746955.1 of uncultured beta proteobacterium. Lineage (GTDB taxonomy): Bacteria > Pseudomonadota > Gammaproteobacteria > Burkholderiales > Thiobacillaceae > DASQBT01. Next base: position 37,251 of record CAVVDR010000010.1, on the reverse strand, counting down.
CAACGCCAGCCCGGCAACCCTCCTGCAGCCAGCGTGCTCAAGAATTTTCCTTCCGTGAGAGGACGGGGTTGAACCGTTAAGTCGGGCTTTGTTGCTTACGCCGCCTTGCTGTACTTCTCCTTCACCGCGCGTGCCTCCGCTGCTTGCGTCGCGCTGTAGGCTTTGCCGCTCCATAGCATCGTATAGGCGACTTCCTCGTTGCCGTTTTCGCACAGTTCCAGCACATGTTTGAACAGGGGCTGGAAGGTGGGGGAGCGGTGGGAGCGCTCATGATCGGCAAAGGATTGCCAGAACGTGACAATCAGGGCTTCCTTGCCGGCCAGCGGATTAGCCACTGCCTGCCCTATCGTGGAGCCCTCGTTGGAGACCTGACCCGAATTGAGGGCAACGAAACCGCCAACGAAGCCGGTATCAGAATGATAGGTCTTCACGTTCTCGCACAGCACGGCGACCCGTTCTTCCAGATCTTCCACCGTGTACTCGGGCCGCAGCAGCACGCGGTTGACAGTAATCACCCCATTGGGGTTGAAACGGGGAATCAGTCCAGTCACAACATACCTCCTGTCTTGAAAGGGACATGTACAGGCGTTTATTAGAAAACGCTTATAGTTAGATGAGGCATGTCGTCAAAGTTTCAAGCTCCGCAAAAGTATCCTGTATCTATGCGGCGAGCGGCCGGAAGGCCCATGCTAAAATTTGCGTTCCCGATTCCATTGCCGCCGGAGTTCCCGTGTTTCCCGCCAGTCCAAGCATCGCCAGCACCGATCCCGAGTTGTGGTCCGCCATCCAGGGCGAAGCCAAGCGCCAGGAAGACCATATCGAACTGATCGCATCGGAGAATTACACCAGCCCGGCCGTGATGGAGGCTCAGGGCTCCGTGCTCACCAACAAATATGCGGAAGGTTATCCGGGCAAGCGCTATTACGGCGGCTGTGAGTGGGTGGACATCGCCGAACAGCTCGCCATCGATCGGGCGAAGAAGTTGTTCGGCGCAGAAGCCGCCAACGTGCAACCCCATTCCGGCTCGCAGGCCAACCAGGCGGTGTTGATGGCATTCTGCCAGCCCGGCGACACCATCATGGGCATGAGTTTGGCCGAAGGCGGCCATCTCAGCCATGGCATGGCGCTCAACATGAGCGGCAAATGGTTCAAGGTGGTGGCCTATGGACTCGACGCCGCGGAAGACATTGACTACGAAGCGATGGAAGCCAAGGCGCACGAACACAAACCGAGACTGATCATTGCCGGCGCATCCGCTTTCTCCCTGCGTATCGATTTCGCGCGCTTTGCCAAAGTCGCCAAGGAAATCGGCGCAATCTTGATGGTCGATATGGCCCACTACGCCGGCCTCATCGCTGCCGACGTGTATCCCAATCCGGTGCCGCATGCCGACGTGGTCACTTCCACCACCCACAAGACCCTGCGCGGGCCGCGCGGCGGCATCATCCTGATGAAGGCGGAACACGAGAAGGCCATCAACTCCGCAATATTTCCCGGCCTGCAGGGCGGCCCGCTGATGCACGTCATTGCCGGCAAGGCGGTGGCGTTCAAGGAAGCGGCCACCAAGGAATTCAAGCATTATCAGGAACAGGTCATCGACAACGCTCTGGTGATGTGCAAGGTGCTCACCGAACGCGGCTTGCGCATCATTTCCGGGCGCACCGAATCCCACCTGTTTCTGGTTGATTTGAGACCGAAGAATCTCACTGGCAAGGAAGCCGAGGCGGTGCTGGGCCGGGCGCATATCACGGTCAACAAGAATGCCATTCCCCACGACCCGCAGAAGCCCTTCGTCACCAGCGGCATCCGCATCGGCACGCCGGCCATGACCACCCGCGGCTTCAAGGAACTGGAAGCGGAACAACTGGCCAATCTCATCGCCGACGTGCTGGACGCGCCCAGTGACGATACCGTCATCGCCAGGGTCGCGGGCGACGCGCAGCGGCTGTGCGCGAAGTTCCCGGTCTACGGCAACAGATGACAGGGATCAGGAACCAGGGATCAGAGGCTTGTGCGGCTTTGCCGCACTCTTTTCTGATGCCTGATGCCTGACCTCTGATCCCTGACGCATGAAATGTCCCTTCTGCGGCAACGCTGACACCCAGGTCGTCGACTCGCGCGTCAGCGAGCCGGGCGACACCATCCGGCGGCGGCGGCGCTGCGCGGCCTGCGACAAGCGCTTCACCACCTTTGAAACCGCCGAGCTGCGCCTGCCCCAGATCGTCAAGAGCAATGGCACGCGGGAAGAATTCTCCGCCGAGAAATTGCGCGAAGGATTTCGCCGCGCACTGCACAAACGCCCGGTGTCTACGGAACTGGTGGACCAGGCCATCGACCACATTCGGCAGAAGCTTCTTGCCATGGGCGAACGCGAACTGCCGGCCCGCGAAGTGGGAGAACTGGTGATGAACGAACTGAAAAAGCTCGACAAGGTCGCCTACATCCGCTTTGCCTCAGTCTATCGCAGCTTCCAGGATGTAAATGATTTCCGCGACGCCTTGCAGGAAGTGGAGAAGTAATAGCGTGAGGTGCGAGGAACGCCACTCTCCCCTCGCCCCGCGTGCGGGGAGAGGGGTCGGGGGTGAGGGGCGGGTGTGAGCAAAATGTTCACCCGGCAAGACTACGCCCACATGGCCCGCGCCCTGCAACTGGCCGAGCGCGGGCTTAACACCACTACCCCCAATCCCCGGGTAGGCTGTGTCATCGTCAAGGACGGCAACATCATCGGTCAGGGCTGGCACGCCATGGCCGGCGGGCCGCATGCCGAAATCCATGCGCTGACGGAAGCCGGAGACAAAGCGCGGAGCGCTACCGTCTACGTCACCCTCGAACCCTGCTCTCATCACGGCCGCACCCCGCCCTGCGCCGACGCCCTCGCCGAGGCGGGCGTGGCCCGGGTGGTTGCGGCAATGACCGACCCGAATCCGCAGGTTTCCGGCAACGGCCTGAGTCGATTGCAGTCTGCCGGCATTCAGGCCCAAAGCGGACTGCTGGAAGCCGAAGCAAGAGCGCTGAACGAAGGCTTCATCAAGCGCATGGTGTTTGGCCACCCCTTCGTGCGCATCAAGACGGCGTCATCCCTTGACGGCAAGACTGCGCTCTCGAACGGCCGCTCAAAATGGATCACGGGCGAGCCCGCACGGCGCGATGTGCATCGATTGCGCGCCCGCTCCTGCGCCATTCTGACTGGGGTCGGCACGATCGCTGCCGACGACCCGCAGCTCAATGTGCGCGGCATGGACACGCCGCGCCAGCCCTTGAAAGTGATCGTGGATTCCCGGCTTCGCACCCCTGCCACGGCGCGGATTCTGGCGGAAGGCAACACGCTCATCGCCTGCGCCGAGCCGGATGCGAAAAGAAGCGCGGCGCTGGAGTCCGCCGGCGCCCGAATTCTGTGCTTGCCCCAAGCGGATGGCCAGGTCGATCTCAATGCCCTGCTTTCGCGCCTCGCGCAGACAGGCATCAACGAAGTGATGACCGAAGCCGGACCCGCCCTCAACGGTGCGCTCCTTGCTGCCGGCCTGGTGGACGAGTGGGTGCAGTATGTCGCGCCGGTGTTGCTGGGTGATGCCGCGCGCGGCCTGTTCAGGCTTGCCGAGCCGGCCGACATGACGCAGCGCCTGACCTGGCGCTTGATGGACACCCGGCAGTTGGGCAGCGACCTGCGACTGACTTGGCGGCCTTGAGCTTCAAGGACCACTTTTCCACCGGTTCGCCAGATTACGCGGCGTTCCGTCCCGGCTATCCACCCGTCCTGTTTGCGTGGCTGGCCGGACTGTGCGAGCGCCGCGAACGGGCTTGGGACTGCGCCACCGGCAGCGGCCAGGCGGCGCGCGAACTGGCGGGTCATTTCAAACAGGTGATCGCAAGTGATGCCAGCGCCCAACAGATCCAGGCAGCCAAGAGTTTTCCGGGAGTCGAATACCGGGTGGCCGCGGCTGAAGCCAGCGGCCTGGAAAATGACAGCGTGGACTTGATTACGGTTGCCCAGGCCGTTCACTGGTTTGACCTGGATGGCTTTTATGCCGAGGCGCGGCGGGTGCTGCGCCCCGGCGGCGTCATCGCGGTATGGGGCTATGGACGCCTGGTCCTGCCCGGTTCCCTGGATCAGGCCCTGGAGCGTTTCTATGCGCATACCATCGGCCATTATTGGCCGCCGGAGCGCGCGCTGATCGATGACCGCTATCGCAGCCTGGCGTTTCCCTTCGATGAAATTCTCGCGCCGGAATTTGCCATTGAAGTCAGTTGGAACCTGCCACGCCTGATGGCCTATCTCTCGACCTGGTCTGCGGTGAAACGCTATATCGCCGCCGTCGGTACCAGCCCCCTGCCGGCGCTCCAGGACGAGCTGGCTTCACTTTGGGGTGCCGCGGGAGCTGCACCTGACCATCGCACCACCGATGATGCAGTGGCCCTGGCATGGCCGCTGTTTATTCGCGCTGGTTACTGCTAAGCCAATGCGGGTTTGTAGCCGGTCAGCAGATACTCGATCAATTCCCTGACCGAGCGGATTGCCTTGCCGAACGGCAAACTTTCAGAGCCGCGGAAGAACAGGCCCTTATTGAGATCGCCCTTGAGCGCGGCCACCAGTTGGGAATCGATGCAGAACTGCCCCGCTTTGGCCAGGCCGTCGCGCAGCCCGCAGTGAACCAAGCAATGCAGGCCAACCGCGCAACGCTCGCGGCCGGCCTTTGCACAGGCCTGCAACTTGCTCTCGCGCTTGAGGTAATTCGCCAGCCAGGGGGTTTTCACCGCGCGGGCCGGCAGACCCGCCACGCTCATGAAGGTGACGATGTCTTCCGGCTCCGCCTCCGCCAGCACCTGCTTGAACTTGGGGTGGGCATCGCCTTCCACGGTCACGGCAAACGGGGTGCCGATCTGCACGGCGCTGGCGCCCAGACCCAGCAACTCGCGCACCTTCTCGTAACTGCTGATGCCGCCCGCCAGAATCAGGGGAATGCGTTCACGTTCCAGGCCGAGGTCCTTGAACAACTGAAACACCGCCTCCAGAACCGGCGCGAAATCAAAGCGGCGATCTGCGATGTCCTCCGGCTTGGGCGCGCCAAGGTGGCCCCCCGCATAACGCGGGTGCTCGATCACGAGCGCGTCCGGCAGCCTGCACTTGCGCATCCACTTCTTGAGCACCACCCCCACACCTCGGGCGTCGGACAGGATGGGAATCAGCGCAACTTCGGGATGACCCTCGGCCATGTCCGGCAATTCCAGCGGCAGGCCAGCGCCCATGACGATCGCCTCTGCCCCGGACTCGCATGACTGCCGCACCAGAGCCGCGTGTTCGGTCACGGCCTTCATCACGTTCACGGCGATCAGGCCCCTGCCTTGGGCGGTATCTCGCGCCAGGCGAATTTCCCGGTCCAGCGCAATCAGATTGAGCCCATCGAGTGTTTCCTTGTTGCGGCAATGCCTGGCCCGCTCGACCAGGTCCGGGTGGTGATGGCGTAGATCAATGCTGGCGATGGTGCCCATGGCGCCCTCTTTGCCCACCGCGCCCGCCAGACGATGGGCCGATACGCCCACGCCCATCCCGCCCTGCACAATGGGCAACAATTTCTTCCCTTTGACGGAAAAGCTGAACGAATCGCTTTGCAACATGCTGCCCTCTGAACCTGGTTCGGCGTCAAAACAAATATGATATCAGACCCGCCTATCCTCTTTTGGTCAAGCCCGGTCCGTTCAAGCCGTGCAATCTGCCAGCGGGGTTCCACCAACGGCCCGAAACCCCTAGAATTGCTGTTTTCCCCGAATCTGGCCGCGTCAGGCCCATCGCTCTTTATCTATGTTCACGGGCATCATTCAGGCCATCGGCCGCATTCACGACTATGAAGCGCGAGGCGAAGACGCCCGCATGGCGATTGAAGCCGGCGGCCTGGATCTTTCTGACGTTGCACCCGGGGACAGCATTGCGGTCAATGGCGTGTGTCTGACCGCTGTCGCGTGCACTGCATCCAGCTTCACGGTGGATGTGTCGGCGGAAACCCTGCGCTGCACCGAAGGCTTTCTGCCCGGGGCCGAAGTCAATCTGGAGAAAGCCATGCGCCTGACGGACCGCTTGGGTGGGCACATCGTATCCGGCCACGTGGATGGCGCCGGCGCGGTGATCCGCTGCGACGCCGCAGGCGAAAGCCAGTTGCTTGAAATCGACGCGCCCGCCAGCCTGTCCCGCTACATTGCCGCCAAAGGCTCGATCACGGTCAATGGCGTATCACTGACGGTCAATCAGGTTCGCGGCACCCGCTTCAGCCTCAACCTGATTCCCCACACCCTGGCGCAGACCAATCTCAGGCACCTGAAGTCCGGCAGCCGCGTCAACCTGGAGATCGACATGGTGGCGCGCTATGTGGAAAGACTGACAAGCTTCACGCAGATCAACGACAAAGACTGAACATGAGCCTCGCATCGATTACCGAAATCATTGCCGAACTGAAAGCCGGCCGCATGGCCATCCTGGTGGACGAGGAAGACCGCGAAAACGAAGGCGATCTGGTAATGGCGGCGGAGTTCGCCACCCCGGACGCGATCAACTTCATGGCAAAATATGGCCGTGGGCTGATTTGCCTGACGCTGACCGACGAACGCTGCCGCCAGTTGGGTCTGCGCCAGATGGTGAGCGACAACCAGACTCCCCACGGCACCGCCTTCACCGTCTCGATCGAAGCGGCCGAAGGCGTGACCACCGGCATCTCCGCAGCCGACCGCGCCGTCACCATCCAGGCGGCCGTGGCCAGCAATGCGAAACCGGGCGACATCATCCAGCCCGGCCACATATTTCCCCTGCGCGCCCAACCCGGCGGGGTGCTGGTGCGCGCCGGCCACACTGAAGCAGGCTGCGACCTCGCAGGCCTGGCGGGCCTGCAACCGGCGTCGGTCATCTGCGAAATTCTCAAGGACGACGGCACCATGGCGCGCCTGCCCGACCTGGTCGAATTCAGCAGCCGGCATGGCCTGAAGATCGGCGCCATTGCCGATCTGATTCATTACCGCAACCAGACCGAGAGCCTGGTGGAACGGATGGCCGAACGCCTGATCCAGACCGTTTATGGCGTCTTCCGCCTCGTTGCGTACCGCGACAAGTGCGCCAAGGAAACCCACCTGGCCCTGGTCAAGGGCGAGATCGTCGCGGAGCGCGAAACCCTGGTTCGGGTGCACGAGCCCCTGAGCGTGATGGATTTTCTCGACGTCACCGGAGGCCAGCATTCCTGGCCCGTCATGGGGTCCCTGGAACGGATTGCAGAAAGCCAGAGCGGGGTCATCGTTCTGCTCCATCGGCCGGAAAGCGCGGAGGCCCTGTTGCAACGCGTCACCCCCGCGAGCGGTCCGCCCCAGCCGAAAAAGCCCGATTTGCGCGACTACGGAATCGGCGCGCAGATCCTGAAGGATCTGGGCGTGGGCAAGATGAAACTGCTGTCGAGCCCGCGCAAAATGCCCGCCATGGACGGCTTCGGCCTGGAAGTGACGGGCTACCTGCCACGCGAATGAATGAGGATGCACCATGCCACGCGACTCGAACACGACTGAACTGGACCCCATTTACGACGGCAAGGGCCTGCGCATTGGAATGGTCATGAGCCGTTTCAATCAGGACGTTTGCGAAGGCCTGCTGTCCGCCTGCAAATCCGAACTGGTGCGCCTGGGTGTCGCCATGACGGACACCCTGCTCGCCACGGTGCCGGGCGCCCTGGAAATCCCCATTGCCCTGAGCAAAATGGCGCAATCCAAAGAATTCGATGCGCTGATTGCCTTGGGCTCGGTGGTGCGCGGCGACACCTATCATTTCGAGGTGGTCTCCAATGAGATGGCTACCGGCATCAGCCGGATTGCCCTGGACATGGATATCCCGATCGCCAATGCCGTGCTCACCACCGACACCGACGACCAGGCTATGGCGCGCATGTCGGTGAAGGGCGCCGAGGCGGCCCGCTGCGCGGTGGAGATGGCCAATCTGCTGAAGCGACTATGAGCGGTTCGCGGCGCATGGCACGGGAATATGCCCTGCGCGGCCTTTATGGCTGGCTGCTTAGTCGGCAGAACCACACGGAAATAAGCACTACCCTGCGTGAAGATGCGGGGTTCAGGAAGGCAGATGAGGGCTACTTCAACCAGCTTTTGCAGGGCGCGATCAATGCGGCGCCCGATCTGGAAGCAAAACTGCGCCCCTGTCTCGACCGCGCGGTCGGCGAACTCTCCCCGATCGAGCGCGGAATACTGTTGATCGGCGCTTACGAATTGACAGCCTGCCCCGACGTCCCCTATCGGGTGGCCATCAACGAAGCGGTGGAATTGGCCAAACTGTACGGCGGCACCGACGGCCACAAGTACGTCAACGGTGTCCTCGACAAACTCGCAAGACTGATGCGCCAGGATGAAGTGACGATATCTGCAAGCCAAACGAATCACCTGACCACAAAGGACACCAAGGTCACGAAGGGAAGCGAGTAAACAAGTGTTGTAGCCCGAGTGTCCTTCGTGGTTCCCGACTCATCACATGCCCGGCGAATTCGATCTCATCGAAAAGTACTTCTCCCGCCCGGCCCCCTCCGCGGTGCTGGGGGTGGGCGATGACTGCTCCCTGGTGCAGCCCTCGCCCGGCATGGAACTCGCCATCACCACCGACACGCTGCTTGCGGGCCGCCATTTTCTCCCCACCGACGGACCGGGCACGCTGGGCCACAAGGCGCTGGCGGTCAATCTGTCCGATCTCGCGGCAATGGGCGCCAAGCCGCGCTGGGTGCTGCTGGCCATCGGCCTGCCGGAGGCGGACGAGAAATTCCTGCGCGGATTTAGCGGTGGATTTTTCGGCCTGGCGCAGAAATTCGGCGTCGAACTGATTGGCGGCGATACCACCCGCAGCGGACTGCTGACCCTCACCGTCACCGCCATCGGCGAACTTCCCCCCGGCGCGGCTCTGCGGCGGGATGGCGCGCAAAGCGGCGATGACATCTGGGTGTCCGGCACCCTGGGCGATGCCGCCGCCGCCCTCGCGCATCATCAGGGCCTGCTGAAGCTCAGTACCGAAGAAGCCGTCGCCTGTTTTCCCCGCCTGTTTGTGCCCGCGCCACGCGTTGAATTGGGCCTGGCTCTGCGCGGCATCGCCCATGCCTGCATCGACGTGTCCGACGGATTTGTCGCCGATCTGGGGCACATCCTGCAACGTTCAGCGAAAGGCGCCGAAGTTGAATTCGAGTCCCTGCCCTTGTCAACCGCGCTGCAATCGCATGAACATGAAGTGGCGGCGCGCGAATGCGTGCTGGCCGGGGGAGATGATTACGAACTGGTGTTCACCGCCTCACCGGATAGGCATGCCGAGATCGATGCCATTGCGACAAGCCTCCAGCTTCGCCTGACCCGGGTGGGACGTATCACTGAAGGCAGCCGGCTGAGCCTCACACTGCAAGGTTCGCCCCTTAACTTGAAGCGGGCCGGATTTGACCACTTTGCGCCGCCGTCCTCCGACTAACCTGGTGCCCACCACCGCCCCTCATCTCCAGCCCCTCTCCGTTGGCCGGAATCCCCCTCACCCCGGCCCTCGCCCCCGAAAGGGGGCGAGGGAGACAATCGCACCCCTCGCCCCGCTTGCGGGGAGAGGGGCCGGGGGTGAGGGGAGGTGAGCCGGCCCAATGCACGCTTTCTCCTCAGCCACCCCGCCCATTTCATCGCCCTGGGCTTCGGCAGCGGCCTCGCGCCGTGGGCGCCCGGCACTTTCGGCACCGTGGCGGCTGTTCCGCTGTTCTGGGCGCTGCGGCTCGCCAGCCTGCCGCTGCAGATCCTTCTGGTCATCGCGGCCTTCATCCTTGGCATCTGGGCCTGCGGCCTGACCGGGCGTCACCTTGGCCAGCACGACTCCGGCCACATCGTGTGGGACGAAATCGCCGCCTTTCTGCTCGTGATGATCTTCACGCCAGCCGGCCTTTTGTGGACGCTGTATGCCTTTGCCCTGTTCAGGCTGTTCGATATCCTCAAGCCCTTTCCCATCGCATGGCTGGACGCCACCCTCCAGGGCGGCCTCGGGGTCATGCTGGACGATCTGCTGGCCGCGGGCTACGCTGTGGGGACACTTTCCATCACGCGCCTCGTGCTGCAATGAGACCTTCCGACGCAGAACTGTTCCAGCTCTCCGAACAACTCGGCAAACTGCTCAAGCAGAAGGGCTGGATGCTGGCCAGCGCCGAATCGTGTACCGGTGGCTGGGTGGGCCAGGCGATAACGGCCGTAGCCGGTTCATCGCAGTGGTATGACCGCGGCTTCATCACCTACACCAACCTCTCCAAGCAGGAAATGCTGGGCGTCTCAGCAATGACCCTGAAAGCGCATGGCGCGGTGTCGGAAGAAACCGTTCGCGAAATGGCCCAGGGTGCGCTAAGCCATAGTGGTGCTCAGATCAGCGTTTCTGTATCAGGAATTGCCGGTCCGGGCGGCGGCATGCCGAAGAAGCCTGTCGGCACTGTGTGCATCGGCTGGGCGACCACCGACGGCGGCCTGAGTTCCACAACCTGCCGTCTGGGCGGCGACCGCGAGGAAATCCGCGCACGGGGCGTCGCTGCTGCACTGCGCGGATTGATCGAGTTGCTGTCCTAAGCAAACGCCCAGGCCGCGAACGGTTCAATCTCGTCCCGGTTCAGCAACATGAGTTGATGAACGCTCGGGTTCAACGCGTGATCCTTTGTCGTATCGACATTCAGGCGCTGCAGCACGTAAGCGATCAAGGCACGCCTGACGTTGATCTCGATGACTTCATCGTTCGCCCCATAATCCAGCAGCAGGTTCGCACGCTTCTGTTCGTCGAGTCCGGCGTGAGGCGCAAGCTTCAGGCATTCCATTTCCACCCAGTCATCGTCGTACTGCACGCTGGATTCGGCCGGCTCGTCCAGACCTTGGGCTTGGGAGATGCGCGAAAGCACGAAATCGCGGAAGTCGCAGGTCTCTTCGTTGTAGGCACGCACATGCCAGCGCAGGCCGGTGTTGACCAGCGTGTGCGGTTCGATGATGCGGAACTCCCGGCTTTCGCGCTCGGACAGTGAACGGTAGCTTGCCTTCAGTTTCTTGCGGCCGCGCATGGCGCGGGTAATCTGCGCCAGCACCTGCTGGCTGGGCAGGCGAACCGGCAAAGGGAGAGACGCCGTAGCCAGGCCGTATATCGGGTCTGCTCCATAGGGCCCACCCGCTTCGGCAAGATTGGCTGCGATGATGGGGAGGACAGCGGCGGGGGCAAGATCGGCAAAGGCGGCCGCGAATCCATCAGCCGGGACGAACCCGAACACGCTGTGGTTGTAGATCAGGTTGCCGGGAGCGAGATCGCTGTACAGTTTCAGGTCCTTGGTGGCCGCCGCGTCCGAGAGTCCGAAAGCCCGGGCGACATCGCTGCGGGTCACGACGCCCGCGTACCAGGCCATGATTTCGATATATTGCAGCCGCTGACGTGTCGCCCATTTCACGTCCAGACGCATTTTCCCTTTATAAACCATGAGTTGCTCCGGTCTTCCCTGCCAAGCCGATGGCCTGACGATTATACGATTGCAGTTCGCCCGGCTAAATATAAAGTACTACATAATATTATTTACTGACAGCGTATAAAATATTGACATATGCGAAACTATATTCTACATTTCAGCACATGGCGCGGCACTGTGCCCCCAGACAAATGATCCCACCGCACACCAGGAGAGAAGACCATGGCATTAACCGTATTGGCAGAAGACAAGCTGAAAGCCCTGAACGCCGCGCTGGGCCAGATTGAAAAGCAATTTGGCAAAGGCTCGGTGATGCGCCTCGGCGACCATGATGTGGTGCGCGACATTCAGGCCGTCTCGACCGGTTCCCTGGGGCTGGATATTGCGCTTGGCATAGGCGGCCTGCCGCGCGGCCGGGTGGTTGAAATCTATGGTCCGGAATCCTCCGGCAAGACCACCCTCACCCTGCAGGTCATTGCCGAAATGCAGAAGCTCGGCGGCACCGCCGCCTTCATCGATGCCGAACACGCGCTCGATCCGTCCTATGCGCAAAAGCTCGGCGTGGACGTGGACAATCTCCTCATCTCCCAGCCCGACACCGGCGAGCAGGCGCTGGAAATCGCCGACATGCTGGTGCGCTCCGGCAGCGTCGATGTCGTCGTCATCGACTCGGTCGCCGCGCTCACCCCCAAGGCCGAGATCGAAGGCGAAATGGGCGACTCCCACATGGGGCTGCAGGCAAGATTGATGAGCCAGGCCCTGCGCAAGCTCACCGCCAACATCAAGCGCACCAACACCCTGGTGATTTTCATCAACCAGATCCGGATGAAAATCGGCGTGATGTTCGGCAATCCGGAGACCACCACCGGCGGCAACGCGCTCAAGTTCTATGCCTCGGTGCGGCTCGATATCCGCCGCATCGGCGCGATCAAGAAGGGCGAGGAAGTCATCGGCTCGGAAACCCGGGTCAAAGTGGTCAAGAACAAGGTGTCCCCGCCCTTCAAGCAGGCCGAGTTCGATATCCTTTACGGCGAGGGCATCTCGCGCGAAGGCGAAATCATCGAGCTGGGCGTGGTCCACAAGATCGTCGACAAATCCGGCGCCTGGTATGCCTATGGCGGCGAAAAAATCGGCCAGGGCAAGGACAATGCGCGCGAATTCCTCAAGGAGAACCCGCAAATCGCCGCCGAAATAGAAGCCAGGATCCGCGCCGCAGTGGGCGTCCACAACCCCGCCCCGGCTCCCGTCCTCTCAGTGGTCGAAGCATGAGCCCGGCTTCCCTCGCCCCGCTTGCCGCGAAAATGCGCCGAACTTTCTCCCACACTCCCTCAAGGGGGACAAGGGCTGGGGGTGACGAGCCGGTTTCAGGAAAAGCCACAGGCGCTGAGGCGAAAACCCTGCGCGCCCAAGCTCTCGCCTGCCTCGCCCGCCGTGACCACACCCGCTTCGAACTCGCGCACAAGCTCCGGCAGGCCGGACATACGGAAGCAGACATCGAGCCCTTGCTGGACGATCTGGCGCAGCACGGCTGGCTCTCCGACCGGCGCTTTGCCGAAAACTATGTGCAACAAAAACAGCAGCGCTTTGGCGCGCTGAAACTGGCGCATGAGTTGCGCAGCCGAGGCGTGGATGAATCGGAGATCGAGCAGGCCCTCGTGCCGCCAAAGACACGGAACTGGAACGCGCGCGGGAAGTTTGGAGAAAGCGCTTTGGCACCCTGCCCGCCGATGCGCAGGAAAAGGCCAGGCAGATGCGCTTCCTCCAGGCGCGGGGCTTTGGGCCCGAAATCATCCTGCGCGCGTTATCGGCCTCAAGAGATTACTGAGCGGCATCGCGAAAGGCCAAGCTGTTCTCCGCGCGGAGCTCGCGCAGGCGCGCGGCGACCCGGTCATACAGTTGATTGCGCACGGCCACATCAGACGGGTCGAAGTTGTACAGGTCGACCTTTCGGAGTTCCTGTTCGAATTCGTCAAGCTCCGGATAGCGCTTGGGGGCCAGGCTTTCCCGGAAGTACACCACTTCAAGCAGACGCTGATCGCGAACACTGAAAAGATGGGGCAGGGCGCGTCTTCAGGATGCGGATGCCGGCAGGCCCGTTCCCCACCGCGAACTGTGTCTGGGCCAGCGCCAGAATGGACTCGGCATGGCGCGGGTCCAGCTTCAAGGATTCGAGCGCCACCTTCCGTGCGCGCGCGATCGCCTCACCCGCGGGAAGCAGGTCTTTGTACTTGATGAGCAGCATCGCCTCGTCCGCCAGCGCATTGCTTCGAAAGGTCGCGCCGGGAATGATATCGTCATACGCCTCCAGTGTTTCGCTGAGCACCGCGCGCTGGATCGGTGCGCCGAATGACTGCGCCTGCTGGATCGTCTGCTTCATGCCCTTGAGAATGATGTTCTGCGGTATCGGCTCGTTAGGGCTAACGAAATGGATTGCCTGGGCAAGCTTATATTCGTTGAGCGAGGGCACCGCGCGTTCGAGTGCAGTTACCACCGGATGATCGCGGTTCAGCAAGCTGGCTGCCTGATGCGTCAGCATCGGCACGACCGCAACCAGGACCAGCACGACCGCGAGCAGCTTGCGGAATTCCGGCGACAAGCCAGCTATCGGCACAATCGCCATGCGCCCCTTGCCCTTGTACACCTGCCAGGCCCGGCCGACGAAGACGCCGACCAAAATGCTGATGAAGGCGTAGTAGAAGATGAAATTGACCACCGCATGCAGCGATACTGCCATCGCCGCCACCAGCAGTCCGGCCGCTTCGATCCGGTCCGGCTCCGTCGGCTTCGCCCTGCCAAGCCGCCAAAGCAGCCCCGCCATCAGGGCCAGCCCCGCCACAAACAGCGCCACGGCCACCAAGCCGCCCTCGGCGGCAAGCTGCAGGTAATCGTTGTGCGCGTAAAAGCCCAATGTGCTCCATTCCTGATCGGGTCGGAATCGGGCGTACACCTCCGACCAGGTGCCGAGCCCCGTCCCCAGCAACGGGTGCGCGCCTATCATGGATAGCGTGGCCTGCCAGATCAGCAGGCGCGCGTGGACAGATTCGTCCGAGCCGCTGAGCGCCTGGGCCGTATGGCTGACAAAGATGCTGGAGGACAAGAGCACCACCAGGCCAAAGCCCGCGACTCCGCAGGCAAGCAGAAGCAACGCCCGGCGCCTGACGCCCGCGGCGCCTCGCGCGACCCAAAGCAGGACCGGAACACTGAGCAGCCAAGCACAGCGTCGCGCCCCTTGAGGCCGCGCCGAAGAACGCCATCGACAGCAGCGTGAAAGTCGCCATCATCAAGGCCACGGTCCAGCGTGGCAGTCCCTCTCGTGTCGACCGACAGAAAGCGCGCGGCCAGGGCGAACCAGAAAAGATTGATCGCGCCCGCGTAGGCATTGGGGTCAACCAGGGGCCATGCGCCCGCATTCCTCACCGCTTGCCACCTGCGCAACTCCCCAACTGGCGAACACGGCCGCCCCCAGCCACATCCCTGGCGCAACCATGCCCACACCCGGTCAGGATCAGACTGCAGTTGCCAAACCAGAATGCTCAACGGCAGGCCTGCCAGGGTCCAGAAGTAGAACCAGCTCGTATAGGGAACCTCGGTGTGCCATGCAATGGCCCCAAGGCAAATCAGCCATGCGCACGCCCAAACGGTCAGGCTTCCCGGCAGTCGCGGCAGGCCTCGTTTGAGTACGGGCCAAGCGGTCAATACAGTCCAGGCCAGCAAGAGTTCCGCCGTCAAGGCCACGCCGAAGTAGATGATTCCCGCCACCACGCACGCTGCAATCAGCCCGGCATGGACAAGACTTCCGTCTATAGACAAGCGGTTCATCAAGAATGCGCCTCCGCAACGGCAATAAAAAAGGCACGGCAATCTGCCGTGCCTTTCACGCTGCGGACTGCGATCAGCAAAGGCCTTCGGCCACGCACGTACCGGCCTTGGCCCAGTCAAGCAGGTTGCTACTTGTGACGCGGGTACCGTCGGCGTCAAGGATAAAGGTCCAAGCCGTGCGACATCCACGCGGCAGTTCCGTTCCCGTAATTACGCCGGTATTAGCGGCTCGTCGTGACGACCTATTGACATACTTGCCATTGGTGCCTGCGTTGAGCGGGACACCGTTGCTTGCCGGCTGTCCCACAAGCTGGCCAGAGAGCCTGTTCGTGATAGCAAGCTTCCACCGCCAGCTTGAACGGCGCAGTCGCCGCAACGACTTCAGAGAACTTGGCCTTCTTGACGTACTTCTGGTAGGAAGGAATGGCGATCGCGGCCAGGATGCCGATAATCGCCACGACGATCAACAGTTCGATCAGGGTAAAACCTTCTTGTACTTTACGCATTTTGCTTCTCCGTATTGAGGTTATGGGTTAAGGGACTAAATAACACGGACTCCGTGTCTGGCCTATAACGAGCATTGACCGTGCCAACTTTAGCGCGGGCGCGCTGTCAGGATGCTAAGCGGGCGGGGAACGCCCGTCAACGTTTGTTTCGGGCCGGCACGATTTTTTTGGGCCGCGCAGAACCGCCGTATGGCCGATTCAGGATAGCCTTGCCGATTGCCCCTGAAGGTTAGAATGTGACATTTTGCGTCACCTGCCGTTGTTTGAAATCCCCTCACCCCGGCCCTCCCCTCGCTGGCGGGGAGAAAGGGGAAATGGGTCGCCGGCCGGCCATCAAAGCAAGCTTCGATTCGCGCTGCCAGCTTACCCAATGCTTTAGCCGCGACGCGTCCGGACCCGCAAGAAACCCAAAATCGATCAACTCCTCGACTGCAAGGGCAGCACGCGCAAGCGCGTGCGGTCCGGATCAATTGTGAGTAACGCCCCTTCTTCCAACTCCATCGCCATTTGCCTCAGTGCCGCGATAACCTGTTCTCCAATCGCGTCCGGGCCAACGTCTTCGGCGCGAATCTGCACAACGCTGGGCTTCTGGCCGTGCGAGGCGGCAAGGATCGCGCTGAAGTCTCTAAACCGGACCTCACTCAAAATCCACCCACATCGCTAAGCGGCGTCATCCAAGCGCTCTGGCATCAAATTACGGCGCTCACGATATGATGTGGTGCACCGGAAGCTTGGTCAGGCGCCATTCGCCCGTCCTTGCGTCATACTCCGATGCGGTAAAGACATGCCACTCGGTGTCGTCCAGCCCGGGATGATCGGCACGATAGTAATAGCCGGGCCACCTGGTTTCCTGCCTGAATCGGGTGTGTCGGGCCACCGCTTCCGCGGTCAGGACCCGGTGATGGAGTTCCCAGGCTCGCTGAAGTTGATGCAGGTCCTCGGCACCGATGTGATCGAGATCCTCCTTGAGCATGGCCAGAAGTTCCAGGCCTCGGTCAAGAAGCGGCTCGTTGGTCACATAGAACGTGCTGTAGCCGCCGACGTACTCATCCATGAGCTTCTCCAGCCTCTGAAGGCCGTGAAGGGGCAGCAGATAATTCGGCGAAACGGTCCCCGCGACGATCTCATTCCTGCCCACCTTGTAGTTGTCCAGCGGCCTGAATATGGCTCCTGCGAGCTGCTTGATCTGCGCGTCGTCCACCTCAGGCGCGGCGCCTTTCAGATCCCTGACATACCTGACCGCTGACTTTCCGGCGAGTCTTCCTTCGGTAAAGGAGCCGGAAGAGAATTTGTGCGCAGAACCGCCTATTGTGTCCCCGGCGCCGAACAGTCCTTCAAGGGTCGTCATCCGGTTGTATCCCCACTGGTAGTCGTTGGGTGCGCAGTCCTCGGGCCCGCTTGCCCATGCACCGGAACAGGTGGCGTGAGAACCCATGACGTAGGGCTCCGAGGTGATCAGCTCGGATGCTCTCTCCTTGGGGTCGATATTCTGTGACGCCCAGACAACCGCCTGACCGACCGTCATGTCGAGGAAATCTTCCCACCCGATCTCTTCCTTCTCCGCGGTATCGAGACATTCCTGGGTGTGCATGTAGATCGGCCCACGGCCCGCCTTCATCTCTTCGATCATGGCGTGGTTGCGCAGGCAGGTCGGCATCGGCTTGATGTCCGCATACTTGCCGACCAGAGACTTGATTTCGCTGAAGCGGGCTTCCTCATATTTCTCCCCGTAGGCGTTGGTGGCGTAGGACTTGAGCAGCAGGAACCACGCGCCGACCGGACCGTAGCCATCCTTGAAGCGGGCGAGCACGATCTTGTTCTCCATCTGTATCATCTTGGCGCCGGCCTCGATCAGCAGACCGTAGGCTGATGCGCTGCTCCAGGGCGCATACCAGGTTCGGCCCGTACCCTCGCCGATCGCGCGGGGCCTATAGATGTGGGAGGCGCCGCCGGCGGCCACGATGACCGCTTTCGCCCGGAAGACGTAAAGATTGCCGTCCCGGACGCTGAATCCGACCGCGCCGGCGACCCGGTTGGGACGCGCCTTGTCCATCAACAGATGGGTCACCATGATCCGGTTGTAAACCTCGGTCGCAGACTTTGCGGCAGCCTCGGCGATAATTGGCTTGTAGCTCTCGCCGTGAATCATGATCTGCCATCTCCCTTCTCTGAGGTAATGGCCGGTCTTCGGATCCTTCATGATGGGCAGGCCCCATTCTTCGAATTTGTGGACGGTCGAGTCGACATGCCGGGCGATGTCGAAAACCAGGTCTTCTCTCACCAGTCCCATCAGGTCGCCTCGCGCGTAGCGCACGTGGTCCTCGGGCTGGTTCTCGTTCCACTGCATGCCCATGTAGCAATTGATTGCGGACAGGCCGTGCGCCACAGCGCCGCTCCGCTCGATGTTGGCCTTTTCGACCAGCACGATCTTCAGGTCGCGTCCCCAGTATCTCGATTCGTAAGTGGCCCCGCATCCGCCAAAGCCGCCGCCTATGACGAGAATGTCGGAATCCACGAACAGGGTTTTTCTGGATGAAAAGAGTGCCATGCTGTCACGTCCCCATTGGGGGCAGCGCAGGAAGCGCCTCCACCTTGAGTGCCGCAGGCTCGTGCGCAAGGAGCGGCGAATTCAGTCCGTTGGTGTCGGGTAGCTCATAATCGGATGGCGCCTTGATCGAACCCCAGGGTGTGGTCCTGATCGGGAATGTGAACTCCTTCACCCGCCCGTCCCGGTACCTGATCTTCCAGGAGATGGATCCCTTCTCCTTTTCCCTCAGAACCCTGACCTTGTGTCCCAGCGGCGCGAAGTCCGAATAGCCCCGGACGTCGATCGCATGCTGCGGGCACGCCTTCACGCACGAGTAGCACTCCCAGCAGAAATTGGGTTCGATGTTGTAAGCCCTTCGGTAGACGGGGTCGATGTGCATGATGTCAGAAGGACAAATATCCACGCACTCTCCGCAGCCGTCGCATTTCGTCATGTCAGCGTAGGTAGGCATGCCGATCACCTCATGATATTGGAAACGTCGGCCGGCCTGGGGAGGTCGGATGAGCCGTTTGCCTCCTCCAGCCTTTTCTGGAAAGCCGCCATGGGCTTGTAGAACATGTGGGCGAACTTGGACCAGGGCACGGAAACAAACAGCAGCGTCGTGAACAAGATGTAGAGGCCGAAGAACACCATCGCGGCAGCGCCGTTATTCACCCCTTGGACAAAATGCCATAGCAGTCCGCATGCCGCGCTTGCCAGCAGGCTGCCGATGAACAGGTCGGCCCGCATCAGTTGGAAAGGCGAGTGACCTTCATAGGCGACGTTCACCTTGAGGATGAAGAAGAACCAGCCGCCACCGATGAGAATCATCAGCGCACCTATGTTCCACAGGGCCGTCAGGATGACAGGCGTACGGGCGGCTGTCGGATAGATAAACACCATCACCACGGTGGTGATCAGGTAGATGACGAAGCCGTAGGACATCAGAAGATGAGACAGCCGCCGCTTCCACTTGCAGAACTCGCCGGAAGTGGCAATTTCCGTACCAAGGGTTCTGATCGCCAGCGAAGCGATCTCCCCGGCACCGAGCTGCCTCTGTGCCGCTGCGTTTGATTGCTTCCTGCGCAAGGCGAAGAATTCTGCGCTGCGCTTGTGATAAAGATCCAGCGCCGTTCCAATAGCGACGGCCAATATCATCAGGACAACGTAGACCTGCATGACACCGGGGGACAGAAATTCCGTCAGAAGCGCGAAAGGGTTGCTGCTGAACATATTGGAAGACCTTCAACTCTTCGCCAGTTCATGTGCCCTGGAAGCCAAAGTGGTATGGGATAGCGCAAGTACCGGCGATGGGCGACAACTGCAGGCCGCGCCGCGGAACGCAAGCCCATGTTTCTTGATAGGCCCACAACGAGCCTCTGTCAATGAAATCGCCCCGGCTTTGGGGGACAAAGTGACGCCGCGCCTTTCGGGCTGTAAAGGAATGTAACAGCTTTGAACCAGGCTGGAGATGGTCCAGGTTGCTTGTAGAGGGCCGACCGGCTACTCGGGCCTGACCGCTGATTCGGATTTTCGTTTCTCTACGATGCGCACGATATGAGTTCCAGCAATTTCGGGATGGCTGATCTTCCCTGCTCGGTCAGCGCAAACGATTTCGGCTGAAACGTCGCAAGCTCCGGCGGGACCTCCACGTCTAGCGCGACCTCTCTTGCCAATCCAAGCGCCGCCATCTTCGACCAGAGTATGTCATTGGCGCTGTTCCTTACGGTTGCAATCTGACTATCCGGCGTGAGCAGGATGGCCTCCAAAACCGACATGTCCGAAGGCCTCAATTTCCGCAAGAGTTCAAGCAATACGCTTTGCTCGTCTTGAGAAGTGCCCATCATCTGCTCCCGTGACGCCGAACAATCCTTACCGCCAGTCGATCGTGCCGAAATGGTCCTGGCCGAGGAACGTGTAGAAGATGCCTGCCGTCACCTGAGTCTGGCGGCTCGACCCCAGGGTCGTGAACTTGGCGTCGCGGCGGTTGCCAAGGACCTTGAACGTGATGGCCCGTTGCTTGGCGATGCGCCATGTGAATGAGACATCGCCGCGGATGATATTGTCGTGGCCGCCGTTGGTGCCAGACCCAACATTGCTGACGAAATACTCACGCGCCGTGAAGTCAAGCGAAGCCTTGTCGTCATCGGTCAGCCGCAGGGCGAGCAATGCCTGCGGTGCGATCCCGTAGTTGTAATCGCGCTCGCCGACGGCGCCTCGAGTTGTGCCCACTGCTGCATAGCCAAGGCCGGTCATCGCCGTGCCCTGCAGCGACCATGTGTTGCCAAGCCACCACTGCGCGGTCGATCCAACGGAAAGCGCCGTGGTCGAAACGCGATAGGTCTGCGGCGCGATGTAGTCGTAGCTGCCGTACAGGCCCCATATGCCGCGATAATCGTCGCCCGCCGCGTAGCTTCGGCCCACAAGCAAGCCCCTCGTCATGACATTTTCGACCGCGTTGGCGCTGGACGCCGTTGCCTGGGCCGACTTGCCGATCAAGTCCTTGCGCCGCTTGAGGCGGCAATTGCCGCATCGGCGGTGTTCCTTAATGTTCCGCTCAGGACACTTCGCACTGCGCTTCGACGGTGGCAGTTTGTGTCCTTTCCCGCCTGAGTATTTCCTTGCCCATGGCATCGAACTGGTCGCGCAAGACCCCCTTGAGGTAAGCGGCGACGATACTGTCGGGGATCGGCAGGTGAGACACCGCATTGACGTGGTAGGCAATGCGGGTGCCTTCGCCGGACGGATACAAGGCCATGGTGCTGTCCATCTGAATGTCGCCCGACAGGGAATGCGAGCGAATGAGCTGGCAGGGGATCAGCTCCAGCTCGCGCTGCGATTCGTAGTGAAACTTGAAAATGCCGAGCTTCGCCGCCCCTTTCTGCTCGATCCACAGGCGTTTGCCGGTGCGCAGCAATACGCGGCTGACTTCGAGATTGGGCATGAACGACGGCTGGTGCTCGAAGTCGGTGATCGTCGTCCACGCCTCCGAAGGCGGCACCGAGACCTGATAACTGATGTCCAGGACCAGCCCCGCGTCGTTGCTGCGTACCTCCACGCTGGGTTCGGCCAGGCTGTTGACCTGGACAATCGCCCAGCCGCCTGCCGGCAGCAGCAGGGCCAGCAGGAAAATCAGGGCCGAAAGGAACTGCATCATGGCTTGCTTCCGAAAAGACTCATGTTTCAGATTATGACGACTCAAAGGATAGAAGATTCAAAAGGCCCTATTGCCCGCCGGCCGACACCGGCGTTGATCCCAAGCAGCCCATGCTTTCGAGCGATGATGGCCTCTGGACATCTTAAACGGAGTACTTGTTTTGCCCACCATCGTACTCCGGGCAGGTACCACCTGCTTCGTTACAGGAATACGCGGGCTGGCGATCAGCGTACGGTGTCATGCTACAAGGTTCTCTACCACTGAGGGCCCATGGTTGTAATCCAGAGTGACGTGGCCGCCGCCGGGGTGGTAAAGCTTGTTCAATAACTGCTGCTGACTTCCTGGGCGCCCCTCTCGGCCAAAGGAATCTCGCTTAGCGTTCGCACAATCCGGGACTGGTGCGAAAGGCGGTGACTCTCCCTGTCGTCGTTGCGTAGCGACGCAATTCTCATTCCAAAACCGCTCTTCGCAGTGAAACAGCCGATACGCGTCGGGAATGCCCGACACAACACGACAGTTGCCCGCTGTGGGTTCGGTAATGAGGATGCCGGCTCACATGGGTCCCTGCAGCGAAGCACACTTTTGCACGGACATATCATTTGCTCAGCGCAGATTGCGGTGCTGTTGCTGTCTGCCTTTCCGCGTCAAAGAACTAATTCATGAGCTCGACTTATCAGTTCGCTGGCCGCGCCAATGGCCACGCGTGTCACCCGGGCACCACTGGTGCGCAGGCATCTACATGAGCTCGGGGGCTGCCTTGGACGTGATAAACGCCCCGACGGCGTCGAATGGGTTGGTCGCGAAAGCGGAATGCAGGGGCTGAATCTGCTCGATGTTGCCGACCGGCAACGTAATTGACACAAAACCAGTGCATCCACATGCGTGATGAGCCTAGGCGTTCGGGCCAATGCGCGAGGCGATGCCGGGCGATGATCACGCAACAAACCGCGCCCGATGTTGAAGTGGCCGCATCTCCTGCACTCCAGCAAGACCATTTTCAGGATGACCTTGGCGCAGGTGATGCTTCGAGCCTTGAAAGCCTTGCCATATCTGCGTGGGGCTTCTCACAAGGACGGCTGCGCACTGCGCGCCTTTGCGGACGCAGGGGGGCCGAGTTCCAAATCGCGCGGACCGTGTTGATCAGTCCGTGCACGAAACACAGGAGCGTAAACGTGAAAGCTATACCTCTAATCCTCGCGCTGGCCACCGTCGCTGGATTCGGCTCGACCAGTAGCTTGGCCGACTACCGTCCGGGCTATTCGGACAAGGCGCGGGTTATTTCCTCGATGCCGGTACATGAAAGCGTCAACGAGCCAAGCAGGCAATGCTGGACCGATACCGTCGGCTAGGGCGAGCCGGGCTACCGCAACCGTGACGACCACGGTCATGCGATTGTCGGTGCTATTGCCGGCGGCTTGCTCGGGTCCACCGTAGGCAAGGGTTCGGGCCGAGTGGCCGGTGCCGCAGTCGGCGCGGTCACCGGCGCGGCGATCGGCAGTAGGATCGCCGACGATGACGACGACCGTGGCCCGCCGCGTCAAGTGGAACATTGCCGGGTCACTGACAACTACCACGACGTGGTGGTCGGCTATGACGTGGTCTACCGGTTTCACGGCGAGCAATACCGCGCACGCCTGGCCTACGAGCCGGGACGCTGGCTGGACGTCAATGCGGATGGCACCTTGCTGTATCGCTAAAGCGTCTTTTTCCATCCATTTGAATCACTGGAGGACTCATCATGCTGTATAAATCCCTTTCTTTTCTAATCCTTGCCGCTGCGCTTGGCGCCCCGATCTGGGCCCACGCTGACGATGCTTATGGGCGGGTGATATGGGTAGAGCCGTCAGCCTCGTTTGACGACAGCGGCCACGGACCGTTTAAAGTCCAATATGAGCTGGGTGGCCAGCTCTACTGGACGGAAAGCAGCGGCTATCCGGGCCCCTGGATCACAATTCACATCCAGCCGAGCCGCGCGGATTCTTACCGCGGAGAACATGGCTACGATCGTGAGGACCACCACTGGTGGCGCCACCATGACCGAGACGACGATGATGACTAAAGAGAGCGCCTGACGCGGCGACGCTCAGACCACGGGTTGCTGGGACCGAGTCCAGGAAGTCCTCCGGCAACCTTTGAGTGCCGCGCTGCCAGCACGACTCGGCGTCCCAAATAGGTCACGGCGTTTGTGTCTGATCAACGACGGACTGCGGTTGTGTTGACAGGCCATAGATTGAGGTCCCCGTTCTCGCCAATCTGATTTTGGCGACTTTGGTGGGGGGTCAACTTGCGGGGTGACTCAAGCTAAAGGAGATTTGGGCCATCGGCATCCCCCGCTGTCGCGGAGGCGAGATTCTCCTCACGGTAAAGGCCTGTAATACGAAAGCAGAAATCGCCTGCCCGCGGCCCGAAAAGAGCGGGAATTGGAACCTACTGCAGAACTTTTGTCGCGTCTTCAGAGTCTCTGCAGTTGAACCTTCGTCGGGATGATGCGCACATGCTTTCCGGCCACTGCCTTGGCGCTTGGCCGTGTTTACGCGTAGAGTCCGGTAACGACTAGGTGCATTTATGGCCTAAGTGGGTTTAACCGGGGGTTCTTCGACTATCCTTCGGTGGCCCAGCAGAGGGTCTCAATTGATGGGTGGACAATGGTTATGCATCGATGTGATCTAGCCAGGTTTGTCTTACCGATTTCGCTCTGCGGCGCCGTCCTGGCCGGCTGCGCTGCGGTGGGTCCCGATTTCAAGATTCCGGCGGCTCCCTCGGTGTCGAACTACCTCCGTGCAAACTCCCCGACCACGACGGTGTCGTCCCCAGGTGCGCTCGGCAACGCGCAAAGCTTCGTGATCGGACAAGGCATGTCCCCCGATTGGTGGACAAACTTCGGCTCAGCCGCGCTCGACGAATTGGTCAACAAAGCTCTTCAGGGCAGCCCAAGCCTGGCCGCTGCCGAGGCCGCCCTGGGCCAGGCCAGGGAAGTCCACGCCGCACAGGCCGGCTCCACCCTCTATCCAACGGTCGGCGCCAACCTCGGTGCCAACCGCAGCGTGTTCAGCCCTGCGAGCGTCGGCCAGAGCGGCGGTTCAGGGCACGTGTTCAACCTTTACAACGCCGGCATCGCGGTCAACTACAACCTCGACCTGTTTGGCCACAACCGTCGCGCACTCGAAGCGCTTGCGGCACAAGTGGATTACCAGAGCTACCAGCTAGCCGGGGCGCGCCTGGCGCTGGCCGCCAATGTCGTTACTGCCGCCTTTGGTCAGGCGCAACTGGCGGCGCAGATCGAGGCCACCGAAGCGATTCTGCGCGCTCAGCAGGCCCAACTCGATATCGCACGCAAACGCCTGGAGCTTGGTGCGGCCGCCAGGACCGATGTGCTGACGCTTCAAACCCAAGCCGGACAAACCGGCGCGATCCTGCCGCCTTTGCGCAATCGGCTGCAACAGGCGGACCATCTGCTTGCTGTCCTGTCCGGCGAGGCGCCGGGCGCTGCCGATGTTCCGCGGTTCAAGCTGGTCGATTTCACTCTGCCCGACACGCTTCCCGTGGTCGTGCCCTCGGAACTGGTGCGCCGCCGCCCCGACATCCAGGCTTCGACCGCGCTCCTGCATGCCGCCACCGCCCAATACGACGTGGCGGTCTCCGACCTTTATCCGCAAATCAATCTCAGCGCCAGCCTGGCCACCGAGGCGCTGACCACGGGTGCGCTGTTCGGTCCCGGCTCCATGATCTGGAGCCTGGCGGGGAAACTCGCCCAGCCGCTGTTCAATGCCGGGTTGAAAGCCGGATCGAAGGCGGCCGAAGACGCCATGCAAGAAGCAGGCGCCAACTATAGGCAGACCGTGCTGGAGGCCTTGCGCAATGTCGCGGACGCACTCCGCCAGCTCGAACACGATGCCGAGACCCTGCAGGCGCAGGCGCGCGCCGACGCATCCGCTCAGCAGTCCCTGGATCTTGTGCAACAGCAATACCACCTGGGAGCGGCGAGTTATCTGCAACTGCTTACAGCGCAGCAACAGCAGCAGCAGGCGCGCATCGCGCTGATTGCGGCGCAGGCGGCGCGTCTGGCCGACACGGCCGCGCTGTATCAGGCTATGGGCGGAAGCATGCCGGCCGAGGCGAACGGTAAGGCGGCCGATTCGGCCAAGGCGGTGAAAGTCGCAGCAGCGCGCCCGATCCTGAGGCTCGACCCATCCCTGGGCGGGCTTCAACTGAAGCAAGCCGAATCGCACGCAGGAGGCAGCGATGACGCGGCGCAACCTTAAGCCCATGATCATCATGCTGGTCGTCGCCGCGGTGGTCCTCGGCGCGGTGGTGGGATTCCAATTGTTCAAAAACAAGATGATCGCCAAGGGCATCAGGGGCTCGGCGAACCCACCCCAGACCGTCTCGACCACGGTGGCGCAAAAGAGCGTCTGGCAGCCCACGGTGCAGGCCATGGGCAGTCTGATCGCCAGCAAGCAGGCGGCGCTCAGCGCAGAGGTCAGCGGAATCGTCACCGCCATACGTTTCGATTCCGGTCAGCATGTCAAGGCCGGCCAGCCGCTGGTGGAGCTCAATCGCGCGCCGCAGACCGCGCAGCTGGCTCAGCTCGAGGCGCAGGCCGCGCTCGCCGAAGTCAATCTCGCACGCGACCGCGCCCAGCTCAAGGTGCAGGCCATCAGCCAGGCCGCGGTCGACAATGATGCCGCCGCGCTCAAGAGCGCGCAGGCGCAAGTCGCCGCGCAGAAGGCGCTGATCGCGCAAAAGACCATCGTGGCGCCGTTCTCTGGCCGACTCGGCATCCGCCAAGTGAACCTGGGACAGTACCTTGCGCCCGGCACGCCCGTAGTGACCTTGCAGAAGCTCGACCCGATGGAGATCGATTTCACCGTGCCGCAGAACGAGATCGACCTGATCCGCGCCGGGATGAAGGCGCAGGTCGAAACCAGCGCCTTGCCGGGCAAGAGCTTCGAAGCCACCGTCATCGCGATCGAACCGCAGCTCGACGCCGCCACGCGCAACCTCAAGGTGCGCGCACGCGTGCCCAATCCGGCCAATGTCCTGCTGCCGGGCGTGTTCGCCACCGTGCGCGTGACCGAAGGGCAGCCGCGCGAATACATCACCCTGCCGAATGCGGCCGTGGCCTACAACCCCTACGGCGCGACGGTGTTCGTGGTCAAGCAGGCAGGTGCCACCCAGGGCGGCAAGGGCGGCCTGAAGGTCGAGCAGCGCTTCGTCACGACCGGCCTCACGCGCGGCGACCAGGTTGCGATCCTGAGTGGTCTGAATGTCGGCGAAACCGTGGTGACCGCCGGCCAGCTGAAGCTGCACAACGGCGCGCCCGTGCAGATCAACAACAAGGTGCAGCCGACCAACAACCCCAATCCGCAAATGCCGAACTCGTGAGGGCGATGGGATGAAAGGCAGGTTCACCGACATCTTCATCACGCGACCGGTGCTGGCCACCGTGGTCAGCCTGGTGATCCTGGTGATGGGGCTGCGCTCGGTGGGACTGTTGCCGGTGCTGCAGTATCCATACACGCAGAATGCCGTGGTCACGGTCACCACGGCGTATCCGGGCGCCGACGCGAATCTGGTGGCGAGCTTCATCACCACCCCGCTGGAAAACGCCATTGCCCAGGCCAACGGCATCGACTACATGACCTCCTCCAGCGTGCAGGGGGTGAGCACCATCACCGCCAACCTGAGGCTCAACTACGAGCCCGACAAGGCGCTGACCGAGATCAACAGCAAGGTCAACGCGGTCATCAACCAGCTGCCGCCGCAGTCGCAAAAGCCGGTGCTCTCCTCAGCCATCGGCCAGACCATCGACGCGATGTACATCGGCTTCTACAGCGATGTGCTCCAGCCCAACCAGATCACCGACTATCTCATCCGCTCGGTGCAGCCAAAGCTGCAGGCGGTCGACGGCGTGCAGACGGCCGAGATCCTGGGCGCCAAGAATTTCGCCCTCAGGGCCTGGCTCAATCCGCAAAAGCTTGCAGCCTACGGCCTCACAGCGGCGGATGTTTACGGTGCGCTGGAGGCCAACAACTTTCTTTCATCGACCGGCAACTCCAAGGGCCAGATGGTGCAGATCAACCTGTCGGCCAGTACCAACCTCAATTCGCTCGCAGGTTTCAGGGACATGGTCGTCAAGTCGGTCGACGGCAAGGTGGTCAGGCTGGATGACGTGGCGCAGGTGTCGCTGGGGTCGGACGACTATGACACCGCGGTGTCGTTCGACGGCAAGACCTCGGTGTTCATCGGCATCAAGGTCGCGCCGGGCGCCAACCTGCTCGACGTGGTCGCGCGCGTGCACAAGATCTTCCCCGCAATACAGTCGCAGCTGCCCACCGGCCTGACCGGCAACATCGTGTATGACTCGACCAAGTTCGTCAACGCTTCCATCCACGACGTGGTGAGGACGCTGGTCGAAGCAGTGCTGATCGTGTTTGCCGTGGTGTTCGTGTTCCTCGGTTCATGGCGATCGGTCATCATTCCGCTGGTGGCGATTCCGCTGTCCATCGTCGGGACTTTCACGGTGATGCTGGTGCTGGGCTATACGATCAACCTGCTCACCCTGCTTGCCATCGTGCTGGCCATCGGCCTGGTGGTGGACGACGCGATCATCGTGGTCGAGAACGTGAGCCGCCACATCGAAAACGGCATGAATCGCATGGATGCGGCGGTGCGCGCGGCGCGCGAACTGGCCAATCCGATCATCGCCATGACCATCGTGCTGGTCGCCGTGTATGTGCCCATCGGTTTCCTGGGCGGACTCACCGGCGCCCTGTTCACCGAATTCGCCTTCACCCTGGTCGGCACCGTGACGATGTCCGCCATCATTGCCCTGACCCTGTCGCCGATGATGTGCTCGAGGCTCCTGGTGACGCCGGACCCGCAGAGCCGCAAGTGGCAGGATCGGCTGGTGGTCTTTCTCGACCGCCAGTTCGAGCGCTTGCACCGGCGCTACGAGCGCAGGCTGCACGGTTCGCTCGATCACCTGCCGGTCACCGCGATGATGGCGGTCATCATTCTCGGCAGCATCTATTACCTCTACGCCACCTCGACCTCGGAACTGGCGCCGCAGGAGGATCAGGGCGTGCTGATTACCGCATCGTTCAACAATCCGACGGCCACGCTCGACCAGCGCCAGATCTACGCCGACCAGGTCTACAAGACGTTCACGAGCTTCCCGGAAAACGACCACGTTTTCCAGATCAACGCGCCAGCCCAGGTGATCGCCGGCATGGTGCTCAAGCCCTGGGACGAACGCAGCAAGACCACCGCCGACCTGCAGCCCGCATTGCAGAAGGACCTGAACCAGATTGCCGGCTCGCAGGTAGCCGTGTTCCAGCCGCCGTCGCTGCCCGGGGCGCGCGGCCTGCCGGTGCAGTTCGTGCTTACGACTTCCGAGCCGTTCAACAAGCTCTATGACGTATCGCAGGCATTTCTGCAGCAGGCGCTTGCCACCGGGCAATTCATCTTCCTGCAGTCGGACCTGCGCATCGACCTGCCGCAGATGCGCATCGACATCGACCGCAACATGGCCGCGCAACTGGGTCTCAACATGCAGGACATCGGCTCGGCCCTGTCCGCCATGCTGGGCGGCGGCTACGTGAACTTCTTTGATCTAGGCGGACGCTCGTACAAGGTCATCCCACAGGTGGAACAGCGCTTCCGCCTCAACCCTGACCAACTGGGGCAATATTTCCTGCACACCGCCAGCGGCGCCATGGTGCCGCTGTCGACGGTGGTGCACCTGACGACCACGGTGCAGCCCGAGACCATCAACCATTTCCAGCAGGCCAATTCCGCCACCATACAGGGCGTGCCCATGCCGTTCGTCGCCCAGGGCCAGGCCCTTCAAAGCCTCAAGCAACTGGCCGACCGCACGCTGCCGGCGGGCTACAGCGTCGACTATGCCGGACCCTCGCGCCAGTTCGAACAGGAGTCCGGCGGACTGGTGCTGACCTTCGGCTTCGCCCTGGTCATCATCTTCCTGGCGCTGGCGGCCCAGTTCGAGAGCTTCCGCGATCCGGTCATCATCCTGGTGTCGGTGCCCATGGCAATCTCGGGCGCGCTGCTGTTCATCAATCTGGGAATCGGCCACGCGACGCTCAATATCTATACCGAGGTCGGCCTGGTCACGTTGATCGGCCTGATTTCCAAGCACGGGATCCTGATCGTCGAGTTCGCCAACAACCTGCAGCGTGAAGGTCAGACCAAGCGCGAGGCCATCGAGCACGCCGCTGGCCTGCGTCTGCGCCCCATCCTCATGACCACCGGGGCCATGGTGCTGGGCGTGGTGCCGCTGATCACCGCCAGCGGCGCCGGCGCGGTCAGCCGCTTCAATATGGGACTGGTGATTGCCACCGGCTTGGCTATCGGGACGCTTTTCACCCTGTTCGTTGTCCCGGCCATGTATATGCTTCTCGGCGCAGAGCACGGTCGCGTGGCAACGGCGCAATTGCGCGAGGACGAGGCATACCAGTCATGACGGGAGCACGGTTCGCGGTGCCCCAAGGCTAGAGCGGACACTGGGACCGCGACGGTCACCGGGATCATCGCCGCTGGTAAGCCCAGCGCCCGATCAGGAAGATAACCCTGGTCCTGCCGGCACCGGATGGCGCGGGATGGAAGATCCAGACTGTCGTCAACCCTTGCCACCGAGGACGCTCATTCGGCGGGAAGCCCAAGCGGCCATCTTTCGGGATCAGGCGCTTGCGTGGTCGTGTACGGCCTGCGCCGCAGCGCAGCGCCGCTGAGCCAAGCGCACGAACGCTTATGCTAGCTTGTACGAGGCAGCGCATAGGATGCGGCCGAGAGGGACAGTGGGCGTGTTTCCCGATAATGGACATCGGCCGAATAGAGATTCGATGCGGCACACTTGCCGCGCGTCGCTGGCTGGCGACGTGATTTCCATTTGTGAATCATGCCGTTGAGGTCTGGCCCTGAACACGCGTCGGGAAGCGGCGACGAAATCAAGGTCCGGCCTGGCCAAGCGTTTGTCTGTCTTTCGCGAACCCTCGCCTAACGGCTTGTCAGGCAAAGCGAAATCCCTGCTGGCACAGCGGTTGCACGGGGGGGGACGTGCGGCTGCGAGGCCGTGCGTTTCTTTACCCCAATCTTCTTGCAAGGAGTTAATGATGAAAGCACCTATCCCTACTGCCGTGGCCATGCTGGTCGCGGGAATGCTTGGCGCCTATGCGTGGGCGCCGGCCTATTCGGCCGTGCAGGACAGCGCACAAACGTACAGCCAACCGGCCCCTGGTGCCCAGTCCCCCGGTACCCAAACTCCGGCGGCTGCTGAACCTGCCGAGAAGATCATGCCGCAAAAGAAAGTCGACGTATGCGCGCGTCTGGACAAGAACCGGGATGGCTACATTAGTTCGGCTGAATTCAAGTCTTCCGGAAAGCCGCATAAGCTGTTCAGGAGCGCCGATGTCGGCCATCGAGGCAAGCTGAACATGGAGGAGTGCAACAAGGCGCTGTCCGGCTGACAAGCCAAGTGGGGTGACCCGAGCTGCGATGCGGCAGCGGGCCGCCCCACCTGGACTGCGACCACGGAACTCTCGCTGCAATCCACGGCGCCAGTTGCTGATAATTTGAAAATGCTGGCCACGCAGCGCAGTGCTGGCGACACATGGGAATCGGAGTCAATCATGGACAAGTCGATGCTAATCGGCGTCTTGGTCGGCGCAGGCGCAGTAACCTTGCCCTGAGCCGACCTTGCAATGACTCGACCCAAGGAACCTTTAGTGGGCTAAAGGAACGTTTATATTTAGTCGAATCGCTGGTGCTAGATTGAAAGAAGGCCTACGCGAACCTTTGCGGCTCGAAACTGGATCACGATGCATCCTGCGGTTTGGTTCCCTCGTGACCACCGTAACCCAAAGCGATCAGGAGGGTATTCACCTTGCAGGGTGACAGAGGGCGATTCTGTAGAAGGGTGAAACGATGACGAAAGGCAAGGAGCCCAATTGTCGGGGACGTCAGTTTTGCGGCAGCTGTCGAAATGGCACGTCAGGCCTGGCCCATCAATTTGGCGTTCCTGGACTGCCGCGAGAAGTGTTGTTTGCGTTGGCAGTCTGCTTGGCGGCGCTATCAGCCCAGGCGGCTGGGTCCGGGCTATCAGCAATAACGTGCCGCCCACTAATGCTAACCGGCGAATGCCGTGCCTACATTGTGGAGATGGCCAAAGCGGCAACGCCACATGCGCGGGATGCAATCCAGGCGCACTACGGGCGTTTGCTTCAGGGGCGCCAGCAAACCTGTACTAGCAATGTGGGTAACGACTGGATGCGAATCAGCCCGGCCAATTCGGGGCCCTCGAAGCGGACCCCATCGAACATGATCCGGATGTGAACAGGAGTGCGGGCACTAGGTGGAGGGTGTGGAATGAATAGATCACGATGGTTGTATTCCAGTCTTCTGGCCGTGTCAGTCAGTCTTGCGTCCCTGAGCGGATGTGTTGTGGCACCTGCCCCCTATTACGAAGGGGAGGAACCTTCATTTGCCCCGCCTCCACCGCGTGATGAAGTGATCGGTGTGTCCCCATACGTGGGTTCTGTCTGGATCGGGGGCTACTGGGATTGGTCGGGGAAAAACTATGGCTGGAGGCCCGGCCGCTGGGAAGCCCGGCGCCCAGGTTATCGATGGACGCCGCATCGATGGGAACAACACGGTCAACATTGGCAACATGAAGGTGGGCGCTGGGAGAGGGAGCATTAGTTCCAGAGAAGCTGACGCGCAGCGCAGGGCATGACCCAACCTGATTGGCCTATGCCGTTCGCCAGGAAAAAAGGCATGCCTGAGTTGGATGCACCAGCGGCAATCACATACATGGAGCGCTTTATGAAACGAGCCACTTACCAAGTCATTATCACTTGTTTATTGAGCACCCTCCTCTACTCCGGGCAAACCTTGGCAGGAGTTGGGGAAGCCGGGAAAGTCGAAACTGCCACCGAGGTGCTAAAGCAGATCACCGCCATCCCCGAGCAAGGTATTCCTCCCGCACTGCTAAAGAACGCTTATGGCCTGGCCGTGATCCCGGGCGTCCTCAAGGCAGGATACGTGGTGGGCGGCAGTTATGGCAAAGGCGTCCTGACAGTGCGCGAGGACAAGGGTCGGTGGAGTCCGCCCTTGTTCGTGAAGCTGATCGCGGGCAGCATCGGCTGGCAGATCGGCGTGGATTCAACTGACCTGGTGCTGGTATTCAGGACCAAGAAGAGTGTAGACGGCATCGTCAAAGGTACCTTCACCCTCGGCGCAGATGCGGCGGTTGCCGCCGGTCCGGTCGGCCGTAGCGGCGCGGCTGCCACAGATGCAGAACTGAAAGCGGAGATCCTGTCATACTCGCGCAGCCGTGGCCTGTTCGCCGGGCTCTCGCTTGAAGGTTCCCGGATAAGCATCGACCACGATGCTGATGCCGCCTTCTACGGCAAAGCATTGCAGCCAACCCAGATCACGAATGGCGAGGGCAACAATCCCGACGCCGGGCAGAAATTCCTGCAGGAGGTGAACAAGGCAACAGGCGATTGAAGGAAGATGGATGCGCATAATGGCTCTGGGCACCGCACAGTTGGGCCTATCGCTTGTTCCGGTCACAGCCGTCGCAAGGGAACGAACCGGACCCCGCACTGGCAGCCTGTCAGTCCCTATGACCGACCAAGAGTGCCAGACTTAACGGTGGCGTTGTCCAGTGATGACACGCCTGATGCCCATGAAGCGGTCAAGGCACATACGCTCAACTGCAAGCTGACCGTCCCGCTTAGTGGCCTGCCGCGAGCCCCATGATGGTCTCGAAGCCACCCCAGAACATGCGCTTGCCATCGAAAGGCATCTTCGAGGGGTCCATCGACTCCTTGAGCTGCGGATCCTCCATGACCGCCTTGCTGATGCGGTCGCGATCCTCCTTGCTGCGATACACGACCCACGCCAACGCGATCACTTCGCCATCCTTGAGTTGCACGGCCTGTGGAAACGACGTGAGCTTGCCGGGCTGAACGTCGTCGCTTATCGAGTCGGAGTAATACAAGGCGCCGTGGCGCAGGTGGGCGTTCCCCCATTCCTCAGACATTCGCTTGTAGGTATCGAGGTTGACACGGGGAACGGGGATGACAATGGCGTCAATGTAGTTCGACATAGGACCTCCCTGGAAAAGCAAATTGGACAGGTTGCGCTCGCCATCGTTCCGCTCGACATACGGCGTCAGGGGATCTCTCTTTCATCGACCCTTGAGCCCAATGGGGCAACGCCTTTGACGCCGGAAGAACGGGAAGGATTGATCCCGTCTTACATCACACTGCGCCGCGAGCTGAACCAAGCGGAACAGGCGAACATTCTGGAAGCGGAGGAGTGGGCCTTCGAACGCAAGCGCGACTTGCTTTCCGAACAGTTCTTGAAGACGCTGCACAAGCGGATGTTTGGCCGGGTCTGGCGCTGGGCCGGTGAGTTTCGTCTGAAAGAGCGCAACCTCGGGCTTGCTCCGCATCGCATCGCTATTGATTTGCGAAAGTTACTGCATGATGGCCGCTTCTGGATCGAGAATGGCACCTATTCGGCGAACGAGTTTGCCGCCCGTTTCCACCACCGGCTGGTGTGGATTCATCCTTTCCCCAATGGCAATGGCCGTCATGCGCGGCCGGCCACCGACCTGCTGCTGGTAGGGTTTGGCCAGCCGCGCTTTTCATGGGGCCGGGTCAACCTGATCGATGCCAGCGAGACCCGGCGAGCCTATGTTGCAGCACGGCGTGCCGCGGACGGCCATAACATTGTTCCACTGCTTGAGTTTGTTCGGTCCTAGAGAGCCAGACCGGACTCAGGCGGCCGAAGGATCATGACACTCATTGCGCCCACAAATTGATCAGGCGGCAAGGCCTTTAAGGAGAGACTTCAGGTTCGCAAGATTTCCAGGGTAGTGCATGCGGTATCCGGCAAATGGGCCGGACATTGTCGTACCGGGCTTACACCAAGCCTCAATATGCCATCCGGCCTCGATCAGTCCGAACCTGGCAAACACAGATTCCAGTGTGTCGTATTCTGGTGGGTCGGGCGAGATTCGAACTCGCGACCAACGGATTGAAAGTTGTGATAACTGGTTGTTTTTGTTGATGACGTGCCCGCCAACGCTCGCGAATATACGCTGATAAGGGCCGAATCTGTCACGGTCTCTTCTTGGGCTTTCTCGGTAGAACTTGATATTTCGATGACTGCGTTCGGCCCAGACTGTGTAAAAACTCTGCAAAAAGACAAATTAGAGATTTTGCAGGGGTCGCGTGACGCTTCCTTGGGTGGCGATCGTCGAATATGGAGCGTTTTGGAAGGTCGACTTTTGCTCTCGGAAATTCTGATGCGTTTCTACACAGTCTGGGCCAACTCCGGTCACTCACTATTCGGCTACGACACCCTAAAGCAGTCATCCGGCCGCTGCAAACAAAAAACCCCGCCAAGCGGGGTTTGGTAACAATTACGAATGAATAGCGATTAGCTGGCGCGTTTGCGTCGGCTGAACCCGAATCCGGCTAGTCCGATGCCCAGAAGCGCGAGCGACGCAGGTTCGGGAACATTATTATTGAGGGCTTCTATGCGCACATTGTCGAGCCCAACGTCATAACCACCCTCGTTTAGGCCAACCGAACTGAACTGGATGGTCGCCGATGTTGTTGCCGCGACGAAATCATAGGTCTTTTCTACCCAGGTATCCCAAAAGCCGCCGCCATAAGGGGGGGCGGTGAACAGCGTCTGTGATCCACCATCAATCGAAAGATTGAGCTGGTCGCTATTGGTGGCCTCTGAGGCCATTATGAAGCTGAGGCGGTAGGTGCTGCCGGCGGATAGGCCGGTAATGGTCTGTTCGAGGGTGCGATCGATTTCGTAACCCGCGAGCCACATCCAATAGGTACCGTCCATTCCTGATCCGAACGTGGTGCCAAACGGGTTCAGCCCTTCCCCGTCCGTGGTGGCAGTTCCACTCCACCCTGTCAGGTCACCTGTTTCAAAACTGCCGTTGGTGATGATAGGCGCAGCTTGGGTTGTTATCGGCGCCAGCAGCACGGCCACACCTAACATCAGTCCGCGTATCTTTGTCATATGAATCTCTCCCTTTATACAAATGTGTACAAATCGCAGGAATTTACTTTTAGCCCCTTCTACGGCTAGTGCTGGTAGCAGCCAAGCACGAAACGGACCAGGTATTAACAAGTGAATAACATCATCAAGTTAAGTAGTTCTTGAATCCAAGTTTAGGAACGAACTGTCAAATTGTTCGACAATATTTGGAACTGAAATCGCGATTTCGGGGGATTTGGCCCAAGACGCTGTTTAAAGAACTCCGATAAACCACGCTGCCATTCCCGTGCAAAGCTGAACTGGTCGCGCCAGCGCGCCGGTCAATGGACTCGTGAAGCGATCTCAGCAAGCACTTGCTTGATGGAGTAGCAGAAGACGCGGTGACTGGCTGAACCGCCCCTTCGAAGAAGCCTAACTGACTGCTGCGGGTCGTTCTGAGACGGTAGCCACGCATATTTTTCCAATGTGATTAATTGCGCAATTGATTATTGGCCCACATTCCTTCGAACTTGTTCTTTTCCTTGATGTAGTGATTCCCGCATTCAACCAAGGTGTCTTGTTTGGACACGTTCTCGCACTTGGCGGGTTTCTTGTAGAACTTATTCCAAGCATCTTCTTTCGCGCGGGCCGCTGATTGTTGGGCAGCCAGTTTATCTAATTGTTCACGTTTGGAATCGATCTCCAGTTGCTTTTGCTGGGTACGTTGTTGCTCGATAGCGAGTTGCTGCTGGCGTACCCTCCCTGTTTCAGCCTGCATGCTCGCCTTTAGTCCCGACGTGGTTTCGTTCAAGATGCGGCCAGCTTGGTAGAAGATTTATTGCGTGTAGAGGACATTCCCGACATAAACGCCGGCGGCAACAAGTAATACTGTCAAGATGGCTCTCGGTTCGGGATCGGCCATGAGCTTCTTCCTCTTCCCAATCTGATAGTCAGAGTCTTCCATCAGCTCCACCCGGTTGGCCTTTGAGGTCTTGGATTATATGCGGACTGAATTATTCACGCGTTATGCCCATCTTGCGCCGGAAAGTCTAGCTGTTGCTGCTTCAAGGTTGGACTCGGTGCTCGCGGGCTACGATCTGGCTACGCGAGACACCAAAGAAAAACTGCCTACATCGCGGGAATCCGTGTAAATACTGGTGGGTCGGGCGAGATTCGAACTCGCGACCAACGGATTAAAAGTCCGCTGCTCTACCAACTGAGCTACCGACCCTGCAAAGCCGGCCATTATACCGAAAGGCGCTATTCGGTCAAAGACGGACAGTCCCGCGTTCCCGGTTTGCGATCAAAAAAAAAAGCGGCCCGAAGTCCGCTTGTCTCTGTTCCCAATACTGCCGCTCCAAACCATTTGCGTCCCTACTTTTTTACACGCTTATGCTGACTTTTTTTTTGTGCCTGGCAACGGGTTTGCGCTTGTTCAAGCTGCTTCCGCCGCGAAACACGGCGGGCTTGATCGCCGCAGGGGCGGGGGCAACAGCGGGGTCGACAGCGGGGCCGATATCGGCCACACCGGATAGCGGGTGATCCAGGCTGTATTGATCAATGAATGCGAGCATTTTCTGCTTGCTGACCAGGCCGGGGATATACATGACCAACTCTCCACTCGGGTCGTACAGGTAGGAGGTCGGGTAGAAATCGACCGGGCCGACTTGAAAGGCGGGACTCCTGGCATCCTGGCGGTTGCCGCCCATCACCTGGGGATAGCGCATGCTGTAGCGGTCGATG
>CAVVDR010000009.1:0-615629 GCA_963746955.1 uncultured beta proteobacterium | reverse complement strand
CATTAACAGGTTTCAAGAAGTCTCATGACGTATCAAAACCCCGTACTATCTTTGATATTACGGGGTTTTTTGTTTCATGACGCTCCACTAGGTGGATTGAAATCCTGAATGTTTTGCAGTAACTTATGCGGTAACCCGGTTTTTGTGGCTTATTTCATAGGATAGTTACTGCATGAAGAACGCACTCAGTGATACTGCTGTCAGCAAGGCCAAGCCGGGCCAGAAAACGACACGCATGTACGACGGCGAGGGGCTCTACTTGTTGGTAAATTCCGATGCTTCAAAGTGGTGGCGCTTCGATTACAGCATCCATGGGAAACGCAAAACGCTTTCGCTGGGGGTTTACCCTGCAGTGGGACTGAAGGCGGCCAGGGAGAAAGCTGATGTTGCGCGTGAGAAAGTGGCCGCGGGCACGGACCCTAGCGACACCCGCAAAGCGGAGAAGGTCAAAGCGACAAAAGCCAAAGAAGCCGCGGAGCGCATAGAAAATGGGTTACCTCCCGTGGATTCGTTCGAGGCTGTCGCGCGCGAGTGGTTTGAAAACTATAAACCGGCATGGGCGCTGTCGCATTCATCGAAAATCATCCGGCGGCTTGAAGTAGACATTTTTCCATGGATAGGACGGCTCCAATTCGATCAAATCGCAGCGCCTGATGTGTTGGCTTGTCTTCGACGCATTGAGGATCGAGGAGCACCAGAAACTGCGCACCGGGCGCAGCAGAATTGTGGTCAGGTTTTCAGGTATGCCATTCAGACAGGCCGTACCAGATATAACCCTGTTCCAGACTGTCGCGGCGCACTGGCTCCCGTCAGAGAAAAACACCGCGCCGCATTGACCGCGCCGGCTGACGTGGCGGAATTACTGCGAGCCATCGACGGCTTTCGAGGCACGTTCGTCGTGCAATGCGCTCTGAAGTTGGCACCGCTGTTTTTTGTCCGGCCTGGAGAATTACGACAAGCGCAATGGGCAGAGTTCGATCTGGACAAAGCTGAGTGGCGCTTCATTACATCAAAGACAAAATCGGAACACCTTGTCCCCCTAGCTGAGCAGGCAGTGGCAATCCTACGCGACCTGCAAGCCCTTACCGGTACCGGGCGTTACGTATTTTCTGGTGCGAGGTCAGACGGGAAGCCCATGAGTGAGGCTGCCGTAAATGCGGCACTTCGACGCATGGGTTACGACACGAAAACTGAAATAACCGGACATGGCTTCCGGGCAATGGCCCGGACAATCTTGCATGAGGAACTTAGTTTTGCTCCCGAAGTGATCGAACACCAGCTTGCACACAAAGTTGCTGATACGCTTGGAACCGCCTACAACAGGACAAAGTTCCTGAAAGAACGCCGGGCGATGATGCAACACTGGGCGGACTATTTGGATGAATTGAAAGCGGGGGCCACAGTGATACCGATGCAGGGTCATGCAGCTTGATGTGCAGCGGTAGCGACCTTACCCAACCATATAAGTACAACAAACAGGGGTATTGCCATGGGGTGAACTAGGCCAGTGGGTCGACGGTAGACTTACATTGCTGCAGAAAAGCGCACCGGGCGCACAAGCCTTGTGAGCAAGCGTACCGGGCTACTGCGTCGCCCCTCAAAATCGCCTCCCTCCTTCTTGCCACAGCAATCAGTACCTCAGTCGATACCAAGTTGACCCGATGAGGAGACTTAAACTTGCTCCCGGGTCGCTGGATCAAGACATAACCGTATTGCGCGACGCGTTGCCCTGTTTGCATTTGCACCGCAAGCCGCTGTGCCGACAACTCGAGCACATCCGACAAGTAGGGCCGATTCGCTTGTCGCGTCTTCATCTCGACCAAGATGATCACACCCTTCGTATTACGATAGCCCCGATCTAATTTTGCGACGATCGGGATGGCCCGTTCCGCCCTGAATACCTGCTCCGGCTAAACCAGTTTGGCATCGCGCAGCGGTCTCGGTCGCCACGCACGCGCTGCGGCGGCTAGACGAACATGTCGCCCCCAACAAATGAGAATCAGCAGGACGACCATAGCGAGTGCAAACAAGGTCCATTCAGTTGGTGACATGATCCCTTTCGTTGCCACGTAGCGCATGATCAGCCAGCCACACAATCGGTTTCAGCATCGTTCGAATAACGGGTTGTAACCACGAATAGCGCGCGAGTAATATGCACAGTCCAGGCGCCGTCCTGCAGTACACTCCGATCAACCAGCGCCCCGTTGCGTAAGGCCGCAATACCCGGTCACGAAGCATTCTGAGTGCTGCAGTCTCACGGCCCAGCCTGAAGAGGAGCATCGCGATATAGCAGCGCCCCTTTTTTCAGACGCCGCTGTTGCGCCAGATACCAGAACGCCTTCGCGGTAGAACTGATCATGTGTCTTTAATCCGCGCGTGATCGCTTTGCGCTGGTGTTCAGTGCTTCGCTTGCCGAAGCGATGTTCAAACACTACCGACGTTCGCACGCACCCATCTGAGCCAGCTCCGAGGCGCGCACGGCATGCGATCTTTTTTTCCAAGCCCGGTTATTCATAGTAGTCGCTTCCTTCGGCGGTTTACGCTCACCCCAATGATCGATACCCATGTTCTACTCCACGAGCGGTTCGTCGAACACCTGGTTCGTAATCGAAGCAGCACCCACATCGGGATGGATTGCTCCACTTTCCGTTTCGAACAGGTGTCCCGTTGCTCTCAGTGACCAGTGCTGGGCAAGCAAGCCTTCCTGCGCCAGGGTCCGAAGCCGGTTCACGCGCTTCGAACCTTTCTTGAACTGGATCAGATCATCGTAGAGCCGCGGATTGTCGGCGCGCTCCAACTCAAAGACGAGCCGTATGCTGTCTGGCGGAATCAACGTGCACTCGCTCATGCTGCCCCTACGTCCGTCTTCGGTTCCACCACGTCGGTACGCACCACTTTTTCAAGCGCGCTGCTGGCATAGTTCATTCCAGCGATCTGGAAACCTTTCACATTGGCGTAGATCGGATCCTTGATCTCGTGGATCTTGTGCTTCGGAAACGCATCCTTGACCGCCGTCTTGAACAGGAAGGCTCCACCACCGACCAGGATGATGTTCTGAAAACTGTAGGATGCCTCGATCCACTGCATCATCGACGAAACCGCCTGCTGCGCGATCGTCCGGGCAATCGGCATCAGGTGCGACATGTCGTAGGGCTTCTGGTAGATCACTGGGCTCTTGCCGGTGCGCAGTGCCGTGTCGATCGCGTCGAAGTCCCGATAGGGCGTGCCGATGTCGTCGCTGATCTCGGTCGCGATTGCCTGCAAGATGTCGAACATCCCGCGATTGATCGAGTGGCTCTTTTTCTGAACCAGGCGCATCCCTCTTGTGACCAGCCAGTCGAAGGTGCGGGCACCCGGATCGATGACCAGGCTCTGTTCGTTCTCGATCGCCTGCAGTTTCTGATGCAGCGATGCGTAGTAGACCAGTGCTCCCTGCGGCTGGGCCACGGCAAGCGCCTTGCGCACCATCACAGTGCGGCCACCGCCAACCTCGTGCTTGCCGGTCATTACCTTTTCCAGCGCAGCCTTCTTCGCGGCAAATGCTGCAACCGGCAACCCGACGACTAGCAAATCGATCGTGCCCACCTTCATCAGGTTGAGCGCTCCGCGCAACAATGCCGCGTACTCGGGTGTCTCGGTATAGCGGTCATGCATCTGGGTGGCCCGGAAGGTATCGGCGGCCAGGTTCACCTCCGGGCCCACTTCATAGAACAACCCGTCGATCGGTACTGCAACGGTTTTGCGGCGCTCAGCCGCCGGCACGGTGGACAAATCCCGCGCGCTTGGATAAGCGACCGAAGGGAAGGTGGCACAGCGGATTTCGTTGCTTGCGCAACTGGTCACGTACTTCGTATTGCCGAATCCAACATCTACTGCTCTGACGATCGTTTCCATGGGTTCTCCGATAATGTCGACTGGTACGGTCAGCATCGGATATTCGATGCCGCCGCTCCACACGAAACACCCACGATCTAGACCGAATTTCGACATTAGGGCCACGCCTGATATGTCTATGGTGTCATTCGAGTCAAACCATAATGACATTTGCGGATGCCGATGCCGGGTGGTGTGCTTTCGTGTATCACCACAGTCGCACCCGAAAATCACGCGTCAAGGGCTTAATATTCCTGGTATGCACCGAACAATTTCGAACCGGGAACCAGAGGCAACTTTCCCTCCCATCAACCCCGCGTGCAATCTCGCTTTCATCCCGGATCGGAAGAAAAACGCACATCAAGGGCACCTTCCGCCGCCACACGAAAGCGCCGGAAGACGCTTGACGCACGCTCCGCGATGTTGTCAACTGATCGTGCTCGAAAGGCTCCTTGTCCTGTTCCCATCGCGGGAACCAAAAGGCGTCGCGGTCGTTACCCGCCCATGAATTCTTTGTTCCGATCCTTGAATCGGATTTAGCGCGACCCTCAGGTTCGTGCTGTGCAGTGATATTCCCCCGTAGTGCAATCCGCCCTGACTCTTCAGCAATGGTGTGCTGGCTTTCTTCGAGAAAGCGTCAAGGCTTAGCAGATGATCTTTTCGGTACCCGATGCCGGACCTCTATTCCTCGTCACCCACTTTGAGCACGCGTTATCACGCAGCGCACGGCTGTGCTTGCCTGTTTAGGCTCCCCGTGCGTTTTCGCTCGAACCCCTGACACCGCCCCGGACTATCGGTGAGGAGCGGACCCATGCAGGTGGGGTGACGGCTACCAAGAACTGATCCAAAAAGAGCGCGAGACTCGATCTCGACGCTGATGCCTTGCCATGACCCCGGAGGTCGGGCGGCGTCCCCAACCCCGTGCGGCGCAGAAATGCACAAACGGGCCGGATCAATTGAACTGTTTTTAAGGTTGACCGAGCTGGCCCCTTCTGCAGGGGTTGGCGCATCCCTGGGTAAACGCAGCGACGCTCGTGGTCGCGTGCTGCGCATGGCAATGACCACTGGACGGGAATGGCGAGGGAATCCGCCGTCCCGCTTCACATCCCTTCGATTCCGATGACTGGATCTGCCCGCTTTTCGAGCAGTGGGCGTTCGACAATGGAGGACATCATGTCCAAAGAAGCAATTCACACCCGCACCCCGGCGACCTCGCTCGTCCATCAACCGCGCCGCCGCCAGGAATGGACCGGACTCAGCGCACAGGAAATCCTTGCCCGCCACCGGATCGGTAAAACGCCACCGCTCAAGGTGCTCGACCTCTTGATCGATCTGTTCAACAAGCAGCACACGGCCAAACAAAAGGAGGTGTCCTTCAAGACGCGGCACGAACGGGCAGACTTTCTGCGGCGGTTCTTTCGCGACCTCAAACATAAGGCCGGATTCAAGACGCTGCCCGATCCGCGCAACCTGGGTGAGCGTCACATCAAAGCGATGGTGGCTGTCTGGCAAAGAGAAAAGCTGGCACCGGCGACAATTCAGACTTACCTGAGTTTCCTGCGCGGGCTCGCCCAGTGGCTCGGCAAACATGGGATGGTGCGCCAGCCACAGCACTACGGATTGCAACCCGATGAGTATCAACGTCATGAGGCATCCGAGCGCGACAAGAGTTGGTCCGCGCAACGGATCGATATCGATGGATTGATCGGTGAAATATGCCGGTTCGACCCGTATGTGGGTGCGGCGATGTGGCTGGTTCGCGCAATGGGGCTACGCAGGAAGGAAGCGATCATGTTCCGGCCCCACGTATGCGTCGTACCGTTCGAAGCCACCGGACTGCTGCTGCACAAGCGGAAGGCTGACTGGTATGCGCAAATCAAAGCGGGCAGCAAGGGCGGTCGCGAGCGCTTCGTCGCACTGGACACACCGGGACGAATTGCTGCGATCGAACATGCACGGAAGGTGGTCTCTGCCCGTGATGGCCATATGGGACGTCCGTCGCACAATCTGGAACAGGCGCTACGGCGATTCAACTACGTACTGGAGAAATTCGGCGTCACCCAGAAGGGCTTGGGTGTGACCGCACACGGACTGCGGCACGAAGTACTGATAAATCAGTTCGAAAGTCTGACTGGACAAGCTGCGCCGGTACGAGGCGGCGCGAAGCTGCCAACGGAAATAGACAATTCAGCGCGGCAGGAGGTTGCGGAGTTGGCTGGCCATGCCAGAAAGCGAGCGTCGAATGCGTATTTAGGTTCGTCGGTTGTTATGTGCAGTAGGCCTGCGAATACGGATTCAGCAGGGCAGTCAGGGAATGCGGACTCAACATAAAAGTTTCATGATTGTCATCTCAAGCGGCCATTGGGGCCGCTGTGTATGAGGAGACGATCATGGATCAGCTCAATTTGGAAGTCGAAGCACCGAGAATCGTGTCGCTAGATGAACTCTGTTTGGGCGCGCGCCACGAACTACTGATACGCGGCTACAGCAGAAGAACGGTGAACCGATACACCTTGGTTTGGCAGCATCTCGCCGAGTTCGCGGGCGAGCAGAACCTGGGCAATCACTACTCGCGGAGTCTGGCGATGCGCTTCGAGGAGGTCTTTGGCCTTCGCGAAGGCAAACGCCTCAAACCATCCGAACGATGGCGTCGACATCTCGTGTTCGCACTCAGAGTCCTCGACGACTATGCGCGCACGGGAAGCGTCATGCGTTTCGTCGTCGAGAGGACCGGGCTGCGTATCCCGCAGGCGATGCAAAAGCCGATGCACGACTACGAACAGTTCGCGAAGGACCGGCGTCACCTACGCATGTCGACCCTGCAAGAGCGAATGCATGCGATCGCTGTATTTCTTGACTTCTTGCGATCAAGGGGCGTGATGGCGCTGGATCGGATGCAGGCAGATGACATCAGTGCGTTCATCACGTCCAGGTCGGGTTGGAAACCCAGGACGGTGTCTCATGTAGCTTCCCATCTGAGGCTATTTCTGCAGTTCCTGTTCCTGCGCGACATCTTGCCGCGGGACTTCAGTAGCGTAGTTCCCACGATCCGGGTCGCGCGCCATGCCACGGTTCCGTCGGTGTGGGATCAGGAGCTTGTTGCCAAGCTCCTCGACGTTGTGGATCGCAACTCGCCCAAAGGGAAGCGGGATTACGCGATCCTCTTGCTTGCAGCGCGCCTTGGAATGCGATTGGGTGACATTCGAACGCTGCGACTCGACGATCTCAACTGGGCGGCTGCCACGATCGAGATAGCGCAAGCCAAGACCGGCGCGCCTCTGGTCCTACCCATGAGCGAAGAAGTCGGCCTGGCGTTGATTGACTATCTGAAGTCGGCCCGACCTTCCAGTCCGCACCGGGAGGTGTTCCTCCACTTAACGCTGCCCTTTGAACCTTTCTCCGAGAAGAATCATCTTCACTATATTGTCAAGTATTGGCGAGAACTCGCCGGAATCCAATTCCGAACCAAGCAGCGCCAGGGGCTACATTCGCTGCGCCATACGCTCGCAACG
The DNA here is from genome assembly GCA_963746955.1 of uncultured beta proteobacterium. Lineage (GTDB taxonomy): Bacteria > Pseudomonadota > Gammaproteobacteria > Burkholderiales > Thiobacillaceae > DASQBT01. The sequence goes on along the minus strand of CAVVDR010000009.1, from coordinate 608,244 downwards.
AGGCTGCTGCATGAGGAGACGCCGTTTCATGTCATCTCGGCAGTTCTGGGCCACGCCTCGCCGGCGACAACGTTCATCTACGCCAAGGCCGATGTGGAAATGCTGCGCAGTGCAGCACTCAACACTGAGGAGGTGCGCCATGTCCAATAATGTCGCCCAGTTCGTTGGCCATAGCCCACTCGCGCCGCTTATGGAACAGTTCATTCAGGAGAAGCTGGCGTGCGGTTACCGATATGGCGTCGCCGCTACAATCCTACGCCGCTTCGATACCTTCTTGTGCAACCAGGAGGTGAATGGATACGAGCTGCCTCGCGCGCTCAGCTGGCAGTGGCTCGCCAAGCAGCCGCATGAGAGCGCGAGCACCCAGCACTCGCGAATTTCGGTAGTTCGTCAGTTCGCGATGTACATGTGCCGGCTTGGGTATCGCGCCGATGTGCCGGACGGTGGGGCGCTCGGCGCGAAGCGCACCAGAAACTTCTCGCCGCGCATTCTGACGCACGCGGAGATCGATCAACTGCTGGATGCAGTTGATCGACTCAAACCGGATGCGAAGGCATCGCCGCTGCGCCATCTTGTCACGCCCGAGGTGTTTCGCCTTCTCTATGGCTGTGGCTTGCGGGTCAGTGAAGTACTGCAATTGCGTGTTGCCGATGTGGACCTTGGTCACGGCGTCCTGTCGATACGCGGCGCCAAATTTGGCAAAGATCGCTTGGTTCCTCCGGCACTGCCGCTCGTGCAGCGCTTGGAGAAGTACTCCGCCGCGATCGGTCAACGACCAGACGATGCATATTTCTTCCCATCGACGCAGAGCGGGCATTGGAGTAAGTCGGGAGTCTACGGGCTGTTTCGCAAGTTGCTGTGTCGTTGTGGGATCTCGCACGGTGGCCGAGGGCAAGGACCGCGAATCCATGATCTTCGGCATAATTCCGAGTCCCGGATTATTCCGCATACTGATCTCCGGGGGCTGAAATCCCCGTAGAATACGCAGCCAAGGCCACCACCAATGCGGAATAATCAGAGGCTCTTCAAGAAGGCCAGTAGGCGATCATTGGGACGGAAACGCGGTGCGCGCACGTTGGTGGCGGCCTTGGCCAACGTCGTTACAGGGCGATGAAATCAATACAGATTTTGTGGGCGTGATCTGCGCCACGGTGGGCGCTTGAGTTCCCGACGTTATTGGAGTGTCGTCTCCTTGGGGATTTCCCCTCGATTTAAGGAGACTGACGATGAAGATCACTCGCAACGGTGCCGTTACGGCACTACCCAGTTGTTCCGGCGGTGGCCCACTGGTATCCCACCTCGATAGATTTGCAACGCTCCTCGCCAGCGAGGGTTACGCCGCGACGACTATTCACGTCAAATGTACGCTGGTGGCGGAACTCAGCCGTTGGCTCAAGCGGCACAAACTCCCGCTGGCAAAGCTGGATGAGCAGTGGCTCCGGCAATTTCACATGGGTCGCCGCCGTCGCAGTGTTGTGCGACGCGGGGACGTCGCGACGACGCAACAACTTCTCTCGTTTTTACGCGGGATCGGCTGCGTTCGGGTAGTGTCACCACGGATCGATCGGAGCGCGATGGGCAAGCTCACGCGAGATTTTGAGCTATTCCTCAGGTCGGAACGCGGCCTCTCGCCGTCGACGTTGATCAGCTATCTGCCTATCGTGCGGCGTTTTTTGACTGAGCGGTTCGCCGGCAAGGCGCTGCGTATTTCGGAACTCTGCCCGCAAGATCTCCATCACTTCATTCTTAGTCAAGTCCAGCGGGTCAGCCGTACTCACGCCAAATTGACGGTCACGGCGCTGCGCTCGTTCCTGCGTTTTCTACTCCAACGCGGAGCGATCAAGATGGATCTGGCTGCCGCCGTACCGGGCGTTGCACTCTGGCGCTTATCACAACTGCCCAAGTCGCTCCCACCCGAACAAGTGGAGCGACTGCTCGAATCCTGCGATCGCAATACACGGGTAGGCCAACGCGATTATGCAATCTTGTTGTTGCTGGCACGTCTGGGGTTGCGCGCCGGGGAGGTAGTTGGGATGACCTTGGATGATCTGGACTGGGAGGCCGGCGAGATTCTCGTGCGTGGCAAGGGCCAACGGCTGGCACGATTGCCACTGCCCAAGGATGTCGGCGCCGCCTTGGCGCACTATCTGCGTCACGTTCGTCCCGTGTGTTCGACGCGTCGCGTATTTGTTCGTTCGAAAGCTCCACGGCGTGGCTTTGCCAGCGCTGTCGCCGTTTGCAATGTCATGCGTCGCGCACTGCAACGCGTCGGGTTGAACCCCGAGTTCAAAGGGGCTCACCTGCTGAGGCATTCGCTGGCAACAGAGCTGCTGCGCAGGGGTGCGTCCCTGGATGAGATCGGTCAATTGCTCCGGCATCAACAACCGACGACGACGCAGATTTACGCCAAGGTGGATATTGCTGCGCTGCGCCGCATTGCCCTACCGTGGCCGGGTAGTGCATCATGAGGAAATCACCCCCTGCCACGTCGTTACAAGCTTCGCTCGATCAGTATCTGGCGCTCCGCCGTGCCCTCGGCGTCAAGTTGCGGTTGCCCGGACGTTTGCTGCAACGCTTCGTCGACTTCGCCGATGCTGCGGGCGCAACGTACATCACCACCGATCTCGCTCTGGCGTGGGCGACTCAGCCTGCCAATGCGCAGCCGGCGCAATGGGCCAACCGCTTAGGCATGGTGCGTCGGTTTGCGCAGTACTGCAGCGCGAGCGATCCACGCACGCTCGTGCCATCACCGGACTTGCTACCGTATCAGTTACAACGTCCGGAGCCCTATATTTATCGCGACGAAGACATCGGCCTCTTGCTTGAGGTGGCACGGCAACTGCCATCGGCGACCGGTCTGCGACCGCATACTTATGCCACGCTATTCGGCTTGTATGTTGCCACCGGTCTGCGCACCAATGAAGCCTTGTATCTGGATCGAAACGATGTCGATCTCGTCAATGGCGTACTGACGATTCGCGAGAGCAAATTCGGTAAGTCGCATTATGTGCCGGTGCATCCCACCACGCAATCGGCGTTGCAACGCTATGCAAAGCGCCGGGATCGTTTGTGCCGTTACCCAGATAGTCCGAGCTTCTTCCTCTCGGACGCTGGTACTCGCCTGACGGATTGCGTCGTGCGCTGGACCTTCGTCAAATTGTCTCGCCAGATCGGCCTGCGCGGCCCGGATGATTCACGCGGACCTCGTCTGCTGGACTTTCGGCATCGACTGGCCATCAACACACTGACCGAGTGGCATCGCCGCGGCGTCGATGTCGAACGGCACCTGCCGGAACTTTCCACCTATCTCGGACATGCCCACATTACCGATACCTATTGGTATCTCACCGCGACGCCGCAACTGATGCACTACGTAATGCGCCGGGTAGCACGCTCCGAGCGGGGGATGCGGCCATGAACACAATTCAAAATGGAGTCAGCACTTTCTCCGCGCTCCTGGAGTCGTTCTTCCTGGATCGACTCCTGCGCCAGCGGCAGGTCAGTTCACACACCATCGCCAGTTACCGCGATACCTTTCGCTTACTCCTGCAGTTTGCTCAGCAGCGCCTGCGCAAATCACCCTCAGCACTGTCGCTGCCCGACTTGGATGCGGCGTTTGTCGGTGTGTTCCTCGATCATCTCGAGCAGGACCGCGACAATAGCGTCCGCAGCCGTAATGCACGCCTGGCCGCCATTCATTCCTTCTTCCGCTATGTCGCCCTGCACGCACCGGAGTATAGCGCCGTGGCGCAATGCGTTCTCGCCATGCCGAGCAAACGCTATGTGCGCCGACCAATTGCTTACCTGACACCGGATGAAGCGGACGCACTACTCGCCGCGCCTGACCTCACGACCTGGATCGGGCGACGGGATAGAGCCCTGCTCCTATTGGCCTTGCGAACAGGGCTGCGCGCATCGGAACTCCTCGGCCTGCGCGGTCAAGACTTTGTACTGGGCGCCGGCGCGCATGTACGCTGTATGGGAAAGGGGCGAAAGGAGCGCTGTACACCGCTGCGCAAAAATACCGTGGCGGTGCTGCGGAGTTGGCTACGCGAATGCCAGTACCCACCGTCCGACCCGATCTTTAAATCGCTGCGTGGCACAGCGTTGAGCCATGACAGTCTGGAATACCTGCTGAACAAGCATCTCGCCGTAGCGCGCCTTCACTGCCCCTCACTCATCGGCAAGAACGTCACGCCACACAGTTTGAGACATTCGCTGGCGATGAATTTGCTGCACCATGGCGCAGATCGTGTGGTCATCGCGCTCTGGCTCGGTCACGAATCGGTGGAAACGACTGCCATTTATTTCCAGGCGGACATGCAACTCAAAGAACAGGCGTTGGCCAAGGCCGCGACCACCAACGTGCGCGCACCGCGTTTCCGTCCCAATGATCGCCTACTGGCCTTCTTGAAGAGCCTCTGATTATTCCGCATTGGTGGTGGCCTTGGCTGCGTATTCTACGGGGATTTCAGCCCCCGGAGATCGGTATGCGGAATAATCCGGGACTCGGAATTATGCCTGTAATTCCGCATGCGGAATTAGAGGCACACGTATGCCGTTCATACCTTGCTGCGCTGGTATCGCGAGGGTGCAGACCTTGAGGCAAAACTGCCAGTGCTCGCGACCTACATGGGTCATGAATCGATAGAAGGCACTCAGCAGTATCTGCACCTTACGGCCGAGTTATTCCCAGAAGTCGTCAAGCGCGCCAATGATGCGTTTGGCGATGTCATCCCAAGGAGGTGCGCGTCATGAAGCCGACAGACCTCTCCATCCACTTGACGAATTTCTTGACGCGCTACCTGGCGGCGCAGCGCAATCTGAGCCCCAACACGATCAAGGCCTACCGCGATGTGTTCACCTTGCTGCTGCGGTTCGCCCGCGACGGACGTGGCATTGCCGTCGAGCGGTTGTCACTCGCGCATATCGATGCTACGTTTGTCGACGCTTTTATGGACCACCTTGGCGAAGATCGACACTGCTCGGTCCGAACGCAGAATCAACGCCTGGCAGTATTGCATGCGTTCTTCCGGTACGTGCAGTCGGAGGTGCCGGACCGTTTGTTGCAGAGCCAGAAGATTCTGGCGATCCCCCTGAAGCGACACGCCCAGTCGAATGTCGGCTATCTTTCCAAGGAACAGCTCGCGCACATCCTCGCACATCCCGACCTGACCACGCCATCGGGACGCAGGGATGCGGTGCTGTTGAGCGTACTCTACGACACCGGCGCCCGGGTGCAGGAATTGATCGACCTGAATGCCGATGATGTGCGCCTGGCATCACCCGCCCAGATTCGTCTCTTTGGCAAAGGGCGAAAGGTGCGCGTGGTGCCGCTCATGGATGCGACGGTACAAATTCTGCGTGATCACCTACGGGAGTGCGGACTGGATCGTCCTGAGCGTAGTCATCAACCGCTGTTCCAGAATCGGCATGGCGGACGGCTGTCGCGCTGGGGAGTGCGCTATCTTTTGCACAGCCACGTGCAGGCCGTGCGCCCCAGCCTTCCTGGCTTCACACAGTCGGTAAGTCCACACAGCTTACGTCACACGAAGGGTATGCATCTGCTGCAAAGCGGAGTTTCGCTCGAAATAATCCGTGACTTCCTGGGACACGTCGATGTGAAGACGACCCAGATTTACGCGAAAGCGAACTTGGAAATGAAACGACGGGCTCTCGAGAAAGTTACTGACGCTCCGCTTCCGACTATGCCATCGTGGCAGCAGAATAAGACCCTGCTTGACTGGCTGCATTCGCTGTAGCGAACAAGCAGCCACGGCAATTCATCGCGCGCCTGACCAGGAAATTATGTTGAGTCCGAATCGGCGGAATCAGTCCCTGGCAGGCGCCGCGCCGCCTTACTGCACATAACAACCGACGAACCTAAATAGACCATATGTGGAGCCGCACATATGGTCTATCTCGGCGGCGTACTGGCTCGCCAACGTAAACGTGATGCCGATTCGGTCGGCGAGGGATGAGTGCGTATTTAACCCCAAACGCCCCACCCATAATCATCCACAATCGGCCGCTGATACCAACAACGTTCTGCCACTTACGAGTGTCAGCTATCGGGAAATCCGAACTTCCGTTGACCCCCAAGGGACCCTCAGCCTTCGACGCCCTATCCGTCAGCTACCGGAGGTTGAGCCGCCGCTCGCCAACTTGCCGTGATCTGCGGCTCCTCGGCCTGTACGGCCGCTGGCTCTTGGCGACACACGCGGCAGACATGTAATCCGCTACCGGCCATTGACCCGGCACGTGGGCTGAGCGGCTGCTTTCCTTATTGGCGAATTCACACTTTCGGCCCTAAGCTTGACCCCATATGTGGCTGCCGCGCGTCCATTGGCCTGCCCTTCACCTCACGCGGCGTAGTTCATCATGGTGGACAGCCGGTTTGCATCGCCAACCCGGAGGAACCAGGCCCTAATTAGTGCTTGACCGGAAACCCCTGTTTTTTTCAAAAACACCCTGCCTGCACCCTGACCCGGCGCCGATTAATTTGGCTGTCCACGCAAAACGGCAGAAATTTTGTCTGTTTCTCGTCGAGGGCAGGGTTTCCCGCTGTTTTTGGACAAGCGTATTCGTTGCGCCGGTTGATCGGGCGCATGTTGAAATGCTCGTGGCGTGATTAAGCCGCTTGCCGAAATGGTGGGGCATGCGCGGCGCTGTGCCTCTTTCTGAGGACGCGCGGTTGCTCCTGCTGCCACAAGAGCGCACCGATGCGGTGAATGTTGCGTGCTACCACCGCCCACGCCACATACCGTTTGAAGCCGGTGATTCCATGATCGCGACAAACATCGAGTCCATGGACTTCGATCGCGTTGATTGCCGATTCGACCGCCGAGTGAGCGCGCCGGGCTTTCACGAACGCGGCCGACTGCTCCACCTCCTGCGCGCTTTTTGAGAGCTTGCCTTTGCGGGGCAAGACCACCTGTGTCAGATGCTCGTGCAAGGCACTCTGGTTTGCCGGTGAATGGAACCCTTTGTCAAAGCTGCACACCGCCAGTTGCGGGAAGCGCTTCCGGGCGGCCACAACCATCGGCACCGCCACCTGATCATCCGTTTGTTGTTCCATCACCTGATGATGCAGGATGAACTGGTACTGATCTTCCAGCAGACAGACCTTAACGCCCAGTTCCACCGGAACGCCAGCCTTGCCTTTGCTGATCCATTCGGTATGCGGCTCAAAGATCGAGAACACCTTCTCGTCATGAGCGATGACCTCGCCTTGAATGACGCGGCATCGGGTTTGCTCGATCTGGCGCTCGGCATGCGCCATGAAGCCTTCAATTTCCAGTCTCGCGAGTACATCCATCTTGCTGTTGTAGCCGTGCTGCTCAAGCCCCACCAGCGTGCTGTTGGCCTTGTCCAGGGTGTGCCGGGCCAGCTCAAGGTAATCTTGATGGGCGGCGATGATCAGGGTGGCATTCTTCGTCTGTTGTTCGGCCGATTGCGCTTTGCTGCGTTTCTTGTTCTGCGCGTTGCGCATGCTGCGTTTGACCTGCCTGACGTTGTAGGCGTGTTGCCGCCAGTCGCTGACCCCGTGCGCCTCGCACAGCCGGGCGGTAAGTGTGATGACTTTGCGCAGGGCGTCGTACAGTAGGTTGATGTCGGTGGGGTAATGAACGTGGGTTTCAACTACAAAGGAGTCGCACCGCCCACGCAGGGCTTCGTCGGACTTTTTTTTAGCGACGAGGTGGCCTGAGGCGACGATCAGTTGATTGATCTCATCGAGCAGTTCGGGGGTGAAGAGACTGACGTTGTCCTTGAGCGTTTGGTAGTGGTAGTTCTCGTTGTCAAAGGTGCCGTGCCCGAGCATGGCGCGCAGGGTGCTGTGCTGGTTCGCGAGATCATGCAGCCGGTCATAGTCGATATTCAAATCCAGGCGCATCACGCCGCAGACGAAGATCGACCACAGGCTCATGCCCGGCCGCCCATTGGCCTTGCTCACCGCCGGCGCTATCCGCGCTTCGAGCAGTTGAAACAGCGCACTACGCAACGGCAGATCGGTGTAGATGTGTTGCAGGCCGCGCAATATCTTCGGGATGTCGTCACGGGATCGCGGATCAAAGGTGATCGCCGAGATGTCAACTTCGCCTACGTGCATCTGAGGGGTTTGTACTACTCGCATGAGTGCGTTCCTCAATCAGGCCATCACAAAGACGTGAGACTCTTCCCCCGATGTTTTACACCAATAACATCCAGACGCGAGATGAATCAGCAAAGTATTTTTGCTTCGTCGGTGGTATCGGTGGGTGATTTTAGCGGGTTTTAACTTGGATTTCTGTCATTGTCTGGTGCAGTCGTGAGGAACCGATAGAGCTTTCGGCATGAGGCATCAAAGGCGTTTTGCTCCTGCTCGGTGATTCGTGGCCAGATGAGCGGGCCACCATCTTCTTCCAGTAGCTCGAAGGTCACGTTCTCGACAGGCAGGTTACAAAGGTGCGGATCATCTTGGCGGCGTCGGATCACCTCGCCACCCAGCATCCACAAATGGTCGCGATGGTGGCGCAATGTACTGGTGGCGAGTTTCTTTGCTAACAGGTGCAGCAGGAAGGGTTTAAAGAACTCGACGATTCGGCGTCCCGGGGCGAGATCGCCTTCCTCATATGACCAACGTTTTGGCCAGTCCTCAATATCAGGACAGTAATCGAGAAGTGCGGAAGGGGCATCCTTGTCGGCGACAATCGCAACCTTAGCCACCTTCGGTTTTATGCCACTCATGTTACTCACCCGTCTGCTCAATGCGTGTCATCATTTTCCCGGCTTTGTCTATGTGGGTGCTCGATTGTGTGAGGACACCCAAGCAATCGAGATCGACGTTCGTCCCAGGCTGGGCTCCAAGCCGTGCTGTTCCGGATGCGGACAACCCGCTTCATGCTATGACCACCGCAGGTGTCGTCGGTTTGAATTCATCCCGATCTGGGGCTTTGCCGTGTTCCTACTGTACTGCATGCGGCGGGTTGATTGCCAGCGCTGCGGGGTCACCGTCGAAGAGGTGCCATGGGGCACAGGCAAGCACACGCTGTGCAAAGTCTACATGTTGTATCTGGCTCACTGGGCACGAAAGCTGTCATGGAAGGAAACCGCGCAGAGTTTTCATACCAGTTGGGAGAAGGTCGTTCAGTCGGTGGAGTACCTGGTGCAGTGGGGACTGGAGCATCGTGAACTGGGTGCGATCCGCGCGATTGGCGTCGATGAAATCCAGTATGGAAAGGGACACCAGTATCTGACGCTGGTCTATCAGATTGAGGCCGGCTGCGTCCGGTTGCTGTGGGTTGGCAAGGAGCGTACCCAGGAAAGTTTTGAGAAGTTCTTCAGCCTGATTGGCAAGGAGCTGGCAGAGAAGATTGAATTCGTTTGCTCCGACATGTGGAAGCCTTATCTGACGTTGATCGAGAAGCATTGCACGAACGCGCTGAATATCCTCGACCGATTCCACATCGTTGCCAAGCTGAATCTGGCGCTCGATGAGGTACGCGCATCCGAATCCAGACGTCTGGTGCAGGACGGCTACGAACCCGTGTTAAAGAAATCGCGCTGGTGTCTGCTCAAGCGCCGTACGAATCTGACCCAAACACAGCGGGTCAAGTTGCGCGATGTTCTTCGCTATAACTTGCAGAGCGTCCGTGCCCACCTTTTCAAGGAATATTTCCAGCAATTCTGGGACTACGATTCCCCCACTTGGGCCGGGAAGTTTCTCGATCAATGGTGTACGGAAGTCATGCGATCAAGGATTGAACCGCTGAAGAAATTCGTCCGCACCGTCCGCAACCATCGTGAACTTCTGCTCAACTATTTCCGTGCTCGAAAAGCATTCTCTAGCGGCATTGTCGAGGGTCTAAACAACAAAGCCAAAGTCACTATGAGAAAAGCTTACGGCTTTCGGACCTTCAAAATGCTGGAACTTGCGCTATATCATGTGCTTGGGAAATTACCAGAACCAACACTTACCCACTCATTTTACTGACGAACCGTATTTTTAATTGGCTCTTTGGACGACCTCCGCACTCGAAGATTCAAAAGAAATTCGCCACCTTTCCCCGTAACTGCGTGTAAATTCGTCCCTGAATGACGCCGGGACGGGCTTCTTCGTCGCCGGATTACTTCAGGGCGGCCTGCGCTTACTGGGGTGAGTTGGTTTCCGGTCAGGCACTAATTACTTACTTGCGTGCAAAGAGCAGAATCACGCCAGCCACGATCGCCCCCGCGCCGGCCCAGATCGGAACGTTTACGGTCTCCGTATCCTTGACCGACAACTCGATGGGACCCAGCTTGGCCTGATGGGTGTCCTTGGTGTAGGTGAAACCGCCGTACAGCAAGCCCAGACCGCCGGCCACGATCAAAAGGATTGCCAAAATCTTGATTGCATTCATCTCATCTTCTCCGCTACCGCCACACTGGTTTTCGTTCTCTTTGGCGCCGAAGAACCCTCGCAAGGCTGAAACCTGAATGACCGGGCTGCGTTATTGGACCACCCGCGTCATAAACAACCAGTTGCAGGACCCCTACATGCGCCGCCCCTGAATGATCCGCACCACAATCACCACGATCGCGATGACCAGGAGAATGTGTATGAATCCGCCCATGGTGTAAGAGGAAGCCAAGCCCAGCACTCAGGGGAAAAGCAGGATAACCGCAATCGTTTAGCGCGTTTTTGCTTCTCCTATTAGTGAAGATCATCGGCAATACATTTCGACGCTTTCGGTGGTGGGGCCCCGGGAGGAACTGCGCGGCCTACGACTCTGAAAAAGCGCAGGCGTCGCGCCCACCCTTCCGGGTAAAGACGCATCTTGGGTCAGCTTGGATTACTCATTGCGATCCCGACCTCGTCCCTGATCCTGCCCGGGTCCTTGACCCTGATCCTGTTTTGGCTCGGGCTTGGCTTCCTTGCCTTGCTGCTTCTCGTTCTTGCCCTGCGAACCCAGTGCATCCTGCTTGTGCTGGACTGCCCCTTGCTGTGGCTGCTGGCCCTGCTCTTGCCCCGGTGCGCTTCGGCGCTGAGCCGGGACCTGCGCTGGAGCTGACTTCTGGACGTTCCCGGTTCCCTGTTGCGGTGCTTGCGCGTGGGGGGCGTTTGGTGCGCCGTATTGAACCGCGGGGGGTGGGCTGGAGCGCTGATTACCCTGTAAGTAGGGATTTCTCTCCTGCGGTACGCTCTGCGGAGCCGCGGGTGGCGGGCTGGAACGCTGGATACCCGGCAACCACGGATTCCTGTCCTGCGGCGCGCTCTGCGTTCCGCGCTGAGCAGGCGCCGGCGCAGCTTGCACAGGCCGCGCCTGATAATGTTGGCGCACTACGGGGTTGTTCGGCTGGTAACGGTAGTACTTCGTGTTCAGTTCACGCTGCTGTTCCACCTGCCGGGGGTAGCGATCTCCGGAATATTGGCGCTGGTAGAAGGGTAGCGGGGCGGGCGCGGGGGCAGCGCCGCGGTTCCAGTTATCCCAGCCGCTTCTGCGTTGTTCCCAACCGCGGCCCCAGTGGTCACCCCAGCGTGGCGGCGCATCATATCCCCACCCGCGGAAGTACGCAGGAGGCTGGCGGTAGTAGCGCACCGGGATACGCAGGAGATAGTCGGGCACTTCATATGGATCTACAGATTCCCATGGTCCGTTGTACCAGGAACTCGTGTACCAGTTGTCGTTCTGGAACACCCAGTACATGCCGTCATAGAAGAAGTAGTTCGCGTCCACGCGCGGGGCGTAGTAGACCGGGTAGTCGGGTACCTGGACAAGATCCGGGAACACTGGCAGGTTGATCCCGATGCTTACATTAGGAAACCCAATTCCGATGCTTACTTCCGCCGTGGCGGGAGCCAAGGGGCACAATAAGAACCCCAGTACAACGATTGCGTGGCGGATTTTGAACATCTTGTGACCTCCAGTTCGGTAAACAGGAATTCGAGTCATGGTTGTCAACGGAACGCGACACCAATTCTCTCTGTTTCAATACTACCCACACATAGCCAGGCGCTTCCGTGCGCTATCGTACATAAGACGTTTGGAAAGCCTAAGGTGCGCCGATTCCGGGAAGCAGTTTGAGCTGGGGAGCCTCAAGACCGAATTCAAGCCTTCGTTGCTGCTCAATCTGGCTCTCTCGATGCGGGCCGCGATTCAGGCGCGCGTCCTCCTGATGGCGCAAAACCAGCTGGCAAAACTTGAATCTGGCGCGAGCAAAGATAGGCAATTCCCGTTCTGTTCGGTAACGCACAGAACAACCGAGCTTATCAGCGGAGCATAGGGCTTGCGGTGCTCAAGACAAACACTGTTTCTTGCGTTCCAATTCTCGATCCATTTTCCAAATCAGGAGATTCATCATGATGAAAACTATTCTCGCGCCGCTGCTCGCGGCATTGTTCCTTGTCAGCGCGACCGCGTCACTGACTGCCTGCAACACGATGGCAGGCGCAGGCGCGGATATTCAAAAGGGTGGCGCAGCAGTCAAGGACGAGGCGAACGAGCACAGGTAATGCCGGCCAAGCAACTCGACATTTCCCGTTCCCGCATGACGTTGTTGATCGCAATCGACACGGAATCCAGTATCACTTGAAGGGGCAAGAACGGCAAACATATGACCCACTTTGCTACGCCTTGTTCTCTTGGTTGCGCCCACATTTTCGCTGGGTGTCATTGGCGGCAGCGCAAATTCAGCAAACGCAGACAGCGGTGGGTCAGCTGCGTCAATTGAAGGATGGATCATGAAAAAAGTATTGCTAATCGCGAGTTTGATAGTGATTGGACTGAGCGGCTGCGTTGTTGGGCCGTACCGAGGCCGCGATGATCGCAATCAGGGAAGTCAGGATCATCGTGATGATAGGTACCACAATGGAGATCAGGGTGGCCATGGTGGAGACCATGCTGGCGACCATGGCGACCATAGTGGATACTGAGTAACTGCGGTATTTGCATGAGCTGCGGGATATGCCATGTCTCACTGGCGCGTGTCCGGGTCCGACCCGCTGCCGCGCCTCATATCTTGGTCACGTCAATATTCTCAAACGCGGCTCAGGCCGTCATGTTGGATTGGCGCTTCGCGCGGCCAGCTAATGCATCCATGCAGTGGCACTCCAAAAGCGATGGGCGAGGCCCGCAGCCGCATAGTAATTCGACCCGCGCTCCGTAAGCGGACTGTCGGCGGCGTCCCCGGCCAGGTGACGCGATTCCATGCTTCCGACGACGATCCACTTTTGGCTCAGTTCGACCGACCAGAGGACTCCGACGCTTGCAAACAACAATCCGCTTCCTGCGTGGAACGCCGGCAGGCCCGTGGCGGTGGACTCCTGCGGCGTGATGCCGTAAAAGGAGTCGGTTGATTTCGCGTTCGCCCATGTCGCCTGCGTAAATACGCCGGCGGCGAAGCGTGCGCCGCGGTACACACCTGCGCTGAGGCGCAGGTCGGCCTGGGCGCCGAGGTTGGAGTCGGTGTTCTGCCGCGCGTGCGAGCAGGGTGATCGGCATGGGACCGAACTGGTGGTCCCATTAGAGGTGCACGCTGACCGACGCCCCACGGTCAACATCCGGGACGCCGTGATTCTTGAGGAAATCTGAATCACTCGTCTTGGGCCCTGGCTCGTAGGCAAGTTATGCGCTGGCATGGAGCCCCGGGCACTTCCCTTCGGTATCGCACACAGGGAGATCGGCCAACCTTGTTGGACTTTCGAAGCGGGAATATTGGCGTAAGTATTGATTTCATCCATACCCAGGCCAGGGCGGGTTAACAGTTAATTCGCGCCGGAGAATGACGGTTAACCTGCCCCAGACCCATACTTTATGTTCTGTATCGCACAGAGCGTCCCCGAAGGAAAGTATCCAATATCTGCCAACATCAAATCAGGCACGCCGATTTCTGTCGCTGGCACGCAACAATTCGAGACCGTCTTGAGCTTGGGATGTTCAAAAGCTGAATGGGTCCGGCGTTTGCCGTCGCAATACAAATTGCCAAAGGGGAGAAGCCTTGAAAACAATGTATGGCCGTTGGGTAGGATCGGTACTTTTCAGTGCTGTTGTTGCGTTGGTCTCGACGGCCGCGCGTGGCGCGGTTGCCCAGGAGTCCGCTGCTCTTGGCGCACCAGGAGCGGCATCCGGTAACGATTCCGGGGCACTCGCTCCCCAGACATCAGGGCTGATGTGGTCCCCGGACCTGCAGTGGTACGGCGATCCTTCGCCCCGCATCCCCAGGGACATGCTGGCACAGGCAGGCGCGCCGGAAGCCCCCGCCTCCGCAGACCCAGCGTCTGCTTCGCTGCCGGAGTTCGGAACACACAAGAGCTACTCGATTCCGGCCCTGGAAATCCTCGGATTCGACGTTCTGGTGAATCGCGTGAACCAACAGTTCGCCAACAGCGGCGACCCCACGTACGAGGTGAGCTTGGGGTCGATCCGGCGCAACCTGCGCAGCGCTTGGGCCACGGACAATGATCCTTACAGCGTGAACCAGTTCGCGCACCCTTACCAGGGCTCGATGTATCACGGCTTCGCGCGATCGGCGGGCCTCAGTTATTGGGAGTCGGCCGGCTACGCCTTTGCCGGCAGTGCGGCATGGGAGATCGCGGGTGAAACAACGCCGCCTTCCAGGAACGACCAGGTCGCGAGCGGCATTGCCGGGAGCTTCCTTGGCGAGGCGCTATTCCGGATGTCGAGCCTGGTGCTTGAGCAAGGCGACCGTATGCCCAGATTCTGGCGTGAAACCGCCGCTGCAGCCATCTCCCCTTCGACCGGCTTCAACCGCCTGGCCTTCGGCGAACGCTTCAATCCCGTTTTCTCCAGCCGCCGCGCCGCCTACTACAGCCGCCTGCAACTCGGCTTGAACAGTGCCACGCGCAACGTCCAAGGCACATCGACAGCGCTAAAACGCAATGAGGTTCTGGCAGACTTTTCCATGGAGTACGGTTTGCCGGGTGAGCCCGGCTACGAGTACAGGCGTCCTTTCGACTATTTTGCCTTTCAGGCCACCGCGTCCAGCGCGAACATATTCGAAAACATACAGACGCGCGGACTGCTGATCGGGAAGTCCTACGAGCACGGTGACGATTATCGGGGCGTCTGGGGCCTCTACGGCAGCTACGACTATATCGCCCCGCAAGCCTACCGGATATCGACCACCGCGGTGTCTCTCGGCACCACAGCCCAGCAGTGGCTGTCGCGAACCGTCGCATTGCAGGGCACCGCTCTGCTCGGCGCAGGCTACGCCGCGGTGGGAACCCTGCACGGTGCCTCGGAGGGCGATTACCACTATGGCGTTGCGCCTCAGGCCCTGCTGGCGTTGCGCCTCATTTTCGGCGACAAGGCCTCGCTCGACCTGACGGCACGGGAATATTTCGTGAGCGGAATCGGCTCCGGCGGCACCGCAGGGCACGACAACATCTCCCGCGCCGACATTTCGTTCACGATACCCATTCACAAGCAGCACGCCATTGCCATCAAGTACCTGTGGAATCTTCGCGATGCGACCTACCCCTTCCTGGGTAACAGAACGCAGGAGAGATCGACAGTGGGCCTTTTTTACAGCTATATCGGGGACGAACATTTCGGTGCGGTCGACTGGCGCTAGCGCGGGTCATCCCCGCGAAGCGCGCGGTGCGGCAAGTCCTGCGGACACCACAGGACAGCCCCGGCTTTGGCATTAGGTTCAGCCAACCTAGAGCTGAGGGAAAATTCGCCCTGGCATTCGGGATCGCAAGGGCAGTGGGTCTGGCGTGCAGCCCCTCGGTGGGCGCTTCGCAAATGCTTGGCCTCCCCGCCGCAATCTGGCAGGCGCGCAATGCCCTGGTAGGCCTTCGCCCCCGTGCACATTGTGCGGCCTTGAACCGGCTGAAATGTTCTATATGTACGGTACCGAACATCATTCAAAAATGGACTATACTGGACTTCCCTATCCGGTTATCTACCGGTATTTCATGAGCGCTTGTGTCTTCTTACTGGTGAGGGAGCCTCGGATGCCCAACTTGCATGCCTCAGGACAAAACCGCCTTCTTGCCGCACTTCCGATGGCCGAATACCAGCGTTTGTCGCCCCATCTCGAACGGGTCGAATTGTCGTCCGGCGACGTCCTGTGCCGTTCTGGCGAAGAGTTGCGCTATGCCTATTTCCCTAGCAGCGGCCTGGTGTCCGTGCTCTACGTCACGGAGGCGGGCGCATCGGCCGAAATCGCCACCGTAGGCAACGAAGGAATGCTCGGTGTCGCGCTCTTCACAGGGGGCGACAGCATGCCCCATCTGGCGAAGGTGCAGTGCCCGGGCCATGGCTATCGGTTGGCAGCACAGTTGCTGAAGGATGAATTCGATCGCTCCCGCGCATTGCAACACTTGCTGCTGCATTACACCCAGGCGCTGATTACGCAGATGTCCCAGATCGCCGTCTGCAACCGGCATCACACAGTCGAGCAGCAACTGTGCCGCTGGCTGCTGTCGCGTCTCGACCAATCCCCCTCGAACGAAATCAACGTGACGCAGGAATTGATTGCCGGCGCGCTCGGAGTGCGTCGCGAGGGCGTCACGGTCGCCGCCGGAAAATTGCATGACGCCGGACTGATCAATTGCCGCCGCGGCTGCATTGCCGTGCTAAGCCGGCCTGGATTGGAGAAACGCGCCTGCGAGTGCTACCAAGCAGTCAAGTCGGAATTCGATCGCCTGCTCCCCAATCTGACTGCTGCGCAAGCCGTTGAAACCGGCTTGCACGCCGAACACCCTGCCGCCTCGCGGGGGGGTTACCGCATCGGGCCCCCTTGACGCGAACACGCCATCAAAATGTTCGCCCGATGAAGTGAAATATCGGCTTGCACCCCGGTCGTGTGTTCGCTCCTGGGCAATGCAATTGGCCTGTTTCAGGCCGATTTCCTGGAACCATCAACTGACGGGATCCGCCCTTTGGCAAGCATTCTGAATCCTTAAGACAAATCCCTCTCGATCTCATCCAGGCACTCGCGAATCGCTGCCAGGATAAGCTTGTCTGCCCTATTTTGATCGATTTCCGGTATGTCCCAATCGAAAATGGAACGGTATTTTTCCACCAGGCTCTTTACGTCGGCAATGATTTGGCTGCGGTGTGCATCCAGTTCGATTTGTTCGATATTTTCCACTGCAAGGTCTCCTTGATGTTCAGCCGATCAGGCGTGGTTGCTTTGTTCAATCTGATATTGCTGCCGACCATGCGTTTCTTTGAAAAACTACGCGCTATGTTCGACAACGTACAGAATTTGCTCGCCCTTCACCATATCCTTGCCTAAGTCTTGCACTGTCGAAGCGTCCTGTCATCTTAGCTTATGCGGCTGCCCCAGGGCTTGTGCGCGCGAGTCGGCTGCTGATTCACCTGCCGTCACAAACGCCCGATCCGCCGGCACAGTCCTCCAAGACCGCCTCGGCAAGCATGACGATTCACAAAGAGCTGCGCAGTTTTCCTTAATCATTCAATGAGGTAGCACCATGAAATATTCCATCCTATTTGCGTCGCTCATTACAGCGTTCGGTTTGAGTGCGTGCGATAAGCCGACCGTGGTCAATGTTCCGCCGCCAGCCGCTGCAGTGCCAGGACCTGCCGGCCCCCAGGGCGCGGCCGGAACACAAGGTGCCACTGGAGCCGCGGGCTATGAGGGCACCCAGGGAGAAACCGGCAAGACAGGCACACAAGGCGCTGAAGGGGCCCAGGGGGAAGCCGGCAAGACTGGCGACAGTACTGTGGTAGTCGTTCCGGCTCCGTCCGAGCAGAACAACCCGTCTCGCTAGTGGCAAGACCTTGCGTGCCGAACCTCTAATCCTTCCCACCGCACACGAGAGCCGAGTGCCCTCCGCGCAACACCCGCCGGGGGAGAACCGTCTGCTTGCCGCACTTCCTGGCAAAGATCGCCGACATCTTCTGGCGGGCTGCGAGCAGGTCGAGTTGGGTTTTGGAGCGATTCTGTGCGAGCCGGGGCAGACGATTCGACACGTTTATTTTCCCACCGATAGCTTTGTTTCGCTGGTGACTCCAACCGATGGGCACAGCAGCCTCGAGGTGGCCCTGGTCGGCAGTGAAGGGATGTGCGGGATTCCCCTCATGCTTGGGGTGGATGTCTCACCCTTGCATGCCGTGGTGCAGGGCTCAGGCCCTGCATGGCGAATGGACGCTGAACGGTTTCGCAGTGAACTCAAACACAGCACTGCGCTGCGACAACATCTGAACCGCTACATCTATGTGTTGATTAGCCAATTGGCGCAAACAGCCGCTTGCACCCGCTTCCATGTCGTGGAAGAGCGCCTGGCCCGCTGGCTCATGATGACGCGCGACCGGGCGCACTCGGACGCGTTCCATATCACCCACGAACTGCTTGCCCAGGTGCTGGGCGTACGTCGCGTTGGCGTCACCAAAGCCGCAGGTGCGCTGCAAAGGAAAGAACTGATCAGCTATAGCCGCGGGGATGTCAGGATTCGCGACATCGGCGGCTTGGACGCCGCATCTTGCACGTGTTACCGGACCGACAAGGAAACATACGAACATATCCTGCATTGCTAGGCGGATATTGACGCGCTCGGCAAATTGAGGCTTTGATCTTGGGCACGGGCGATGAAAACGCATACCCGCGCCACTTGGCGCGAGATATGAGTCCGGATGGATGTTACGCCAATGCCTTAATAACCATGGCGATGGTCGCGATGGTCGTCGCGGTGGTCATTCCTGTCCCCTCCTCGATGATCATCCCTGTGCGCGCCGCCGCGGTCATCCTGGTGGCCGCGATTATGTTCCTGGTAACGCGGAACGTACTCGTGGTTGTACCAGTTGTCCTGCACAAAAAAGACCCGCTCCCCGCACGCGTTGTACTCGCGGCAGTATCTGCGCCAGTGTTTGGCCTGGTGCGGAGGCACGCGCAGATAAATCGGCGGGCGGTCGGCAGGCACTCGCTCGACGGCGATCGGATGAGCATAGAGCACTTGCGGCTGCGGGTAGCCGCCGATATCAAGTCGGCCATAGAAGCCAGGTTGGCCGATGCTGAGCGAGACGCCAACGTCGGCAGCGAGTGCCGGGATGCTGGCGGCGGCCGCAGTGACAGCCGCGGCGATCAGAAAACGTTTCATTTTGAATCTCCTGTTCTTAAGGCGGGACTGGGGTATCCATTTAACCGGAGCTAGGCGCATACTGCCGCCATGGAGCTCCCGAGTTCAGGAATTCACTACCCCGGTTCCCTCGGCGAGTTCCAGACGTGGTTCCAGTCCGACGCGGACTGTTTGGACTACCTCGAGTGGCTGCGATGGCCGTCCGGGTTTGTCTGCCCGGAATGCGGCCACGCCGGTGGGTGGCGTCTGGGCGATGGTAGGTTCATGTGCACGGACTGTGGCAGCCGCACATCCGTGACGGCGGGAACCATCTTCGACCGAACCCGCACGCCGCTCACCGTCTGGTTCGCTGCCTGTTGGAACTTCGCCTCCGGCAAAGACGGGATCTCGGCTTTGAGCCTGAAGCGCACCTTGGAGATCGGCTCGTACCAGACGGCTTGGGCCATGCTACACCGGTTGCGATCCGTGCTGGTTCGTCCTGATCGGGAACTCCTGCGCGGCAGGGTAGAGGTAGACGAAACCTACATCGGTGGGCTCGATCCCGGGTTGCCTGGGGGTCGCGCCCAAGGGAAGAAGGTCCTGACGTGTGTCGCGGTCGAGATCATCGAGCCCAAGGGATTCGGCCGCTGCCGTATGACGCCCGTGGCGGATGCCTCGGCAGAGTCGCTGCTGGCCTTCGTGTCGGCGAACGTCGAGCCGGGGGCAACGGTGATCACCGATGCTTGGCAGGGCTACCGAGGATTGGAGAGGAAAGGCTACATCCATGACCGTCGTAGCCAGCGGGCAGCCAGCGCGCGTGGCGAAGACCCGGGCGCGCTGCTGCCAGGCGTGCATCGGATCGCGTCTCTGGCAAAACGCTGGCTGCTCGGCACCCACCAGGGAGCGGTGGACACCGCGCACTTGTCCAGCTACCTCAACGAGTTTGTGTTCCGTTTCAACCGCCGACGCTCACGTAGCCGCGGGATGCTGTTCTACAGAGTCCTGGAGCTCGCCGTCGCCCATGACCCCGTGCGCTACCAGGACCTCGCGCGGACGAAAAGCCCCAAGGCCAAGCGGCCCAAGCCGCCGGGGAAACGCGGGCATCCTCCAAGCCTGGAGCGCCCTCGGCAGAACCGGCCGTGGAGACGGCACAACTCCGGTTAAATGGATAGCCCATAGGCGGGAAATGAGCGCTTGCGCGCCCTGATTGTTCTTGACCAGATTCCATCGGCAAGGCCCGGCCCTGATTCTGTTAGAACCAGGGCCAGGCAGGCTTGAGCTAGACGCTGAAGCCATCCGCACTCACGGAGCCTTTGTACTGAAGCGGAATCTTATTTATGCGTCCTGACGCGGAGATGGTTCGTGACCGACGTTACGCCTTCGGTCCCTTGCGCGATCGAAACCGCTTTGTCTGCTTCCTCCTGGGTTCCGACTTTGCCGCGCAGAACCACCATGCCCGCACTGTCGGTATCGACCTTGATATGCACCAGACTCTTGATCTTTTCCGCCGCAAGCTTGGCCTTGATCTTGGTAGTAATCACCGAGTCCTTGACGAATGCCATAGGGTGCTTACGGTCCGTGTCCGCATCATCTCTATGCTTCCCGACTCGGATATTGCTCGTGACCGACGTTACGCCTTCGGTCCCTTGCGCGATCGAAACTGCCTTGTCTGCTTCTTCCTGGGTTCTGACTTTGCCGCTCAGAACCACCATGCCCGCACTGTCGGTATCAACCTTGATATGCACCAAACTCTTGATCTTCTCCGCCGCAAGCTTGGCCTTGACTTTGGTGGTGATCGCCGAGTCCTTGACGAATGTCATGGGGTGCGTACGGTCTGCGTCCGTATCCTCGGCATGGGCTGCCATTGGGGCCAGCAAGCTGCCGATGATGAAAGCGCCTGTCGCGAGTTTGATATTCATAGTCTGTCCTTTGTTTAATGAATGGGAAGGCGAACATGATCCGGTTATTTCAGGGAAATCTCTGTGCGCTATCACACATAGAGCGTCCGCCTAGACACGCCCCTCCGCACGGCTGGAGCGCTGCACCGGGTACTACAACGCCGCGGACAGCCCGAGTTCGTGCCGAATGCGCCACGATCATGAAGTCAACCTGAAGGCCGAACTCGAAATCATATTGCTGCGCGACCAAGTGGACTTGTTGCGGGAGGGCCGGTGGGTGGAAACCGCTGGCCGCTCAGAAGGAACGACTCAAGTTGCCGGGGAGTCTGCTAGACGAGGAAGGCGCAGCTAGATGAAACCCGGAAGAAATTCATCGGCGAGGCGCGCCGCCCTACCCCATCATGCGGGCGTAGGCTGCTTTGTCGGCCTCATAGCACCCGCACGAAGCGGCTTCCAGGCCTCCGCGGTCGAGAACCGATATATTCCCGCGGCTGTAGCTGATCAATTTCCGCTTTTGCAGGGCAGTGGCGGCTTTGGTGACGCCGACGCGACGCACGCCCAGCATGTAGGCCAGGAATTCATGGGTAATATGAAATTCGTCCGCATGTGCCCGGTCCTGTGTCATCAGAAGCCAACGGGCGAGACGTGCCTCCACCACATGGAAGCGGGTGCAGGCGCCCGTTTGCGCCAGTTGGCCCATCACGACGTAGAGGTAGCGCTTCAGCACGCGCTGCAGTGCCGGACTCACCTGGAGTTCGCGGCGAAACTGCGCAGCGCCCATGCGCGCGCCGGGCCGGCACCCTGCACCAGGGCGTGCAGCGGCGACACATCCACCCCGAGGATCAGGGAGACCCCAAGCATGCCTTCATCGCCGACCAGACCCACTTCCAGGCTGGCGCAGCCATCGACCGGCGTGACCAGGGAAATGAAGCTGTCGGTAGGAAAATACACGTAGCGAACATGTTCGCCAGGCTCGGCAAGGACCGCGGCAAACACCAGTTCGACCGGTTTGCAGCCCGCGAGAAGACGCCGACGGTCTTTAAGCGGCAAGGCTGCAAGCAGACGATTGGAGGAAGGGGCAGATTTGGTGTGCGGCACGTGGACTCTCCTGGCGTTGGGGAAATCCGGCAAGCGGCACAGGGAGAGGTGGCGATGCAATCTCCATGTCGGCTGCTCCCCAGGGACGAAAGCTTCCTCGGGTGGACATGAAAAAGCATGGAGCAACGCCTGGAGGTTGTCTGGACGGTAACGCACATAACCCGCAAGCCACGCGGTGAGATACGCAGCCAAGGGGTCGACCACGACGGCAACCGAGCAGCCGGATTACGGAATGACTGCCTCCGGGAGAAGGCGATCGAACTCCGTCTTGACCACCTGATAGCACTCGCAGACGCGCGCCTCCAGTGCAGGGCGGTCCACGACCGTGATCTTGCCTCGGCTGTATTTGATCAGGCCGGCTTTCTGCAAATTGCCGGCGGCCTCCGTGACGCCCTCGCGGCGCACGCCAAGCATGTTGGCGATCAGTTCCTGCGTCATGACCAACTCGTTCGAGCGCAAGCGGTCCAGGCTCAGCAGCAGCCAGCGGCATAGCTGCTGGTCCAGAGAGTGATGGCGGTTGCATACCGCCGTCTGCGCCATCTGGGTGAGCAACGCCTGGGTGTAGCGCAGCAGCAGGCGCTGCATCGGACCGGCGTGGAAGAACTCGTCCTTCAGCAGAGGCCCTTTCAGCCGATAGCCGTGACCGGCGCTTTGCACGACCGCCCGGCTGGTCGTGGTTTCGCCGCCCATGAACAGGGAGACACCGACGACTCCTTCGTTGCCGACGATGGCGATTTCGGCCGAAGCGCCATCCACCATGACGTAGAGCAGGGAAACGATGGAGGTGGTGGGGAAATAGACGTGGCGCATCTGACTGCCGGCCTCGTAAAGCGCCTCGGCAAGCGGCATCGGGACCAGTTCCAGATTGGGCAGGATGCGCTCGTACTCGTCCGCAGGCAGCGCGGCAAGAAGGTGGTTCTGACGGGGATCATGAGCCCGCATCTTGGGGGGGGTGACGGGCGGGGGGTCATGAGGGATCTCCTAACTATCAGCCACGACCAAGTGAACAACCAGATGTGCAGCAATTAAATACTTGAAGTGACTCGATTCAAGAATTAATGTCCCGGTTTGACGGAGCAACAGGCGGGGCAGCAGACAGACTGCGAACGCAGTTGTCCATATGCTGCAGTTGTTAGCCGACGTGCGTGCGCATCTGCACTGTGGCGATACGCGCGCAGCATCAAGCGGGTCAGTATCGGGTGCGCCTGTCCGAGGTTCGCCAAGGCCCACGGTTTCAGGGCCCGGGTTTACACCGCAGCGCAATCTGTCACGAGCGAAGAGATTCGAATGATTCATGGCTCCGTGGTCCCGAAGGGTATCGACCAGCGAGATCGCCCTCAATTAGTGACAGAAGAGACCGCCAACAGCCTCAGTCATGGTATCGGCCTGCTGCGGGCACTGGCCTTCACGCCTGTTCTCCTGGTCACCACGATGCGCCAGGGATAGGTGCAAAATCTCGGCGTCAGCGTCTATGCTTTCACCATGGTGACGTTATGCCTCAGTTCGACCCTCTACCACGGACTTCCCCGGGGCCGCGCCAAGCGCCTGTGCGAGAAGTGCGATCACAGCGCAATCTACCTGTTCATTGCCGGAAGCTATATGCCCTTCGCGCTCGGTGCCCTGCATGGCACGTGGGGATGGAAGTTGTTCGGCCTGATCTGGGGGATTGCCGCGATTGGAATAATGCTCAAGGCGTTCGACAAGCTATCCCATCCGTTTCTTTTGACCGGCCTCTATCTGGCGATGGGCTGGCTGGTGGTCATCGCGGCCGTTCCCTTTCTGGAACGTGTTTCCGCCGCCGGCGTGGCCTGGCTGGTTGCAGGAGGCCTCGCCTACACGGTCGGCGTCGTTTTCTACCTGACAGACGCTCGCCTGAAGTATGGCCATCTCATCTGGCATCTTTTCGTCATGGTCGGCACAACCTGTCACTACATCGCCGTGGTCTGGTATTCCGCCTAGGCGCAGTCGAAGAACCATGCGACGCCTCAATATCTCCCACGTGACCGAGTACCTTTTCTCCACGCCGGTAACGCTGCAGCCGCACCGGCTCCTGCTTCGTCCGCGCGAAAGCCATACGCTGCGGATCGAGTCGTCGACGCTTGCCATTGATCCCGAACACACTATCCGATGGCATCGCGACGCCCTCGACAATTCCGTTGCCACAGTCAGCTTTCTGGCAGCGTCGAACAGCTTGCGTATAGCCAGCGATGTATCGGTCGAGAAGTATGAGGACGCACCGCTGGATTTTCTCGTGGCGGATAGCGCAGTCACCTATCCGTTCGATTATGCGCAGGAGGAACAGCCCGATCTCGCGGCCTTCCGCCAGAGCGTTTACGATCAGGACCGGCTCGTGGTCAACCAATGGCTGACCAGCCTGGGGTGTCTGAAGGGGCCAATCGAGACCTTCGTGCTGCTCGACCGCATGAACCGCGACATTGCCAGCCGGTCCACCTACCAGGCGCGCGAGGCGCCAGGCGTGCAGTCACCGGCGTTGACCCTGGCCAGCCGCAGCGGCTCGTGTCGCGACTTTGCCGCCCTGTTCATGGAAGCCTGCCGCCACCTGGGACTGGCTTGCCGCTTCGTCAGCGGATACCTGGACATTTCGGCATCATCGAACGGCGATGCCACGACCCACGCCTGGGCGGAGGTCTATCTGCCCGGTCCCGGTTGGAAGGGTTTCGACCCGACCAGCGGCGAACTCACCGACAATCGGCATATTCCCGTCGCAGTCGCCCGCCATCCCCAAGCCGTGCCGCCAGTGGCGGGAAGCTTCGTGGGACCAGCGGGACAGCCCCCGGCACCGCGCGTTAGCGTTCACGTGAGCGTCAACTATCAGTAGCGATATTCCGGGTTGGCGCCGGACTGTTCCCCGCGACTACATCCGGCATGGCGGCCCGATACGTAGCGTGTGGGTGGCAACGTGCACCTCGCGCAAGCAGACGATGCCGCTGCTCAGCGCCAGCATCGCGAGGATGATGAGCGTGCCCACCAGCCAGCGCAGGTTGGTCCCCAGGAGCGCATCGATGAACAACGCGGCGATCAGGGCACACACCACCGGCGCCGCGAAGGTGCAAAGGTTGATCACCCAACTGGTGAATTTGGCGCGATGAAAAAGGTTGAAGAATTCGAGCCCGGCGTCCGCGCTTGCCGCATCTTCCAGCTTGCTCCAGATCCTCTCGACGAAGCGGGCGCGATCAATGATGCGACCGAGCCGGTTCGCCATGACCGCGAGCACCGATCCGGTGCCGGTGAGCAGGAAGACCGGCGCGATCGCGAGCCGAATGACGTGCGCGATGGTCGTAATTGTGGGGTCGAGTGTCATCGCTTTCCTCCTCCATGCGTTCTCTCTTGACACGAACTTAGGTTTTGACGAGCTTCCGGGCCGTCGCGTTATTGTAGTTCCGGCCACCGTAGTCAGACTTGTCGTGAACATTGTCCTCGCCGCACCCCTGTTCCAATGGCAATTCCGGCGTCAACCCGCCCCCCTGCGGCCCAGCTTGCGGGTTGCGCGATCTGCTTTGAGGCTGCCGATACCAAGTCATGCCCGGCTGGGTATGCTCGCTTGGCTTCTGCGCTGGCGGCTTTCTTTCCCGCGGCGCCAACCGTGCGCTGTGCTGCCGAGACAGGGGCGCAACTTGCACTCGTTTCGCCTGATGATCCGGGAGTACGCGCCCCATGTCTTTGTGTGCTGTGGCCGGAGGCGGCGCCACCGAGAATACGAGTAGCCACGCAATTGCCATTTCAGTGATCATCGCCTGTCCTTCCATTCGATACGGCCTTGCCAGGCATGCGCAGGCTTCGATCCAATCGGTGCCTGCACACGACACAGCGAAACCGCTGGAACGATGCGGGCAGTAAGACATGATGGACCCGGCAACGACCACTATTCTGTTCGCCAACGCACGCAGGCCGGCATTCTTCTATGTGCGATGTAGCACAGCACCAGGCGTGCCCCGCTGGCATCTTGTATGGAACCAAGGCAAGAAGTCTTAAAGATGAGCGCCGGCACAGTCTGTGTGCCAAGAAAGCTGAAGGTTTCCTTGCCGCGGCCGAGTTCTGGACAAGAACAGCGCTGAAGTCACCCGACAGAATAATAGGAGAACGCCATGAATTTATTCGTCAAAATGCTCGCTGAATACGGCCTCTACCTGGGCATTCCTTCGCTCTTCCTGGCGGCCGTGGCCTGGATTTACCGGTCCGGCGCGAGAAAGCGCTATGAGGACGATGGGAAAATTCCCTTCCGCGAAGACGAAGAAGTTGATAAAGCTGGGCAGCGCGGCCATTGACATCCGCCACTCCCTGAATCGGGAGAGGGTCACCAATTGTCGCCTTGTGGATTCCCGCCCTGACGCGCCTTGCCAGGCTGGTTTATCCAGGCGACCCGGCACAGGAAAAGGACCATCGGATCGGACCTGCCCTCGCTCGCGCAAAACCTGCCATCCGGTGTTCGTCATCCAACGCACCTGCGCTGGATCGTGGACTGGATTCAGCACGACTGGTCGTGCTATATCTTGCCCAGTAGCAACAGCACGAGGATGATCACCAACACCAGCCCAAGACCACCGCTGGGACCGTAACCCCAGCCCCGGCTGTGGGGCCAGGTTGGAAACGCGCCGATTAGCAATAGAACCACAATGATCAGCAGTATTGTTCCTAATGTCATTTCATCTCTCCTGACAGTAATCGTAGCGGCGCAGTGTCCGCGAAAACTCTCGCAGCGCGCCAATGCCGCTTTCCTCGGCGCGCCCACACCAGTCTTCCAGCTGCATTACCAGTTGCTCTGTCGAAACGGTGGATCGACTCCACAGGGCAGTGAGACCCTGCCGCATTGAGTAGATGGTGCTCAACACGGTGCTCGATTGCAGAGCCTGCTTTAGGACTGCACGTTCCTGCTCCGGCAACGCCCCCGCATCCCTTTGCAGCCAGTGTTTGACCGCATCCAGCACTCTGGAATCCTTCAAGCCGGGGATCACGTCGCCCCGCAGGCTGCGGATTTCCTCCATGGCAGTCTGCTGAAGGGATCTGTTGAACTTGGCCAGCACGTCATAGCGGTGAGTAATGACGGCCTGCAGGGTGTCTGCGTCGCAATGTGTCTTGGAGGTGTCGAAATGGATTCTCGGCGCGAGCTTCCGCACCTTCGCCAGGCGGAGCGTCTCCAGTATGCGGATGTACGTCCAGCCGGCGTCCAATTCCCACCACCTGCTCGAAAACCTGGCGGAACTGACGTAGGCGTGATGGTTGTTGTGCAGCTCCTCGCCACCGATCAGCAGGCCCCACGGCACGATATTCCTGGAGGCGTCGGACGGCGCGAAATTGCGGTAGCCCCAATAGTGGCCGATGCCGTTGATCACACCTGCGGCGAAGAACGGGATCCACAGCATCTGCACCGCCCATATCGTCAGCCCAACCGGGCCGAACAGGACTAGATCGATCGCCAGCATAATGCCCACGCCGAGCGCGCTGTGCTTTGCATACAACCTGCGCTCGATCCAGTCGTCGGGCGTGGCGCGGCCGTATCTCTCGATGGTTGCCGCATTTCTGCTCTCGACCCGATAGAGTTCAGCGCCCTCGAATAGCACTTTCCAAATGCCATAAATCTGTGGACTGTGCGGGTCTTCCGCTGTGTCGGTGGTGGCGTGGTGCTTGCGGTGTATCGCCACCCATTGTTTGGTGACCATGCCGGTGGTGAGCCAAAGCCAGAAGCGAAACCAGTGGCTGATGACCGGATGGAGCGCCAGGGCGCGGTGGGCCTGGTGCCGGTGGAGAAAGATCGTTACCGCAGCGATAGTGTTGTGCGTCAGGCCCAGCGTAACCAGCACATAACCCCACCACGGCAAATTGAGCAAACCTAGTTGCATCCCCAGATCCTTTGCAAGACTTCATGCTAACCACCGTCGATCCCGGCAGTCATCGCCATGCACCTACTCGGAATGTTACTCAGCCGATGGCAAGCGTCTGTACGCCAGCGCACACGACGCGCGGATTTTGCTTATCGCCGGCAAAGGCACACCGCGCGCGCCCCTGGGCCGCAGCGGCAGTGCGGCGCCGCGACCCAACCCAGGCTTGGCCGGGAACTCGCCCTGAAGATACGAAGCATAGGAACCTCTGTGCTCAAATGCATGGCCCTCGGTCAAGTACGACACGCGGGTCAAGCCAGCCCGGCAAATCCGTTCCTTATCCAAGCAGTCAGGCCCCGTACCCTGGAACGGGCTGACCAGGACACGGAGATCATCTTCAGGAAGTACAGTTAGTTATTGACACAGTTCGATTTCGCCCTTGGGGCGACTAAAGGATATTGCTTGGCCAAGCCAAACGCCCCCCACGCAACTTCCCCCAGTATCGGTAGCAAAGTTTCCCGACACAGATCTGATGCAGTTGCCCACCCCGGCTTGGTCCGGCCTTCAATCCTGCCCGAGGCACGAATCCGACACTGCACCTAACGCAATCCGCATATCGGCAGGGAATAGAATAACGCTCCCAGTAAGCAACCCTGGCGCTTGAAGCGTTCTCAACGAGTTGGTGTTGCTTGCTTGGTTGGAGCAGGCTGGGCTGCAGGCGCAGCGGCAGGAGTGGTGCAGAGATGTTGCGTGCAGGAATGGCAGAAACGACAAGGCCAGAAGCGATTACATTGCCTCTGGCCTTGTTCTTGTGGCGCGCGAACGTGCCACGAGAGTTGGCGTCCGAGTCGACGCCGAGACCTTAGCGGTCGTTCTTGATTGTCAGATCAGGCCAGACCGATTTCACGCCTTCGGTGCTGCGTGCCGTATCAACTGCCTCGTTTATTTCTTCCTGGTTATTGGCCGTGCCGCTCAACCGCACGTTGCCATCCTTATCGGTATCGACACTGATGTGTATCATGCTGCCCGGGTGATCCGCGGCCAGTTTTGCCTTTATTTTGGTCGTAATGATCGAGTCTTTGACGAACGTCATCGGGTGTGGACGGTCCGCGTCACGATCCTCGGCACGGGCTGCAGGAGCAGGCTGGGCTTCAGGAGCAGTGACACCTGGCTGACCATACATCGTGAAGGGGTTGAACATAGCTGGAGGTGGGGCTCCTACGACAGGAGCAGCAGGGGTCATGAATGCGAAGGGGTTATAACCCTGAGTTGCGGGTGCGGCGGTGGGCGCACCAGGGGTCATGAAGGCAAAGGGATTAAAGCCCTGAGTCGCATTGGTGTAGGTGCTGGGATTCAGGAAGCTGCCCCAGGTGCCGTAGGTCTGCGGACTAACCGCCGCGTTCGCCCAGTTGGTATAGAGGGCGGGGTTCATCGGCGCCATCATCAGATTCACGTTGGCGGGGTTCATTGGCGCCGTCATCCAGTTCATGTACATGCCTGGGTTCATCATCTGCAAGCCGGCGTTCCACATGTGGGGATCCATGGGCGCCATCATCCCCTTCAAGTAGGTGTTGGGGTTCATGAAGGGGGTTGCCATGGCCATGTAGAAGTTGGGGTCCATGGAGGCGGCCATCCACTTCATGTACATGTTGGGGTCCATGAACTGCATGTACTTTTGCATGGTCCGGGGATCCAGCGCGGCCTGGCCCATCTGGGTATAGGTGGCAGGATTCATGCCCTGGGTCATCATGGCGCCGAGGGTCGCGGGGTCCATCAGCATGATCATGGTGCTGACCGCGGCCTTGGGGTTCTGCATGGGTTCCACCATGGTGGCGGGGTTCAGCAGCATGGCAGCGGTGGATTCCGGGGTGGCCGGGGCGGCCGGGGCGGCAGCAGCCGTACCGTTGGCGAATGCCGGGGCCATGACAGTAGCGGCGATCAGTGCCGCGGTTAATTGAGCGACTTTCATTTGGACTCTCCTACGAGTTAAAGCGGTTGGGGGTAAAAAAGAAATGAAATCAACATTTGGTGTGTTGATATATGAGTTCATTCGGATGCTTCAGATCAATATATTGATTCAGGACATATATTGATTCAGGACATAGCAGATAGTGTGCTGCTAGCACAACCATGTTGCTCATGCAAAACCATCACATTTGAGTGTCGGCCGAATTGATTGGCGCTTGGCTGCATGTTTGTACTCCTGGTTGGTTCAAGTTTTCGCGTCCAGCCAATTCCCAAGCGCGCCACTCGAAGAAGCATTATTTTCCCTTTTCCAGCGGCGTTCCGTTCGATAACGCACATATCTCTTAGAAAATGGGAAGTCCTTTCATACCGTCGTAGGACCTCAAGGGCTGATACAAGCTGCCAGTGAGGGCAGGACATGCACCTGCCGGTTACGAATAATCGACCCAAACACTCGATGTTTACTCTTTTGGTTTCGAATCCGCAGGTGCGCTTGGGTTCGTTAACGAATACTCAGGGTTCGCCGCACAATCGGCTCGCTATATTGGCTTCGCAGAACTCAGGCATGCATGTCCTTATCTGCAATTTAGCACTCGCGGGGGAGGTGATGATGAAGCCTCTGGAGTTGGCGGGGCGCGAATACTTGAACCAACCTGGGGAGATGTCTAACACAGTCGATGAGATCGCAGCCAATTCCCTGAGTGCCAAGAGGATACACGTATGAACACTTCTACCGAACGCACCTTGAGCAAGGTTCCAGAAGTCACTTTGATCTTCTGGATCATCAAGATCGCTGCCACCACGCTGGGTGAAACTGGCGGTGATGCCGTGTCCATGTCGATGAAGCTGGGTTATCTGCTTGGAACGATCATCTTCGCGGCCATCTTTCTGGTTGCCGTGGCGGCCCAGATCAAGGCAAAGGGATTTCATCCCTTTCTATACTGGACAACCATTATTGCAACGACAACGGTCGGGACCACACTGGCGGATTTTGCTGACCGCTCGCTCGGGATCGGCTATGCGGGGGGAGCATCGCTGTTGTTTGTCCTGTTGATGGCATCTTTGGCGATCTGGTATCGGTCACTCGGCACCGTATCGGTCGATACCGTCAGTTCTGCGAAGGCCGAGATGTTCTATTGGGTGACGATCATGTTTTCCCAAACCCTGGGCACGGCACTGGGCGATTGGACCGCTGGCACGGCCGGTCTTGGCTATGAGGGCGGTGCCATGGTTTTCAGTGCCATGCTGGCCCTTGTCGCTGCGGCTTACTACTGGACAAACATCTCTCACACCCTGTTGTTCTGGGCCGCATTCATTCTTACGCGCCCCCTTGGTGCCGTAGTCGGCGATTTTCTCGACAAGCCGCTCAACGCCGGCGGACTGGCATTCAGCCGCTACTCGGCGTCGGCAGTGCTGCTTGCATGCATGATGGGCTGTATCCTGATCTTCCGCCAAAGGGCAGCAAGCGCAAGGCCATTGGCGCGTTCCAGCAGCGCTGCGAGGCGAGAACCATTGGTGCAACGATGAAATGGACGGCATGCAGGATGAGGCAACGACGGCAAGCATCGAATCGCTGGGGAAGGGCCGCGCCTCGTGAGGCCGGCGCGGTGTGTCGGAGAGTTTTACATCCGCCGCAACACATTCTTCCGAGAATCACTATTTACATAGCAATAACAATGAGTTGACAAACTGGCGTGACCTATGCTTATAACCTGATACTGGCAAGTGGTAATACTAAACTACAGAGAGCCAGAGATTGGTTTGTTGCGGGGGCGGCATGATGAAGAAAAATAACAGAAATAGGCTACGCTATCTTTGGCCGGCGTGGCCGCCGCATCGGGTTGCTCGGTTTGGGCGCTACCACGCTGCTCACTCCCGCGCGCGTAATGGGCGGGATCACGCTGGCCGCTGCTGGGATATGGACGGTCGTCAGTCTCCACCCGGATTCTGGCGGCGCCGACCGTTCGGCGGGTCATGGCAGACCGGTGGCTCACCACGCGAAGTTGCCCCGTCACACGCAGGGACGGGATGGCGTAGCGGACCTCAACGCGAGTGGCGGCAAACTGTTCCTGGCGATGAACCACACCGTCTCGGATCGTGGCAAGGGCGCGGACCTAACGCCTGGCCAATTGGCCTCAGGCGCCCTGGCAACGCATTCCGGTTTCCTTGCGGCCGGCTCCTGGTCGTCGGCATTTGGTCATCAGGCGACTGGCGCTCCGGCTTCCCATTCAAATATTTCGCCGCCTCCTTCTTCAAGCTTGCCTGGCTCGCCCAACCTCAAAGAGTCTCCGCAAGTTGGCTCCGGACTGGGTGCCGGGTCGCCGCAAGCGCCTGGGCACCCAAAAGAATTCGGGCCGAACGGCACTCCGACTGACGCGTCTGTTCATCAGCCGGAATCTACTGGCGATCCAGTCGCACCGCCCGGCAATCCCGCCAGCCCAGGCAGTAACGCCGGTACCCATGAGGGCTTGCGATCATCACGAATGACCCCGGGTTGTCGCTCCATGACTCTGGAGCGCTCACGATAACTTCCTGGAGCGACCGCACGACGACTTAAACTCGCCGCATCGATGTTTCTGGCGAGCCCCTGGGGTTGGCGTTCCTGGCGATCCGGGTGGTCTGGGTGGCGGCGACCTGGGTGGCATCTCGCCCGGGGATCCTGGCATGCTGTCCCTGCCAGACACTTTTGCGCCGCCGCTTTTCGTCGCGTCCGACCAGTCGCCCGAACCGGGGTCCAGATGCTGATGCGCCCAGCGGGATTGCTGCGGTGAGCGTGCCGGAACCCTCAAGCACCGCCTTGTTCGGCATCGGACTACTGGGGCTGAGTTGGGCGACGCGAAGATTTCGGGCGGCAGCGGGGCCTGGGTTGTGAAAGTCCGAGATATGTTAAGGGTTTTAAGATGCCTACCCGGCGAACTCTGTTGCGACCTGGCACAGTCCTGCGGTTGAGGGCTGGCATCGTATAACCCAACAGGACCAGACCTACGCCTATTTCAAATCAAAGCCTGGCTGGGTAGGTAACGCGATCATTCAATCGGGATAGGGGGAAGCCTCACGGCTCCCCCTCCCACGCCACCGTGCATACGGATCACGTACACGGCGGTTCGGCAGATTGAGTCGTTCAGCACGACGGTTAGCTTATCACCACTGCCATGCCGTTCAACCGAAGCCTCTTCCCCTGTCGTGCCGACCTTGCTTCACTCCAGCCATAAGGCTTGCGCCCTTGGACTCGCCGAGTGCAATGCCACTGTCCGTTGCCAGGCAAGTGCTCCTCTCTTTCAATCCCCTCGCGGGGAACCGTTCGGGCCTTCAGTGCAGAAACGTTGCGGTGAGCCGCATAGCCCGGGAGATCTCCCGGGGTAAGACACGTTACTTTCACTGCATAGACGCCGGATTTATAACCAAAGGAAATCCCTGTGGGACAAAATGCACCCCAACCGCAGATGGAGGGCTTCGCGGTCACGCGCCCGCTCGCCCCGGATGCATCACGCCTCATATCCGGTTTTTGTTCATCGCCCCGCAGTTTCGGATTGGGGCACCGAAAGACCCCGCCTCGCGACGACGCCCTTGCCCTTCTCCTTGCCTTCGGCTCTGCGAAAACCTGGCCATAGGACTTTCACCTACGAAGTTACGCGCCATGCCCGGCGCACACGTTTAAAATAACCGAACTGAAACGGCGGTGTGTTGAATTGCGCGGATAGCACTCCTTTTGAATTTCGACAACGGTTGTATCAGCGCGCCTCACCGCGCAAATCGCAATCCGATCAGGATGGGAAGTGCTTTGGTCATCAATGGGGAAGGGTGAGTGATACGCCAGTCTGAAGCAAGGCCCCGAACGCCTCTGCCGCCACCGGAGGGCTGAAAAAATGGCCCTGGCCCTCGTCGCAATGCCGGGACAGAAGAAAAGCGACCTGCTCTGCTGTTTCGACGCCCTCCGCAATGACGCGAAGTTTGAGGCTCTTGCCCATGCTGATTATGGCACTGACGAACAGGGCATCGTCCGGGTTGCTGGTTATCTGGTTCACGAATGACTGGTCGATCTTCAGGGTATTGTTCGGAAACTTTCGCAGATAACTCAGGCTGGAACAGCCGGTGCCGAAGTCATCGATTGCAAGCTTGACGCCCAGGTCTGCGAGCGCGCGCAGCACGGAATCGGTCGACTTGGTATCCCGCATGAGGACGCTTTCGGTCACCTCGACTTCCAGAAAGCGCGGATCAAGACCCGTCTCGCTCGACGGTCGCGCGCAAATGTTCGAGAAAATCCTTTGCGCGAAACTCGAGCGCGGAGATGTTGACTGCGACGGGGATCGGCGGCAAGCCCGCGTCCTGCCAGGCCCGGGCCTGGCGACAGGCTTCGCGCAGCACCCAGCGGCCTATCGGCAGGGTCAGGCCGCTGTCTTCGCCGATGGCCAGAAATTGCGCAGCTGCGATCAGCCCGCGTTGCGGATGCTGCCAGCGGAGCAGCGCCTCGATACCGACTATCGTGCCGCTGTGAAGATCTATTTGTGGCTGGTAATGCAGCAGAAGTTCCTGTCGTTCCAGCGCGTGGCGCAGGCCGGCTTCGATGGATTGCCGCTTGACGGACCGGGCATTCATCTCCTGCTCGAAGAATTGGTAATTGTTGCGTCCGCTCAACTTGGCATGGTACATCGCGATGTCCGCATTCTTGATCAGGGTTGTCCGCATCCCGACCATCGTCGGGGTAGATGCTGATGCCGATACTCACGCCGATATGGCAGATCGTACCCTTCGATGCTGTGAGGCAGTGCGATTGCCGCGAGCATCTTTTGCGCAGACAGCGCTACGTCTTCTGCCTGCTCAATATTGGGAAGCATCAGCACGAATTCATCCCCTCCCTGGCGGCTGACGGTGTCCGACTGGCGCACGCACCCCACCAGGCGTTGTGCCACCGACTGCAGCAGTTGGTCGCCGGCCAGATGCCCCAGCGAATCGTTGACATGCTTGAATTGATCCAGGTCCATGAACATCAGCGCAAGTTGCTTGCCTTGGCGGTGCGCCAGTGCAATGGCCTGAACAAGCCGGTCTTTCAGCAGGCTGCGATTAGGCAAACCGGTGAGAACATCGTAATGGGCCAAATGATCCAGCGCAGCTTTCGTCGATTGAAGTTGTTCGGTCAGAGCGTGTGCTTCAATTGTCGCGACGACCAGGTTTGCGTTTGCTTGCTGTAACCGGGCCATCTGATCGTCGGACGTTGCTTGCAGCGTTTCTGTCGCGCGAATTTCCCCCTCGCGCGTGGTGGCAGCCTCTTCACGTGCCTGAACCGTTTCTTCGCGCAGTCGGGCAGCATCTTCTCGCGCAGAGGCCAGGTTCTCGCGGCTTGAAACGGTCGCTTCATCGTCAATCACAGCGCTTTCCTTGCGCCGCTTCTGTTTCTTAAGGCCAGTCGGCAAGCTGTCTTTGTTCCGGCCGGGCACGCTTGATTGACCTGGGTCATCGGTATCGGAAGCGCCGTACTTGTCAACGCAATTCATTGTCGCCTTTCCTCACTGGGCCGTTCTGCCTACGTGCTGCTCGTGGGCCGGCCCGTCATGATTCCGGAATACTCAGACAAGGTTTCGCCAATAACGATGCCGTCGTCGGTAATGTCAAACAATCGAATATCCTTGGCGTGCTCGCTGCCACGAACCTTGACGACCGACATGGCGCGTTTGAATTGGCCTGCGATTTCGACATAGCGCTGCACGATAATTGAGTCAGCGAGAAAAGCACTCCCGAATGGACTGAAGCGCAAATCGGTATAGCGGTCTTCCAGCTCCGAAGTCATCAATATCGTCACGCCCAAGCCAGTCAGCTCGGCAATCATCCTGTACAGCGATCCACGGAAATCTTCGCTAAATTCGGGCGCCAGCGCCAGCTCAAATCCGGACAGGGAATCAATGACGACGCGCTTTGCCTGCATTCGATCAATCATCTGGATCAAGTCATGCAAGGTTTCATCAATCGACAAATCCAGGGAACGCGTTTCAATCATCCCAACCTGCCCGGATTGGACCAGCGAAAACAGTTTCCTATTGCCCAGCAGTTGGCTGGGGCTCTTCTCAAACGCCGCAATCACACCGGGTTCGCCTCGGCGTACACCTTCGGCGAGAAATTCCGTTGTCAATATGGTTTTTCCGGACCCCGAAGGCCCGACCACAAGCAGCGAATAGCCCGTTGGCAAGCCGCCTCCCAGCATGTCGTCCAGGCCCGGTATTCCCATCGGCACGCGCGCTCCTTCAGGGTCTGCCTTGGCTCCTGGCTTAGCCGCGATGACGTCTTTGACAATCGCACGGGGGAAGACCCGAATCCCTTCATCACCAATGCGGAAAGTATGCAAACCGGGTGCCTGGGCCTGACCACGGATTTTGACCACCTGCACCTTGCGCACCATTGAATTGCGCTGAACATTTTGCGAAAGCCACAAGATGCTATCCGCCACTGTGAAAATGGGGCTTGAGTCGGATTCCGGCGTCGGATATGCACCGATCAGAAATGTGGTGGCCTGCCAGCTCGCCATTTGGATGCCCAGTTGGTGCACGAACCGCTGCAGATCGGAGACACTCTGGTCCTCGCGCCTGACTGAATGCACGACCGACCGAAACGAATCTACAAACACCAGGCTGGGTGCATAGGCTTTCACTTCGTCGGCGATGCGTGCCAGGACCCGGTCAAAATCCCCCTCCTGGAGTTCTGCAGACAGGTTGACGAAGCGGATCGACCGATTGACTTTTTCGTGATCAAAAAACGTAAATTGCTGTTGATAACGCAGCATCTTCAAAGCGGGCTCCCCAAGTACGGTGAAGAACAGCGCCCGGTGTTGCGGGTTGGCCAGCGAGAACATGATCTGGTGAGCGAGCGTCGTTTTGCCGCTTCCCGGCGCTCCCGCAATCAGGTTAAATGAGAATTCCGGCAGGCCTCCGCCCAACAGGTTGTCCAGACCAGGGACGCCAGTTGGCAGACGATGTATCTTGACTTTGCTACTCATTGTCGAACTCCTTGTCGGCGCCATCCAAAGCGTCTTTGCCCCAAGCCGAACGTAGAATGCCGGCCGTTAACTCCTCGCCGATTAACGACGTCAGGATGTCGGTGAAAGTGATTAGCAGCAGGCGGTTTGCCTCGCTGGCGTGCGCAGGCGTTTGCTCCGCCAGACTGATCTTTAATTGCGCGAACCGGTGATCGGTCTGTGGTGCCAATGAACTGGCCGCCAGCCAGGGAAAGGTTGTCTGGGCAAGGAATACGCTTCTCGCGTAAAGTGCATTGAATCCGACTTCACCGACGATCGAAATGATCTCGGTCGCCAGCTTCTCCCATAACTCAATCGCGGCATCCGCAACCTGTTCAGTGGGCTGTGCCATGAGGCTTTCGATTATCCGGCGGTGCGGCAGGTCAGTGGTTTCCATAAGAACGATATAAAGAAGCGGCTGATATCAACGAGGCGGGCAGACTACAGCAGCGCCTCGAGTTAGACATCCCGGGTTGCGGAAACTCATACCTACCTGTACGGCTGTCCGTCATATTCGGATCCGAAGAAAATCAGGTGAAAAAACCCTACCAGATATCCGGGCGTTGCGGAATATGGCAAAAGGCATAATCCGCAGAAACACCGGCTCGGTCAGGGAAGACCATCGCTCCGCCAATTTCGCCATGATCCACCTGCATATTGCGGTGGTCTGTGCGATAGGGCACACAAGCGGCTGTCGCGCCTCCTGATTGCCTCGTCTCGCACGGCCGTTTTGTCAACGCTATCGGGTCAGCCCCTGATCTTCTCTCTGGACGTAAAACATGCTCACAGAGCGCGCACCAAAGGATATTGAAGAGGGGCACTGTAACCGGCGGCAATGGCCTGGGCGCGAAAGTTGCGGTCAAGCTATTGAACGCCGACCTTGCCGCCGAACTGCTCTGCCTTGCGCTATCGCTTGCCGGGATGTTCACTCGGAGACGACTGCCCCGGGATTCTTGACCCACTCCGGCGCGTGACTTGCGCATGCGTTGACCTCGCCGCCCTGGTCAAAATCGACAATGGCAGAGCGCCCCCCTTGCGTTTAAGTCGGTCGGGGCAGGAACGATCAATGCGCCTTGATCAGGGTCCCCACGCCTTCCTTGGTCAGCACTTCCAGCAACAGCGCGTGGTCCACGCGGCCGTCGATGATGTGGGCGGACTTCACTCCGCTATTGACTGCATCCAGGGCGTAGCCGACCTTGGGAGTCATGCCGCCCGAAATCGTGCCGTCGGCGATCAGACTCGTCGATTTGCCGCGGCGTCAGTCCGGTCAGCAACTGACCCTGCTTGTCCAGCACGCCCGGCGTATTGGTCATGAATATGACTTTTTCCGCCTTCAGCACACCGGCCAGTTTGCCGGCCGCCACATCGGCGTTGATGTTGTAGGCATTGCCCTGCGGGTCGGTGCCCAACGGCGCGACCACGGGAATGAAATCCTTGGAATCGAGCAATTCGATAATCGACGGATCGATGCCGACGATCTCGCCCACCTGGCCGATATCCAGCCATTTGCCCGCCTCTTCCTTGCTCGGCACCAGCATTTTCTTGGCATGAATGAAGTTGCCGTCCTTGCCAGTCAGGCCCACCGCCTTGCCGCCATGCTTGTTGATCAGGGTGACAATGTCCTGGTTCACCAAGCCCCCCAAAACCATTTCCACGACGTCCAGGGTCTCCTCGTCGGTGACGCGCATGCCCTGGATGAAGTCACTTTGCTTGCCGATCTTTTTCAGCAGATCGGCGATCTGGGGACCGCCGCCGTGAACCACCACCGGATTCAGCCCGACCAGTTTCAGCAGCACTACATCCTGGGCAAAGCTGTCCATCAGCTTGGGTTCGGTCATGGCATTGCCACCGTATTTAATCACGATGGTCTTGTCGTAAAAACGCTGGATGTAGGGCAGGGCCTCGGCCAGAACATTGGCCTTGTCGCCGGGGGTGAGGTCGATCATGGTTGACTCTCGCTTGGGGTTCGCCTGATTCTAGCAAGAAAAAAAGGCGGCCAATGGCCGCCTGCTTGAGCGAGAAGGAGATTAATGGATTTCCAGCCGTTTTTGGCTGCTGGCAGCTTTTTTGGGCAGTTTCAGTTCCAGCACCCCATCCGTGTACTTGGCGCTGGCGCCCGTTTCATCCACGTCGGTATCCAGGCTGAAGCTGCGGCTGACCTTGCCGAAATAGCGCTCGCGCCGGAGCACTTTTTCGCCGTCCTTTTGCTCGGATTCACGCCGGGTTTCGGCGGTGACGGTTACTACCTGGCCATCGATGGTCACCTGGATGTCTTCCTTCTTCAGCCCCGGCAGATCAGCATGGACCGTGTAGGCTTTGCTGTCCTCCTTCACGTCCACTTTGATTTGCGGCAGATCCCTTTCCAGGCGCACCGGTCGGAAAAATCCGCGAAACAGGTCATCAAACGGCTCCAGGCCCAGTTCATAAGGTTCATAGCGAATCAGATTTGCCATATGTCCTCCAAATCAATGTAGGCGGGAACTCCCGCAGTTAACTATTAATTGGGTCCGCGACTGAAAATTTCAAGCTGACTTTTGGGAGAAATGCGTTTGGCGCCGTGCGCCCGGCCCCGAAAACCCTTATTCTTGGCAAAAAATTGGGGGCATGATGGTGGAACTTGATCCGCAACGCTGGCTGACGGAGCACGGTGATTACCTCTTCCGCTACGCCCGGCGCAGGCTGATGTCAGGAGAACTGGCCGAAGACGCAGTCCAGGAAACGTTGCTCGCGGCACTCAAAGCCAGGCAAGACTTCCAGGGCGGCAGCAGCGAGCGTACCTGGCTGACGGGCATCCTCAAGCACAAGGTGGTTGACATTATTCGTCAGCAGGCGCGGGAAGTGACCGCTCCCGGTGGGGAAGGCGAAGACGACCCGCAGGATTGGGAGGCCTTGTTCGACGATACCGGACACTGGACCCAACCCATACGCGAATGGAAGACGCCGGAAACCGAGCTGGAGAGCAGTCGTCTAAGACAGGCCCTGCAGGACTGCGTCGATGCTCTGAAGCCCAACCTGGCAAGGATCTTTTCGCTGCGCGAACTGACCGGCTTGACCACCGAGGCTATCTGTAAGGATCTGAATATCTCCGCGACTAATGCATGGGTAATGCTGCACCGGGCCAAGTTGTTCTTGCGCGAGTGCCTGGAAACCAGAATCTAGGGGTCGGCGTGAGAATCCTCATAAATTGCAAGGAAAACTCCCAATTGGTGACCCTGTCACCGGACCGGCCGCTATCCTGGAAAGACCGACTGGCAATGCGAATTCACCTGATCATTTGTGAAAACTGTGCACGCTTTGCCCGGCAGATGCGGATGATTCGTGAGTGGCTTCGCTCGGAGGAAGGCGACGCAGAACTATCCGGGCCTGCTCGGACGCGTATTGCCGCGAGACTGACTGACGCGGGGCAAGAGCCCGGGAAACGGTAAGATTCGTTCGCCCCCAAGCGTCTTTTCAGTCCCGGTCCAAGCCTGCCCGCGAATTCATCGCTGGTGATTTTAGTGGTGGCTGATTCAGTGGTGACGGTGCCCAGCTTCAGGGTCCATCAAATCCCGCACTTCGGCCTTCACGTTCACCGTCCGGACTTTCTTGTCAGTCCTGATTTTCAGGATCAGCGGCACGGTTTCGCCGACCTTGAACGGCTGCTTGAGATCCATCAGCATGATGTGATAGCCGCCTGGCTTGAGTTCGATGGTTTGTCCCTTGGGCAGGAACAGACTCTTTACCGGGCGCATGGACATCACCCCATCCTGCATGCTCATCCTGTGAACTTCAACCCTGCCTGCCATCGGGCTGGAAGCACCGACCAGCACTGCATCGGTGCCACTGGTGAGCTTCATGAAGGCACCGGCCACTGGCTGAAGCGGGGCAGTGGCCCTTGTCCAGGCATCTTCAACAATGACGCTTGCCGCGTAAAGCGGCGGAGCCAGTGCGGCGAGTCCGAGAATGAGGATAAATCGGCTCAGGGTTTTCCTTGGATAAACGGGACCGCAAGTTGGGCTAGAAACAGGCTGGTCAATAGGACAAGACGGAACACATCCAGTTGAGTGCGGATTGGACATATTGCGGGGCTTGGCTCAGGCCGCGTGCTTCCGATAGGGGTAGAACTCATCCCCCACCCGGTTCATGCGCGACTGGTCAAATCGGGCCTGGTCCGCTCCTCTGAACAGTCCCTCGATCGCGGCATATTCCTGCGCCGCCCAGGCCTTGTCTTTCAGTACATCCACAATGCCTTCCACCCAAGCCAGTTTTTCGAGCGGGCTGGAAAGGGTCTTGCCGCAGGCGGTGTAAACCGCTTTGACCGTGGCTGCGGCGACCCCGTTGTTGTGCAGGCGATCGGCCAACTGGGCGCAAGCCATCGCGCTGCCGGCCTTTTGCGCCGCCTGGTCGTAGAGCGCCTGCGCACCGGCGGCATCCCCCGCCTG
Source organism: uncultured beta proteobacterium (assembly GCA_963746955.1). Lineage (GTDB taxonomy): Bacteria > Pseudomonadota > Gammaproteobacteria > Burkholderiales > Thiobacillaceae > DASQBT01. The sequence goes on along the minus strand of CAVVDR010000009.1, from coordinate 567,016 downwards.
GGCCGCGAGTTGACCGACATGGGCGAGCGCATAGTGATCGTGGGCCCGGGCCTTGGCCTCGTTGAGCAGGGCGGCACCCCATGCCTTGTCCTGCAAGTCGCTGATCACCAGTTGAGCGAGCTTGGTGTAGTCATACACAGTGGCCTTCGAGTCGGCCTTGAGTTCTGTTTCCCGGGTCTTGAGATAGGCGCGCGCCTTCTCTCTGCCCACCTCGACGTTTTTCATTTCGGTGGCGGCCGTGTAGATCACGTCCTTGAAGCGAATGAAGTCGGTGGACTTGGCAGCAGCTTCGTCCAGCATGCGCGCCAGCCACTCCTTGTCGTTGAGGTGCTTGTCCACGGCCAGGATGATGGGGCGGTAACGCTGGAACTGGTAGTCGCCTTCACCCAGCATGGTTTCGGCCTTGCTCAGCAGCTTGGCGGTGTAGAACGGATCGTCCAGTTCGGCCATCACGCGGTCGGCCAGCGCCAGCAGTTTCTTGACCGTATCGGCTTGCTGCTCCTGGTTTTGCAGTTCCACATACTTGGCCTGGTTGGCCTGGCGTTTTTCCAGTTTGCTCACCACTCGGCCGACCCAGGTGCTGTCGTCGGGGAAGTTCGTTTTCACTGCATCGGTGAGCTTTTGCAACTCATTTAGATTGTTGACCGCGGTTTCGGCCCGTTCCAGCAAAGCCTTGCCGCCGCCCTTGTCGCCAGTGCTGATCAGGCCCAGTCCCAGATCCAGCAGCTCGGTCGTGGCGGTGGCGAGTTCTGCACCCTTTTTCAACACGGCCTGCATGAAGGCGGAGTCGCCAGCCTGCCTGGCCGCGTCGATCAGCTTGGCCACCACAGGGAAATCCGCCGCCCCATCCAGGGCGCGCTGATACAGCGCCTTGGCACGGGCCGGGTCGCCCAGGGTCTTGGTCATCTCACCCGCCAGGGCGAGCAGATCGGGCACGCTGGAAAGCTTTTCGGCGGCTTTTTCAAACACGCTGCTTGCGTAGTCCTTGTCGCCGGCATCGGCTGCGCCGGCCGCCAGTTTGGTGAATTCGGCGCCGCGGCTGGCCTTGCTCATGGCCTTGTCCAGCACTTTGCGCATCACGCTGTTGTCGCCGATGATGACCATGGCCTTCCTCGCCAACTCGATCAGCGGGTCCAGGTTGTTGGTTTCCTTCAGGGCAGTATCCAGCGCCGCGCTGGCGCCGGCCTTGTCGCCCAGCACCTTCATCTTGCCTTCGGCCAGGTAGACCTGCTCTTCTCCGCTCATGCAGTAGTCTTCTGCGGTTTGCAGCAATTCCTCGGCACGGGCTTGCTCGCCAAGTTCCTTGTACGCGATGGCCACGGCGGCCAGATCTTTGGTGAACTGGCAGTCATCGGCCACGCGGTCCAACAACTCCTTCGCATAGGCCTTGTCGGCGGGTTCCTGCAGGGCCTCCAGCGCCAGAGCGGCATAGTCGGCGCCGGAGGAACAGTCGGCTTCGCGGGGGGAAAGCGTAGCGCGGGTGGCCATGAGGGTCTCCTTAAGAAATCGAGTCGGTTATTGAAGCAATTTTACCGGCCCGGCCGGGCCAAGGCATGAAGAAGCTTTTATGAGTGGATAGCCCGCACTTATTCGGGGATATATCACGCCACCCAGTGCCGTAGAATCGGGCTGGTGCCAGGGTTTGAAGAGGAAGACAGCCCATGTTCAGTTTGCCAGAATGGTTCATCTGGGCCCTGCTTTCGGCGGCGTTTGCCGCGCTGACCGCCATTTTTGCCAAAGTCGGCCTGGAAGGTGTGGACTCCGACCTGGCGACTCTCATCCGCACCTTCCTCATCCTGCTGGTGCTCGGCGCGTTTGTCGCTGGCACCAACAAATGGATCAACCCGCTGAGCCTGTCGGCAAAGACCCTGTCCTTCCTCGCGCTGTCTGCGCTGGCGACTGGCGCCTCCTGGGTATTCTATTTCCGCGCGCTGAAAGTGGGGCCGGCGTCACTGGTCGCGCCCATCGACAGGCTGTCGCTGGTTCTGGTGGCGATTTTTGCCGTGATTTTTCTGGGCGAACGGCCTAACGGTTGGGGTTGGCTGGGCATTGTCATGGTGGCGGGGGGCGTGGTGGTGCTGGGGTTGAAGCGGTGAAGGATCAGTGCTGCACACAGTAATAACCAAGTTCAGCCGCGGCGCTGCCGCCCAGGCCAGTGCGCTTGCCGCTTAACGCGGCCACCTTGGCAATGTCATCGCCCTTGGGATCTTCGGTGCCGTCTATTTCCTAGCCGCTGAGGTCACGGCCCTGCTTGTAGCAAGACCGTTCGTCCGCAGTGGCGGGCTCAAACGCGGGTGCAAGCAAAGCGTCGAATTTGTGCAGGACATGAATCAGCGTGCCGCACTCGCTGTCGCGCAGCCACAGCCACAGCGCGTGCCGCGTGGAGGGAAGGCCCACGCCGGGGCCGGCCAGGGCGGAAAAGGTTTCAAGACAGGAAGCGAATCAACGCCTGCTTGTATGGGTGGGGTGGCGCTATCGGCTTTCTTCTGGATCAGTGAAGAAGCCGGGGTGGAGGGGCAACATGGGACAGATCGCTTTATGTCGTGTCGCCCCGTGATAACAATCCCGCGATCAATTACAGGACGTACTTCGCCAGATCCTCGTTGCCGGCAATTTCTTCCAGGCGAGTGTTCACATAGGCTGCGTCTATCCGGATGGTCTGGCCTTCATGCTTTTCCGACTCGAAGGACACGTCTTCCAGGAGTTTTTCCATGACTGTGTGCAGGCGCCGGGCACCGATGTTTTCGGTGCGCTCGTTGACCTCGAACGCGATTTCCGCCAGCCGCCGGACGCCTTCTGCGGTAAAGTCCAGCTTGACCTGCTCGGTTTCCAGCAGCGCTTGGTACTGGCGCGTGAGGCAGGCATCGGTGGCGGTGAGGATGCGTTCGAAGTCTTCCACGCCGAGGCTTTTCAGTTCGACCCGGATCGGGAAACGGCCCTGCATTTCGGGAATCAGATCCGACGGTTTTGAGAGGTGGAATGCACCACTGGCGATGAACAGGATGTGGTCGGTCTTGACCATGCCGTATTTGGTGGAAACCGTGGATCCTTCCACCAGGGGCAGCAGATCGCGCTGCACGCCCTGGCGCGAGACATCTGCGCCCTGGGTTTCCTGGCGCGCAGTGATCTTGTCGATTTCATCGAGAAAGACGATGCCGTTTTGCTCCACCGCATTCAGGGCCGCAAGTTTTATATCCTCTTCGTTGACCAGGCGAGCGGCCTCTTCCTCGGTCAGGAGTTTCATTGCCTCCGACACTTTAATCTTGCGCGACTGGCGCCGCCCGCTGCCCAGCCCCTGGAACATGGACTGCAACTGTGAGGCCATGTCTTCCATTCCAGGTGGAGTCATGATCTGCATCGAGGCAGCGGGGCTGGCAAGCTCGATTTCAATTTCCTTGTCATCGAGGCTGCCTTCGCGCAGCATCTTGCGGAATTTCTGCCGGGTCGCCGACTCTTCCGTCTTGTGCGGTTCCGTATCGAATTCAATCGAGCGCGGCGGGGGCAGGAGCGCATCGAGGACGCGTTCCTCCGCGTTGTCCACAGCGCGCATCTTGACCTTGCCCATTTCCCGCTCGCGCACCTGCTTGACCGCAGTTTCCATCAAGTCGCGCACGATGGAGTCCACGTCCTTGCCCACATAGCCCACCTCGGTGAACTTGGTGGCCTCCACCTTGATGAAAGGCGCGTCCGCCAGGCGGGCGAGTCGCCGCGCGATTTCCGTCTTGCCCACGCCGGTCGGACCTATCATCAGGATGTTCTTCGGGGTGATTTCCTGGCGTAGCGGCTCGGCTACCTGGGCGCGCCGCCACCGGGAGCGCAGGGCCACCGCGACGGCCTTTTTGGCGTCCCCTTGGCCGACGATGTGCTTGTCCAGTTCGTGAACAATTTCCTTGGGGGTCAGTTGGGTCATGGCAAGTGAAGGGGAAAAGGTAAAGAGGGGAGGGCAAACCCTCCCGGCAGGGAGGGTGGCGCGTAGCGCAGGGAGGGCATCACCATTCCCCGTTCACCCTTCACAATGTTTCAATCAAGTGATTCTGGTTGGTATAGATGCAGATGTCCCCGGCAATGGCGAGCGATTTGGCCACGATGTCGCGCGGTGCCAGGTCAGTGTTTTCATACAGGGCCTTCGCGGCGGCCTGGGCATAGGCTCCGCCGGAGCCAATGGCGGCAATGCCCAGTTCCGGTTCCAGCACATCTCCGTTGCCAGTGATGATCAGGCTTGCGGTCTTGTCCGCCACCGCCAGCATGGCTTCAAGTCGTCGCAAAATCCGGTCGGTGCGCCAGTCCTTGGCCAGTTCCACAGCGGCGCGTACCAGTTGGCCCTGGTGTTCTTCCAGCTTGGCCTCGAAACGCTCAAACAGGGTGAACGCGTCGGCAGTTCCGCCGGCAAAGCCAGCCAGTACCTTGTCCTGATACAGGCGCCGTACTTTGCGGGCGGAAGCCTTGATAACAATATTGCCCAAGGTGACTTGGCCATCGCCGCCAAGAGCGACCTGGTCGCCGCGCCGGACCGAGAGGATGGTGGTGCCGTGATATTGCTCCATGAAGGGCTTGATCTACTGTTGAAAATGGTAAATTGGGGTGCGAATGCTGGTTTCAAGGCCGCATCAACAGGCCATAAGTCTGGCCGACTGCCACATTTCCACGAAACTGTCCGGATCGATGCCCGCCATTTCCTCCGGCCTGCCGGGGCGTTTCCTATATGGGGAAGGTGGGTTTCAACTCGGCCATTTGCTGAACGTCCATGGACTGGAGCAGTGCATCTACCAGGCTGTTCTGACCTTGCAGGATGATGGCCTTGCCATTTCCAAAAATATTCATCAGCGCGCTGATCAGTCCGCTGACGCTGGCGTAGTCGATGCGCGTGACCGCGCTTAGATCAACCACAACCGGGTTGTGGGTACGTGCGTAGTCCAGCAACCGGCTGTATGCCTGGTCGTGCTCGCCACTGACGATGCCTGACCACACGCAGACGTCCTTGGGCGCAGGAGGACGCGCAACCACTTCCTTGGCGCCGGCAATGGTTTCCCAGGATGGGGGCGAGACTTCAAAGCATACGGCATAATTTACCGCCAGGTCTTCAAATTCCTCCTGCCTACCCAGCAGCTGATAAATCGCGAGCAGTAGCAGCCAGGGCCCGGTCTGGTCGCTCTGGGCGTCTGTTTGTGCCCGCAGGGCTTGCATCAGTGCTCTGATGCCGTTTATTTGTAGTGCGTGTTTGCCCTTCCCGGTTTGATTCAGGATCTGGGCAACACGCTCGGCGCCTGTGGGCTCTGCTTGGCTGGTCAGGGAAAAATCCAGCCGCAAGGGCATGTCCTTCCCGACTGCGCCGATTTCATCCCCCAACATTTGAGCGGCCGACACATCCAGGATTCTGGGCAGGGCCACCACGGCCGCTTTGGTATCGATCTCCTCGAGCATCTGTTCATCGTCGGGCCACACCGGCGGGGAAGTTTCGAACTTGAGCGCATATTCCGTGGCCAGTTGTTCAAATTCGGTCCTCCTTGAAGTCAGGCGGTACAGATCAAAGAGCATCGCCCAGATGCGTTGATCATGGTTTTCCAGCAAGGCCTTCAATGTGTCCTCGGTGGCCTCGATCTGGCCGTTGGCATAGAGAATCGCTGCTTCATCCTTGGCGGTGTTGGCCGCGCCTCCGCCCATTTCCTCGACCAGGATGGCATTTCTCAGCGCATCCGGAGACATCGCGTGCAGGCGCGTCACGCCTTCGACCGTTGCGGGCGACGGATCGGCTCGCCGTGACGGAGGCTCGGGAGGCTGGTCTTTGCCTTTACGAAAGAAGGGAATTGCCAATGGGGTCGGGAGAGGTTAAGCGAATGGAAGAATGTTAGCCTTGCAAGCTGGGGCTTACAAGTTGCCTTGGGCTGCCTCGGTGAAATCCTGCAGCACTTTGGCGATGAACGGCGGTTCCAGATCGCGGACGATAAACACAAAGCGGCTGCGGTGATCTTCGTCCGGCCACGCCTCCAGACGGACCTCCGGGTAGAGCACATGCTGCACGCCGTGCAGGACCAGGGGTTTGTCCTCGCCCTGCACATTGACGATTGCCTTGAATCGCAGCAGATATTCGGAGCGGAAGGAAATCAGCATGGTCAGGGCGGCCTGCAACCCGTTGCGCGAGACGGGCTCATCGATAAGCACGCTGAAGGCGTGAATGCGCTGGTCGTGATTGTCTTGCGTCACGCTGGAAATATTCCGGCCCGGTGCACGGGGCTCGGCGGGTCTGTAGCGAGCCTCGCTGAGCCAGCGCTTTGCGTCGGGCGTTTTGGTTTCCGTGTTGTACAGACCCAGATTGAGCAGCCGGCCCGGATCGAGGTCGCCGCTGATCACCGGCATGATTTCCGCCGCCGGGTTCAAGGCCTGCAGCCGGGCCCGCAGCGACGCGGTCTGGTCGGCGCGCGCCAGGTCCGTCTTGGTCAGGATCAGCCGGTCTGCCACCGCGACTTGTTTGACTGCTTCGAAATAACTGTCCAATTGTTGCGCTCCCAGCACGGCGTCGATCGTCGTGACGACGCCATCGAGTCTGAACCGGGCCCGCACCCAGGGATCATTCAACAGCGCGTCGAGGATGGGCGCCGGGTCCGCGATGCCGGTTGTTTCGATGACCACCCGCTCGAATGCGGGGATGTCCCCCTTGTTGCGTGCCATCCACAGGTTCTTCAGGGTAGGTGAAAGGGAACCCACCACAGCGCAGCACACGCACCCCCCCGCAAGCAGAGCCATGGGCCCTTCGGATTTTTCCAGCAACTGATGGTCCAGACCCACCTCGCCAAATTCGTTCATGATGATGGCGGTACGGGGCAGCTTCCGGACCAGGGTGTTGAGCAGCGTGGTTTTCCCCGAACCCAGAAATCCGGTGAGCAGGGTGACAGGAATGGGCGCCGATTTATCCATTTCCTGGATTTTACGGGCCTTGACCGGCTGGCCGCTAATCAGGAAAAGTGAGACGGAAGCCCATGCCCCGCCCGAGAGACTGACCCGCGACCTGGATCCACAGAACGAATTTGATTTACGCGCAGGGTCAGCGTGAGCGGCTCGTCGTACTGCAAGCCGAGGATCCCGCGGGCAGGCCCAACTTTTCCTGCACACGGCCGAGGGCAAAATCAGGCTCTATTTCTTGCGCGCCCGCGGGTGCGCCTGGTCATAAACCTTGGCTAGGTGCTGAAAATCCAGATGCGTGTATATCTGGGTGGTGGAAATACTCGCATGGCCCAGCATTTCCTGCACCGCACGCAAGTCGCCGGAAGACTGCAAGACATGGCTGGCGAAGGAGTGGCGCAGCATGTGAGGGTGGACATGCACGGGCAGGCCGGCTTTGATCGCCCAGCGTTCCAGCCGCAGGCCGACGCTCCTGGCTGACAGCCGTTGGCCGCGGCGGTTGAGAAACAGCGCGGGCTCGGTGGGATCAGCCAAGCTCGCACGCACAACCAGCCAGGCTTCAAGCGTGTGCAAGGCTTTTTCGCCGACGGGCACAATGCGGGTTTTTGCGCCCTTGCCGGTGACGGTCGCTTCCTTGGTGTGCATGTCCACGCCGGTGAGATTCAAGCCGGTCAATTCCGCCAGGCGTAGTCCGGAGGAGTAGAACAGCTCGAACATGGCGGCGTCGCGCACCTCCAGCACGTCGTCAACCTGCCGGTCAAGTAACTGGCTGCACTGGTCCGGACTCAGGACCTGGGGCAGGGCCCTGCGGGCCTTGGGCGGCCGGACACCCACGCAGGGATTGACCTGCCAGCCCAGGCGGCGGTTGGCAAAGCGGTAGAAACCGCGCCAGCCGGAAAGGACGCGGCCGAGGGATTTGGACGCCAGTCCGTGACCATGCAGGAGGGCGACAAAGCTTCGAATCTGGTGCGAGCTAAGGTCTTGCAGCGCGGTAGTGCCGGCCTGCGCGAGCAACGCGGTCAGATCATGCCGGTAGGCCGCCAGAGTGAGTTCCGACAGCCGCTTTTCGGTCGCCAGGTAGACCAGGTAGGCATCGACTTCCGGAGACAGCCTCATGTCATTCGGCCGATGGCGGCGCCCAGCAATTGTCCCAGGCGTTCCAGGTAGAGCACGCCCATTTCCGGATAGAAGCGCTTGGGATCCTCCGAGGCGAGCACCAGCAGCCCGCAGGATCTGTCGCTGCGCAAGGGTATGGCGGCAAAGGAGCGCAGATGGGGGGCGAGTTCACCGAACCAGGTCAGCGCGTCTTCGAACCTGAGCGGCCCGCAAGACGGATGCCGGTGGGCATCGACCTGGGCGCGCAGCGTGTCGGATACCGGTTGCAACGCTGTAAGGTTGTCATTGGCAGACAGGCTCCAGATACGAACGGCGTTGTGGGGAACGGCGAAGCCTTCATGCAAATGGCTTTCCAGAGCGGTCAACAAGGCATGGATATTGGCGGCGCCCGTCAGGCCTACGGTCAAATTGTGCAACTTGTCGGAGATGGCGTCGTTTTCCTCGCCAAGCTGAATCAGATCAGCCAACCTGTTCTCTAAAACGCGCACCTTTTCGCGCAGCGACAGGATCTGGCGCTCGGTAATTGACACCGCGTGGGTTCCGTGTGGGTGCGGAATATGCAGATCGGCGAGCAATTCTGCATGCTGGTTGAAGAAGTCCGGATGCGACCTGAGATAGTCTGCAATGTCTACGCTTGGCACGTCCATTTAGATTTCGATCTCTCCGTCAAAAACCCGGGCCGTCGGACCGGTCAGCATGACAGGCTCATTGTCGCCGAGCCACCCTATGGTGAGGACTCCGCCGCGGGTTTCCACGTCCACCCGGCTGTCCAGCAAGCCGCGCGTGATCCCGGCGACCGCCGCCGCACACGCGCCGGTGCCGCAGGACAAGGTTTCCCCGGCGCCACGCTCGTAAACTCTCAGGCGAACCCGTCCGCGACCGAGAATTTGCATGAAGCCCGCGTTGACCCGGTCAGGAAAGCGCGGGTGGAACTCGATGCGCGGCCCCTGCAGGCCGACCGGCGCCAAGTCCACATTTTCCACGATTTGCACAGCATGGGGGTTGCCCATTGAAAGGGCGCTGATCTCTACGCTGGCACCATCAACGTCAAGCATGTAGGTGAGCGCCTGGCGCTCAACCTGAAACGGGATCTCCGCGGGTATAAAACGCGGCGGGCCCATGTTGACGGTGACTCGGCCATCTGATTCAAGCCGGGGAGTAATCAGGCCCGATTTGGTTTCCACCGTGATTTCATGTTTGGAAGTCATTCCGTGGTCGAGAACGAAGCGGGCGAAGCAGCGCGCACCGTTGCCGCATTGTTCGACTTCGCCGCCGTCCGCGTTGAAGATGCGGTAGCGGAAGTCGGCTCCTGCGAGCAACGGTTTTTCCACCAGCAGCAATTGATCGAATCCAATGCCGAAATGCCGGTCGGCCAGCAACCGCACCTGCTCGGTTGTGAGATTGACTGCTTGATTGATTGCATCGAGCACGACGAAATCATTTCCGGCCCCATGCATTTTGGTGAATTTGACCCTCATGGATGGAGCGCCATGTATTCCTTCCAGATGCAACGGTCCATGACCGTGAAGATCCCGCGCTCGCGGGCCCGGCAGGCGGCCGCCTCATTGACAATGCCTTCCTGGATCCAGAGCGCGGGGATGGCCAGTTGCAGAACTTCTTCGACGATCCCAGGCAGAAATTCGGCGGCGCGGAACACGTCCGCCAGATCCACGGGGAACGGAATGTCGCTCAGCCTGGCATAAGCCTTCTCACCCAGCACTTCGTTTACGCCCGGGCGCACTGGCACGATGCGAAAACCGAAGCGCTGCATGGCCAGGGCCACCTTATGGCTCGGCCGACTGGGCTGGGCTGACAGTCCAACCACGGCGATGGTCTTGATCCGGCCAAGCAGATCTTTGATTGCGGCCGGCTCCGGGTTTTGAAAGGGCTCAATCAAGCTTCAATTCCATAAAGTAGTCATCCATCATGAATCCCCCGCCAATGTCGAACACCCTGGCTTCCGTGATGACAAAACCATACTTGTGGTATGCGCTCAGGGCAAGGGAATTGTGCCGGTTAACCTGCAGGGTCAGCCGGGTTTCCCCCGCTTGTTGCGCCCATTCCCTGGCCTGCTCAAGCAGCGCGGCGCCCAGGCCATGCCGTCGATGGTCAGGGTGAACGTACAGCTTGTCCAGTTTGCACTGACCGTGCATCAGGATTGTGTGGGCAAAGCCGATGAGCGTCTCGTCCCGTTCGGCCACCCACCAGCCATGATCCCGATTCGCCACCTGACTGCGGATGAGAGCAGGGGAGTAACGCTGGGCCAGCATGTAATCGATCTGTTCCTGGCTGATGATCGCGGGGTAGTGGTGCAACCAGATTGCCCGTGCAAGTCGCGCCAGTCCTTCCGCTTCGTCCCCCTTCAACCGGCGGATCAGGGTGGGGCTAGTCATAGAAAGGCGGCTCCCCCTCAGGCCGCGTTTTGAAGCGCCGATGCAGCCAGAAATACTGTTCGGGCATTTCCCGCACCCGGTCTTCGATAAAGCGGTTCATGCGCTCGGTGTCTGCTTCCACGTCGTCGGTTGGGAAGTTGTCCCACGCCGGATAGAAGCGCATCACGTAGCCCTGCCCACCGGGAAGTTGACGGGTGACGCCGGGCACGACCGCGGCTCGGGTGATTTTGGCGAGGCGCGAGAGTGCGGGAACCGTCGCGGTCCGCACGCCGAAGAATGGAATGAAGATGGACTCCTTGCGCCCCTGGTCCTGGTCAGGCAGGAAATAGAAGGTCAGGCCCGACCGGATGACCTTGATCAGTGGACGGATGCCTTCATGGCGCGACACCAAGACGCTTTGATTGAAGCGGCTGCGCGCGTCGCGCAGATAGCGATCGATCAGCGCATTACGCTGGCGCACGTAGATCGTGGCGCCGCGCGTGTGCGCACTCAGGCGTACGCCGCCCATGTCGAGGCCGACGAAATGCGGCGCCAGCACGATGACCGGATGGCCGCGCAACTGGTCCACGTACTCTATGCCCTCGAACCGGACGAGCTTTTCCAGCCGCCGTTGCGAGGACCAAAACAGCAGGCCGTGCTCAATCACGGCACGGGCGGCGGCCATGAAATGCCGGGTCAGGATGTTTTTGCGCTGTGCCTTGCTCAGCTCGGGAAAACAGCGGGCCAGATTGCGCTCGACCACCTTGCGCCGGGGACGGGCCAGGTGGGCCGTCAGCCGTCCCAGCAGATTGCCCAAGGCAGCCTGAAGCCCCAGGGGCAGCCAGTGTATGAGCCACAGCAGGGCAATTCCCAGGCGCGTCATGTGCATGGCGCGTCCGGCGGCGGCGGCGCATCGCCCGGCTTCTTGTAGCGCTGGTACCCCCACAGATATTGGGCGGGAACGGCGCGTACCACGCGTTCCACTTCCCGGTTGAGCTGCGCGGCTGCCGCCTGTTTGTCCGCAGGAAAGAGAGCGATGGCGTCGAAGTGCAGGTGGTAGCCGCGGCCCCAGGGCAGGCGTTCCGCGTAAACCATGAAGGGCGCCGCGCCGGTGGATTGGGCCAGCCGGAAGGCCAGGGTCGGGGTGTAGGCCCAGCGGCCAAAATAGGGGGCCCAGACGCCCTCTCCCTGGGTGGCGACCTGGTCGGGCAGTATGCCGATGGCTTCACCTCTCTTCAGCGCCTTGAGCATGGCCTTGATGCCCGTCATGTCGGTGGGAACCAGATGAGCCTGGCCGCGCTCGCGGCCGGCCTTCATGATCCGGTCGAGGACCGGATTGCGCGCCGGCTTGTACATGGCGGTGAGAGGAATGCGGGACGCGACATATTGGTTGATCATCTCGAAGCAGCCGATGTGAGGCGACATCAGTATCACGCCCTTGCCGTCCTTGAGCGCTGCATCCAGTTCTTCCCAGCCGGATAGCTCGCGCACGAGTTGGACGGTCTGAGCGTGGGGGCGCATCCAGATGGGAGCCAGCTCCAGCAGACCCTTGCCGGACTCGGCAATGGCGTGGCGCAGCAGGGGACGGCAGGCGGGGTTGGCGCACAGGCCGCTTTGCAACAGATTGGCCCGCATGCGAGGGCCGTGACGACCAGGCGCCAGATAAATCAGCCATCCCAGAACGGTGCCTGCGCCGTGCAGGACGGGCAGGGGCAGGTAGGACAGCAACCTTAAGAGCAGGGCCATGCGGGTTGACTAAAGAATGGTCCGGTTAGAGAATATCGAAAGCCGCCGTGTTAATTCAGACAACTTGCGGGCGGGTTAAAAATACTGCTAAAGCGTCGCCGCTCCATAACCCCGGTCCGGTCGCGCAGGCAAGCGGGGTAATATTTTGGAGCCATCATGCTAAGAGACTATATCTTCACCTCGGAATCCGTTTCCGAAGGCCATCCAGACAAGATGGCCGACCAGGTTTCCGACGCCGTACTCGACGCGATTCTAACTCAGGACAAGCAGGCCCGCGTGGCGTGCGAATCGCTGCTGACCACCGGACTGGTTGTGATTGCCGGTGAAATCACCACAACCGCCGTGGTTGACTTCAATCAGGTGGCGCGCCAAGCCATCAAGCGCATCGGCTACGACAGTTCGGAGCTCGGCTTCGACTACAACACCTGCTCGGTGATGACCTCGATCGGCAAGCAGTCGCCCGATATCGCCGCTGGCGTCAATGAAGGCGAAGGCCTGTTCCTCGATCAGGGCGCGGGCGATCAGGGCCTGATGTTCGGCTATGCCTGCAACGAGACGTCCCAGCTCATGCCCATGCCGATCTACCTGGCGCACCGGCTGACCCAGCGCCAGTCGGAACTGCGCAGGGATGGACGCCTGTCGTGGTTGCGGCCCGATGCCAAGTCGCAGGTCTCAATACGCTATGTGGACGGAAAGCCCGAGCATATCGACACCGTGGTGCTTTCCACCCAGCATCATCCGGAAGTTTCCCACGCCCAACTCACCGAAGCGGTGATCGAGGAAATCATCAAGCCCGTGCTGCCCAGGGAGATGCTCAGCGGCGGCGACACGCGCTATCTGGTCAACCCTACTGGCCGCTTCGTGATTGGCGGCCCCATGGGCGATGCCGGCCTGACAGGGCGCAAGATCATTGTCGATACCTATGGCGGGGCGGCGCCACACGGCGGCGGGGCGTTTTCTGGCAAGGATCCGTCCAAGGTCGATCGATCGGCCGCCTACGCAGCCCGCTACGTAGCCAAGAACATGGTTGCTGCAGGCCTGGCGGACAAGTGTCTGGTGCAGGTGTCCTATGCCATTGGTGTGGCCAAGCCCACTTCTCTGATGGTCGAAACCTTCGGCACCGGCAAGGTTCCGGAACACAAGCTGATTGAGCTGATAGACAGGCATTTTGACCTGCGGCCCAAGGGCATCATCCTGATGCTTGACCTGCTTCGGCCCATCTACGCCAAGACTGCCGCTTACGGCCATTTTGGCCGTGATGAACCGGAGTTTACCTGGGAGACGACCGATAAGGCTGCCGCGCTCAGGGCGGATGCAGGAGTCTGATACAATTCACCGCTTGAATTTTGACCGAGAGAAACCACCATGGCCGAACGAAAACGCACCCGCCGCAACACCTTGGAGCGCCGTTGCCTGCCCAAGACCTTCAAACGCATGTTTGTCGGCGCACCCAAGGGCATTTTCAAGACGCTGGAAGCCCTCAAGCCCAGCAAGGGCGGCAAGTCCGCTGCTTAATTAATTCATACCGGACACCTCCGGGTGTCCTCCCATCAAGCCCCGAGGAGCGTTGCAACTCTTAAGAGCCAGGCTCGGGGCGGCCGCAAGGCTTGGCAACGGCGCTCACGTCACTTTTTGTCTAACAGAAAGGAGGGCGTGATGAACGCCGTACTCAATCGCTTTGCTGATTACATCGTCGCCGACCTGACCCTGGCTGGTTGGGGGCGCAAGGAAATCGCCATCGCCGAGACCGAGATGCCCGGCCTGATGGCCATCCGCGAAGAATTTGCAGCCAGCCACCCACTGCGCGGCGCCCGCATCACCGGCAGTCTGCACATGACCATCCAGACGGCGGTGTTGATCGAAACGTTGCAGGCCCTCGGAGCCCAGGTGCGCTGGGCCTCGTGCAACATCTTCTCCACCCAGGACCATGCCGCCGCCGCCATCGCGGCTTCCGGTACCCCCGTGTTTGCGGTAAAGGGCGAATCGCTGGCTGAATACTGGGACTACACCCACAGGATATTCGAGTGGCCGGACGGGGGCTATTCCAACATGATTTTGGACGACGGCGGCGACGCCACTCTTCTGCTGCATCTGGGCGCCAGGGCTGAGAGGGATCTCGCGGTGCTGAACAAGCCAGAAAGCGAAGAAGAAAGGGTGCTGTTCGCTGCCATCAAGTCCAAGCTGGGGACCGATCCCAAGTGGTACTCGACCCGGCTGGGGCACATCAAGGGCGTGACCGAGGAGACCACGACCGGCGTCCACCGTTTGTACCAGATGCACGAGCGTGGCGAGTTGAAGTTCCCCGCGATCAACGTCAATGATTCGGTGACCAAGTCCAAGTTCGACAATCTGTATGGCTGTCGCGAATCGCTGGTCGATGGCATCAAGCGCGCCACCGATGTGATGGTGGCGGGCAAGGTTGCGGTAGTTGCCGGCTACGGCGACGTGGGCAAGGGCAGCGCGCAAGCCTTGCGTGCGCTTTCAGCCCAGGTGTGGATAACCGAGATCGACCCCATCTGCGCGCTGCAGGCCGCTATGGAAGGGTATCGTGTCGTGACCATGGATTACGCCGCGGACAAGGCCGACATCTTCGTCACCGCCACGGGCAATTTCCACGTCATCACCCACGAGCACATGGCCAAGATGAAGGACCAGGCCATCGTGTGCAACATTGGCCACTTCGACAATGAAATTGATGTGGCCGGCATCGAGAAATACCAGTGGGACGAAATCAAGCCGCAGGTCGATCACGTGATTTTTCCGGACGGGAAAAGGATCATCCTGCTGGCCAAAGGGCGGCTGGTGAATCTGGGTTGTGCCACGGGGCACCCGAGCTATGTGATGTCGTCGTCCTTTGCCAACCAGACTCTGGCCCAGATAGAGCTCTACACCCAGAACGGCAAGTATCCGGTTGGGGTCTACACGCTGCCCAAGCATCTGGATGAAAAGGTCGCGCGTTTGCAATTGAGAAAGCTCAATGCGCAACTGACCGAACTGACTGAGCAGCAAGCTGCCTATATCGGCGTGGGCAAGCAGGGCCCATACAAGGCCGAGCACTATCGTTACTGATTGCGTGAAGACCATGGTCCTGGCATAACCGAGGCTGCTCCGCGCACGTAGCATGATCGTCTGCCCGGCCAACTTTGAAAGGAGCGCGTCATGCGTCTACTGCTGTTGTGGATTCTGAATGCTGTCGCCCTGTTGGCGGTGACGTATCTGCTGCCTGCGCACATACGGGTATCGGGTTTCGGCGCGGCACTTGCCGCCGCGCTGGTGCTCGGCCTCATCAACACGCTGGTGCGGCCGGTGCTGACGCTCATTACGCTGCCGATCACGCTGCTGACGCTCGGACTTTTCTATCTCGTGCTGAACGGCCTGCTATTCTGGCTGGCCAGCGCGCTGCTACCCGGCTTCGAGGTGCGGGGATTCGTCTCGGCACTCATCGGCGCAATCCTCTACGGCCTGATCGCCTGGGCGCTGTCCGCACTCATCCCCAATACAAGCGGTTGAAGCATGCCCCCGCGCACCTACAGCTTCGAGTTCTTCCCGCCCAAGACTGCCGAGGGCGTCGACAAGCTGCGCGCCACGCGGGAAAAACTGGCGACGCTTAAGCCGAAGTTCTTTTCCGTGACTTTTGGCGCGGGAGGGTCGACGCGCGACCGGACGCTGGAAACCGTGTTGGAGATCCAGCAGTCCGGCAGCGAGGCGGCGCCACACTTGTCGTGCATTGGCTCGACCAGGGAAAACATCCGCGAGATCCTCAACACCTACAAAGCCAGCGGCATCCGCCACATGGTGGCGTTGCGCGGGGACTTGCCCTCCGGCATGGCTGATCCGGGCGAGTTCCGCTACGCAAATGAACTGGTGGAATTTGTCCGCCTGGAAACCGGCGACTGGTTCAACATCGAGGTGGCGGCCTATCCCGAAGTCCACCCTCAGGCCAGGAACGCACAGGCTGACCTGGAAGCCTTCGTGCGGAAGGCGAACGCAGGCGCGAATGCTGCCATCACCCAGTATTTCTTCACCGCCGATGCCTACTTCCGCTTTGTCGAAGAAGTGCGTGCGCTTGGATCGACTATCCCTATCGTGCCCGGCATCATGCCGATTTCCAATTTCTCCACCCTGGCGCGGTTTTCCGATGCGTGCGGCGCGGACATTCCGCGCTGGATCCGCAAGCGCATGGAGGGATACGGCGACGACACGGAGGCGATTCGGGCATTCGGCGCTGACATCGTCACGGCGCTGTGCGAGAAGCTCCTGGCAGGCGGCGCGCCAGGCCTGCATTTCTACACCCTGAACAATGCCCGGCCGACCATGGAAGTCTGGCAGCGCCTGGGCCTTTGAGCAGCGGAGAGGGGCCCCCCTGCGGGGATCGGAGCGGCAGCGAAACAGGCCTGCCACCGACGCGCCGCCGCCCGGCATTCGCGACTTTTTAACCGAGGTGGCCCTGTGAACGAAACACCCCAGATCCCCTACGACGTGCTGGGCGGCGACGCCGGAGTGCGTCGACTGGTGGATCGCTTTTACGATCTGATGGATGAATTGCCGGAAGCCTACGCGATCCGGAAACTCCATCCTGAAGATCTGTCCGGCTCACGCGACAAGCTCCACTGGTTCCTGTCCGGTTGGCTCGGCGGGCCGCAGCACTACGTCGAGCGTTTCGGCCATCCCTTCCTGCGGGCGCGCCACTTGCCGTTTTCCATTGGTACGACGGAAAGGGACCAGTGGCTGATGTGCATGCGCCAGGCGGTCGATGAACACATCCATCCCGGTCCCTTTCGCGACAAGTTGTGGGAAGCGGTTGCCGGGCTGGCCGATCACATGCGAAATCAGCCGCATTAACCCTGTGCCCCACGGGGTAGAGCCTAGGCCTGTCCGCCTTTATAATCAATTCCTAATTTAATGGATGGTCCTTATGGCGCAAGTATTTATCCCCGCGGCTTCGGTGGCCGACGTACCGGTTTCCGGAATTCTCAAGGTCAAACTTGACGGCCACCCTATCGTCCTCACCTCGGTCGGCGGCGAAATTTTCGCGGTGGCGGACCGCTGCTCGCATGAAGATGTGCCGTTGTCACTGGGCTGCATTCGGGGCGACACCATCAAGTGTTCCTATCATGGCAGCCGTTTTTCCCTGCGCACCGGCGCGCCCATGGATGAACCCGCTGATACGCCGATCCAGGTGTATTCGGTGAAAGTGGACGGCAATGCCGTACTGGTCGGAATCGACAGGGAAGAATCATGAGCGAAATTGCGACCCAGGATCCCAAGGCGCTGATGCACAGCATCATCCAGCGGGTGGCGACCGGCCCGGAACTGTCCAAGAGCATCTCGCGCGAGGAGGCGCGCCGCGGCGTGCATGCCGTGCTGGACCAGAAGGTGGATCCGGTACAGGCCGGGATCTTCCTCATCGCGTTGCGCATGAAGCGCGAGACGGACGAGGAGGTGATCGGCGTCCAGCAGGCCTTGCTGGATGTAACCGAAAGCGTGGTTGCACCGGTTGATGAAGTGCTGACCCTGTCCGATCCTTTCGACGGCTACAACCGCACCCTGCCCGCGGCGCCTTTCTTGCCCGTGGTGTTGGCGGCCTGCGGACTGCCGACGGTCAGCACCGGCATGGAAAGCATCGGCCCAAAATACGGCATCACCTATCGTTTGGTGTACAAGGCCGTGGGCCTGCACGTGGACCTGACGCCGGACCAAGCTGCTGCCCGATTGCGCGAACAGGGCTGGGCTTATTGTGACCAAGCCCAATATGCGCCGCGTCTGCATGCGCTGCAGGATCTGCGCAAGCTCATGGTCAAGCGTCAGGCAATCACCACTGCCGAAACCCAGGCCATGCCGGTCAGGGGCCGGGTCAGGAATCATTTCATGACCGGCTTCGTGCACAAGCCCTATCCGCGTATCTACGCGCTGCTGGCGCGTGAAGCGGGTTTCGATTCGGCACTCATCGTGCGTGGCGTCGAAGGCGGGGTGATTCCCTCCTTGCGCCAGGATGCGCGCATGTTTGTGTACCGCGACCATGGCGCGGAAGTGCAGTGGGATTTCAATGCTGCCCAGGCCGGCATCAGTCAGGAGGTGCGCGCGCCGCTCTTGCCCGGGCACAAGGAAGGTGCGGAGACTGAGGAAGAGAAGCATGCCTTCGATGCAACGACTATGGCCCAGGTTGCAGCCGAAGCCGGACTGGCTGCGCTGCGTGGACAGAAGGGCGCGACTTACGATGCCCTGGTCATGGGCAGTGGACTGGTCCTGTGGGGGCTGGGCAAGGCGGACAGCTTGGCGGCGGGGGCAGACCGCGCGCGGCGGGTGCTCGACAGCGGCGCCGCCAAATCCAGGCTTGGGACTTAAGTTCCTCTGGCCGAAATCTGGTCAGTCAGGCGCTGATTTATCCGTGCATAACCCGGCCGAGGGCGCTCAGGCAGGTATCGATGTTCTCAACCCGGCTCGAATAGCCCATCAGGCCAAAACGCCAGACCTTGCCGGCAAATTCGCCCAGCCCGGCGCCGATTTCCAGGCCGAATTCCTTTAGCAGCCTCGCCCGTACTGTTGTATCGTCCACGCCTTCGGGAATCCACACGCTGTTGAGTTGGGGCAGGCGATAAGGTTCATCCACCACGAACTTCAGACCCATGGCCTCGAACCCGGTCTTGAGCTGTTCATGGTGGGTCCGGTGGCGTGCCCAGCTGTTCTCTATGCCTTCCTCTGCCAGTATGACCAAGGCTTCGTGCAAGCCATACAGCGGGTTGACCGGAGCGGTGTGGTGATAGGTGCGCTTGCCCGCGCTGCCCCAGTATCCCAGCACAAGGTTCAAGTCGAGAAACCAGCTTTGCACCGTGGTCGTGCGCGATTTTACCCGCGCCACTGCGGCGGGACTGAAAGTGACCGGGGAAATGCCCGGAGTACAGGACAGGCATTTCTGGCTGCCCGAATAGGCCGCATCAATTCCCCATTCGTCTATCAGGACCGGAATACCGGCGAGCGAGGTCACGCAATCCAATATGGTCAGCGCGCCATATGTCTTTGCGATCTGCGCGAGTGTGGCCGCATCGCTTTGCGCGCCGGTGGAGGTTTCCGCGTGGACAAAGGCGAGTATTTTGGCATCGGGGTGGGCCTTGAATGCGTCCTCCACCTTGCTTGGGTCCACGGGTTTGCCCCAGCCGTCATCCACGATCACCGGCGTGGCGCCGCAGCGCTTGACGTTTTCCACCATACGTCCGCCGAACACGCCGTTGCGGCAGACGACGACTGTATCGCCCGGCTCCACCAGATTGACAAAGCACATTTCCATGCCCGCCGAACCGGGTGCGGACACCGGCATGGTCAGTTCATGGGTGGTCTGGAAGGCATAACGGAGCAGGGTCTTCATCTGCTCCATCATGTCCTGGAACTCCGGGTCGAGGTGACCCAGCGTCGGCCGCGCCATGGCGTCCAGTACCCGCTGGGGCACGTCGGAGGGTCCAGGTCCCATCAGGATGCGCTTGCCGGGGAGGAAGGAGGAGATCTGTGGTCTTTCCATCTTGTTTGAAATCAGAAGTTTGTAAATCCCGACAATTTTACTCAGGAATAAAGTCCGAGTCGATTGCGGATTGGAATTCTCCCATCAGAGGTTTCATCGCTGTCAGCAAGCTGGCAAACAATTTTGGGTGCAGCTTCTCCTGATCCGCCAGCAGTTGCTTCATCGCATAACGTTGCTGCGGCTTGGCAAAACAGGCCGGGCAGTTTTCGAAGATGACGGGTAGCCCGGCGGCCTCGGCAAACGCGCGGGTCTGGCGTTCGCGCGCGTAGACAAAGGGGCGGATGACGCGGAGATCGCCGGCGTCGATGCGGTAATGGGCCTGCATGGTGCGCAGCTTGCCGCCGAAGAACATCGACAGCATGTGGGTTTCTGCCAGATCGTCCAGATGCTGTGCGAGAGCGAGTACGTTGTAGCCGTTTTGGCGCGCCGCGCGATAGAGAATACCGCGGCGCATGCGCGAACAGTAAGCGCAGAAAGAATCCGTGTCGCGGGTCAGAGTCTTCTGCGCCTCGGCCACAATGGGCTGCGACTCGAAGAAATACTCCACACCCAGCCCTCCCATGTATGCCTTTAGCGGTGAAGGGTCGAATTGATCGGACTGAGGATCGACGGTGCAGGCAGCGAGCTCGAACTTGACCGGCGCCTTTTTCTGCAACTGCAGCAGCACATGCAGCAGCGCAAGCGAATCCTTGCCGCCGGACAGACCAAGCAACACCCGGTCCCCTTCCTCGATCATGGCGTAATCGCCGATCGCGCGGCCTGCTGCCGAGAGCAGCGAGCGCGGCGGCTTGACCGGATCACTCATGCCGTCGGCTCCCTGAACTGCAGGCGGTGCAGGCGCGCGTAGGCGCCGTCTTTGGCCAGCAGTTCGGCGTGGCTGCCTTGTTCCACGATTTTCCCCTGGTCCAGCACCACGATGCGGTCAGCTTGTTCGATGGTGGATAGCCGGTGCGCGATTACCAGGGTGGTGCGGCCTTGCATCAAAGTTTCCAGTGCAGCCTGGACGTGGCGTTCGGATTCGGTATCGAGCGCGGACGTGGCTTCGTCCAGAATCAGGATAGGTGCGTCCTTGAGCAGCGCACGGGCGATCGCGATGCGCTGGCGTTGTCCACCCGATAGTTTCATCCCGCGTTCGCCCACCTGGGTTTCCAGGCCCTGCGGCAGCGTTTCAATGAATTCCCATGCATGCGCGGCACGGGCGGCAGCGACGATTACGTCGTCGGTCTTGTCATGCTGACTGCCGTAGGCGATGTTTGCACGCAGGCTGCCGTTGAACAGGGTCACTTCCTGAGAGACCAGCGCGAACTGGGCGCGCAAGTCCTCCAGCTTCAGCTCGGCAAGTGGAATGCCGTCAAGCAGGATGTCACCCTCATCCGGGTCGCGGAAACGCGGCAGCAGGTTGACCAGAGAGGTCTTGCCGCTGCCGGAGGCGCCGACCAAAGCCAGGGTTTCGCCGGGGAGGACATGCAGCGTTATGCCATCCAGGGCGGGCCGATGGGTATCGAGGTAGCGCAGGCCGACCTTGCGGAATTCGATTTCGCCTCGCGCCCTGCCCAGAGCCCTCGTTCCACTGTCTCGTTCACTCGGCTCATCCAGCATGCCGAATATCATTTCCGCCGCCGCAAGACCGCGCTGCAACTGGTCGTTGATCGAGGTCAGCCGCTTGACCGGACCGAACAGCATGAGCACTGCCACCAGATAAGAGACGAAGCCGCCCACGGTGGTCTGATCCTGGGTAGCCTGCCAGATAGCGACGGCAATAATGATCGCCACGGCCAGCGCAGCCAGCAGTTGTATCAAGGGATCATAGGTTGCGGCCAACGACACGCGCTTGATGACGAAGCGGCGGGCATCGTCCGCGGCGTGATGAAAGCGACTGGATTCCTGCGGCTGTCCGCCAAAAATGCGCACCACCTTGAAGCCGCTCAGATTGTCTTCCAGCAGGCTGGCGAGCTCCCCCAGATTGCGCTGCGACTCGCGCGAAAAATGGCGCAGCCGTTGACTAAGGTTGCGAATCAGCCAGGCCGTCAGGGGGGCCACCAGCACGATGATCATTGTTAGCCGCCAGTTGATCCACAGCAGCCACGCAATGAGCCCGGCGATGGCGAGACAATCCCGCGCCAGCAGGGTCAGAACATTGGTGGCTGACTGGGTGACCTGATTCACATTGAAGGCAATGTTGGCGACGATGTTGCCGCCGGTCTGTTCTTCCAGGGTGGACACCGGCAGCGAGATGAGCTTGGCGAACATGGCCTCGCGCAAGTCCATCACCACGCGCTGGCCGACCCAGTTCATGCCGTAATCGGACACATAGCTGGCCACGCCGCGGACAAAGAACAGGCCGATCAGGGTCAGCGGGGCAAGCCAGATCAGGGTCCGGTCCTTCTGGATGAAACTGCCGTCCAACAAGGGCTTGAACAGGGCGGACAAGGCGGGTTCCGTGGCTGCGGCCACCGCCAAACCGAGCAGCGCGCCCGCCAGCCTGCGCCAATACGGTCGTACATAGGTCAACAGGCGCAAGTACAGGATGCGGCTGGTCTGGCTGCTGAGAAAGCTGGTGGAGGGAGTCACAGTACGATGAGGGTGGCGAGTCCGAGGAAGATGAAAAATCCCATGCTGTCGGTAATGAAGGTGAGCAGCACGGCGCTGCCATAGGCGGGATCGCGGCCCAACCGGTGAATGACGGCGGGGGCGAAGTAGCCTGCGAGTGCGGCCACCACCTGGTTGAGCAACATGGCCGCAGCCATGACCATGCTCAAGGATGTATTGCGGTAGAGCACATAAGTGATCAGACCCATGATGGCGCCCCACATCGAACCATTGAGCAGGGAGATACCCAATTCCTTTCCCAGCAGGCGTCTGGCATTGTCCCGGTTGATCAATCCCAGGGCCAAGCCGCGCACCACCAGGGTGGAGGTCTGGTTGCCGGAATTGCCGCCCATTCCGGCAACGATGGGCATCAAGGCCGCCAGGGCCGCAAGCCTTGAAATGGAGCCTTCGAAGGCTCCCACCACCCGGGAGGCCAGCAGCGCCGTGCACAGATTGATGGCGAGCCAGGTCCAGCGATTCCTGGCCGCTTTCCACACGGTCGCGTAGATATCTTCCTCTTCCTTCAGGCCCGCCATCGACAGCATGTCAGCTTCGGAGGACTGGCGTATATAGTCGACCACTGCATCCACGGTCACACGGCCGAGCAGCCTACCGGAACTGTCCACCACCGGGGCCATCACCAGGTCATATCGTTCAAAGGCCTGGGCGGCATCGTGGGCATCGTCTTCCGGCTGGAAGCTGACCGCGTCCTCGGCCATGATTGCGGCCACGGTGGCGTCCGGATCGCTGGTGAGCAAGCGCTTTATCGGCAACACGCCGATAAGCTTTTCGTCCCGTTCGACCACGAACAGCTTGTCCAGTTGATCCGGTAGTTCACCCAGGCGCCGCAGGTAGCGCAATGCCACTTCCAGCGTGACGTCCGCGCGTATGGTGACCATTTCGAAATCCATCAGGGCGCCCACCTTGTCTTCCGGATAGGAAAGGGCAGATTGCAGATGACTGCGTTTTTGCGCGTCCAGGGAGGTGAGCAGTTCCTGAATGACATCCTTGGGCAGGTCCGGCGCGAGGTCGGCGATCTCGTCCGTGTCCAGGGTGCCGGCGGCGGCCAGCAGTTCCTGGTTGTCCATACGTGCGATGAGAGATTCGCGCACCGCATCGGAGGCTTCCAGCAGGATTTCGCCATCCCGTTCGGCCTTGACCAATTCCCACACCTGCAGGCGTTCCTGCATGGGAAGCGCTTCGAGTATGTAGGCCACATCCGCCGGATGGAGCTCTTCCAGCTTCTTCTGCAACTCGGCCAGGTTTTGTTTGTGCACCAGGTTTTCCACCAAGTCCTGGCGTGGGCCGCCCTGACGGTGCACCAGTTCCTCAACCAGCTTCTGGCGGGCGAGCAGCCCCTGCACCTGCTCCAGGTGTTCTTCCAGACCATCCTGGCTTTGGTGGGGGGCGACGAATTCTTCTGTCATGGGTTGTTGCATCTGGCCGGGATTTTAACCCTGCGGGTGAGTTTCATCCGACCCTACGGCCCGGCAAGCGCTAAATTGTTGAAGGGCGCCGCTCAGCGAGGCACCTGGGCATAGCGCATCCGGGCTGCGATGACTGCCACGCGGTGCTGGTACTTGCGCGATGCGCGATGGTCTTCAAACCAGCGCGGATTGGGCACCATGGCTGCCAGTGCCGCAGCCTGGTCCGGATTGAGATTGCTTGCAGACGTTCTGAAGTAACGGCGGGCGGCGGCATCGGCCCCGTAGATGCCATCACCCCATTCGATGATGTTGAGATAGATCTCCAGGATTCGCCGCTTGCGCATGACCGTTTCAATCATCATCGTAATGATGGCTTCCTCGCCTTTGCGAAGAATACTTCTTTGCCCGGACAGAAAAAGATTCTTGGCCAGCTGCTGGCTGATGGTGGAACCGCCTGCAACGACGCGGCCCTTCTTGAGGTTTTTTTCCGCTGCGGTTTGTATCCCTTCCCAGTCGAAGCCTTCATGGTCGAGAAAGCGGCTGTCCTCTGCTGCAACGATCGCGCGCTTCAGGTGGATGGAAATCCTGTCGTAAGGTACCCATTTGTGGCGGAGTTCCGCGTTGGGGTCACTCGCTTGCAGTCGGGCAAGACCGGCTTTCATGAAAGCGCTGGAAGAGGGAGGGTGGTCGACCCACCAAAGCACATGCGCGAGCACCCAAAGCTGGTAGACGAAGAACAGGCCGAGCAAAAGCAAGGCCCCATTGCGGGCAATGCGCAATGACGCGCGAATCATTAACGGGAAAGCCGGGTGATAACCGCGCCGGTATCCGGACGGATACCGCGCCACAGATGGAAAGACTCGGCCGCCTGTTCAACCAGCATGCCCAGCCCATCGGCGACACGATGGGCGCCGTGGATTCTTGCCCAGGCCATGAAAGCGGTTTCCGTTCCGTACATCATGTCGTACGCTAGGGCGCCGGAGGCAAATATGGTAGTCGGCAACTCAGGTATGTGTCCTGTCAGGCTGGCGGACGTGGCGTTGATGACAATGTCGAAGCGCTGCTCACTCAGGTCACCGTAACCGCAGGCGCTCAGTCGCAAATCGAATTGCCGGGCAAGCTGTTGCGCTTTTTCCGATGTACGGTTGACCAGGACTAGAGCCGCCGGCTCTTCCTGCAACAGGGGGCCGATCACGCCCCGCGCCGCGCCGCCGGCACCTATAAGGAGAATCTGTTTCCCGCTGATCGGTATGCCTAGGTTGTGCGTCAGATCCTGCGCCAGTCCTGCGCCGTCGGTGTTGTCCCCGAGGATTTCGTCGGCTTCGAATTTAAGTGTGTTCACCGCTCCGGCTGCCTGTGCCCGGAGGGTCCTGCGGGTGGCAAGGTCAAACGCCTGTTCCTTGAATGGTACGGTGACGTTCAGGCCGGCACCTCCCCCTGCTTGGAAGGCTGCAACGACTTCGGCAAAACCATCGAGAGGCGCCAGCAGTTGGCTGTAGGTCAGGTCCTGACCGGTTTGACGGGCGAATTCAGCGTGAATCAGCGGGGATTTGGAGTGGGCAATGGGGTGACCCACGACAGCGTAATGGTCGGTCATGGCGCGTCAAAGTGTTTGCGCCATTTTAACCCAGAGTCGAAGCTTAACGCGCCCTAAGGCACTTGCAGCCAGGGGAGTCCGCGCACCTTCCAGCCGTTGATTTCGCTTCGGCGATTGGTGACTTTGTTGAAATCCCCTTCAAATCCTTCTGCGATGTTGTAGCTATCGTGCCACCCGGCTTCGCTGGCGGCCAGGGCTGCCTGATGAGAGCGAGCCCCATTGCGGCAAATGAACATGGTTAGGGTTTCCGGGTCCGTCAGTTGTCTGAGTTGCGTGAGGAAGTGCGGATTAAGTGCCCAGCCTGGAAAATGTCTGAATTCCACATGAATGGCCTCAGGAATAATTCCCACCAGATCCAGTTCCGCGCGGCTGCGCACATCCACGAGTCTTGCGCCGGGCGCCATTTCCAGCAATTCCATCGCTTCGTGGGGTAACAAAATGCCCTCATACGCAAGCTTGACCTCTTTGGCACGACGCTGGGCGAGGCTAAGAATCTCGGTAAGGTGCCCCATTCTTGTTCTCCGGTCATTTATGCGGCAAATATATCTTGCACGGTGTCACGATAGATAAGTTTGTGAATCTTGAAACTATATATTTGAGAACGGCCGCAGGGATATCCATAATCCATTGCTCCGGTTGCTCTCCGCTTTGGAAGACACCGCCCTGGATTTGCGTCGGCAATCCATTCGACGACGGCAATGCTCAAGGTTTCTTGAGTATTGCATTGTTTCAGTATAAGTCGGGCCCGGATCAGCGCAATTGCACCATTGTGGGGCAACATTGGAATCGAACGCACCTGTATGGTGCCGCCTAGATTTCATGGCGGCGGCCCAAGACCTTATGGCACAATCCGTTGGCTCACAAGCCGGGGTGGCACATAATCTGCTTTTTCGGGTTTCGCGTATCTTTTTTTGCATATTTTCAGTCCTTCAATTAGGGAGATTCACATGGCGGTAGCCGACGTATTCAAAATGATCAAGGAAAACGACGTCAAATTCGTCGATTTTCGTTTTACTGACACTCGCGGAAAGGAGCAGCACGTCTCCGTGCCGGTCAAGGCCTTCGGCGAGGACAAGTTTACCGACGGCCATGCTTTTGACGGCTCTTCCATTGCCGGCTGGAAGGGCATCCAGGCATCCGACATGCTGCTGATGCCGGACCCCGACACCGCCAACATTGATCCTTTCATGGATGAACCCACCCTGATCCTGTCCTGCGATGTCATCGAGCCGGATACCGGCAAGGGTTACGACCGCGACCCGCGTTCGATTGCCAAGCGCGGCGAAGCCTATCTCAAGTCCACTGGGCTGGGTGACGCCGCCTATTTTGGCCCGGAGCCCGAGTTTTTTATCTTCGATTCGGTCACCTGGCATGATGACATGTCCGGCAGCGGCGTAAAGATTGTCTCGGAAGAAGCGGCGTGGTCCTCCGGCGAGCAGACCGAAGCCGGAAACATCGGTCATCGCCCCAAGGTCAAAGGTGGCTACTTTCCAGTCCCGCCGGTCGATTCACTGCAGGATATCCGTTCCGCCATGTGCCTGGCCATGGAAGAGATGGGCGTTGAAGTCGAAGTGCATCATCACGAAGTGGCGACCGCTGGCCAATGCGAAATCGGCACGAAGTTCAATACCCTTGTGCGCCGCGCCGACTGGACCCAGGTTCTGAAGTACGTAGTGCACAACGTGGCCCATGCCTACGGCAAGACTGCCACCTTTATGCCCAAACCCATCGTGGGCGACAACGGGTCAGGCATGCACGTGCACCAGTCGATCTGGAAAGGCGGCAAGAACCTGTTCGCGGGCAACGGCTATGCCGGGCTGTCGGAATTCGCCCTCTACTACATCGGCGGTGTCATCAAGCACGCCAAGGCCTTGAACGCCATCACCAACCCAGGCACTAACTCCTACAAGCGTCTGGTGCCCGGCTTTGAGGCCCCCATTAATCTGGCCTACTCCGCACGCAACCGTTCCGCCTCTATCCGCATCCCGCACGTGGCCGGCGAAAAGGCTCGCCGCATCGAAGTGCGGTTCCCCGATCCGACCGCCAACCCGTATCTGGCCTTCACTGCCATGATGATGGCCGGCCTGGATGGCGTACAAAACAAGATTCACCCCGGCGATCCGATGGATAAGAACCTTTATGACCTGCCGCCGGAAGAGGCCGCCAAGATCCCGCATCCCTGTGCATCGCTGGATGAGGCCCTGGAAGAATTGGAAAAAGACCATGAGTTCCTGACCCGCGGCGGTGTGTTCAGTGACGACATGATCGCTGCCTACATCGAACTGAAGATGGAAGAAGTTACGCGATTCCGCATGACGACGCATCCGATCGAATTCGATATGTATTATTCCTGCTAAGGCCCCGGCCAGCCGGTCCGAAGGGCGGCGCAAGCCGCCCTTTTTCCATTCATGGATAACACAATGGAACTAAAGAAGGCGGCGAGTATTCCGTATTGAAGGGGAGGCCCTGATTTGGTCTGAGTCAGCGCTTGTCAATTCCGTTAAACTGCTCCCATGAATGCTGCTTCCACCATAAACGCAATTTTGGCCCTGCTCGCCCTGTTGTGGGCAATTGCGCTTACCCCGGCGCAGGCCGAGATCTACAAGTACGTCGATGAGAATGGCCAGGTGACCTTTACCGACGTCGCACGCAAGGGCGTGAGACCCAATAAGGTCTATAACTTGCCGGGTGGCCCGGCCCGCATGGGCTCAGGCGGCAACTCAAATGGGAAAAAGGCTGCATCGCTGCGGCCGGCCGATTTTCCGCGCATCGACCCGGCCACACAAAGAAAGCGCGATGAATTGCGCCGGCAGGTTCTGCAGGAAGAGCTCACCAACGAACGCCAAAACCTGGAAGAGGCCAAGCGCCAGTTGGCGCTGGGAACCCGGACCATGCCCGGAGAGCGCATTACCGATGGCAGCTACCTCAGCCGGACCCGGAGGTTGCAGGATGCCGTGGAACAACATGAGAGCAATATTGGCGCGATTCAGAAAGAACTTGGCAGCGCCAGATAGAAGCAGATTCTTCTCCTGGCATATTCAGTGCTAGGTTAAGGGGCACCATGGCCCCGCGCACGCCCACCGACTTTTCCGATATCGTATCTCTGGATGGACTATCAACCGGCGTAGTAGCCTGTGACGCCGAGGGAACGATTGTCTATATCAATCCGGCTGAGGAAACCCTGCTGGGGATTTCCGGCGCGTTGCTGACCGGCGTGCACTATGAAGTGGCATTTGACCGCTGCCCGGAATTGCGCGATGCGATCCGTTCCGCGATGCAGAGCCGTGAAATCGTGACGGAGCATGATCTGGAAGTTGCGGTAAACAGTCATCCGTCTGTAAGAATAAGTTGTACGGTTACGCCGACCGAGCACGGGCAATTTCTGCTAGAAATGCGTCCACTCGACCAGCGTCTGCGCATCGCGCGCCAGGAACAGATCCGCATGCAGCAGGAAGCCAGTCGCGACCTGTTACGCAACCTGGCGCATGAAATCAAGAATCCGCTGGGAGGCATCCGGGGTGCGGCTCAACTGCTCGAGCACGAACTGCCGCGCGAAAGCCTGCGCGAATACACCCAGGTCATCATCAAGGAGGCTGATCGGCTGCAATCCCTGATGGAGCGGCTGCTCACCCCTCATCGTCTGCCGCGGTTCAGCCGTATCAACATCCATGAGGTTCTCGAACGGGTTCGCTCGGTGCTGATGGCGGAGACGCCGGCAGGCCTCAAGATCACCCGCGATTACGATACTAGCCTGCCAGACCTGGAGGCGGATTCGGAGCAACTCATTCAGGCGGTCCTTAATATCGCGCGCAATGGCGTGCAGGCCATGCAGGGCCGCGGCGAACTGATCCTTCGCACCCGCGTGGCGCGGCAGTTTCAGTTGGGCGCCAAGCGCCAGCGGATCGCCCTCTGTCTTCAGATCATCGATAACGGTCCCGGCATTCCGAACGAGATCAGGGACCGGATTTTCTATCCTCTGGTAACCGGGCGGGAAGGCGGCAGTGGCTTGGGCCTACCCTTGGCCCAGACCCTGGTGGCGGAAAACCAGGGCGCCATCGAATGCGAATCCGCACCAGGACGCACCGAATTTTCTTTATTCTTTCCCTTGCAGACATGATGAAACCAGTTTGGATTGTTGACGATGACCGTTCCATCCGGTGGGTGCTGGAAAAGGCCCTGGAGCGTGAAGGCCTGAGCGTCGAAACCTTCAGTTCGGCCGGCGAAGCCTTGGTAAGGCTGGAGAAAAGTCAGCCCTCCGTAGTCGTGTCTGATATCCGCATGCCCGGCCCCTCGGGATTTGAATTCCTGCAAACGCTCAAGGAACGGATGCCCAGACTGCCGGTTATCATCATGACCGCCTACTCGGATCTGGATTCCGCGGTCGCTGCCTTCCAGGGTGGGGCATTTGAATATCTGCCCAAGCCTTTCGATGTCGATACGGCGGTGGAACTGGTACGGCGGGCGCTGGCGGAAGGCAGTCGAGGCATTGCAAACGGCGAGGAAGCGATAGAACTGCCCGAGATTCTCGGGCAGGCGCCGGCCATGCAGGAGGTATTCCGCGCCATTGGCCGCCTGTCCCAGTCCCATGCCACGGTGCTGATCACCGGCGAATCCGGCACTGGCAAGGAACTGGTGGCGCAAGCGCTCCACCGTCATAGCCCGCGCGCCAAAGGTCCGTTCATCGCACTCAATACCGCGGCCATACCCAAAGACCTGCTCGAATCCGAGCTCTTCGGCCATGAGCGGGGCGCCTTTACGGGTGCAGCGGCCCAGCGGCACGGCCGTTTTGAGCAGGCCGATGAAGGCACCCTGTTTTTGGATGAGATCGGCGACATGCCGGCCGAGTTGCAGACCCGCCTGTTGAGAGTGCTGTCGGATGGCCAGTTCTACCGCGTGGGCGGGCACGCGCCGGTCAAAGTGAATGTACGGGTAATTGCTGCCACTCACCAGAATCTGGAGGAACGGGTGCGCGCAGGACTGTTTCGCGAAGACCTCTTCCACCGCCTCAATGTCATCCGCTTGCGCCTGCCACCCCTCCGCGAGCGGCGCGAGGACATACCCCTGTTGGCCCGCCATTTCCTGCAGAAAAGCGCGCGCGAAGCGGGGCTTGAGGCGAAGAAACTGTCCGAATCCGCGCTCAAGTACCTGAGCGGCCTGCCACTCACCGGCAATGTGCGGCAGTTGGAAAACGTCTGCCACTATCTCACCATCATGGCGCCCGGGCAGGTGGTTGAATCGGGCGACTTGCCGGCCGAATTGCTCACCACCGAGTCAGCGGCGCGGACCGACAGGGATTGGCAAGACTGCCTCGCCCGGCAGGCAGACGCAGCTTTGAGCCGAGGCGAGAAGGGCATTCTCGACGGCCTGACGCGCGACTTCGAAAAAACCCTGATTCACATCGCTCTCAAGCACACCGGCGGACGGCGCATAGAGGCGGCGCACCTGCTCGGCTGGGGACGCAACACCCTTACGCGCAAGATTCAGGAACTGGGCATGGATGAAGGCTCGAATGCCTGACTTGTGATCAGGGGCGGGAGCGGACTTATCTGCAGGTACAGGTTCCGCAGCGCGGCTGAGGGCACGCCTACGCTAGCGTCGCGATAGCCGGCGCGTGGTCCGAGGGCCGTTCCAGTTTGCGCATGTCCTTGTCAATGGTGCTGGCGGTGCACTTTGCCGCCAGCGGTTCCGATAACAGGATGTGGTCGATGCGCAGTCCGAGGTTGCGGCGGAAACCCGCCGCCCGGTAATCCCACCAGGAAAAGGTTCTCTCCGGCTGCCAGAACATCCTGAAACTGTCCTTCAGGCCCAGGGCGACCATATGTCTGAAGGCCGCGCGTTCCGGCTCCGAGCAGAGCACCTGGCCGCGCCAGAGCTCCGGGTCATGCACATCCCGGTCTTCAGGCGCGATGTTGTAGTCGCCCAGCACGGCCAAACTTGGGTGTCGTGCCAGTTCCCTGGCCAGCCATCCGTTCAGGGCTGACAGCCACTTCAGCTTGTATTGATACTTGTCTGAATCCACGCTTTGCCCGTTGGGTATGTACACGCATACCACCCGCATATCGCCCACACTGGCGGCAATCACGCGCTTTTGCTCGTCGGCAAAATCCGGGATGCCAGCCTGCACATCGGCGAGCGCCGTTCTGGAGAGAAGGGCGACGCCGTTGTAAGTCTTCTGGCCCGAGAAGGCCACCTGATAGCCGGCGCCTTCAATCTCGGCGCGGGGAAAATTGTGATCTTCCAGCTTGGTTTCCTGCAGGCATATCACATCCGGGCTGCGGGTTGAGAGGAAGTCCATAAGCTGGGGCAGACGGACCTTGAGGGAGTTCACATTCCAGGTGGCAATCTTCATGGACAGGCGGATAGCAGGAAAGCGTGGCGCCTATGCTAGCCGCATAGGCGCAGGCGAAAACAGATCGAGGCCTGCGAATGCGCCAAGCGGCGGGAGGCAATGCGCAGTGGCGAAAGCCTACGTACCTGGCCTGCGGGTGACGGCAGGCGTAGACTGGTCTTCAGCCTTGGGCGTGACGGGTAGGGCCGGCGAGGCGGGCTTGGCGGAGCCGGGAGGGGCGGTCTTGGGATAGCCTGCGGCGTCAAGAGCACTGTTCCACTGGCTGTCCTCGAAGCCGGTCAGTTTCTGGCTGCCAATCAGCAGGGTCGGAATTCTCAGGTTGCCAGTCAGTTCGCGCAGTGCCTTCTGGTTATCGGCGCTGTTTTCGACGTCTTTCATCGAATAAGGAATGCCGCGTTTTTCCAGCAATTGCTGACCCATCTCGCAGGCAGGCCCACAACTGGAGGAATAAAGTGTTACCGGAAAGCGCTCCCTGGCCTGGCGCAAGGCATAGGACTCGCCGCTTTCGATAACGCTGCCCTTGTAGTTTTTTTGGATGGCGTTTCTTGCTCTGGGGGGCGGTGCCTGATCGCTGTAATGAACCCGCCCGGTTTCATCCACCCAGCGATACAAATTGTCCGCCGCGGCAGGTGCGGCGGCAAGCAGGCTTAGAATCAGGACCAGGAGTTTCATGGCTCAATCCAATTTTGGTCAACGTTGATATCGGCGCAAATCTCAGGGCTCTTTAGGCGCCAGATTATACCATGCCATTGTGCCGCAAAAGCGCGTCGATTGCAGGTTCCCGCCCGCGGAACGCCTTGAAGGACTCAATTGCCGGCCGGGCTCCGCCCTGGGCCAGAATTTCGCTCCAAAAGCGGTGACCTACCTCGGGATTGAGCACACCGTTTTCCTCAAACAGGGCATAGGCGTCAGCCGATAGCACTTCGGCCCATTTGTAGCTGTAATAGCCGGCTGCGTAACCGCCGGCGAAAATGTGGGAAAAATTGTTTGGGAAGCGGTTGTAGGACGGAGGCTTGAGCACGGCAACCTGGGCGCGCACCTGGTCGAGCAGTTGGAGGGCGGTCTGGCCGGCCTGCGGGTCGAAATCCGTGTGCAGGTGCATGTCAAATAGGGAGAACTCCAGTTGTCGCATGGTCTGCATGCCGGACTGGAAATTCTTCGCCGCCAGCATTTTGTCGAACAGCTCGCGCGGCAAGGTCGCGCCACTGTCCACATGTTTCGCCATGTGGCGCACTACGTCCCACTCCCAGCAAAAGTTCTCCATGAACTGGCTGGGCAGTTCCACGGCATCCCACTCTACGCCATTGATGCCTGACACCCCCAGATCCTCGACGCGAGTGAGCAGGTGATGCAGGCCATGGCCGAATTCATGGAACAGGGTAATAACGTCGTCATGGGTAAATAGCGCAGGCTTGCCGTCCACCGGAGACGCGAAATTGCAGTTGAGATAGGCCACCGGGGTCTGGATGGTGTCGTTCCTCCGGCGACGGGTGATGGCGTCATCCATCCAGGCGCCGCCGCGCTTGGAAGATCGGGCATACAGATCCAGGTAGAACTCGCCGATCTTGGCCCCGGTCTGGTCGGTAATCTCGAAGAACTTGACATCGGGATGCCAGGCCGGTGCGGTGGATGAATGAATATGCAGGCCGTAGATGGTTTCCACCACTTTGAACATGCCGGCCAGCACCTGGGGCTCGGGGAAGTACTGCTTGACCTCATTGTCGGAAAAACTGTAGCGGGCGACGCGCAGCTTTTCCGATAACCAGGCAATGTCCCAGGTCTGCGGTTCGGTCAGGCCAAACTCGCGGGCGGCAAATTCCTTCAATTCGGCCATGTCGCGCTGGGCATAAGGTTTGGCGCGCTGTGCCAGCGCGTTGAGAAATTCCAGCACCTGGGCAGGAGTTTCGGCCATCTTGGGTTCGAGCGAGACTTCCGCATAGCTCTTGAAGCCCAGTAGTCTTGCAGCCTCGCGGCGCAGCATCACGATGCGGTTGATCAGCGGAGTATTGTCCCATTCCGGCTTGCTGCCCAACTCCGAGGCGCGAGTGACATAAGCGCGATAGAACGTTTGGCGCAGGGCGCGGTTGTCCGCATACTGCATCACCGGCAAATAGGACGGCATATGCAGGGTAAATTTCCAGCCGTTCTTGCCTTCGGCCCCGGCGGCGGCATGCGCCATTGCCAGCACATCGTCCGGCAGACCGGCCAGTTCCTGTTCATCCACGCTGTAGTACGAGAAGGCATTCGTGGCATCCAGCATATGCTCCTCGAACTGGGCGGAGAGCGTGGCCAATTCCTCCTGTATTTCCATGAAGCGCTGCTTCTCCGTTTCGCCCAAGTCTGCGCCGCCGAGGTGAAAATCGCGCAATTCGTTTTTGACAATCTTGCGCTGGGCCGCAGTGAGCCCAGCATAGCCGGCAGATTCCTTGAGCGCCTTGAATTTGCTGAACAACCCGGCGTGCTGGCCCAGCTCGGCGTAGTACAAGGTAATTTGGGGCAGGTTGGCGTTATACGCCTCGCGCAGTTCCGGGCTGTCCAGCACGCCGTGCAGGTGGGAAACCTGACCCCAAGCGCGCGAGAGTTTCTCGTTTACGTCTTCCAGCGGCGCCACAAACCCGGCCCAACTGGCTTCGCCCGGATCGCTCACGGCTTTTTCAACCGCGGCGCGGCACTCGGCCAGCAACTGGTCCACCGCGGGGCTGACATGTTCGGGACGGATATCTGCAAAGCGCGGCAGACCGGAAAAATCGAGCAGGGGGTTCATGGATGGCAGACCTTGGAATTGTTTAACTTGAAAGAGCGCAGGGGATGCAGAGCAAACCCTTTGCAGCAATTATAATCGGGCCTGCGTTTGGCGTTTCAACCCTTAATCAGACATGGTCTCCTCAATCAGCCCGTTTAACGGCATCCATCCCCAGCTTGCTTCGGGTGCCTGGGTACATCCCCGCGCCACGGTGATCGGCGAGGTGACGCTGGGGGAAAGAGCCAGTGTCTGGCCGGGAGTGGTGATCCGTGGCGACGTCAATCACATACACGTCGGCGCCGGTACCAATGTGCAGGACAATTCCGTGCTGCACGTTTCCCACAAGACCGCGGCAGACCCGGCGGGATCGCCGCTGATCATTGGGGAGCGCGTCACCATCGGCCATGCCGTGATCCTGCATGCCTGCACCATAGAGGACGAATGCCTGATCGGCATGGGCTCCATCATTCTCGACCGCGCAGTGGTCAAAACCCGTGTCCTGCTGGGCGCGGGCAGCCTGGTTCCAGAAGGCAAAGTGCTGGAAACCGGCTATCTGTATCTTGGCCGGCCGGCCAAGCAGGTACGGGCGCTGAGCCCGGAAGAGATCGCCTATTTCAATTATTCCGCCGAGCATTACATTCGGCTCATGGAAGCTTACCTGTAACGGTTGTCATGCCCAGCCTGCGTAACTATCTCGTCGGCGCGCTGCTCGCATTTTTTGTCGGCGGGTTCGTGATCCATGCACTGGTGGCGAAGGTGGAGGCTCCGCCTGCAACCTTCACCACGCTTAAAGGCGAGAAGATCAGCCTGCCGCAACTGGCGGGCAAGGTGGTGCTGGTAAATTTCTGGGCCACGACCTGCCCGGTCTGTGCGCATGAGATGCCTGGCATCGTGCAGGCGTACAACGCCTATAAGAATAAGGGCTTTGTCGTGGTGGCGGTAGCCATGCCCTACGATCCCCCGAATTACGTGCTGAGCTACACGCAGGAAAACAAGCTGCCGTTTCCCGTCGCGCTGGACGTCATGGGTGACGCGATGCGGGCCTTTGGCGATGTAAGGGGCACGCCCACCAGTTTTCTCATCGGCAAGGACGGCGTGATCGTCGAGCGAAGAACGGGGGAACTGGATTTCACCCGGCTCGACGCCTATCTCAAGAAGGAACTGGGATGAGCTCAGGATACGATTCAACCACCATGAGACCCTGAGATGGCTCAATACGTTTACTCCATGATGCAGGTGGGCAAGATCGTCCCGCCCAAGCGCCAGATTCTGAAGGACATTTCCCTGTCCTTCTTCCCGGGGGCCAAGATCGGCGTGCTTGGGCTCAACGGCTCAGGCAAATCCACGCTGATCAAGATCATGGCCGGCGTGGACAAGGATATCGAAGGCGAAGCGGTCCCTATGCCCAAGCTGAAGATCGGGTATCTGCCCCAGGAGCCACAACTCGACCCCGACAAGACCGTGCGTGAGGAAGTCGAGGCCGGGTTGGGCGAAGTGATGGAGGCAAAGAAGAAGCTGGACGATGTCTATGCCGCCTATGCCGAGCCCGACGCCGACTTCGACAAATTGGCCGAAGAGCAGGCCCGGCTCGAAGCCATTCTTGCCACCTCCGGTGCGGCTGCTGAAACCCAACTGGAAATCGCTGCCGACGCGCTGCGTCTGCCACCATGGGATGCCAGGATTGGGCCCTTGTCCGGCGGCGAGAAGCGCCGCGTGGCGCTGTGCAAATTGCTCTTGTCCAAACCCGACATGCTGTTGCTGGATGAACCCACCAACCATCTGGACGCGGAGTCCGTGGAATGGCTGGAACAGTTCTTGGTGCGATTTCCCGGCACCGTGGTTGCGGTGACTCACGACCGCTACTTTCTCGACAATGCCGCGGAATGGATTTTGGAACTGGATCGCGGCCACGGCATTCCATGGAAGGGCAATTACTCGAGTTGGCTGGAGCAGAAGCAGGACCGGCTCAAGCAGGAGGAGTCGTCCGAATCCGCACGCCAGAAGGCGCTGGCCAAGGAACTGGAATGGGTGCGGCAGAACCCCAAGGGCCGCCAGGCCAAGGCAAAGGCGCGCATCGCCCGTTTCGAGGAGCTCAACAGCGTCGAGTACCAGAAGCGCAACGAAACCCAGGAAATCTTCATTCCCCCCGGCGAGCGCCTGGGCGACAAGGTGATCGAGTTTCACCATGTGTCAAAGGCGTTCGGCGACCGGCTGCTGATCGATGACCTCTCCTTTGCCGTGCCGCCCGGCGCGATTGTCGGCGTCATCGGCCCCAACGGCGCGGGCAAGTCCACGCTGTTCCGTATGATCCAGGGCAAGGAGCAGCCAGATAGCGGCGAGATCGTCATCGGCCCCACCGTGAAAATCGCCGCGGTCGACCAGACCCGCGAAGGCCTGGACAACAGCAAGACCGTATTCGAGGTGCTCGCGGGCGGAGCCGACGTTCTCACGGTCGGACGTTTTGATATGCCCTCGCGCGCCTATATCGGCCGCTTCAACTTCAAGGGCGCGGACCAGCAGAAGATAGTCGGCAACCTGTCCGGCGGCGAGCGCGGGCGGCTGCATTTGGCCAAAACCCTGATCGCCGGCGCCAATGTGTTACTGCTCGACGAACCGTCCAATGACCTGGACGTCGAAACACTGCGTGCCCTGGAAGACGGCCTGCTGGAGTTCGCCGGCTGCGTGATGGTCACTTCCCACGATCGCTGGTTCCTGGACAGGATCGCGACCCACATCCTGGCGGCGGAAGGCGACTCGCAATGGGTGTTCTTCGCCGGCAATTACCAGGAATACGAAGCGGACAAGAACAAGCGGCTGGGGGAGGATGGGGCGAAACCACACCGCATCCGCTACAAGCCCGTATCCCGATAGGCGGACTATTTGTAGGGCAATTGGATTGACCCACGCATGCGGTCATGACGATGGAATAAGATTGGGGCCCTCGAACGCGGGCTGGAGACTGTTGCATGGATGAGCTGGTCCATCGTCTGAATCTTGAAAACCTGGGCAGTCCATTGGTGGCCAATCTGCTGGTCGTTCTGCTGGCTGTGGTGCTGATCCATCTTGCCGCGTATGTCATGCTGCGTTATGCAATGCGCGTCGCCCGCCGCACGGTCAATGTATGGGACGATGCGTTTGTCAATTCAGCCAGGCATCCGCTGCCCGTCCTGATCTGGGTGGTGGGTATTGCCTATGCCTTGCAAATGACGCATCAGGCGACTGGCAACCCCCTGTTAAACTTTGTCGCGCCGACACGGGAAGTGGGCGTGATTGTCTGTCTCACCTGGTTTCTGCTCCGGCTGATTCGCAATGCGAGCCGCAATATACTGGCTGAGCGCGGACGTGGCGGCAAGGAAGTGGATGCAACCACAGTCGATGCGCTGAGCAAGCTTGGGCGGCTGACGCTGCTGGTGATCGCTGCGTTGGTCGCGCTTCAGACTTTGGGATACAGCATTGCCGGAATACTGACCTTTGGCGGGATAGGGGGAATTGCGATCGCTTTTGCCGCCAAGGATCTGCTGGCGAATTTCTTCGGCGGATTGACGATTTACACGGACCGGCCCTTCGTCGTTGGGGAGTGGATACGCTCGCCGGACAAGGATATTGAGGGCACGGTGGAGTACATCGGTTGGCGCCATACGCGCGTCCGCGCCTTCAACAAGAATCCCATTTACGTTCCCAACGCGTTGTTCACCACCATCGTGGTGGAGAACCCGACGCGCATGACCAACCGCCGCATCAAACAGACGATCGGGGTGCGCTATCAGGACCTGCAGCAGGTGCCGGCCATTGTGTCCGAAGTCAGGACGATGCTGATGAATCATCCCGAAATCGATGCAGACGCAACGCTCATCGTGAATTTCGACGAGTTTGGGGAATCATCACTCAATTTCTTCATTTATGCCTTCACCAAAACGACGCAATGGGTCCACTTTCACGAGATCAAGCAGGACGTGCTGTTGAAGGTTGCCGCGATTATCGACCAGCATGGCGCCGAGATCGCGTTTCCCACGCGCACCCTGCACATCGAACCGTTGGCCGCAGGGTCTGGCCCGGCGAACTGAAGGCAGTCCTATTTTTGACTGAGTAGCGGCAGCACCAGATCGTTCAGCCGGCCGCTGTGCATCTGTCCCGCAACCTTGCGCCTGATGACGCCATCCCGGTCGACGATGAACGAGGTGGGAACCGTGGAGACGCTGCCGAAGGCGTTGAGTACGCTTGGATCCATGGCGGCTGCGGTGAACCCGTAACCGGCGACCTTCATGTATTCCGCAATCCTTTCCGGCGGGTCGTCCACGCTGATCGCCAGCACTTCGAAGCCTTCTGCCCGATGCTCCTGCCAGAAGTCCTGGATGGCGGGCATTTCCTTGCGGCAGTAGGGGCACCAGGTGGCCCAGAAGTTAACCAGGACTACCTTGCCTTTGAACGATGCAGAACTGAGCAGTTGCCCGTCAGGCAGCTGGACCGAATACGGTTCGATGGCTCGGTACTCGTCCGTGACGGTAGCCAGCGGACGGAACCAGATATAGGCCACCAGCCCAACCAGTAGCAGGGTCACCGCGTGTTTCTTGAGAAAGCCGAGCAGAGTATTCATGGTGTCAGGGGTGCGCTCGGGAGATAATTCGCTTCGGAGGAGCGCGTATGCTTTGGATCAAGACGTTTCATATTGTATTCGTGGTGAGCTGGTTTGCCGGGCTGTTTTACCTGCCGCGCATTTTTGTCAATCTGGCGATGGCGGAAACCCATGCGGAAAAAGACCGCCTCAACCTGATGGCCCACAAGTTGTATAAGTTTGTGACCCCCATCATGGGACTGGTCTTGATGTCCGGCGTCTGGCTTTGGTTTGGCTACTGGCGACCCACCCCGGAGTGGCTGTGGCTGAAAGTTGCGCTGGTCGTGTTACTGGTCGGCTATCACCATGTGTGCGGCAGACTGTTGAAGAACTTTGCCGCGGGCCGAAATACGAAGAGCCACATCTGGTTTCGCTGGTTCAATGAGATTCCGGTCATTGTGTTGCTGGTGGTGACCGTCTTGGTGGTGGTGAAGCCGTTCTGATGGCGATCAAGCCAAAATCCGGCACCTTGAGCCTGGGCAAGAAACCGGCCGCGAGAACCTCAAGGGAGAAGGTTCATCCGACGCTGTCGGCGCTGCGCCGCGGCGATCCCGGACTGCACCGGGGCAAGAAGGAACAGCAGGAGAAGCCGGCCGAGCGAACTGGAACGGTTGTGCGCGCCAAGCCGGCGGGACCGTCCCCACAAAGACGCGTGACATCAGGGATCGGCTGCGCGCCAGTTGCCCGGACACCACAGGGCAAAACGCTTAACGACAGGGAAGGAGCCGGACCACTGCGAGCCGACAAGCCGCGCGCGCATAAGCCTGCCGCAACACAAATCCAGACCTGCTTTGCCACTTGTCCCCGCGGCCTGGAAGCACTGCTGGCGCAAGAACTGACGGCTCTGGGCGCCGAGGAAGCCGAGACCGCCGCAGGGGGGGTGGCGTTCAAAGGGGACTGGGCGCTGGTGTACCGCGCCAACCTGCATTCCCGCCTGGCCGCCCGCATCCTGTTGCGGGTCTCGGCCGGCAAATACGCGAATGAGGAGGATGTGTATCAGGGCGCGCTGGCGGTGTACTGGCAGCGCTGGTTCGAGCCTTCGCGCACCATTGCGGTGAAAGTTGTCGCGGTCAACTCGCCGCTCAAGAGCCTCAATTTCATCACGCTAAAGATCAAGGATGCGATATGCGACCGGTTCCGCGAGGAAACCGGCGAGCGCCCCAGCGTGCAATCCCTGGATCCGGACATCCGCATCCGCGCCTTTCTGACGCGCGACC
Source organism: uncultured beta proteobacterium (assembly GCA_963746955.1). Classification (GTDB taxonomy): domain Bacteria; phylum Pseudomonadota; class Gammaproteobacteria; order Burkholderiales; family Thiobacillaceae; genus DASQBT01. The sequence continues at coordinate 526,838 of CAVVDR010000009.1, read as the reverse complement.
GCTATACGCTTTACTTCGATACCTCGGGCGACGCCCTTAATAAGCGCGGCCTGCGCAAACAGGCGGGACTGGCTCCCATCAACGAGAACCTGGCGACAGGCATACTCAAGCTGTCCGGCTGGCAGCCGGGTGAGGCGCTTTTCGATCCGATGTGCGGTAGCGGCACCTTCCTGATAGAGGCGGCGCTAATGAGTTTGAACAGGGCGCCAGGCCTGGGGCGCAGCTTCGCGTTTGTGAAGTTTTCGCGCTTCGACGCCAGGACCTGGCAGCGCATCCGCGATCAGGCGCAGCAGGACTGCAAACCGCTCACCGGATTGCCGATATACGGCAGCGACGTCCTGGGGCATTCATTGAAGGACGCCGACACTAACCTCAAGGCTGCGGGATTGCGCGAGGCGGTGACCCTGAGTAAGGCGGATATTCTGGATATCGAGCCGCCGGCTGAGACCGGCGTCATGGTAATGAATCCGCCCTATGGGGTGCGGCTGGGCGACGAGGCAGAGCTGGCTGAGTTGTATCCCAAGCTGGGAGACGTGCTGAAACAGAAATTCGCCGGCTGGCGTGTCTACATCATCAGCGCCGATGCCAACCTGCCGAAGCTGATCCGGCTGGATGCGAGCAAGAAGACGCCGCTGTTCAATGGTGCGCTGGAGTGCCGCTTGTATGAGTACAAGATGGTGGAGGGGTCGAACAGATAGCTGCGTCCGCGCCCCGCTTCGCGGGGAGAGCGGCAGGGGGAATTTTCTCCCTCTCCCTGCCAGGGTGAGGGAGGAATTCACACGATATCCAGATGATCCAGTCCGGTGAGCAGATCCTTGCCCTTGGCTTCCTGGCCATGGAGCTTGATTTTCAGGCGCAGGTCGTTGAGCGAGTCGGCGCTGCGCAGGGCATCCTCGTAGGAAATGAAGCCGGACTCATACAGGTCGAACAGCGACTGGTCGAAGGTCTGCATGCCCAGTTCGCGGGATTTGCCCATGATTTCCTTGATCTCGTGCACATGGCCCTTGAAGATCAGGTCGGAGATGAGGGGGGAGTTGAGCATGATCTCCACTGCGGAGATCCGGCCGTTGCCGTCGCGCCGTGCAATCAGGCGCTGGGAGACGAAGGCCTTGAGGTTAAGGGACAGGTCCATCAGCAGTTGGTCGCGCCTGTCATCAGGGAAGAAGTTGATAATCCGGTCCAGCGCCTGGTTGGCGTTGTTCGCGTGCAGGGTGGACAGGCACATGTGGCCGGTTTCGGCAAAGGCAATGGCGTATTCCATGGTATCCCGGTCGCGGATCTCGCCGATCAAAATGACGTCGGGTGCCTGGCGCAAGGTGTTCTTCAGGGCCGAGAACCAGTTGTCCGTATCCACCCCCACTTCGCGCTGGGTAATGATGGACTTCTTGTGCTCGTGGACAAATTCGATCGGGTCTTCCACCGTGATGATGTGTTCCTGGCTCATCTCGTTGCGATAACCGACCATGGCGGCAAGCGAGGTCGACTTGCCGGTGCCGGTGCCGCCGACGAAGATCACCAGGCCACGCTTGACCATGGCGATGTCCTTGAGTATGGGCGGCAGGTTGAGTTCCTCGAATTTGGGAATCTTGGTGTTGATGGTGCGCATCACCACGCCGGTGCAGCCCTGCTGGACAAAAGCGTTGCAGCGAAAGCGGCCGATATCGGGCGGCGCGATGGCGAAGTTGGCTTCATTCGTCGTTTCGAAATCATGCCACTGTTTGTCGTTCATGATGCTGCGCGCAAGCTCCCGCGTGTGGGCAGGGGTCAGGGTCTGATTTGAGACCGGAGTGATCTTGCCGTCCACTTTCAGGGCGGGAGGAAAACCGGCGGTCAGAAACAGGTCGGAAGCCTTCTTGGACACCATCAGCCGAAGCAGGTCGTGTACGGTCTTGTCTACGTTCATTTCAGTTCCTCAACAAACCCTTAAGCAAAGAAGGCGTCCTTGTTCTGCGCCCGCATGCGCGCGTCGCCCATGGCCACGACATTGCGCCGCACCAGATCCTGCAGGCACTGATCCAGAGTCTGCATGCCGAGATTGCCGCCGGTCTGGATGGAAGAGTACATCTGCGCCACCTTGTTTTCACGGATCAGGTTGCGGATCGCGGGGGTGCCGATCATGATTTCATGTGCCGCCACCCGGCCGGTGCCGTCCTTAGTCTTGAGCAGGGTCTGGGCAATGACGGCGCGCAGCGATTCGGACAGCATGGCCCGCACCATTTCCTTCTCCGCGGCGGGAAACACGTCGATGATCCGGTCGATGGTCTTGGCTGCGGAGGAGGTGTGCAGCGTGGCGAACACCAGGTGGCCGGTTTCCGCCGCCGTCAGAGCCAGGCGGATGGTTTCCAGGTCACGCATCTCGCCTACCAGAATCACGTCCGGATCCTCGCGCAGCGCGGAGCGCAGCGCATTGGCGAAACTCATCGTGTGGGGCCCCACCTCACGCTGGTTGATCAAGCATTTCTTGCTCTGATGGACGAATTCGATCGGGTCTTCGATGGTGAGGATGTGGGCATACTGGTTTTCGTTAACGTAGTCGACCATGGCCGCCAGCGTGGTGGACTTGCCCGAGCCGGTGGGGCCGGTCACCAGGACCACGCCGCGGGGTGTGTCGGCAATGTCCTTGAAAATGGCCGGCGCATTGAGTTCTTCCAGCGTCACCACCTTCGAGGGAATGGTCCGGAACACCGCGGCCGCGCCGTTTTGCTGGTTGAAGGCATTGACCCGGAAGCGCGCCAGCGAGGGAATTTCGAAGGAGAAGTCCACCTCCAGGATTTCCTCGTAGTTCTTGCGCTGGCTGTCGTTCATGATGTCGTACACCATGCGGTGCACGTCCTTGTGCTCCATGGGCGGCAGGTTGATGCGGCGTATGTCGCCGTTGACCCGGATCATGGGGGGCAGCCCGGAGGAAAGATGCAGGTCGGAAGCCTTGTTTTTGACCGCAAAAGCAAGCAGTTCAGAAATGTCCACGTCGTTGTGTCCTGAAGGTTTTTTGGCAGGATAATCCCGTATTAAAGCCTATATATTACGTCGAGCTGATCATTAACTTGAGTCCGCTGCAACCCTTGGAAGCCGACGAATCAGGCCCGACCTGAGCCACGTTTACACGCGAATTGCCACAGCATGCCATAGTGCCGCCCAGGAGGCCACCATAGGCAGTTGATCGGTTAGACGACAGGTTCCTGCACCGAGCAGGTGCTGCGCCCGACCCGCCAAGGCCCTAAAGGGTTGTAGCGGGAAAGCGTGCCTGCGGTGCTGCGGCGATTGGCAATGGAATGAACGTTGCCAGGCGCCGCGCCTTGCATCCATTGCTTTCTCATGGCAACGCAGGCGAGAGGAGGGTAAGCACATCCTGGCGTAATATACCAATGCTTGGATCGCTCTCGGTGCGGCCAGGTGCGATTCTTAGAGGCTTTCTATGCATAGCGGCATGACATTCATCGGCGGAGGCAATATGGCCACCGCTATCATAAGCGGGCTGACTGCGAGCGGTGTGTCGGGCAGTCAGCTCGAGGTGGTGGACCCATCGGCGGAAGCCCGCGCCCGCTTGGCTGGCCGCTTCGGGCTGCGCTTGGTCGCGGACCTGAGCGAAGCCAAACTGCATGAGGTGATCGTGCTAGCGGTCAAGCCCCAGCAACTGCCCGGCGTTGCCGCGGCTCTGGCCCCCAGGCTCCATGACCAGACCGTGATATCCATTGCCGCGGGAATTAGGGTTGTGGACCTGGTACGTTGGCTGGGGGGGTACGGCGCTATCGTGCGCGCCATGCCCAACACGCCGGCCATGGTCGGCGCAGGCATTACCGGGCTGTATGCGGCGCCGGGTGTTCATGCCGCAGGCCACTCGGCGGCGGAGGGTATCATGCGGTCGGTCGGTGGCGTAGTCTGGGTCAAGGAAGAAGGCCTGCTGGATGCGGTCACCGCGGTTTCCGGCAGCGGTCCAGCCTATGTGTTTTACTTTATCGAAGCCCTGGAAGCTGCTGGGGTGGAAGTTGGGCTGGCACCCGACGCGGCGCGAACTCTGGCGCTGCAAACCTTTCTGGGTGCGTCCCGCCTGGCGCTTGAATCCGGCGAGGAGCCAGCCCGACTGCGCGTCCAGGTGACCTCCAAGGGGGGAACGACCGAACAGGGCATTGCCACTCTGGACGCCAGAATGGTCAAGGACGGCATTGCTGCCGCGGTCAAGGCCGCTCACGCCCGTTCGATCAAGCTGGGCGAAGAGCTGGGGAGACTGGCCTGATGCTGGTGGGGGCTCTGTCTTTTCTTATTCAGACGCTGGGTAACCTGCTGGCCATTGCCTTCCTGCTGCGCTTTGTCATGCAGATGTTGCGGGTGCCATTTTCCAATCCTTTTTCCCAATTCGTTGTGGCGGTGACGGATTTCGCCGTGCGTCCTGCGCGGCGCTTCATTCCCGGCTGGGGCGGCGTGGATTGGGCCAGCCTGGCTCTGGCCTGGCTGATGGTGTTTGTCATCACTGTCAGTCTGCGCTGGCTGGGCGGCTTCCCCTTTGCCTTGGTGGACCACGGCGTGTGGCCCGTCCTGGCCGGGTTGGCGCTGGTGGAACTGGTCAAGCTGGCCATCTATTTGCTGATGGGCCTGGTGATGATTCGCGCCATTCTGTCCTGGGTCAACCCCTATTCACCTCTCGCTCCGGTCATGTATCCCTTGACCGAACCTTTCCTCAGGCCGCTACGCCAGGTGCTTCCGGACGTCGGGGGGGCGGACCTGTCCCCCCTGGTACTGCTGCTGATCTCTTTACTGGTCATCAGGGTGCCCGTGACCTTGCTCGATGGGGCGCTACGTTCCCTGTATTCGCTACCTCCCCTGTATTGAGGAAGGATGGAGACCTTGCCTGCCTGGGCTTGCCAGGATCGCGGCGTTTGGCTGCTGGATATCCATGTCCAACCCGGCGCCCGAATCAGCGCGATCGTGTGCGAGCACGGCAAGCGGCTCAAGATCAAGATTTCCGCCCCGCCAGCCGATAATGCGGCTAATGAAGCCTTGATTGAATTCATTGCAAGGGCGGCGGGTGTGCCCAAATCACGGGTGAAACTGATCCGCGGACAGACCAGCCGCTTTAAGACGCTGGCTGTCGAGAACCCGCCCCACGGGTTTCTGCATCGGCTAACGGGAAGAATAGGCGTCTTTGTTCCATGAGCGCATTGCTGCAACGCGAAATTGCTGACTATACCGCGCGGCGAGACCGGCTCGTTTCGGCCATCCTGGATTTCTCCGATTGGCTGGATAGGCACCGGGGCATGGACGTGGAACGCAACCTGCGCCTGCTCGACACGGCGGACGCATTAAAGAAGGACCGATTGACACTGGCCTTCGTGGCGGAATTTTCGCGCGGCAAGACAGAGCTTATCAATGCCCTGTTCTTTGCCGATTACGGCTGCCGTCTGCTGCCTTCCGATGCAGGACGCACCACCATGTGCCCGACGGAAATCTACTTCGATCCGCAGGAGGAACCGGGCCTGCGTCTGTTGCCGATCGAATCCCGCCTGGGCGTGGTATCCCTTGCCCACCTTAAACTGCGACCGGTGGAATGGAGCCGGATCAAGCTGGATCCGGACCAGCCCGAAGAAATGGCCCGTATCTTGGGCATGCTGTCCGAGGTGAAGCACGTTGCACCTGGAGACGCCCGGGCGCTGGGCTTGTCGGACGAGAACGACCTGACCCATATCAGCCACGAAGACGGCACGGTCGAAATCCCTGCGTGGCGCTATGCCATGCTCAATATTCCCCACCCCCTGCTCGAGGCCGGGCTCACCATTCTGGATACGCCGGGCCTGAATGCCCTGGGCGCTGAACCGGAACTGACCCTCTCGGCCATCCCCAGCGCTCATGCCGTGCTGTTCCTGCTTGCCGCCGATAGCGGGGTGACCAAGTCCGACCTGGAAATCTGGGAGAAATACGTTCAATGCCACGCGAACTATCATGTCGCGGTACTCAACAAGATAGACATGCTCTGGGATGAGCTTAAGAGTGACGCCGAAACCCGCGACGCCATCCAGCGCCAGATGACGGACACTGCCCGCATCCTCAACCTGCCGGTCAACCAGGTGTTCAGCATCTCCGCCCAGAAAGCCTTGGTCGGCAAGGTGAAGAAGGATGCCGACCTGATTGCGCGATCCGGGGTGATGAATCTGGAACAGGTCATGGGCAACACCATCATCCCGGCGCGGCGCGAAATAGTCACCCATGCTGCCCTCGCGGAAATTGGCGCCATGCTGGGTGCCCAGCGCGAGCGTCTGGCTGGGCGGATGCGCGCGGTAGTCCTGGAGTGGCAGGATCTTTCCGGGCTGACTGGCAAGAGCAAGGACGCGATCCAGAAAATGCGCGAGCGGATGGTGAAAGACAAAGAGCGTTACGAGGTCGCCGCGGATGAATTCAAGCTGACGCGCAGCACGGTCATGCTCCAGGGAGACAAATTGAGGCACAAGCTTGATTTGCACGCACTGGATGAGCTGTTAAGCGAGGCGCATGCAAGAATGGAAGGGCGCTGGACCACCAATGGGCTGATCGAAAACATGCGCGACGTGGCCGATCGGGTCAGGAACCGCTTTTCCAGGGCCAGCCAGCTGTCAGGCAATGTGAAAACCTATCTCGATCAAGCCAGCGAGCGCTTCCACCGGGAGCATGGTCTGGCCGCCATGGTAATTCCTTCGCTGGAGCTCGCCGCTTACGATCGCCGGATCCAGAGATTGGTGCGGCAGACCGAGGTATTCTGCTCGGATCCGGCCAATCTGCTGGTGGAAAAACGCTTCATGATCCGGCGCTTCTATGGGGGCGTGGCGGACGAACTGCACAAGGCATTCAGTCTGGCGGCAAAGGATGCGGAACGATGGCTGCGCATCGCACTGGATCCCATCATGGTACGGATCATGGAACACAAAACCTTGCTGGGATCACGTCTGGACAATCTTAAGCAAACCCTGGCCAACATGGACCAGTTGAAGGCTCGCATGCTGGAGCTGAAAAGCGAGGCCGCCGAACTGAAGCGACAGCGCACCGCCCTGGATGGGTTGGCCGCGCGGCTGAAAGACTGAGTGGGGTGGTCGGACGCTGAGGGTATGACGGCTGTGGAATCGAAAGCAATGGGCTGCGGCGTTCGTGGAAAGTGCAGAGTGAAGGCCGGCCACAGAACGTGCGCTTTGGTCAATAACCTAAATTGCCTCTCGTATTCAGGGAACTCTGCGGCTATTGAGGCGCTGATCAGCGCTTCCTACAGCAGAATGATGTCGAACTGCTCCTGGCTATAAGCGGTTTCCACCTGCAATGAAATCGGCTTGCCGATGAAATCTCCCAACTGGGCGAGACTCTGTGACTCTTCATCCAGAAACAAATCAATTACGCCTTGGGAAGCCAGAATGCGATACTCGCGTGCATCGAACTGGCGCGCTTCGCGAAGGATTTCACGCAGGATGTCGTAGCAGACGGTGCGGGCGGTCTTGATCTGGCCGCGGCCCTGGCAGGTGGGGCAGGGCTCGCAGAGGATATGGGCCAGGGATTCGCGGGTGCGCTTGCGGGTCATCTCAACCAGCCCCAGGGAGGAAAACCCGCTGACAGAGGTGCGGGTGGAGTCGCGGATGAGGGCTTTCTTCAGCTCCGCCAGTACCGCGTCCCGGTGCTCGCCATTCTCCATGTCGATGAAATCGATGATGATAATGCCGCCCAGATTTCTCAATCGCAGCTGGCGCGCAATGGTTTGCGCCGCTTCCAGGTTGGTCTTGAAAATGGTGTCGTCAAAATTGCGCGCACCGACGTAAGCGCCCGTGTTGACGTCGATCGTGGTGAGCGCTTCGGTCTGGTCGATAATCAGGTAGCCGCCGGATTTGAGATCGACCCGCCGGGCCAGCGCCTTTTCGATTTCTTCCTCGATCGCGTGCAGATCGAACAGCGGGCGCTCGGCGCTGTAATGCTGCAGCCTGTCGCTGCCCAGACTGCTGTAGTTATGGGCGAACTCATACATCTTCTGAAAAGTTTCGCGCGAATCGACCAGAATCCGTACCGTTTCGGGATTGACGAAATCTCGCACCACGCGCAGGCTCAGATTCAGGTCCGAATACAGGCTGCAGGGTGCGATGCAATGATTTGCCCGACCCTCGATGTCATCCCACAGTTTGCGCAGGTAGGCGATGTCCGCCAGCATGTCCGCATCGCTGGCACTCTCCGCCACGGTACGGACGATGAATCCGCCGTGTTCCTCCGGCGGAATCAGTTGATGCAGCTTCTGGCGCAGCAGCTCCCGCTCCTCTTCGCCCTCGATCTTCTGCGAGATGCCAATGTGGGATTCTTGCGGCAGATAGACCAGATAGCGGCCGGCGAAGCTGATCTGGGTGGACAATCGCGCCCCCTTGGTGCCGATGGGATCTTTTATCACCTGCACCACGAGGGTTTGTCCTTCATGCAGGATGCGCTCGATCGGACGCACTTCATCGTCGTTCCGGCCCGTATACCAGATGTCAGCCACATGCAGGAAGGCGGCGCGCTCCAGACCGATTTCGATGAACGCGGACTGCATTCCCGGCAGCACCCGAGCTACGCGGCCCAGATAGATATTGCTCACCAGTCCTCGGCAGGAAGCCCGTTCGATGTGCAATTCCTGAACCGAGCCCAGGTGCAGCACTGCCACCCGTGTCTCCTGAGGGGTGACGTTAACCAGTATCTCTTCGCTCATGGCGAATTCTCCAATTCTCAATCAGAGCACGGCCAGATGCTTTGATTGAAAACTAGGGCGTGAAATGAGGGTTGACACACGCTCACTACACGGTGAGACCGGCCAGCCGCAATAATGCCGCGGTTTCAAACAGAGGCAAACCCATAATTCCCGAATGGCTGCCTTCGATACGCCGGATGAAAGCTGCCGCGCGGCCCTGTATTCCATATGCGCCGGCCTTGTCCAACGCTTCGCCCGATTGCAGGTAGCGTTCGATTTGCGTTGCGGAGAGCGCGGCAAACGACACCTTGCTCGAGGAGAAGCTGGTTTCCACCCGCTCGCCCCAGGCCAGCGCGATCCCAGTATGCACCCAGTGAATTCGTCCAGAAAGGCGCTGCAAAACCTCGCGTGCATGGGCGAGGTCGCGGGGCTTGCCAATAATCTCGCCTCTCAGGTCGAGCAGGGTGTCTGCCCCCAGTACCGGGAGCATCAGCATGTGCCGATGGCGTGCCATTTTGGTCCCGCACTCGGCTTTTTCCTGCGCCAAGCGCCGCGCAAAATCCAGCGGCGCTTCGCCGTCCGCGGGGATTTCCAGCACGTCCTCGCGGTACGGGGAGGAGCGAAGGGGCAGCACTTCAAAGTGCGCACCGATCTGCTTGAGCAATTCCCGTCGTCGGGGCGACTGGGAAGCCAGGTAAATGCGGTTGTCCTGATAGTTCATGGAATTCGTTTGAGCATGGATCCAGGCTGAGTCAACGACACGCCAAGCGCTCCCCTGAGGGCTCGTGCTCGGACACCCGGCGGCGATCATCCGGAGGTTCTCTCCCACCTTATGTCACTACTGGCTCTCCACTGGAGACCTTCGTCGGAGACCTTGTCTAGTCGCGGTGGTAGGGATGGCCTTTCAGCAGCGAAACGGCCCGGTAAAGTTGTTCCGCCAGCATAATCCGGACCAGCCCGTGGGGCAGGGTCAGGCGGGACAAGCCCCATAACAGGTCCGCGTTCTTGCGCACCGAAGCGCCCAGGCCGTCGGCGCCGCCGATGACGAAGCAGGGGTTTGCACCATCCTGCATCCAGCGCGCCAGGTATTGCGCAAGCTCGACAGTGGTGAGCTGCCTGCCCCGTTCGTCCAGCGCCACCAACAGAGCCCGGACTGGCAGGGCAGAGCGGATGCGCTCGGCCTCCCGTTCCTGTATGCCAGGGGTGGAGGCACCGGCTGCGCGTTTTCCCGGCTTGAGTTCGGTCATCTCCACGACCGCATCGGTTGGCATGCGACGGGTATATTCATGCACTCCTGCGTCAATCCAGGCGGGCATCTTGTGGCCGATGGCGAGAATGTGCAATTTCATCGCGGCAATTCCGCGGGGGCTACCCGGCCTGTGGTCTGCGGCCGCTCATACCGGCGTCTCCACGGGCGGTCTCGCACCTCACCCACCTTCGCGTCGGCGGTTGGCGGTATTTGCTGACGCGCGGAGTCCTCCTGCGCGGGACCCACCCTTGCTGTTCACGCCGCCGCCCCACAATTCCTCCAGGTTGTAATACTGCCGGGCCGCAGCCTGCATCACGTGAACCACGATGTCGCCCAGGTCCACCAGTATCCACTCCCCGCCTTCCTCACCCTCCATGCCGATTATGTGCAGGCCAAGCTCCGCTGCCTTGTCGTGCACGCTGCGTGCCAGAGACCGGGTCTGGCGGGCGGAATCGCTGCTGGCGATGATGACCCGATCGAACAGGGACGTGAGCGGCCTGGTGTCCAGCACCAGGATGTCGCGGGCCTTGATGTCTTCCAGCGCGGCCACCATGGCCTTCACTTTGTTTTGGAGATTCATGCGTGCAAATAGAGATGGTTGGCGTGTATATAGTCCAGCACCGGTTCAGGCAGCAGGTAGCGTGGACTGTTGCCTTCCCGGATGGCGTTGCGAATGGCGGTGGCGGATATGTCAAGTTGAGTGACCGGCCGCAGGATGATCTGCCCTGCAGCCTGGTTCGGCAACGCTTCCCTGACCTGATGCCGCTGCAAGACCGCGCGCAGGTCGTCGGCCAGCGCATCGGCCTGGGCCAAGCGGTAACCCGGTCGGTGGGCTACCGCGATATTGGTCAGCGCAATCAGTTGCTGCCATCTTTTCCAGGTGTTCAAGCCCAGAAACGCGTCTGCCCCCATGAACAGCCAGAGGGGAAGGTCCGGGCCCATCTCCTGGCGCAGACTGGTCAGGGTTTCCTCCGTATAGCTGGCACCCTTGCGTTCCGCTTCGCGCGCATCCAGGGTGAACCTCGAATTGCCGGTTATCGCCAGGCGGGCCATTTCCATCCGATGGCCTACGCCGGTGCGGGGCTGGCTGCGGTGCGGCGGCTGCGAGGCAGGGATGAAGCGCACGTGTTCCAGCGCCAGCCATCCGGCCAGTTCTTCCGCCATTCGCAGATGGCCGTAGTGGATTGGGTCGAAGGTGCCGCCGAGAATGCCGATAGGGGACAAATTATTCAGCGCAGAGATGCGAGGGGATGAAGATCAATTAGGGAGGTCAGAGGTGAGGGAGAAAATGGATAGCCTCCCAGATCCGCCCGTACTTCCCTGTGGACACCCTTTCGGTCTTCCCCGCGTTTCATTTCCTGGTCATCCGCGTACATGCCCGTCACCTAGGACCACCCACTTCTGGCTGGTCAGACCTTCCAGGCCCACCGGACCGCGGGCGTGGATCTTGTCGGTGGAGATGCCGATCTCAGCGCCCAGGCCGTATTCAAAACCGTCGGCAAAGCGGGTGGAAGCATTGACCATGACCGACGAGGAATCCACTTCGCGCAGAAACTGCCGTGCGCGGGCATAGTCTTCGGTGACGATGGCATCGGTGTGCTGTGAGCTGTACCTGGCGATGTGGGCCAGGGCGGCCTCCAGATCGTCCACCACCCGGATGGCGATGATGGGTGCGAGGTATTCCTCGTGCCAGTCCGCCTCGGTGGCTTCCCGCATGGCCGGCACGATGCGCCGCGACTCGGCGCAGCCACGCATTTCCACGCATTTGGCTGAATAGATTTCGGCGATCCTGGGCAGAAATTCTTTCGCCACTGCGCGATGTACCAACAGGGTTTCCATGGTGTTGCAGGTGCCGTAGCGGCTGGTCTTGGCGTTGTCGGCAATCGCCAAGGCCTTGTCCAGGTCGGCGCGGTCATCCACATACACATGGCACACACCATGCAAATGTTTGATCACCGGAATTCGCGCATCGTTCATCAGGCGTTCGATCAGGCTCTTGCCGCCGCGCGGGACGATCACGTCGACGTAGTCGCGCATCGTGATCAACTCGCCCACTGCTGCACGATCGGTGGTTGCAATTACCTGCACGCAGGTGTCCGGCAGACCGGCCGCCTGGAGCCCTTCCCTGACGCAGGCCGCGACCGCCTGGTTGGAGCGGATCGCTTCGCTGCCGCCACGCAGGATCGCGGCATTGCCCGACTTGAGGCAGAGGCCCGCAGCGTCTGCGGTCACATTCGGGCGCGCTTCATAAATGATGCCGATCACGCCGAGCGGCACGCGCATCCTGCCTACCTGTAGGCCGGAAGGACGATAAGCCAGGTCGGAGATGATGCCCACCGGGTCGGGCAGGGCGGCGATCTGTTGCAGGCCTTCTGCCATGCCGGCAACGGTTCTTTCCCCAAGGGCCAGACGGTCCAGCAAGGCTTCGCCAAGACCTTGCGCTCTGGCCTGGGCCATGTCTTCGCGGTTGGCGGCGAGGAGTGTTGCCTGGTCGCGCCGAATTGCAGCGGCCATCGCCAGCAGCGCCGCGTTCTTGGTCGCCGTATCGGCTGCCGCGATCACCCGGCTGGCTTCCCTTGCGGTGCGGCCCACGCCGTGCATATAGGTCTTGATGTCCAGTTGTTTCATATTAAGCATTTGCAAGTATCAGACTGATTCCGGCCAAGCTCACCCAGGGGTCGCCCTGTTCGGCGCCCTTGATCTGGCGGTCGACCAGGGCGCAGGTTTGCAGGGCTCGTTCCAGGGCCTTGCGGCCATGGCGTCTGAGTCCTGCTTCCACCAGGGGACGGCGTTTTTCCCACACCCGGGCGGCGGCCAGCAGGCGGGGCAGCGGCTCGTGCCTCTCCAGCCCCCATTTTAGCCGCAGCAGCAGCCGAATGGCCGCCGTTATCTGCCACAACACCACCGGCGGCGGTTCGCCCTCCTGGCGCAGGCCACCCAGAATCCGGTTATAGCGCGGCCAGTCAGCGCGAAACAGAGTTTCCTGTAACTGTTCCGGTTCGAACCGGCTCACATCCGTCACCGCCTGCTGTACGGCTTCCAAGCTCAGGGGCCCGGCGGGCAGCATCAAGGCCAGCTTGTCAATCTCCTGCCGCGCTGCCAGCAAGTTGCCTTCCACCCGCTCGGCCAGATAATTGAGCGCGTCCGCGTCGGCGGTAAATCGTCTGGCTGCCAGCCTGCGGCTGATCCAGGCCGGCAGTTGAGCCCGTTCCACCGGGCGGGCCTGGATCACCACTCCCGCTGCCGCCAAGGCACTGAACCACTTGCTCTGGGTGGACTTCCATTCCAGGCCCGGCAGGCTGACGATAGTGAGCGTATCGGGCGGCGGACTGCCAGCCAGTTTTTCCAGCGCTTTACCGCCTTCCACGCCTGGCTTGCCGGAAGGAATGCGGATTTCCAGCAGGCGCTTGCTGGCAAACAGGGAAAAGTTGTCGTTGCCGGCAAACACCCGGCTCCAGTCGAACTTGCCCTGCACGGTGTGAACCATGCGTTGGCCGTGCCCGGCCTGCAAGGCGGTAGCGCGTATGGCGTCCTCAGACTCCAACAGGGTGAGGGGTTCCGCCCCCCACAATACATAAAGGGGGGAAGCGGGCTGGCGGGCCAAATGTTCGGCTAGACGGTCGGCAGACAGTTCCACAGCGCGCGCTCTCAGGGAGTGAGGCGGCGCAGATAGCGCATAATCTGCTGGGCCGCATCCTCTTCCATGCTGTGGTACAGGAAGTCCTCCTCGGCGGCCTTGGCCGTATACTGGTTATCGTCGTAGGTCAGATCGCGGAGGAAGTGGATTTGAGTCGGCGGCAGGCTTTCGTGCCCGTTCGGGCGCAGGACTTGGTAGGTGAGGTTCATCTCCAAGCGGTATTCCGCCACCCGGCCGGCGCCGGTCAGCGACAGGATGGTCTTGGTCCGCTGCTCCGCGTCGAGCTTCAGCGTGAGTTCCGCGCCCTTTGGGGTCTCGGTCACCTGCGCGCCCGCAACCGTCAGCAGGTTGCGCAGCCGGTCAGCCAGGGCATTGCGCTGATAAGTGGCGATTGGCGCATCCACATACACGGTTTTGAAGTACAGGGGAGTGGCGCCGCGCAGTTGGAAGCCGCAGCCGGCCAGGCTTGCCAGCGCCGCAGCAACCAGAATTGATTTCATCCCCTTATGTCTCACCCCCCAGCCCTCTCGCGTCACCGAATCACACCACGATATTAACGAGACGGCCCGGCACGATCACCACTTTTTTCGGCGCCCGACCCGCCACATGCTTCTGTACGTCGGCATTGGCCAATGCGGCCGCCTCTACGAGGGCTTTGTCCGCGTCTTTTGCAATGCGGATGCTGCCGCGCAGCTTGCCGTTGACCTGAACGACCAGTTCGATTTCGCTCTGACTTAGTGCTTCTTCATCTACCTCCGGCCACTTTGAGGAGAAGATGTCATCACCATATCCCAGCTCTTTCCAAAGTGCCTGGGAAATATGTGGGGTAATTGGGGAGAGGAGGCGCAGCAGTATTGAAAACCCTTCGCTCATCACTGCCAAGTCTGCCTCGGCCCTTGGGAATCTTCTCTGGGTATCAGCCTGCTCAAGTCTTGGAAGCTCATCAAGCGTATTCAAGAGCTTCATGCAGGCCGACACGACAGTGTTAAATTGGCTCTTGCTCATGTCGTGATTGGCTTGCCTGAGAATCTCATGCACTCGAAAGCGAACTTTCTCCTGCCCCGAGGATAAATCTTCCCAATCAAAATCCAGTTGTTTGAACAGTCCTCGGTTGCCGTATCCAAATGCCCATACCCGCTTAATAAAGCGGTAAGCCCCTTCCGCTCCCGCATCCGACCATTCCAACTGCTGGTCCGGTGGTGCGGCGAACATCATGAACAGCCGAGCGGTGTCCGCGCCATAGGTGTCGATCAGGGTTTGCGGATCGACGCCGTTGTTCTTGGACTTCGCCATCTTCTCTGTGCCGCCGATGGTCACCGGCTGGCCGTCGGCCTTCAGCGTCGCACCAATCGGGCGGCCTTTTTCGTCGGTGGCGACGTTGACATCGGCAGGATTGATCCACTGCTTTTTGCCGTCTACGCCATCGCGGTAAAAGGTGGGGGCGACCACCATGCCCTGCGTGAGCAAGTTGGTGAATGGCTCGTCGCCAAGCACCAGTCCCTCATCCCGCATCAGCTTGTGAAAAAACCGCGCGTACAGCAGATGCAGAATGGCATGTTCGATGCCGCCGATGTATTGGTCCACCGGCAGCCAGTAGCGTGCCCGTTCGTCCAGCATGGAGGCGGCGTCTGGGCAGGCGTAGCGGGCGTAATACCAGGACGATTCGACAAAGGTGTCCATCGTATCGGTTTCACGCCTGGCCGCGCCGCCACACTTGGGGCAGGCGCATGCGTAGAATTCCGGCATTCTTGCGAGCGGCGACCCGCGCCCGGTAATAGTCACGTCTTCCGGCAGCATCACCGGCAACTGGTCTTCCGGCACCGGCACGTCGCCGCAGGTCTCGCAATGGATGACCGGAATCGGACAGCCCCAGTAGCGTTGGCGCGAAATTCCCCAGTCACGCAGCCGGTATTGCACCTGCTTGTCGCCCAGGTCTTTTGACTTGAGGTCGGCGGCGATCGCGTCCACCGCGGCGTCGTAACCCAGCCCGTCGTATTTGCCTGAGTTAATGCAAATACCCAATTTCGTATCGTAGCCCTCATGCCACCGCTCAGTTGAGTACTGGTTTGCTCCAAGGAAGTTCTCCAGCCTGTCTCTTCCTTCGGAAGTAAGTGTTTGACCTCCCAGCTTTCCGGACGCTAGTGCTTTGCGCGCCTTATCGATTTCTGCATGATCGATCACCTGCTTGATCGGCAAACCATACTTCTTCGCAAAGCCGAAATCGCGCTCGTCGTGCGCCGGCACCGCCATCACGGCCCCCTCGCCGTAACCCATCAACACGTAGTTGGCCACCCACACGGGAATTGACTCGCCAGTCAACGGATGGGTGACGGATATGCCGGTGGGCATGCCTTTTTTTTCCATGGTGGCGAGGTCGGCCTCGGCCACGCCGCCCTGCTTGCATTCCTCGATGAAACCCGTCAAATCGGGATTGCCCTGCGCTGCACGCGTGGCCAGCGGATGCTCGGCTGCCACGGCGACAAACGTTACGCCCATGATGGTATCGGCCCGGGTTGTGTAGACCCAGAGCTTTTGCCGCTGACCGTCGAGTTCATAGGGAAAGGCGAAACGCACGCCCAAAGACTTGCCGATCCAGTTGCGCTGCATGGTCTTGACCTGCTCGGGCCAGCCCGGCAGCGTGTCCAGGCCGGTCAGTAGCTCTTCCGCGTAGGAAGTAATGCGCATGAAGTACATCGGAATCTCGCGCTTTTCCACCAGGGCGCCGGAACGCCAGCCGCGGCCCTCGATCACCTGCTCGTTGGCCAGCACCGTTTCGTCCACCGGATCCCAGTTCACCGTGGCGTTCTTGCGATAGATCAGGCCCTGTTCGAACAGGCGGGTAAACAGCCACTGTTCCCAGCGGTAGTACTCTGGTTTGCAGGTGGCGATCTCGCGTTCCCAGTCGATCGCCAAGCCGAGGGCCTTCAACTGGACGCGCATGTGGTCGATGTTCTGGTACGTCCACTTGGCAGGCGGCACCCCGTTGGCCAGGGCCGCGTTTTCCGCTGGCAGGCCGAAGGCATCCCAGCCCATCGGTTGCATTACGTTATAACCCTGCATACGGTGATAGCGGGCCAGCGCGTCGCCAATCGTGTAGTTGCGTACGTGGCCCATGTGCAGCTTGCCCGAGGGGTACGGGAACATGGACAGGCAGTAGTACTTGGGGCGGTCGCTGGACTCAAGCGCGCGGAAATCCTGTCTGCGGGCCCACTCGTCCTGGGCGGCGCGTTCGATCTCGGCAGGATGGTATTTCTCTTGCATGGGGCCCGAAGCCAAAAAGTGCTGGGAAAACAAAGCCGTGATTATAACCGGCCATGACAGGGCAGGACTGGTCCGGTATAATCCGCCGGTTTTCCAAAGATCAAACCCCCGGCGCTAATCCGTCCTTTTCAGGAGCTTTCCATGTCCAAAAAGCATCCCGTCATCGCTGTCACCGGCTCGTCCGGGGCGGGCACGACCACCGTCAAGCGGGCCTTCGAATCCATTTTCCGGCACTACGAAATCAACCCCGTGATCATTGAAGGCGATAGCATGCATTCCCTGGGCCGGGTCGAATTTCGCGAACGGGTCAAGCAGGAAGAAGCCAAGGGCAACACCACCTTCTCCCACTTTGGACCCGAGGCCAATCACTTCGACAAGATCGAGGAAACATTTCGCGTGTACGGCGAATCTGGCCTCGGCAAGAAGCGCTACTACATACATAGCGACAGCGAGGCCATCGAGCTCAACGCTCGTTTTAAGACCAATCTCAAGCCGGGCGAGTTCACTCCCTGGGAAGAGTTTCCCGCCAACTCTGACCTGCTGTTCTATGAGGGCCTGCACGGCCTGGTCGCCGACGGAAACGTCGACACGTCCAGGTATGTCGATCTGGGCGTGGGCGTGGTGCCCATCGTCAACCTGGAATGGATCCAGAAAATCCACCGGGATGGTGCCGAGCGCGGCTACGCTGCCGACGTCATCGTCGATACCATCCTGCGTCGCATGCCGGACTATGTAAACTACATTACCCCGCAGTTCTCGCGCACTCATATCAACTTCCAGCGCGTGGCCACGGTCGACACCTCCAACCCTTTCATCGCGCGCGACATCCCCACCCCGGATGAGAGCTTCATCATCATCCGCTTCCGCGATCCGCGCGGCATCCCGTTTCAGTATCTGCTCAACATGATTCCCAGCAGTTTCATGTCGCGCGCGAACACCATAGTGGTGCCCGGCGGCAAGATGAGCTACGCCATGGAACTCATCCTCACCCCGATGATCGAGTGCATGATTGATGACAGCCGCAAGGGCTGACATCATCGGCCTCGGCGTGCTCGCGAGGGGGGAGGAGCACGACAACTCGAAAAGCCATATTGATCCGGCTCCTCAGCAGTAGCGCTTACTCTTGACGATCACTCGCCCGGTCCATTTGCCGGACGGTCCAGTTCACGGTCGTAATCGGACACGGGGTCTTCCTTGGGTTCCAGGTGAGTCGTGACGTTGCAGTTGGCGACGGCGCGGCGGATGTCAGCTTCGATGCGCTCCAGCCAGTCGTGCCCCTCCTGCACCGTCCATGCGCCCGGCACCAGGACGTGCAGGGTGGCGAACGCGCGCATGCCGGCCTGGCGGGTGCGCAGCGCGTGGAAATCCAGCCCCTGCTGACGATAGCTGTCCAGCACCCGCTCAATCTCCCTGAGATCTTCCGGTGGGATGGCGATGTCCATTAGTCCCGCGGCAGAGCGGTGCAGAAGTTTCCAGCCCGTCCACACAATATTCGCCGCCACCAGGAGGGCGATGACCGGGTCAAGCGAGAGCCAGCCTGTCAGCCAGACCAGCGCGACCCCGACAATCACGCCGATGGAGGTCCAGACGTCGGTGAACAGGTGGTGCGCATCCGCCTCCAGGGTGATGGATCGGTACCTGCGGCCCATGGCCATGAGAATGCGGGCGGTGGCAAGATTGATGACCGAGGCTGCTGCAGATACCGCCAGCCCGATGCCCACCGCTTCCAGGGGCTGCGGGTGGATCAGGCGCTTGACCGCGGCATAGCTGATGCCGACTGCGGCAATAAGAATCAGGAAACCTTCGAAGGCGCTGGAAAAATATTCCGCCTTGCCGTGCCCGTGGGTGTGGTCTTCATCCGCCGGCATGGCAGCGAGCGACAACATGGCCAGCGCCATGAAGGCACCTGCCAGATTGACGAATGACTCAAAAGCGTCGGATAGCAGCCCGACCGAACCGGTCATCCACCAGGCCGCTCCCTTGAGCAGGATGGTGACAAGCGCCGCAGCGATGGAAAGCCAGGCATAACGTTTCAGGGAGGTGGGCAGCATGTCTAGTGTTCGTAATGGTGGATCGGGAATTTGTGCAGCGAGCGCATCAGGCGTGATTTTATGCCAGGGCCGACTGAACATCGGTTGAACCTGCGCGAATTGAAATAAAGTTGCTGATGTTGACCGATCCTGCTCCCCCAAAGCAGGGACGAAGCGCAAGCTTTCAGGCGCTTGCTACGGGCGTTTCAATTCGATGAGCGTGATCTCGGGCGGCGCAAGGATGCGAATCGGCGGCCCCCAGGTGCCGGTGCCGCGGCTGACGTAGAGTTGACCGCCCCCGGGGAGGAAATGGCGGCCCTGGATCATGGGATAGAACAGTTTCACCAACAGGCCGAAAGGAAAGATCTGGCCGTTGTGGGTGTGGCCTGAGAGTTGCAGGTCGAAGCGGGCGGCGGGATCTGCGACCGGCTGGTGTTTGAGCAGGATGACGAAGCGGTTCGCCGGAGTCTGGGCCAGAACGCTCTGCTCGTCTGTGTGGCCTGCTGCCACTGCAGGATCATCAACACCCGCAAGCGTGATGGCGTCCGCAACCGTTACACTTTCCCCACGCAGCAGCCTGAAGCCTGCACGGGCGTGAAAGGTTACCGCAGGCCCGATGCCCGCGTACTGTTCGTGGTTGCCGGTGACTGCAAACTTACCGTAGCGCGGATGACAGGCGGCAAAACCGTCCGACAGCCCGTCCAGGTAATGCGCCTCGCCGTCAACCAGGTCGCCGGTGGACACAAGCAGGTCCGGCTGGAGATTTCTTATCTGCGCCAGAAGCTTGCCGAGGCGCTGTCTGCCTATGAGTATGCCCAGGTGTAGATCGGAAATCTGCACGATGCGCAGGCCGCGAAAACTTAATGGCAGTTTGTCCGAGATGATCGTCAGCCGCTCCACCCTTGGATGGCGGGCGGAATAAAAGCCAAGCATCCACAAGACCATGACCGTGGACACCACCAGTAGAAAGGCTGTATGCGCGGGAAGCATGGGCAGATCGGCCAATCGGGCGGCTCCGGCATAGACGTCCACGGCCAGCCCCAGCCAGACGAACAGGAAGGAGAAGCCCATCCAACTGAAGACGATCCAGGCGACGGCGACAGTGAGGCCGTGATGACGGGGCCAACGTTCCATGCGCCAGAGCAAAAGCGGACCCAGCGTCATTAAAAGTGCCCATGCGTTGACCAGCAGCCAGACAGGTCCGGCGAGGTCGAAGGCTTGTATCGTCCTTGCGGAGAAATAAAGCTGGATGCCTCCGTAAAGCAGAAATACTAGAAGGAAAAACATTGAAGGAGACTCCTTGCAGGCGAGCTCAGCCCGGTGGGGTTTTATCGCCGACTGGCCGCGGTCTTGGCCATCATATGGATGGATACACCAGCTAAGATAGCACTGCCATTCCTGGTACGGCCGCTCCGGCATCGAACTGCATGCAGTATCAGCATGGCAGATACGCAGTGGCCGGTGAAGCCCACCTGCGTATGGGCGGCATCTATCGCGGCACGGAAGCAGCCGTCGCAGTGCCCCATGGGCACGCGAAAATTCTCGCGATTGAGAACGCAATGTGCCGTTGCCCTGCCTGAACGGGCAGTTGCTGCGTCTTGATGGATTCTGCGGTGAATTATGCCAATCTCACTTGTGCTCGCAGCCTGTCCCCCTCTTCCCACGTTGAGCGGCGAGCGCAGTGACAAAAAGCCCCGCACTGGGCGGGGCTTCGATGGGGCAGGGAGGGGGCCTGGGATCAGAAGCCCATGTCGCCCATGCCGCCCATGCCGCCGCCACCCGGAGGCATGGCAGGGCCCTTGTCTTCCGGCAAGTCGGCCACCATGCACTCGGTGGTGAGCATCAGGCCGGCAACCGAGGACGCATTTTGCAGGGCGGTCCGGGTAACCTTGGTCGGATCGAGCACGCCCATTTCCATCATGTCGCCATACTCGCCGGTCTGGGCGTTGTAGCCAAAGTTGCCCTTGCCGTCGAGGATCTTGTTGACCACAACGGATGCTTCCTCGCCGCAGTTGACCACGATCTGGCGCAACGGCTCTTCGACGGCGCGGGAAACGATCTTGATCCCGGCGTCCTGGTCATGGTTGGCGCCCTTCATGTTGGCAATCGCAGAACGGGCGCGCAGATACGCGACGCCGCCGCCTGCAACGATGCCTTCTTCCACGGCCGCACGGGTGGCGTGGAGCGCGTCTTCCACGCGGGCCTTCTTCTCTTTCATTTCAACTTCGGTCGCCGCACCGACCTTGATCACGGCCACGCCACCGGCCAGCTTGGCCTTGCGTTCCTGCAGCTTTTCCTTGTCGTAATCGGACGTGACTTCTTCGATCTGTTTGTTGATCTGGGTGATGCGGCCCTTGATTCCATCGGCGGCGCCAGCGCCGTCAATAATGGTGGAATTTTCTTTGCCAACCTCGATCCGCTTGGCGCGGCCCAAGTCATTCAGCGTGGCTTTTTCCAGCGACAGGCCGACTTCTTCGGCGATCACGGTGCCGCCAGTCAGGATCGCGATGTCTTCCAACATAGCCTTGCGACGGTCGCCAAAGCCGGGGGCCTTGACTGCGCAGGTCTTGAGGATGCCGCGGATATTGTTGACCACCAGGGTGGCCAGCGCCTCACCGTCGATGTCTTCGGCGATGATCAGCAGGGGTTTGCCGGCCTTTGCAACTTGTTCGAGGATCGGCAGCAGGTCGCGGATGTTGGAGACCTTCTTGTCGTGCAGCAGCACGAACGGATCTTCCAGCACAGCCATCTGCTTGTCGGCGTTGTTGATGAAGTAGGGACTCAGGTAGCCGCGGTCGAATTGCATGCCTTCCACCACGTCGAGTTCATTTTCCAGGCCGGAACCGTCTTCAACGGTGATGACGCCTTCCTTGCCGACCTTGTCCATGGCATCGGAGATGATTTTGCCGATGGATTCGTCTGCATTGGCGGAGATGGCGCCGACCTGCGCGATTTCCTTGCTGGTGGTGCAGGGCTTGGACAGTTTCTTCAGTTCGTCGGT
Source organism: uncultured beta proteobacterium (assembly GCA_963746955.1). GTDB lineage: Bacteria > Pseudomonadota > Gammaproteobacteria > Burkholderiales > Thiobacillaceae > DASQBT01. The sequence continues at coordinate 505,004 of CAVVDR010000009.1, read as the reverse complement.
AATGGCGATGACCGCTTTGTCGATGCCGCGCTTCAGGTCCATCGGGTTCATGCCCGCGGCGACGTACTTCATGCCTTCATTGAGGATGGACTGCGCCAGAACGGTGGCGGTCGTGGTGCCGTCGCCGGCGACGTCGGAGGTCTTGGAGGCGACTTCTTTCACCATCTGCGCCCCCATGTTTTCCAGCTTGTCCTTGAGTTCGATCTCCTTGGCGACTGAAACACCGTCTTTGGTCGTTGTGGGGGCACCGAAGGAACGGTCCAGTACCACGTTGCGGCCCTTCGGACCCAGGGTGGCTTTTACCGCGTTGGCCAGGATATTGACCCCGGCGACCATTTTGTGGCGCGCTTCATCGCCAAACTTAACCATTTTTGCAGCCATTGCTTACTCCTTGAGTTTGTCTGTCTGTAGGTCGTGCAGATAAGAATTACTTCTCAATCACGCCCATGATGTCTTCTTCACGCATGACGAGCAGTTCGTCGCCTTCCACCTTTACGGCCTGCCCGGCGTATTTGCCGAACAGCACGCGGTCGCCGACCTTCAGCGCCATCGTCATGATCCTGCCCTGTTCATCTTTCTTGCCGGGGCCGACGGCGACGACTTCACCCTGGTCGGGTTTCTCGGCGGCGGTGTCGGGGATGACAATGCCGGACGCAGTCTTGCGCTCTTCTTCCAGCCGCTTGACGATTACGCGGTCATGCAAAGGACGAATTTTCATTCCATGGTCTCCATTGAAAATCAATGACTTAGTTGGTTTCCGCCGAGGCGGAACGGGAAAATCGAACCGGGCGTTGTTAGCACTCTCGGTCAGAGGCTGCTAATGATAGAGGCCTTATGGGCCGAATTCAAGACCGGAGGCAAGTTTTTCTGAAAGAAGTCTGGCCCAAGCCGCTGGCCTGGGTCTTACTGGTGCCAAAGCGCGTGGCGAGGCGGCAGAAGAAGCCAAAGAACCCGGTGTTTGCATCACGTTTCCGCCCGCTGCGCGCAGCAAACGGCCGATCCTTTTTCGCCGGGGCGAAACCGAGGGGCGACTTTTTGCTTCGAACTCGCCGAGTCATGGCGAATACTATAGGCTCTGCGCACCCGCCCGCCTTACATCCATGCCCAGTCCCCTGCAGACCCGTTCGCGCCAGTTTCTCTGGCATCCCTGCACTCAGATGAAGTCGCTGGACCTTGCGCCGCCGCTGGCGATCGTACGCGGCGAGGGGGCGTGGCTCTTCGATGAAGCGGGCGAACGCTATCTCGATGCGATTTCCAGCTGGTGGGTCAATCTGTTCGGGCACGCCAATCCGCGCATCAATGCGGCCATCATCGATCAACTCGGCAGGATCGAGCATGTCATGCTCGCAGGCTGTACACACGAACCGGTGGTCGAATTGTCGGCGCGGCTTGCGCGGCTCACTGGCCTGGGACACGCGTTCTTCGCTTCGGATGGCGCATCTGCAGTCGAGATCGCGTTGAAGATGAGCTTTCACTACTGGTGCAACATGGGGAAACCGGACAAGACAGGTTTCCTCAGCCTGCAAAATGGCTATCACGGCGAAACCCTGGGCGCGCTGTCGGTCACCGATGTGGCGCTCTTCAGAGATGTTTATGCGCCCTTGCTGCGACGAACCCATCAACTGCCCACGCCGGATTTCCGCGCCGTGGAAGCGGGGGAGTCTGCCGAAGCGTACGCTCTGCGAGCTGCCGGTGCGCTGGAGAGCCACCTGGCGGAACATGCGGACAAGACGGCAGCCTTCATCCTCGAACCCCTGGTCCAGGGCGCTGCGGGGATGGCAATGTATCACCCGGTTTACCTGAGCCGGACGCGCGAAATCTGCGATCGTTATCAGGTCCACCTGATTGCCGATGAGATCGCGGTCGGTTTCGGCCGCACCGGAACCATGTTTGCCTGCGAGCAAGCGGGCATACGGCCCGATTTACTGTGTTTGTCCAAGGGCATCAGCGGGGGCTATCTGCCCTTGTCCTGCGTGCAAGCCACGGACGATATCTATGCCGCGTTCTATGGGGACGAAATCGCGTGCGGTTTTCTCCATTCCCATTCCTATACGGGCAACCCGCTGGCCTGCCGGGCGGCCTGTGCGGTACTGGATATATTCGAATCAGATCGGGTTCTGGACGCGAACCGGGCCAAGGCTGCAATCTTCAATGAGCTTCTGGTCGAAATGTCAGCCCATCCCCGGGTGAGACACTTCCGTCATTTGGGCATGATCTGGGCTTTCGATGTGCAGGATGCGCAACCCGGTTTTTCCCTGCACTGGCACCAACAGGCCCTGAAGTTGGGCGTGTTGATGCGGCCGATAGGCAACACGGTCTACCTCATGCCTCCCTATGTTGTTGACGAAGGGCAAATGCAGTTCATGGCGAAGACCGTCCTGGAACTGCTGAACCGGGTGAAATGAGGTGCGTGGGGGCCAAGCGATTACCCGGTGTCGGCATTTCGGGCTGACAGCGGGCGAGGCAACACAGGAGGATCAGAACTACTCCTTTATCCCCGCCCGATCCATCAGGGCGCGGATATGATCCGCGGGAATGGCAAAGGAGATCCCGCTCGGGTTGGTGAGCGCGGCCTCTTTCGAGCCTTTTACAAACACGGAATTCACCACGCCCAGGACGCCCCCGGTCGCGGGCTGCCACAGGGGGCTGCCGCTGTTGCCCGGATACGCGATGGCGTCCAACTGGAAAATGCGAAATGGATCGGACGCCTGGCGAATGGTGCGAGCGTTCAACTCGGCTGCTCGGGGCACTGGCGTGTAAATCGGTACGATGGCGGCGAGCCCGGCCCGGTGGGTAGCTGCATACAGCCCCAGAATTGAACCGATGGGATAGCCGGTGAAATACAGTTGTTCACCTTCCTTGGCCTGATTCGTATTTTCCAAATTCAGGCTTGGCAGGGCCGTCCCCTCAAACCGCAGCAGCGCGAGATCGTGGCCGGGGTCTGTGGCGACGACTTTGGCCGTGCGATAACGAACTTCGCGCCCCTGGCCCAAAAAGACAGCCCAGGTTTCATTGTGTGCCAGATCGAGTAGGGGCTTGACGATGTGATAGCAGGTCGCCACGGTCCTCCCGTCCCCCACCACGAAGCCGGTGCCCTTGAGTTGTCCACCCGGACTGCGGCCAGGTTCATAGCTGCCTATGCCTACAATGGATGGCTTGATGCGGGTCAGGGTATCCGCCACGTCCGCGTAAGCTGGCAATGCAAGAGCGAGCCCCAGCAGCAGCAGGCTGGCCCAGGCTTTGCAAACAAAGTTTGCGATATATGGCCGCGGGCCGATCGGGTTTGTTGCGAACCTTCGGTAGAATTGCACCGGGCGAAACAGTTTGTTCAGCATCGGGAGACCTTTCTAAATGAGCACAGTGGCACTGGTTGGTCTGGGGTACGTGGGTTTGCCCCTGGCGGTGGAATTCGGAAAACAGTATGACACCATCGGTTATGACCTGTCCGCGGAAAAGATCGATAACTACCGGCGATTTTGCGACCCCACCGGTGAGGTTTCGACGCAGGATCTGCAGGCTGCGACGCGCCTGAGAGTGACCACTGATCCGACGGAACTTGCTCAGGCGGACTTCATCATCGTTGCCGTGCCCACCCCCGTGGATGAAGCGCATATCCCCGATTTTTCCCCGCTCGTGCGTTCCTCCACCACAGTGGGCAAGCATGTGAAAAAGGGCGCCACGGTCGTGTATGAATCGACGGTATATCCCGGCGCCACCGAGGACGTGTGTATCCCCATTCTGGAAGAGCATTCCGGGATGAAATGGATGCGGGATTTTCACGTCGGCTACTCGCCCGAGCGGGTGAACCCGGGGGACAAGGAACACACCATCACCCGGATTAAGAAGGTGGTGTCCGGCGATGACGCCGACACCCTGGAAAAGGTGGCGCAGCTCTATGGCAGCGTGATCACTGCAGGGATACACAAGGCCACTTCCATCAAGGTTGCGGAAGCCGCCAAAGTCATCGAAAACACACAGCGGGACTTGAATATCGCGCTCATGAATGAGCTGGCGCTGATCTTCCACAAGATGGACATCGATACCCTGGAAGTGTTGCAGGCGGCGGGCACCAAGTGGAATTTCCTGCCGTTTCGGCCGGGACTGGTGGGGGGCCATTGCATCGGTGTGGATCCGTACTATCTCACCCATAAGGCCGACATGCTGGGTTATCACCCCCAAGTCATCCTGGCTGGCCGGCGCATCAATGACGGCATGGGCGCTTATGTGGCGCAGCAGACGGTCAAGCAGATGATTGCCAACGGGGTGCAGGTGAGAGGCGCGAAGGTCAATGTGCTGGGACTGACTTTCAAGGAAAACTGTCCGGATCTGCGCAATTCGAAAGTTGTCGATGTGGTGCGGGAACTTCAATCGTTTGGTTGTGAAGTGACGGTGCATGACCCCTTGGGCGAGCCGCGCGAGGCGCAACACGAATACGGCATCAGCCTGACCCGGTGGGATGACTTGCCCTTGTGCGACGCCGTGGTTGCCGCGGTGGCCCACCGGACCTATCTGGATAAGCCTTTCGGCGAACTGACTGCGAGGCTCAAGAAGGGTGGTGTGTTCACCGATGTGAAGTGCGCGCATGATCCGGCTACGGTATTGGCCGCGGGTTTCAAGCTCTGGAGGCTTTGATGTCGCGCTATGCGGAAGCATGCGGAGTGCTGCAATCCGCGCCTCAAACCTGGCTGATTACCGGGGCCGCGGGGTTTATCGGCTGCAATCTGGCGGAGGCCCTGCTCAATCTGGGCCAGCGGGTAGTGGGCCTGGACAATTTTGCCACCGGCTATCAGAAGAACCTGGATCAGATTCGGGACAGTGTCGGCGCTTCAAAATGGGAAAATTTCCGCTTCGTCTTCGGCGATATCCGCGCGCTGGACGACTGCCGTCAAGCCTGCGCGGGGGTGGATTACGTGCTGCATCAGGCGGCGCTGGGTTCCGTGCCGCGCTCTATCGAGGACCCCTTGCTGACCAACGCCTCCAACGTCACGGGCTTTGTGAACATGCTGGTGGCCAGCCGGGACGCGGGCTGCAAACGTTTCGTCTATGCCGCGTCCAGTTCGACCTATGGCGATCACCCCGGCCTACCGAAGGTGGAGGACCAGATCGGCAAACCCCTGTCGCCCTACGCCGTTACCAAGTATGTGAACGAGCTCTATGCTGATGTGTTTGCCCGGAGTTACGGCACCCAGTCTATCGGCCTGCGCTATTTTAATATATTCGGCCGCCGCCAGGATCCCAACGGTGCGTACGCCGCGGTCATTCCACTCTGGGTTGCCAGTCTGATCCGCAACCTGCCGGTGTACGTCAACGGCGACGGCGAGACGAGCCGTGACTTCTGCTACATCGATAATGTCATCCAGGCCAACATCCTGTCGGCCACGACGGAAAATGCTGAGGCGGTGAACCAGGTGTACAACGTGGCGGTGGGCGACCGCACCACGCTCAACGATCTGTTCGAAGCGATCCGCGTCAACCTCGCCCCACGCTTCAAACACCTGGAAAATTTCAAGCCCACCCACCGGGACTTTCGCGTCGGCGACGTGCGCCATTCCCAAGCAGACGTGAGCAAGGCCCGCACCCTGCTTGGCTATGCGCCCACCCACCGCATGGCGGAGGGCCTGGCTGAAGCAATGGATTGGTACGTGAACGATTTGTCCTGAGGAAGCGGTTCAAATCCGGCCATAATTCAGTCATGGCCCGATTCGTTCTGTTGCTGCTCTCCTGCCTGTGGCTAAGTCCGACGCAAGCCGACGCTCACGGGGAGTTGCCCCCCTCTGTCGCCAGCAGCCTCAGGCAGGCAGGCATTTCGCGTGCCCATGTCGGCGTAGTGGTGTGGGAGGTGGGGGCGTCTGAACCCCTGCTGGCGCACAAGGCCCTGTCCAGTTTCAATCCGGCGTCGGTGATGAAGTTGCTGACAACCTACGCGGGATTGGACCTGCTGGGCCCCGCCTATACCTGGAAAACCGAGGTCTATGTCGACGGCCCCATTGAGGAGGGCGTCCTTAGCGGCAACCTCTATCTGAAGGGTTATGGCGATCCGTCGCTGACGCTGGAGCGTTTCTGGCTGCTGTTGCGCGAGCTTAAGTCGCGAGGCATACGCGACATTCGTGGCGATGTGGTGCTGGATGCGAGTTTCTTTCCCGACGAGTTTCCCGACCCGGGACGCTTCGATGGCGATCCGCGGCGCGCATATAACGCGCTTCCCTCGGCCCTGCTGGTCAATTTCAACGCCACAAGTCTGCGCCTGACGGCGGAAGGAAACAGGCTGGCTGCAAGCATTGACCCCCTGCCCGTGCCCTTGCTACTGGACAATCAGATAAAGGCCGACGCCGGCCGCTGCCTTGACTGGCGTGATCGCTTGAGCGTGGACTACCAGTCGGGCAACGGCGAGCCGCGCCTGGTCCTGGCGGGTAGCTACGCCCTCGCCTGCGGCGAAAAGTCCACGACCATCAATCTGGGGGATCCCCTGGATACCACGGCCGGCCTGTTTCGCGCCCTGTGGCGCGAGCAGGGTGGCAAATTGGCCGGCACGGTCCATCCTGGCTCTGTCCCGGAAACTGCCAGTCTGGTCATGCGATTTGAGTCGCCGCCGATGGCGGATGTGCTGCGCAGCATCAATAAGTGGAGCAACAATGTCATGGCACGCCAGTTGTTTCTGACCCTAGGAGCGGAAAGGAAGGGGCCACCCGCCAGACTGGAAAAAAGCATTTCGGTCATGCGCGAGTGGTTGAAGTCAAAAGGGATTGATACATCGGGAATCGTGCTGGAAAATGGCGCGGGCCTGTCCCGCATCGAACGTATCCGGCCGATGAATCTGGCCAGGCTGCTGCAGGCTGCCTGGCAAAGCCCCGCATTTGCCGAACTGGAATCTTCCCTGCCGATTGTGGCGTTGGACGGCACGATGAAGAGCCGCGTACAGGATGGCGAGGTGGCGGGCCATGCCCATATGAAGACCGGCACGCTTGCCTATGCCAAGAATCTGGCAGGCTATCTCTTGGACCGGCACGGGAAACGTTGGATCGTGGTTTTCTTCATCAACGATCTCAATGCTGAAAAAGGCACCGCTGCCCAGGATGCCCTGCTGGAATGGCTTTATCAGGGACCAGGGACCAGGGCGGGCGGCGACCGTGAATAATTTGACTGACTAAAGGCCAAGTTTTCCAAAAAGTTCGTCCACGCGGTTCTTGACGGCGTCATCCATGCGGATGGGCGTGCCCCATTCGCGTTGGGTCTCGCCAGGCCACTTGTTGGTGGCATCGATGCACATCTTGCTGCCCAAGCCTGAAACGGGGCTGGCGAAGTCGAGATAATCGATCGGCGTGTTCTCCACGATGAGTGTGTCGCGCGCCGGGTCCACCCGGGTGGTCAGTGCCCAGATGACTTCCTTCCAATCACGCACGTTCACATCCTCATCGGTCACCAGGATGAACTTGGTGTACATGAACTGGCGCAGGAAGCTCCATACGCCGAACATCACGCGTTTGGCGTGGCCGGGATAACTCTTCTTCATGCTTACCACCGCCATGCGGTAGCTGCAGCCTTCAGGCGGCAGGTAGAAATCGGTGATTTCCGGGAACTGCTTTTGCAGCAGCGGCACAAACACTTCATTCAATGCCACACCCAGGATCGCCGGCTCGTCCGGCGGCTTGCCGGTGTAGGTGGAATGGTAAATTGGGTTCCTGCGCATCGTCACGCGGTCGATGGTGAATACCGGAAATTTTTCCACTTCGTTGTAATAGCCGGTATGGTCGCCGAACGGACCTTCAGCCGCCATATCATCGGGAAGGATGTGGCCTTCCAGAACAATTTCGCTGCTTGCCGGCACCTGCAAGTCGTTGCCCAGGCAGTTCACCACTTCCGTTTTCGCGCCGCGCAACAGCCCGGCGAACTGATATTCGGACAAGGAATCCGGTACTGGCGTGACTGCCCCCAGCATCGTTGCGGGATCGGCGCCCAGCGAAACGGCCAGAGGGAAGGGCTTGCCCGGACTGACCTGCTGGAAATCGCGAAAGTCCAGCGCGCCGCCACGGTGCGCGAGCCAGCGCATAATGACCCGGTTGGGTCCGATCACCTGCTGCCGGTAGATACCCAGATTCTGTCGCGCTTTGTGTGGACCCGCGGTGACCACCAGCCCCCAGGTGATCAGCGGGCCGGCATCGCCCGGCCAGCAGGTCTGGATGGGCAAGCGCGAGAGATCCACGTCGGCCCCTTCCCAGACCAATTCCTGACACGGCGCCGAACGCACTTCCTTGGGCGCCATGTTGAGCACCTGCTTGAGGATGGGGAGTTTGTCCCAGGCATCCTTGAGTCCCCTGGGCGGTTCAGGTTCTTTGAGATAGGCGAGCAGCTGACCGATTTCCCGCAGCTTGCCCGGATCTTCCTCGCCCATGCCCAGGGCAACTCTTTGAACCGACCCAAACAGGTTTCCCAGCACCGGCATGCTGTGGCCCTTGGGCTTCTCGAACAGGATGGCCGGGCCGCCCTGTTTGAGCATGCGGTCGCAGAACTCGGTCATTTCGAGTTTCGGATCGACTTCCAAAGAGATTCGCTTTAATTCACCGCGCTGTTCAAGTTGGGCAAGAAAATCTCTCAGGTCGATGTAATTCATGCGCGGATCTTGTTTAGCAAGGCAGTGGTGGATTGCTGGTAAAGAAAGGGGATGGAATGGACCTGGCCGCCCCAGCCCATCAGTTCGCGGCTGCCGACTATGTCCTCAACGGGCCAGTCACCGCCTTTTACCAGAACCTCGGGATGGACGGCCAGGATCAGGTTCAGCGGCGTGTCTTCATCAAACGGCACCACCAGGGAAACGGACTCCAGGGCGGCCAGCACAGCCATGCGATCCGAGAGTGTGTTGATCGGCCGGCCGGAACCCTTGTTTTGCCGACGCACCGATGCATCCGTGTTGACGCCCACGATCAGGCAGGCCCCCAGAGCCCGGGCCTGGGCCAGGTAGCTGACATGGCCGCGGTGCAGGATGTCGAAACAGCCGTTGGTGAAGACCCGTGGCCGCGGCAGCGGGCCCAGCCGGGAAGCGAGGTCCGAGGCTGGCACGATCTTCACTTCGAAGGCAGGTGCTGCAAATGAGGAGGAACCCGCCTCGTGCTTCACGCATTGGCCTTTCTCAGTCGATGTATTCGACCACCTTCACGACCCGCACGGCGCCGCCCGTGGTGGCGGCTACGTGCGCGGCCTCGTCTGCTTCGGCGTGGGTCAGCAGGCCCATCAGATAGACCACGCCAGCTTCAGTCACTACCTTGACATGGTTGAAGTTCACGCCCTTGCCATCCATCAGCCTGGCTTTGATCTTCGTGGTGATCGCGCTGTCATTGGCTTCGGACGTCAAAGAAGGCACGCCGGAAATGGTGATTTCGTCGTACACCGTGCGGACTTTCGGAATGGCCTTTATCGTCTCCTCCACCTTCGCTCTGGTGGGCACATCGGGAGCCTGGCCAGTCAGTAACACGTTATGGTTGTAGCTCGTGACGCTGACACTGACCGAGGCCTGGGGGAACAACTCGTGCATGCGATTCATGGCGTGAAATTCGATTTCCTGGTCCTCCAGATAGACGCCGGCCTTGCGCCGGTCATCGGCTATCAAGATGCCGGTTGCCGCGCCGCCAGCCACTACTGCCACACAACCGTTGAGGGCAGGTGTTAGGGCCGCAATCAGGGCCAAGCAAAGTATTCCACGCATTAAGCTACTCCCAGCAAGACACTGTCGACTAGATCGCAGAGGCAGTGAATGGTTAGTAAATGAATCTCCTGTATGCGCGCGGTGTTGTCTGCAGGCACGCAAATAAGAATGTCGCTGCCACCCATTTGTTCCGCGAGATTGCCGCCATCGCGTCCGGTCAGGGCGATCACGCTCATATCCCGTTCTCGCGCGGCTTGAGCAGCCCGCACCACGCTTTCGGAATTGCCGCTGGTGGAAATCGCCAGAAGGATATCGCCCGGATGTCCTAGAGCGGAGACCTGGCGGGCAAACACCAGATGGTAGGCGTAATCATTGGCAATCGAGGTGAGCGTGGAGGTATCCGTGGTCAGAGCGATGGCAGCGAGGCCGGGGCGCTCTTGCTCGAAACGGTTCACCATCTCCGAGGCAAAATGCTGGGAATCGGCGGCGGATCCGCCATTGCCGCAGGCCAGAACCTTGCCATCGCCCATCACGCATTGGAGTATGCGATCTGCGGCGCGGGATATTGGCACCGCAAGCACTGCGGCAGCGTCCAGTTTCAGGCGGGCAGACTGTTCGAAATGCGCGTGGATGCGTTCGATTGGATCCATGCAGTCATTATCCCATATCGCCGAATGCGTTCCTGATCCAGACCGGGCTGTTCTGGGCCCCATCCAGGGTTACCACATCGAACCGGCAGGGGGGCAGCCCTCGCTGCCGCGCCAGGTATTCACGCGCCGCAAGCACGATGCGACGTCGCTTGGCCGGGGTGACGCTGTCCGCGGCGCTGCCAAAATCGCTGCGCGTGCGGCTGCGCACTTCAACGAATACCAGCACCTCCCCATCGCGCATGATCAGGTCGATTTCGCCAAAACGGCTGCGCACATTGCGCGCCACCAGGTTCAGGCCCTGTGCTTTCAGATGATCCGCCGCTCGGCCTTCGGCGAATTTTCCGAGGAGTTGTCGCAACATGAGAAAATGGAAAGGTGAATGAGACGCAGACGGGATTAATGCCTGGATTATATGTAGTTGCCACCCCGATCGGAAATCTTGGGGACATCACCTTGCGCGCGCTTGATGTGCTGAAGCGGGCAGATTGCGTGGCGGCGGAGGACACCCGGGTGAGCCGCCAGTTGCTGGAACATTTTGGTCTGCGCAAGGAAATGCTTTCGGTGCGTGAACACAATGAGCAACAGGCTGCGGAGGGCATTATCGAGCGTATCCGCGCAGGTCAGGCGGTGGCTTATGTGACCGATGCAGGCACGCCTGCGGTGTCCGATCCTGGTGCCCGGCTGGTCGCTGCGGCCAATCGGGCCAATCTCGCGGTAGTTCCGTTGCCCGGACCGAGTGCGGCGATGGCCGCCTTGTCCGCCAGCGGGCAACTGTTCGAGCACTGGCTGTTCTATGGATTTTTACCAGCAAGGGATGAAGCACGCAAAAAAGCACTCACTGAGGTGCGGGAGCTGCCTTACGGTCTGGTGTTTTACGAGTCTCCCCACCGCATCGCCGCCGCAGTGGCAGAGATGACCGCGGTCTTGGGTCCAGAACGGACCCTGACGATTGCCCGCGAATTGAGCAAGCGCTTCGAACAGGTGCATACCCTGCCTCTGAGTGAGGCGCAGACTTGGCTGCTCCAGGACCCCAACCGGCAGCGCGGTGAATTTGTATTGATCGTGTCTGGCGCTCTGCCGCTGCATGACCGGGATGAGGCGGAGCACAAACGGGTGCTGAATTTGCTGCTGGAAGAATTGCCGGTCAGCCGGGCGGCGGGCTTGGCCGCCCGGCTGACCGGCGCAAAAAAGAAAGCCCTGTACGAATTGGCCCTGAGCATGAAACGGGAAGATCCGCAATGAACGAACTGACTATCGCCCGCCCGGACGACATGCATCTGCACTTGCGGGATGGGGAAGCGATGGCCGCCGTGTTGCCGGATACGGCGCGGCGTTTTGCTCGCGCCATCGTGATGCCCAATCTGAAGCCGCCGGTTATCACGGTCGATGAAGCGGCCCGCTACCGTGATCGCATCCTGGCGGCCTTGCCCGCAGGGATGGCGTTTGAGCCGCTGATGAGCTTGTATCTGACGGACAATACACCGGTGCAGGAAATTGTTCGCGCCAGGCAGAGTGGCTTTGTGCATGCGGTCAAATATTATCCGGCGGGCGCCACGACCCATTCCGATTCCGGTGTCACCAAATTGAGCAAAGCCTATCCTGTCCTTGCCGCGATGGAAAAGCATGAAGTGCCGCTACTGCTGCATGGCGAAGTCACCGATTCCGAGGTCGACGTGTTCGACCGCGAGGCCGTGTTCATCGATCGCCATCTCATCCGCCTGCTGAAGGATTTTCCCGGGCTGAAAGTGGTGCTGGAACACATCACCACAAAGCATGCGGTTGAATTTGTTCGGGCGGCCCCAGTCAATGTAGGGGCCACGATCACGGTCCATCACTTGCTCTATAACCGCAATGCCATGTTTCTCGGCGGCATGCGTCCCCATTATTATTGCCTGCCGGTACTCAAGCGTGAAACCCATCGCCAGGCCTTGATCCAAGCTGCGACTTCCGGCAACCCGAAATTCTTTCTCGGTACCGATTCGGCGCCTCATGCGCACGCAGCCAAGGAGTCGTCGTGCGGTTGCGCTGGCATCTATGTCGCCCACGCGGCGATCGAACTGTATGCCGAGGTTTTCGAGGCGGCAGGTGCGCTGGATAAACTGGAGGCATTTGCCAGCCATTACGGCGCCGATTTTTACGGATTAACACGCAACCGGGAAAAGATCAGCTTGCGCAAGAAGAGTTGGATAGCGCCCGTGACAATTGGAATGGGTGGAGGCCAGTTGCTGGTTCCGGTTCGTGCTGGCGAACAAGTGGCTTGGAAACTGGCCAAAACAACGGCAGGTTTTGCGCCTGCCGTGCCGGAAGCATAGAGCGCTTCCAAATTGCCGCAGATTTTCTGCGGCGGGGAGCTTGTCAGGGGAACGCCGGTATGGTCGGTTCCACCATATTGCCGCTGGCTTCCGGGTGGTGGCTGGCTACCAGCCGCTTGATTTCGTCCACCCGGCCTGCCGGCACATCGACCATCATCAGGACGCGGCCGGCTTCAATGCCGGACTCAAAGGTCTTAAGCCTGGAATTGGGGATCGAAGAGGCCACCATGCTGGATACCCAGGCACCGAACGCTGCGCCGATCAAAGCAGTTACAAGGATGACCACCAGTTGCAGGCTGACGCCCGCGGGCGGAAACAGTATGGCCACCACGCCGGCCAATATGCCAAGTCCGCCGCCTATGGCCAAGCCGGTTTCGGCGCCATGTACGACGTCAGTTTTTTGCAGGATACTGGCCTCGTGCAGTCCTTCCAGGGGAACGCCATCCTTGGCCAGCACATGAATGTGGGAATCCTCGATTCGGTTCAGCAGCAGTTCGTCGCGAATATGCCTCGTGCTGCCGAGGTCGGGAACCATGAAATACAGTCGTCTCCTCATCTTGAATTCTCCTGTTGTTATTGACCCCTAGGGGTGAAGAAGGAGTCATTGCATCGGCCCCATACTTATCATTAGCTAATCGGAATCCATTAATCAACCCTATAATAATGAGGGGTGAGTTGATCGGACAGTCGCTGCTGGCCATGCGTCAGTAGAGGAAAGTCCGGGCTCCTCAGAGCAGGATGACGGCTAACGGCCGTACGCCGCAAGGCGAGGAACAGGGCCACAGAGACGAGTCTTTGCGATCACCGCGATGCACAGCGGTCTCGATCGCAAAGGGTGAAACGCGGCAACCTCCATCCGGAGCAACACCAAATAGGCAGGCGATGAAGCTGCTCGCTGAGTCTGCGGGTAGGTGGCTTGAACCCGTCAGCAATGGCGGGTCCAGAGGAATGACTGTCCTCGACAGAACCCGGCTTATAGGTTGACTCATCCAATTCATTCTAATTCAATAAGTTATTAATGTATTTGTATGTGCGAAATAACGAACCGCGCCTAGTGCGCGGTTTTTTAATGCACTTATAAATATTCTGTATCCATCGCTAAGTCCTTGAGCTTTTTGAGAATTTTTCCATTTACCGCTTGACTCTTCTACGAAGCTTTCACTATAGTGGGGATTAGTGGTTTTTGGTGGGAAGACGTGGGAGAAACCGCGCCCATCGCCAAGGGGGAAAAGGGTGTTCAGGGGAGTAACGACAGTCAGTCTGGATAGCAAGGGGCGCCTGGTGGTGCCGGTCCGCTATCGGGATGCGCTGGTCGCCCGGTCCGAAGGCCGCGTAGTGGTAACTGCTGACCCCAATCGCTGCCTTCTGCTCCTTCCCCTGCCCGAGTGGGAGCCCTTTGAAAAAAAGCTCATGGGCTTGTCCATCTTCAATCTCCGCATTCGTCAACTGCAACAGCTTCTGGTCGGCCATGCTGAAGTACTGGATCTGGATGCCAGCGGCCGCATCTTGCTGACACCTTCGCTGCGCCAGTTTGCCGAACTGGACAAGTCCGTTGTCCTGGTCGGTCAGGGAGTGAAATTCGAATTGTGGAATGAAGGCCGCTGGAGTGCTCGGGTGGAGGAGACCTTGTCGTTCAAGAACGAGGAAATGCCCGCCGAACTGGAGGGATTCACTTTGTGAGTTCGTTGGCTCACCTGCCGGTGTTGGCACGTGAGGTGATGGAAGCGCTGGCGATCAGGCCCGGTGGCCAGTACCTGGATGGGACGTTTGGGCGGGGTGGTCACAGCCGCCTGATTCTAGGGGAACTGGGGCCAGAAGGTGGGCTGCTTGCGTTGGATCAGGATCCAGCGGCGATTGCCGCGGGGCAGGAAGTGCAGGATCCACGATTTACCTTGATCCATGCCCGCTTCTCGGCAATAAACGAAGCGCTGGCGGCTCAGGGCTGGAGCAAGGTGGATGGCATTTTGCTGGACATTGGGGTGTCTTCTCCCCAACTGGACGAAGCCGAACGGGGGTTCAGCTTTCGCCTCAATGGGCCCCTGGATATGCGCATGAATCCCCAGCAGGGGAGGAGCGCAGCAGAATGGTTGGCAGAGGCAGAAGAGAAAGAAATCGAGGAGGTCGTGAGGATCTATGGCGAGGAACGGTTTGCTCGACAGATTGCGCACACGATTGCTGAGTCGCGCAAGACAGCGCCAGTCCGCACGACGGGACAGCTTGCGCAGATCGTTGCCGGGGCCGTTCGCAGCCATGAACCCGGTCAGCACCCGGCGACACGCACCTTTCAGGCTCTTCGGATTTACCTCAATCGGGAGCTCGAAGAGTTGAAGGCGGCATTGCCGGCGTGCGTAGAAAACCTCAAACCAGGTGGCCGTCTGGCTGTAATCAGTTTTCATTCCCTGGAAGATCGCATTGTCAAACGCTTCATGCGTGACGAGGCGGCAGGCGAACGAGCGCCTGCCAGATTACCGGTACGTGCCGCGGACCTGAAACCGGGCCGCCTGCGTCTGGTGGGGCGCGCGGTTCATGCTTCGCCTGAGGAAGTGGCGCGCAACCCGAGGGCGCGCAGTGCAGTGCTGCGTGTGGCGGAGCGGGCGGAATGAAACGCCTGGACGTGTTTCTGACCTTGGCACTTCTGCTGTGCGCATTGGCAGTAGTGCAGGTGCGGGACCGGGCTCGCCTCCAGTTCATGGATAGGGAAAGCCTGGATATGGAGGCGCGGGAACTGGAAATCGAGTGGGGAAGATTGCAACTTGAATTAGGCACCCTCGCAAGCCATTCCCGCGTAGATCAGTTGGCGCGCAAGGAACTGGGTCTGGTGCCGGTAGATCTGGACAAGATCGTGCTGCTGTCACCTGGTCCTCCGGCAAGCACGGGGGCGCAGCGTTGAATTATTCCAGCAAGCGGCTGCTCAAACTACATCTTGCATCCTGGCGCATGGCTCTGGTGGCAGGGCTACTCCTATGCTGGTTCGCCACCCTGGTCTTCCGTGCCATGTATTTGCAAGGTCTGAACAGGAACTTTCTGCGCGGCAAAGGCGACGCGGTAGCCGCTCGTGTGCTATCCATTCCCGCCCATCGCGGGATGGTGGTGGATCGATATGGCAAGCCTCTGGCAATTAGCACGCCCGTGGAGGCGCTCTGGGCCCGGCCTGAGGAAGCGAGGGCAATCAGTCAGAGGCAGATTAGCGAACTGGCCCGCATTCTTAACCTGCCAAGCGGGGATCTGGGCAAAAGGCTGCATGTGGAACGGGCGGGAGAGGTGGCGCTCGATCGCACCTTGAGTCCGGCACAGGCTGCACGCATTGCCGCGCTGGGCTGGCCTGGCCTGAGTTTGCATCGGGAGTTCCGCCGATTCTATCCGGAGGGGGAAGTCACTGCCCATGTGGTCGGCTTTACGAATGTGGACGAAGTGGGTCGTGAAGGCGTTGAACGGGCGTATGACGACTGGCTCTCCGGCAAGCCCGGTTCCCGTCACGTCTTGAAGGACAGGCGTGGCCGGGTGGTGGCCGATATCAGTCCCATGCGCGGAGCGCAGATGGGCGGCAATTTGGCCTTGTCCCTGGATCTCAAGCTGCAATATCTGGCGCATCGTGATCTGGCCGCTGCGGTGTCGGCCAGCAGGGCAGAAGGCGGCGGCATCGTGATGCTGGATGCCAAAACCGGCGAAATACTCGCCTTATCCAACCTACCGGTATTCAACCCCAACAACCGCAATCAGTATAACCCGGCCCAGGCCCGTAACCGGGTGGTGGCAGACACCTTCGAACCCGGCTCCACGATGAAGCCGTTTACCATCGCCGCCGCGCTGGAGCACAATCTGGTCAGGCCCAACACTGTCCTGGATTTGCCCGACGACTTCAAGGTGGGGGGCAAGCTCATCCGTGACGACCACTATCATCCCAAGCTCACGGTAACCGAAGTCCTGCAGAAATCCAGCAACATTGGCGCAGTGAAGATGGCCATGCGCCTGACCCCGGAGCAGTTTTGGGACACCTTGCACCGGGCCGGTTTTGGCCAGACTCCGGGCTCGGGCTTCCCCGGCGAAGCTTCCGGCCGGCTACGCAATCCGAAGACCTGGAAGCCAATCGAGCAGGCCACCATGGCGTACGGCCATGGCATTTCCGTCAGCCTGTTGCAACTGGCCCGGGCCTACATGGCGTTCGCCAATGATGGCGTCGTCATGCCGCTAACCTTCCTCAAGCGCGATGTCGACGAAATGAGCGGGCAGCAGGTTCTTTCGGCAGATATTGCCCGCACGGTTCGATCCATGATGGAAACCGTTACCGAGGATGGCGGGACGGCAGTGCTTGCGCGCATCCCCGGCTACCGGGTGGCGGGCAAGACGGGGACCGCGCACAAGCTTATCAATGGGCATTACTCCCCGAATCGCTATATCGCTTCGTTTGTAGGCATGGCGCCTGCTTCCGACCCGCGTCTCATCATCGCCGTGATGATCGACGAACCTTCCGGTTCGGCCTATTACGGAGGAATCGTGGCGGCTCCGGTGTTTGCCCAGGTAATGGCTGCCGCCTTGCGCCAGCTTGGCATACCACCCGACGAATCGGAGCCGCCCCCCACCTGGGTAACCGAGCCGGCACTGCCTGCCCGCCCAAACCCGGCATGAGCATGGTATCGGTTGAACGCATCCTTCTCAGTCTCGGTACTCCGATCAGGGGGCTGACCGCGGACAGCCGCAAGGCGGGTCCCGGGCGGGTCTTCGCCGCCTATCCCGGCACCCGACTGGACGGTCGCGATTTCATTCCGCGCGCCATCGCCAATCGTGCCGACGGAATATTGTGGGAGAAGAAGGGTTATGCATGGGACCCGGCCTGGGTCCTGCCCAACGTCGGGGTTGAAGATCTGAGGAACCGGGTCGGCGAGATTGCCAGCCAGGTCTATGGCCGGCCTTCTGAACGCCTGCATTTGATCGGCGTCACCGGCACCAATGGCAAGACCTCGGTTGCCCACTGGATTGCCCAATGCCTGACCCGCATTGGACGCAAGACCGCCCTGCTGGGCACTCTGGGCAACGGATTCCCCGGCAACCTGAGCCCCAGTGTTAACACCACGCCGGACGCCATCGAGTTGCAACAAAGTCTGGCGCGTTATGTCCAGGACGGTGCCCTGGCCTGTGCCATGGAGGTTTCCTCGCACGGCCTGGATCAAGGTCGGGCCGCCGGCTGTCAGTTCAATGTTGGTGTTCTGACCAATCTGTCCCGCGATCATCTTGACTATCACGGCACCATGGATGCCTATGCGGCAGCCAAAGCCAGGCTGTTCAATTGGCCGGGCCTGAACACCGCCGTGCTTAATGTGGATGATGACTTCGGACGCCAACTGGAGAGCAAGCTTAAAGGTCCGCGCATTGCGGGCTATGGTTTTGAGCGAGGCGCCGTGATCGGTGAGCTACACCAAGAAGACCGCTCGGGTCTGCGCATGGCAATACGTTCGGACTGGGGACAGGCTGAGCTGCAAGCGCCGGTCGTAGGCCGCTTCAATGCGAGCAATGTGCTGGCGGTGTTAACCGCGCTGCTGGTCTCCGAAGTGCCGCTGATTACCGCATGCGAGTCTCTGGCTTGCATCGGACCGCCGGCCGGACGCATGCAAACCTTGGGGGGTGGCCCCCAGCCCCTGGTGTTGGTGGACTATGCCCATACGCCGGATGCGCTGGAAAAAGTCCTGGCCAGTCTGCGGAAAATTTGCGCCCAGGGCCGCCTCATCTGCGTGTTCGGATGTGGCGGCAATCGAGACAAGGGCAAGCGGCCGCTTATGGGGCGCGCGGCCAGCGAAGGCGCAGACCGCGTGATCGTCACCAGCGACAACCCGCGCCACGAAGATCCCATGGCCATCATCGACGCCATCACGCCCGGCATGAAGGCGGGCTACAAGGTCGAACCGGATCGGGCGCGCGCCATCTTCGAGGCGATAGGCATGGCCCGCGCGGCGGATGTGGTACTGATCGCCGGCAAGGGGCACGAGGATTTCCAGGAAGTGGCCGGCGAAAAGCTCCCATTCTCGGATGTGGACGCCGCCTTGCGGGCACTGGGCGCCTGGTCATGAGCATGATGACGTTGTCGGAAGCCGCCCGCGCCATGGGTGGCAAATTGACAGGCGAAGATGGAGATTTTGCGTCCGTTTCCACCGACAGCCGTTCCATTCTCCCCGGCCAGCTTTTTATAGCGTTGCGGGGCGAGAAATACGACGCCGCCCGTTTTGCCGCGGACACGTTGGCAAAGGGTGCGGCCGGGGTAGTGATCCATCATCTCGGCTCTCCCCAGCTAAGCCCTTCCATCGAGGTGGAGGATACCCGCATCGCGTTGGGCAGGCTGGCAGCATACTGGCGGCAAAGATTTTCCCTTCCTGTGGCGGCCATCACCGGCAGCAACGGCAAGACCACAGTCAAGGAAATGCTCGCGGCCATCCTGCGTGCGGAAACCCGTGATAGCAGTCAGGTGCTCGCCACCGAAGGCAACCTGAACAATGACATCGGCTGTCCCCTGACCCTGCTTTGCTTGCGATCAAACCATCGCTACGCGGTATTGGAAATGGGCATGAACCATGTTGGCGAGTTGGCCTATCTCACCCATCTGGTCAAGCCCACTGTGGCGCTCGTCAATAATGCCCAATTGGCACATGTGGGCTTCCTTGGGTCGGTGGAGGCCATTGCCCAGGCCAAGGGGGAGATTTTCCAGGGCTTGGGCTCCGACGGTGTTGCCGTGATCAACGCCGATGATCCCCATGCCGCCTTATGGCGTGACATGAACACTTCGCGACCCGTCGTCGCCTTTGGTTTTGCCGCCAGCGCCCAGGTACGTGGGGAAAGTGCCGGTGACGAAAGTGGACAGATGCTGGCTATCCATGCCCCCGAGGGTGAGGTCGTGGTTCGTATGCTGCTTACCGGTGAGCACAATGCCCGCAACGCCATGGCGGCAACGGCGTGTGCACTTGCCATGGGCGCGAGCCTGAAGTCGGTGAAGCAAGGGCTTGCCAGCTTTGCCGGGGTGAAAGGCCGGCTTCAGAACAAGTCGGGTCTGAACGGCGCCATGTTCATCGATGACACCTACAATGCCAATCCCGATTCCGTCAAAGCGGCGATCAGGGTGCTTACCATGCGTCCCGGGAAGAAGATTCTGGTCCTCGGCGATATGGGCGAACTGGGTGACGAATCCGCCGTCCTGCACGCCCAGGTCGGCCTGGCCGCGCGCCAGGCCGGGGTGGACCGCCTGCTCGCCCTGGGCGACTGGTCGAAGTCGGCTGTCCAGGCCTTCGGCGCGGGAGCGCAGCAGTATGAGCGGATCCAGGAATTGCTGGCGGATCTGGAAAACGAACTGGCGCCAGATGTGACGGTGCTAGTGAAAGGTTCCCGCGCCATGAAGATGGAACGGGTCGTGGACAGCTTCACGGGGGAACACTAATGCTCCTATGGCTGTTCCAGACACTCGGCCAGAACATACGGGCGTTCAACGTCTTCAATTACCTGACCTTGCGGGCGGTGCTGGCGGTGCTGACGTCCATGAGCATTTCCTTCGTCGTCGGCCCGTGGATGATCAGCCGGCTCAAGATCATGAAATTCGGCCAAACCGTGCGCGATGACGGACCGCAAAGCCATCTGGTCAAGACCGGCACGCCAACCATGGGCGGCGCACTGATTCTGGTATCCGTGGCGATTTCCACCCTGCTGTGGATGGATCTCGCCAGCCACTACGTGTGGATCGCGCTGCTGACCACCCTGGGCTTCGGCGTCATCGGCTGGGTGGACGATTACAAGAAGATTGTGCACAGGAATCCCAAGGGCCTGATCGCGCGCTGGAAATATTTCTGGCAATCGATATTTGGCATCGGCGCCGCCCTTGCGATCGTGTACGCCACCGACTTGCCGGCCCAGACCGAACTGATCGTGCCCTTCTTCAAGCATGTGGCAATTCCGCTGGGAGCGCTCGGTTTCATGGTGCTGGCCTATTTCGTCATCGTGGGTTCGTCCAATGCGGTCAACCTGACCGACGGCCTGGACGGGCTGGCGATTCTGCCGACAGTCATGGTCGCATCGGCACTGGGAATTTTCGCCTACGTAGCGGGCAACGCGGTGTTTTCCAGATATCTTGGCCTGCCGCATATTCCGGGGGCAGGCGAGCTGATCGTGTTCTGCGCCGCCATCGCCGGCGCCGGCCTGGCCTTTCTGTGGTTCAACGCCTACCCGGCGGAAGTGTTCATGGGAGATGTGGGTGCCCTGGCCCTGGGAGCAGCGCTCGGGGCGGTCGCGGTCATTGTCCGGCAGGAGATCGTGCTGTTCATCATGGGCGGCGTATTTGTCATGGAAACCCTCTCGGTGATGATTCAGGTGGCCAGTTTCAAGCTGACCGGCAAGCGCATCTTCCGCATGGCGCCCATCCATCACCACTACGAACTCAAAGGCTGGAAGGAGACGCAGGTGGTAGTGCGGTTCTGGATCATTTCCATGATGTTGGTGCTGATTGGCTTATCGACGTTGAAACTTAGATGAACTACGACAGCCTGCAACTCTCCGGCAAGAAGATCCTGGTCGCGGGCCTGGGAGACACCGGCCTGTCCTGTGTGCGCTGGCTGCTTGCGCGCGGAGCGCAGGCGAGCGTTGCGGACAGTCGCGGCGACCCACCCAATGCACGCACCTTGCGTGAAGCCTATCCCGCCGTTCCGTTGCACACAGGCCCGTTCAGCGACGACGAGCTGCAGGCCGCAGAGATGCTGGTAGTCAGTCCGGGCGTGCCGCTGTCTGATCCGGCGATCGCAAGGGCGCAGGCCAAGGGAATTGAAGTTGTCGGCGATGTGGAATTGTTCGCCCGCGCCATTCTCGTCCTTAACCAGAACCCCGACCAGACGATGAAAGTGATCGCCATTACCGGGTCCAACGGCAAGAGCACGACGACTGCCCTGGTCGGAGAAATGTGCAGGGCCGCAGGCTGGCTGACCCGCGTGGCGGGCAACATCGGCATCCCGGTGCTGGATGCCCTGCTGGAAGTGGAAACGGGCGCGTCGCCCATGCCCCAGGTTTGGGTCCTTGAACTGTCCAGTTTTCAGCTCGAAACCACCTCCAGCCTAAACGCCGATGCAGCGGCGGTCCTCAACGTCAGTGAAGATCACCTGGACCGCTATCCGGACATGGAATCCTATGTCGCGGCCAAGGCGCGAATATTCTCGGGCAGCGGGGTCCAGGTCCTTAACCGGGAAGATCCGCGGGTGCTGGCCATGGCCCGGCCGGATCGAGCGGTCGTGACCTTTGGCATCCACAGTCCGGCGACAGAATCACATTTTGGCCTGTGCGAGAGCGAACTGTGTCAGGACTCACGGCAACTGATGCCGCTCAGCGAGATGCCTATTGCCGGCCTGCACAATGTCGCGAACGCGCTGGCTGCCCTCGGCCTCGTCACCTCCATCGGCGTGCCGGAAACGCAAGCCTTGCAAGGCTTGCGTCATTTCCGCGGCCTGCCGCACCGGGTTGAATGGGTGGCGGACATCGACGGCGTAGCCTATTACGACGACTCCAAGGGCACCAACGTGGGCGCGACCGAAGCGGCCCTGTTCGGGATGGGACGCAAGGTGGTGGTCATCCTGGGGGGAGATGGCAAAGGCCAGGATTTCTCGCCTCTGAAGCAGGCAGTAACGCAAAATGCGCGTGCGGTCATTCTGATCGGCCGCGACGGCCCAGAAATCGGCCAGGCACTGGCAGGCGCCGACTTGCCGATCGTTTCCGCCGACACGCTGGAAGACGCGGTCAAGGCGGCGCGCAGCCTGGCGCATCGGGGCGACGCGGTGCTCTTGTCTCCGGCCTGCGCCAGCTTCGACATGTTTCGCAATTATGTGCACCGCGCCGAGGTGTTCGTCGCTGCGGTCACCGCCCTGCGCGGGGTGGCGGACTGATGTTCTATTCTGCGCGCAAGCTCAAACCCACCGCCGAGCTCGATTTCGGACTGCTGTGGCTGACCGTTGCGCTGCTTTCGGGTGGCCTGGTGATGATTTACTCCGCCTCCATCGCCACCGCCGAAGGCATGAGGCAAACCGGTCATCAGAGCTACTACTTCCTGCTGCACCAGACCGTCTACACCGTGATGGCGCTCGCCGCGGCGGTGGCGGTGTTCCAGATCCCAATGCGGGCCTGGCAGCAGATGGCCCCGTGGCTTTTCTTCTCCGGTCTACTCTTGTTGGGGGTGGTGCTGATTCCACACATTGGCAAGGTAATAAATGGCAGCCGGCGCTGGATCGGCCTGGGGTTTGCCAATCTGCAGCCTTCCGAGTTGATGAAATTTTTCGCCGTGATCTATGCGGCGGATTACACGACGCGCAAGGCCGCCTTCATGGATGACATCAAGAAGGGCTTTCTGCCCATGGCCGGCGTCATGATGTTATGCGGCGGACTGCTGCTGCTGGAACCGGACTTTGGCGCTTTCGTCGTGATCGTGGCGATTGCCATCGGCATCCTGTTCCTGGGCGGACTCAACTGGAAGATCTTCGCTGCTCTGGTGGGCGTGCTGCTGGTGGGGTTTGCGGGCTTGATCGTCCTCTCGCCCTACCGGCTGGAGCGCGTGCTAGGGTTCCTGCGGCCATTCGACGATCCCTATGGCCGCGGCTACCAGCTCTCCCATGCCCTGATCGCGTTTGGCCGGGGCGAGTGGCTGGGTCTGGGGCTGGGCGGCAGCGTGGAGAAACTGTTTTACCTGCCTGAAGCGCACACCGATTTTCTCCTGGCGATCATTGCCGAGGAACTCGGCTTCATCGGCGTGGCTGCGGTGATTGCCCTGTTTGTGCTGCTCACCGTCAAGGCCTTCATGATCGGGCTGCGCTCGGCCAAACTGGAACGCAATTTCTGTGCCCTGGTGGCTCAAGGAATTGGTATCTGGCTGGGCGTGCAGGCTGGCATAAACATGGGCGTCAACATGGGCCTGCTGCCCACCAAGGGCCTGACGCTCCCGTTTCTTTCCTACGGTGGCAGCGGCATTGTGGCCAACTGTATGGCTGTGTCCATTCTGCTGCGCATCGACTGGGAGCAGCGTCAGATGATGCGCGGGAAAACATTTTGAGCGCGGCCAATCGCACCCTTATGGTCATGGCCGGCGGCACCGGCGGCCATGTCTACCCCGCGCTGGCAGTGGCGCATGAAATGCAGACGCGGGGCTGGGAAGTGTGCTGGCTGGGTACCCGCGGCGGCCTGGAAGCGCGAGTGGTGCCCGAAGCGGGTTTCGACATGATCTGGCTATCAATGAGCGGCCTGCGCGGCAATGGCGTTATCCGTCTTTTTCTCACGCCGCTCATGCTGTTGCGGGCCTTTTACCAGAGTCTCAGGGCCATCCTCGCGCGGCGGCCGGATGTGGTGCTGGGCATGGGCGGCTACACCGCCTTTCCGGGCGGCATGATGGCGTCGCTCTTGGGCCGGCCGCTGGCGGTGCATGAACAGAACTCCGTCGCCGGGCTGACCAACCGCGTTCTGGCCTGTCTGGCCGACCGGGTGCTGACGGCATTCCCTGCCGCGTTCAAAGGCGAGAAAGACAAACCCTTGCCGTGCCGCAAGGTGGACACCCGTTGGGTGGGCAATCCGGTGCGTGCCGAAATCGCCTGCCTGGCGGGAGAAATACATCGCTACGACGAGCGCAAGGGGCCGTTGCGGCTGCTGGTGGTGGGCGGCAGCCTAGGCGCCTCGGCGCTCAATGAGCTGCTGCCGCAATCCCTTGCCCTGATCCCGTCCGGCCGGCGTCCCCAGGTGGTGCATCAATCCGGCCGCCAGCATCAGCAGGCGTTGAAAGCCAATTATGAGGCTGCCGGAGTGCACGCAGATATCCGCGACTACATCGATGACATGGCCACGCTGTATCAATGGTGCGATCTCGCAGTGTGCCGGGCTGGCGCCATGACGGTGGCTGAACTGGCCTGCGCTGGCGTGCCGGCGGTGCTGGTGCCCTTCCCCTTCGCGGTCGATGACCACCAGACCACCAATGCACGCTTCCTGAGCGAGGCCGGAGGCGGCTGGCTAATCCAGCAGAAAGACCTGAGTCCGGACAAGCTGGCGAACCTGCTGGATAGCGTTGACCGCAAGACGCTTGCTGACATGTCGCAGCGCGCGCAGTCCCTGGCCAAGCCACAAGCCACGGGTGCGGTCGCGGACGTCTGCGAGGATTTGACGCGATGAAGCATGCGATCCGCCACATCCACTTCGTCGGCGCCGGCGGCGCGGGCATGAGCGGCATCGCCGAGGTCTTGGTCAACCTCGGCTTTACGGTTTCCGGGTCCGACCTCGCCGAGAATGCGGCGACGCGGCGCCTGAAAGCCATGGGCGCCAGGATGGTGACAGGCCACGCCGCCGAGAACATCAGCGGGGCAGACGCGGTGGTGACATCCACCGCCGTGAAGCAGGACAACGCGGAAGTGCTGGCAGCGCGCGAGAGTCGCATACCGGTGGTGCCGCGCGCCACCATGCTTGCGGAACTGATGCGCTTGCGCCAGGGCATCGCCATCGCCGGCACGCACGGCAAGACCACCACTACCAGTCTGGTGGCGTCCTGCCTGTCGGAAGCCGGCATGGACCCCACATTCGTGATCGGCGGAAGGCTCAACGCGGCTGGCGCCAACGCAAGGCTGGGCAAGGGCGATTTCATCGTGGTGGAGGCGGACGAATCCGATGCGTCTTTCCTGCTGCTCTCGCCGGTGATTTCCGTGGTGACCAATATCGACGCCGATCACATGGACACCTATGGCCACGACTTCAACCGGCTCAAACAGGCCTTTGTCGATTTTCTCCAGCGCCTGCCCTTCTATGGCCGGGCGGTCTTGTGCATCGATGATCCGCAGGTGCGGGAAATCCTGCCGAAGATTTCCAAGCCGATCACCAGCTATGGTTTTGCGGCCGACGCGGACCTGCGCGCGGCGGATGTGCGGGCGGTCGACGGGCAGATGCACTTCACCGCCATCCGCCGCAATGGCGGCGAAACCCGCCTGCCGGCAGTGCTGAATCTTCCCGGCCGCCACAACGTGCTGAACGCGCTGGCAGCGATGGCCGTGGCGAGCGAGACCGGCGCCGATGACGCGGCGATCCTCAAGGCGCTGGCTGAGTTCACGGGCGTGGATCGGCGCTTTCAGCGCTATGGCGAGGTCGGCGCAAAAGACGGTGGCAGCTTCACCCTGGTGGATGATTACGGCCATCACCCGGTGGAAATGGCGGCCACCCTGGAGGCTGCTCGGGGCGCATTCCCAGGTCGACGCCTGGTCTTGGTATTCCAGCCGCATCGCTTCACCCGCACCCGGGACTGCTTTGAGGACTTCGTCAAAGTGTTGTCCGAGGCGGATGCCGTGGTGTTGACGGAAGTCTATGCCGCGGGCGAGGCCCCCATTGTGGCAGCGGATGGCCGCGCGCTGGCACGCGCGCTGCGTGTCGCGGGCAAGGTGGAGCCGGTGTTTGTCGAGAGCGTCGCCGAGTTGCCTCAGGCAATAAAGGAACAGGCGCGCGATGGCGACGTGGTGCTGGTGATGGGCGCCGGCTCTATCGGCCAGATACCTCCAAAGGTAGCCGGCTCATGACACTCGCGCGGTTCCGCTTTCCCGAAGACCCTGGCGGAGGTGGCGCCGGCAAGGTGCTGCGCGGCCATTTCCTGCACAACGAATCGATGGCAAGACACGTGTCCTGGCGGGCGGGCGGGCTGGCGCAGCGGGTCTACGTGCCGGCCGACCTCGATGATCTGTGCGCGCTGCTGCAGGGGCTGGACCCAGGCGAATCCGTACACGTGGTCGGGCTGGGCAGCAATCTGCTGGTGCGGGATGGCGGGCTTAAAGGCGTGATCATCTTGCTTCACGGAGTCCTCGATCACCTCGCGCTCGAAACACGCAGCACGGGCCTGCCTGTCCCGCCGGCCGGAATGGAAACTTCCGCCGTGGTCTATTCGCAGGCCGGGGTCGCCTCTCCCAAACTCGCACGCTTTGCCGCCAATCACGATCTGGTCGGGGCGGAATTTCTCGCCGGCATTCCCGGCACCGTTGGCGGGGCTTTGGCCATGAATGCCGGCTGTTACGGATCGGAAACCTGGAACGACGTGATACAGGTGTTGACCCTCAATCGCCGGGGCATTCTGAATGAACGCCGGCCGGACGAGTACGCGCTCGGCTACCGGCATGCCGCACTGAAAAAGCCGGCGGAAGAATGGTTCGTTGGCGGCTGGTTCCGTTTCCTGAAGGGAGACGGGGCCGCGTCGCGGGAAAAGATCAGGAAACTGCTCAGGCAGCGTATTGCCAGCCAGCCTCTGAGCCAGCCGAATGCCGGTTCCGTGTTTCGCAATCCGCCGGGGGACTATGCCGCCCGGCTGATTCAGGCTTGCGGTCTCAAAGGCATGCGCGTGGGGCAGGCCCAGGTATCGGTAACCCATGCCAACTTTATTGTGAACCTGGGCGGCGCGAGCGCGGCGGACATCGAGGGTTTGATTGAGCGGGTGGAAGAGAAGGTGGAACAAATGACCAATGTGCGGCTGATCCGCGAAGTGCGGATTATCGGGGAAAGAAAATGAAGCGCGAGGGTTATCAAGGACCAGGAGCGATGCACTTCGCGTCTTGCTTTGCCGCCTTTGTGGTTAAGGGTCTTAGCGAATGAAGAGATTCGGCAAGGTCGGCGTTCTCATGGGCGGCACGTCCGCCGAGCGGGAAATCTCCCTGATGAGCGGCAATGCCGTGTTGCAGGCTCTGCGCGAAGCAGGGCTTGATGCCGACGGATTCGATACCGGTGAGCGCAGTTTGCATGAACTTGAGAAAGAAAATTTTGACCGGGTTTTTATCGCACTTCATGGGCGCCACGGCGAGGACGGAACCATCCAGGGGGCGCTCGAGTTGATGGGCATTCCCTACACCGGCAGCGGTGTGATGGCGTCTGCGATTGGCATGGACAAGTGGCGCACCAAGTTGTTGTGGGAGGCGGTGGGCATTCCTGTCGCCCGACATGAGTTGCTTGACGATGGCAGCGATTTCGAAGCGATTGCTGCCGATCTTGGGCTGCCGCTCTTTGTGAAACCTGCGAACGAGGGATCGAGCATCGGGATCACCAAGGTGAAACGGCCGGAGGAACTGCCCGCTGCTTACGCCGAGGCAGTGAAATACGACCCGATTGTCCTGGCCGAGCGTTTTATCGACGGCATGGAAGTGCAGTTTCCGGTGCTGGGAGACGAGGTACTGCCCTCCATCCGCATCGAGCCCGCCACCGAGTTCTACGATTATCAGGCCAAGTATTTCCGCGAAGACACCCGCTATCACTGTCCCGGGCTCGCTGTGGAGGCCGAGCTGGAATTGCATCCACTCGTCCGGCGCGCCTTCGACGTTCTGGGATGCAAGGGCTGGGCGAGGCTTGATCTGATGCTTGACCGCAGCGGCAAGCCCTATTTTCTGGAGGTGAACACGGTGCCTGGCATGACCAGCCACAGCCTGGTGCCGATGGCGGCCAGGGCGGCGGGAATTTCCTTCCCCGACCTGTGCGTGAAGATCCTGGAGCCGACACTGCATGGCGGCTGACAACGGCACTGCGCAAACCCTTCACAAGCTGGCCACCGGCCTGTACTGGCTGGCTGGCGGACTGCTGCTATACGCCGCACTGGCTTGGGCTCTGTCGCTGCCGGCGTTCGGCCTGCGTACGGTGCAGGTGACGGGCCATCTCCAGCACGTCACTCAGGCTCAGGTGCGGCTGGTTGCCCAACGCGTGCTGCGCGGAAACTTTCTTAGCGTAGATATGGAAGCGGCCCGCGAGGAGTTTGAAAAACTGCCCTGGGTGCGGGAAGCCAAGGTGGCGCGCCTGTGGCCCAACGTGCTGGCAGTACGCCTGACCGAGAACGTGCCGTTCGCGCGTTGGGGCAGGAACGCGCTGGTCAACCCGCAGGGCGAAGTATTCCAGGCAGCCTGGCCCGGCCCTCTGCCCCAGTTTGACGGGCCTGACGGCAGCAGCCAGGAAGTGATGGCGGCCTACCAGCGCTACCAAAGGACCCTGGCGCCGCTGGGCAGTCCCCTGGTGTCTATCGCACTTTCTCCGCGTCTGGCCTGGCGGCTCAGGCTGGCCAATGGTCTGGAACTTGCTCTCGGACGGCAGGAGGCGGATGCCCGATTGAGCCGCTTCGCCCTGCAATACCCGGGGCTGGAAGCCCGGCTGGGCGGCCAGTTGCGTTATGTCGATCTGCGTTACCCGGATGGTTTTGCGGTGAGGCTGTCGCCAGTTCGCCCCGCCCCGTCTGTGCTTATGGAAAGAAGCTGAATGGCTACCAATAGACCGAAGGACGCGAAAAATCTGGTGGTTGGCCTGGACATTGGCACCTCCAAGATTGTTTGCATTGTGGCTGAAGTCAGCGCCGACGGCCGCATGGACGTCATCGGCATGGGTTCTCACCCTTCCCGCGGATTACGCCGCGGCGTCGTGGTCAATATTGAATCCACGGTCAATGCCATCCAGCGGGCGCTCGAGGAAGCCGAATTGATGGCGGACTGCAAGATCCGCGAGGTGTATACCGGGATCGCCGGCAGCCACATCAAGAGTTTCAACTCGCACGGCATGGTGGCGATCAAGGACAAGGAAATCAGCCAGTTGGATGTGGATCGCGTGGTGGAAACCGCGCGCGCAGTGAACATCCCGATGGACCAGCAGATTCTCCACACCATCCCGCAGGAATTCGTCGTCGACGGCCAGGAAGACGTGCGCGATCCGCTCGGCATGAGCGCAATACGGCTGGAAGTTAAGGTCCACATCGTCACCGGCGCGGTTTCCGCCGCGCAGAACATTATCAAGTGCGTGCGGCGCTGTGGCCTCGAAGTGGCCGACCTGGTGTTGCAGCCGCTGGCTTCAGCCATGGCGGTGCTGACCGAGGACGAGAAGGAACTGGGCGTCTGCCTGGTGGACATCGGCGGCGGCACCACCGATATCGCGGTCTTCACGGGCGGAGCGATCCGGCATACCGCGGTTATTGCAGTCGCGGGCGACCAGGTCAACAACGATATCGCCGTAGCCCTTCGCACCCCACCCAAGGATGCCGAAGACCTGAAGCTCAGGCATGGCTGCGCCCTGCGCCAACTCGCCGATGCGCGCGAAATGATCGAAGTGCTGGGTATCGGAGACAGGCCGCCGCGCACCCTGTCGCGCCAGACCCTGGCCGAATTCATCGAACCGCGCATGGAGGAACTGTATTCCCTCGTCCAGGCGGAGCTGCGCCGCTCCGGATTCGAAGAGCTGTTGTCCTCCGGCATTGTTATCACGGGCGGCACGGCGGGCATGCAGGGCATGGTGGAGCTGGGCGAAGAGGTGTTCCACATGCCGGTCCGGCTGGGCTACCCGCGTTACCAGGGCGGCCTGGCGGAAGTCATGCACAACCCTCGCTTTGCGACCGCGGTCGGGCTCCTGATGGCCGGGCTGGAGGGCCGGGGCAGGGATGCTGCGCCCAAGCTGGGCGCGGGCAGCGTGAAAGACATCATTGAACGGATGAAATCGTGGTTCAAAGGCAATTTCTGACACTCGGAGAAAAGCGGTTCCGGCGCCGCGATTGGTGCTGCGCCGGGAGCTTTTTGGTGCTGTTTGTTTCGTCGTAACAAAGGAGAGAAAAATGTTTGAACTGATGGATGCAGAAACCCAGGATGCCATCATCAAGGTGATAGGCGTCGGCGGATGCGGCGGCAACGCCGTGGATCACATGATCGACTCGGCGCTCGGCGGGGTGGAATTTATCGCCATCAACACCGATGCCCAAGCGCTCAACCGCAACCAGGCCAAGACCCAGCTTCAGCTTGGTACCGCCGTGACCAAGGGGCTGGGCGCCGGGGCCAACCCCGAAACGGGGCGGGAAGCAGCGCTGGAGGACCGCGAGCGCATCGCGGAAATGATAGACGGCGCAGACATGCTGTTCATCACTGCCGGCATGGGCGGGGGAACCGGTACCGGGGCCGCGCCGGTAGTGGCCGAAGTGGCCAAGGAACTCGGCATTCTGACCGTGGCGGTAGTGACCAAGCCGTTCACCTTTGAAGGCAAGCGGGTGCGCGTCGCCAATGCGGGTATCGAGGCGCTGGGCCGTCATGTCGATTCCCTCATCATTATTCCCAACGACAAGCTCATGCAGGTGCTGGGCGAGGATGTCTCCATGCTTGACGCTTTCAAGGCCGCCAACAATGTGCTGCACGGGGCGGTGGCAGGCATTGCCGAGGTGATCAACTGCCCAGGCCTGGTCAATGTCGACTTTGCCGACGTGCGCACCGTGATGAGCGAGATGGGCATGGCCATGATGGGTTCGGCCCAGGCCACAGGCGATCAGCGTGCCCGCCTGGCCGCCGAGCAGGCCGTGGCCAGCCCGCTGCTGGAGGACGTCAACCTGAGCGGCGCGCGCGGCGTGCTGGTCAATATCACCGCGTCCAGCACCGTCAAGATGCGCGAAGTGAACGAAGTCATGACCACCATCCAGGGTTTCACCGCCGACGAGGCCACGGTCATCGTCGGCCAGGTGATCGATGAAAGCATGGAAGACCGGTTGCGGGTCACCATGGTCGCCACCGGCCTCGGCAGCCCGGTGTCGCGCCAGCAGCAGGCCAAGCCCATGCAGGTCGTCCGCACCGGCACCTACGATGCGCCAATGAACGCCCAGGCCGAGGATGGCATGCCCAGCGTCATCCGCGGCCGGCGCGAGCGCGCGGTGCAGGCAATGGTGGACTCGGGGGTGGAGATGCTGGACATCCCGGCGTTCCTGAGAAAGCAGGCCGACTGAGTCCGGCGGCCGCAGTTCCTTTCCCCTCACTCTCCGGGGGAGGAACCGTTCGTCCGGGCAGCAGCGAGGAACTCGGGCGGTGAGGCAATGTCCTGAAAGGACGCCCGGCCCCGCTAAACAGGCTAGAATATTAGTATTCCATTATTCACTGACGGCAGGTGCCCCCGCATGATCAAACAGCGCACCATCAAGTCCCAGATCAAGACCACCGGCGTGGGTCTGCACTCGGGCATCAAGGTCGAAATGACCTTGCGCCCTGCTGCGCCCAATACGGGCATCCTGTTCCGGCGCGTGGATTGCGATCCGCCGGTGGATATTCCGGTCGATCCCTACCGCGTCACCGATACGCGACTCTGTTCCGCCCTGGAAGGTCCCGGCGCCAAGGTTTCCACGGTCGAGCACCTGCTGTCCGCACTGGCGGGTCTCGGCATAGACAATCTCGTGATCGACCTGACCGGCCCGGAAGTGCCCATCATGGACGGTTCCGCCGCACCCTTCGTGTTCCTGCTCCAATCCGCCGGCCTGGAAGAACAGAACGCAGCGAAGCAATACATCCGGGTGAAAAAACATGTGGAAGTCAGCGACGGCGACAAGCATGTCAGCCTCAGTCCCTATAATGGGTTCCGCCTCGAATTCGGCATCGATTTCGACCATCCGGTGTTTGAGAAAAGTGGCAATCGGGTGGTGATCGATTTTGCCGAAACGTCTTACATAAAAGAAGTTGCGCGCGCACGAACCTTTGGTTTTTCGCATGAAGTCGAAACGCTGCGCAACAGCGGCCTGGCGCTGGGCGGCTCGCTGGACAACGCCATCGTGATGGACGAATACCGCGTGCTCAACAGCGACGGCCTGCGTTACGACGACGAATTCGTCAAACACAAGGTGCTCGATGCCATTGGCGATCTCTACGTGCTGGGCAAGCCCATCATTGGCAGCTTCCACGCCTACAAGTCCGGCCATGCCCTCAACAACCAGCTATTGCGCGCACTGCTCGCTGACCAGGAAGCTTGGGAATCGGTCAGTTTCCAGCAAGTGGAAGAGGCCCCGGAAGCGCTGGCCCGCTGGCATGCCCAGCTTGCCTGAGGTTGGGGATGAGCTGAATAGCCCCGGATTGTCGCCGGCATGGTGATCCTGCGGCTGCTTCTCGTTCTGACCCTGGGCATCGTCGGCAGTCTGGTGTTGGCCTGGGCGTTCACCCGTGAGCGGCGCTATCTGGACTGGGCTATGCGCGGGTTGCGCTTCTTGTTTATTTTCGTGTTGATTGCGGCCATGTTGTACGTCATTGAGCGGCTGGTGCTGATCTGAGAACGTGGGTAGGCGATGACAGGCGATCGTGTCTGACTCCATATTTCCAATGTTGGACGCCAAAGAACACGGCATGACTGACAATATTCTGTCCCACAATGAGATGTGCCGCAGGGAGGGCGTTAGCCTGCAGCGCGGTATGAACTTTGGGCTGGGTGGCAATCACTCCGTCATTCTTATGTCGGTCCGGCCCAATGCACCCTACCGTGACCGGCTTGAGGACGGCGGAACTATCCTCGTATACGAAGGACACGATCATCCGAAAGATGCCACATGTCCAGATCCAAAGGTCGTGGACCAGCCGGGGCAGTTACCGTCTGGCAAGCTCACGCAAAACGGCAAGTTCTATCAAGCCGCTCAGGAGTTCAGAGCTGGACGACGCTCCCCGGAGCGTGTGCGGGTCTACGAGAAGATCAAGTCCGGTATCTGGTCATACAACGGAATATTTCATTTGATGGATTCCTGGCAGGAACAAGATACACATCGCACCGTATTCAAATTCCGCTTACTCGCGGTTGAAGGCGACGAGGATCTTACACAGGCTGTCCATGTGGATATAGAGCGGCGTCGAATCATTCCTACCGCGGTAAAGCTAGAGGTATGGAAACGAGATGGCGGTAGGTGCTGCATGTGCCATGCCACTGATGAACTACACTTCGACCATATCGTGCCGTTTTCCAGAGGTGGCACTTCGTTAACGGCCGAGAATGTTCAATTGCTCTGCGCTCGTCACAATCTTAAGAAGCGAGACCGCATCGAATAGGCGGCGGCCAATTATCGCGTCCAGCCGATTTGCCCGCCTGCAGACAGGGAAAGGAAGGATACGCGTGGTCATAATAGGGTTAGACTCGATATTCCCGCGCCTGTCGCGCCTCGGTACATATAGCCTCTCAGGTTGGCAACCCCCGGCCAATGAGCACTTGGAGTGTGGCAACGGTTGGGATGATTGAGGCGTGCTCCCCTCACCCCCAACCCCTCTCCCCGCTTGCGGGGAGAGGGGAGAAAAGGCGCGACAGAAGCCTGGTCACGCATCGGCAGGATTTGCGAAAGACGTACAATGTGCGGTATCAACGCCTTTCAAGGAGGCTTATGCATATGGGTAACAAACTCGAACTTCTCGAACACGAAATTGCTGAACTGACTGCTGCCGAACTGGCACAGTTCAGGGAGTGGTTTACACGCTTCGACGCAATGGAATGGGATCGTCAGATTGACAGGGATGCGGCGGCAGGAAAGCTGGATGCCCTGGCGGATCAGGCTTTGGCTGCCCGTCGGGCCGGGAAAACCACGCCCTTGTGAGGCACGTTGCCAGCCCGGATTTTTGGCATTGTTATCGTGGTTTGCCAGTTTCCGTCCGCGATCTTGCGGACAAGAATTTTGCCCTGCTAAAAAACGATTCGAAGCACCCCTCGCTTCACTTCAAAAAAATCGGCCGGTTCCGGTCAGTGCGAGTTGGTCTTTATCACCGGGCGCTGGCAGTGGAAGATGAAGGCAGTCTGGTCTGGTTCTGGATTGGCAGTCATGCGGACTATGACAGGTTGATCGCGTAGCACCAGTACTTGCGACCCCGATGACAAGTTCAGGGCTTGTGCCTGCGTATCATCCTTCCCAACACCGATTTCAATTCCCCTGATTCGAGTTCCTGTTCCGCCTTGGTCAAGGTGGCCAAAGCGCCCTGACTTAGCCCGGCTTTGGGTTTGTCCGGACCACGGTAGAGCGGCAGGTCGGGGCGGACCAATATTTTGAGTTGCTGCACGGCCAAGCCCTGCTCAGTCAGACTCTTGGCCAGGCGTGGCGCTTCGCTCCTGAGCCGCGTGGCCAGCGCGCCGTGGGCGCAGGCAACGGACAGGGCCCCATCCCTGAGGTCGGCGACAAATACCTGACCCCGGAACGATTCCGGCAACAGCTTATCCAACTGCGCTTGCAGGGTAAGGAGCGCCTGGCCACGGGCCAATACGCTGCCGGGGCCGGACGCGGCGAGCAGGTCCCCCAGGCGTTTGGCCTGGGTCATGCGGGAACCGGGCCGACTTGCCCCTTATGATAAAATTCCCTGATTTTTCTGCAAGAAACCAACCCATTCAGGCTATCCATGCTGCAAACCCTGGCAAGAAAAATATTCGGCAGCCGCAACGACCGGCTGGTTAAACAATACCGGCAAAGGGTGGCGGCAATCAACGCCCATGAACCCAGGCTGGAAAAACTTACCGACACTGAACTGAGCGCCAAGACCGCCGAGTTCAAGGACCGGGTCGCCAAGGGCGAAGCCCTCGACAAGCTGCTTCCCGAAGCCTTTGCCGTGGTCCGCGAAGCCAGCCGCCGCGCGCTCGGCATGCGCCATTATGACGTGCAATTGATCGGCGGCATGGTGCAGCACGATGGAAAGATTTCCGAGATGCGTACCGGCGAGGGCAAGACCCTGGTGGCCCCCCTGGCGGCCTATCTCAATGCGCTGACCGGCAAGGGCGTGCACGTGGTCACGGTCAACGACTATCTGGCCCAGCGCGACGCCGATTGGATGGGGCGCATTTACCGGTTTCTCGGCCTGACGGTCGGCGTCAACCTTTCACAGATGTCCCACGAAGAGAAGCAGGCAGCCTACGCCGCCGATATCACCTACGGCACCAACAACGAATTCGGCTTCGACTACCTGCGCGACAACATGGTCTTCCAGTTGGAGGAAAAGGTGCAGCGCGGGCTGGCCTTTGCCATCGTCGACGAGGTCGATTCCATCCTGATCGACGAGGCGCGGACGCCGCTGATCATTTCCGGCCAGGCGGAGGACAGCACCGAACTCTATACCGCCATCAATGTGATTCCGCCCAAGCTGAGCCGGGCCGCGGAGGAAAAGGGCGAGGGCGACTACTGGGTCGACGAGAAGGCCCACTCGGTGCTCATTTCCGAAACCGGCCATGAGAAGATCGAACAGTTGCTGACCGACATGGGACTGCTGCCCAACGGCGGCAGCCTGTACGACGCCGCCAACATCCGCCTGATGCACCACGTCAACGCCGCGCTGCGCGCCTTTTCCGTGTATCACCGCGATCAGCATTACGTGGTGCAGAACGGCGAAGTGGTGATCGTCGATGAATTCACCGGCCGCCTCATGTCAGGCAGACGATGGTCCGAAGGCCTGCATCAGGCAGTCGAGGCGAAGGAAGGCGTCGCGATCCAGAAGGAAAACCAGACGCTCGCATCCATCACTTTCCAGAATTATTTCCGCATGTACGGCAAGCTCGCCGGCATGACCGGCACGGCGGATACCGAAGCCTATGAATTCCAGTCGATTTACAATCTGGAAACCGTGGTAATCCCCACCCACCGCGACATGATTCGCGAGGACCTGCACGACCAGGTATTTCTCACCACGGCGGAGAAATTCCAGGCCGTCATCAAAGACATTCGCGACTGTCATCAGCGCGGCCAGCCGGTGCTGGTCGGCACCACCTCAATCGAGACCAACGAGTTCCTCTCCGGCCTGCTGAACAAGGAGAAGCTGCCGCACCAGGTGCTGAACGCCAAGCAGCATGCCAAGGAAGCGGAGATCATCGCTCAGGCCGGCGCAACCGGCGGCGTAACGATTGCCACCAACATGGCGGGCCGCGGCACGGACATCGTGCTGGGCGGCAGCATCCAGCGCGAACTGGACGCCATCGAAGACGATGCCAGCCTGAGCCAGACCGAAAAGGATCAGCAAAGAAGCAAGATCAAGAGCGAGTGGCAGCCGCGCCATGAAGCCGTCGTGGCTGCCGGCGGGCTGCACATCATCGGCACCGAGCGGCACGAATCCCGCCGCGTGGACAACCAGTTGCGCGGCCGCGCCGGGCGTCAGGGCGACCCCGGCTCGTCGCGTTTCTACCTGGCCCTGGACGATCCCCTGCTGCGCATATTCGCCTCCGACCGCGTGGCGGCCATCATGAACCGGCTCAAGCTGCCCGAGGGCGAAGCGATTGAACACCCCTGGGTGTCGCGCGCGATAGAGAACGCGCAGCGCAAGGTCGAGGCGCGCAACTTCGACATTCGCAAACAGTTGCTGGAATACGACGACGTATCCAACGATCAGCGCAAGGTCATCTACGAACAGCGAAACGAATTGCTCGCCAGCGAGAATATCGGCGAGACCATCATGGCCATGCGGCACGACGTGATCAATACCGTGATCGATACCTACATCCCGCGCGATTCGATGGAAGAGCAGTGGGACGTGGAGGGCGCGGAAAAAGCCATCGATGCTGAATTTGGTTCCAGACTGCCTCTGCGGGAGTGGCTCGACGCGGACAAGGCACTGGATGAAAAAGGCCTGCGCGAGAGGGTGTGCGCCGAGGCTGATGCCGCCTACGCCGCCAAGGAGGCCGTGGTCGGCGTCGAGGTGCTGCGCCATTTCGAAAAGGCCGTCATGCTGCAAAGCATGGACACCCACTGGCGCGAGCATCTGGCCGCGCTCGACCATCTGCGCCAGGGCATCCACCTGCGCGGTTACGCGCAAAAGAACCCCAAGCAGGAATACAAGCGCGAAGCTTTCGAACTGTTCTCCGCCATGCTCGACGGGATCAAGATCGAAGTCACCCGCATCACCACCACCGTGCAGGTCCGCACTGAAGAAGATATTCAGGCGGTCGAGCAGCAGGAGGGCCCGGCCAATGTGCAATATCAGCATGCGGACCCGGATGTGGCGCTGGCCCAGGCCGCCATGCCCGCGGCCACGGCAACGCCCCAGTCCGGCGTGCCCAAGGTGGGGCGCAACGAGCCCTGTCCCTGCGGCAGCGGAAAGAAATACAAGCACTGCCACGGGCGCTTGGCCTAGGGAGGACTGGCCGGATCGTTGTGCGGGCCGTTTCCGTCGCGCTTGTCGATTGCATGCGACGCTGACAGTTCGATCGTCCCGGGGACACCGGCAAAGACCGGGGACTTTTGCCGCTGAAAGGAATACGCTAGCCCCATGAAACGCACCCGTCCGCACGACAAATCCCTCTCCCGCGAAGCGGAAAAGCTGGTCCGCCTGGCGCAGGACCTGTCCGAATCCGGCAGCCGCATAGAGGATGAGTACTGGGAGCGCTCCCTGCGGGCGGCGATCGAAAAGCTGCTTGCTGCGGGCAACGACGACGCGATGTTTGCCGCGCTGGATCATGCCTTCAATCTGGATCGTCTGGCCTACGATGAACTGGCCGACGCGGTCGAGGCACGGGCGGAAAGTCCCGCCGACAATACGCTGCTTTTCGCCGTGCCGGTCCTCGCGTGGTCGCGCTTTGCGGTACCGGCGGGCGCCATCAAGGGCGAGGTGGTCGCCAACGTAAGCGCGCAATTGAGCGCCCACGTGTTTGCCGCCGAGGTAGAACTGAGCCTTGCCGACTGGCTGTTCAGCCCGGATCAGTTGCCGCGCGGTTTCAGTGAAACCCGCAAGCTGGCCGTCCAGTTGCAGCGTGCGATGGACAAAGCCCAGACCCTAAGCATGAGCAGCGATCAGATGTCGCCCACCGCGCCTTTCCTGTCCGATGTGCGCTATCTTGTCGGCCTCGCCCGAACCCGGGCGGGACGGCCTTTGTTTCACTGGCAGGAACAGGATGCGGGCCGGGAATCCGTGCTCAAAACCTGGCAAACCCAGGGTGGAGAAGCAATGCGCCCGGCGCTGCCAGCCTGCGCCCTGGAGCTGCTGCTGCCCAATGCCTATTTTTCCGCGGCGCGGGAAGCGGACCGGCAATTGCGCCCCTTCAGCCTGGGCGCCGCGGTGGAGTTTCTCGGTGCCAATTTCAGCGTCGCGCCGGTGCAATTGCGCGTGGTGGTCGCACCCTATGGCGACCGCGAGCTTGAGGAATACCGGGTTAGCTTCGGACTCATGGCGAAGACCGGCCTGGTCCACGGCATCGTCTGGCCGCTGCTGGATACGGAAGACGTGGACGCCATACCCGATGATATCGCCCGCCAGTTGCAGGCCCTGGGAGTGAAGGACATCACGGTACTGGAAGGGCGCCAGCCGCTGGAATACTGCGAGGATTGCGGCGCGCCGCTGTTTCCCACCCCATCCGGCGATTCGGTGCACACCGAAGAAGCGGAAGAAGCCGGGCAGGCACCCCTGCATCTGCATTGAATGGCCTATAGCAGTCTGGTCAGACTTCCTGTCGCAAAACCGCTCGGCTCGGTCACGCCCCGGCCCATCCCCATTACCTTGAACAGCTCGCCCATCTCGACCGGGGACAGCAGCTTCTTCACACCCGCTGAAAGTGTCAGGTAGCGGGCCGTCGCTTCAATGGGCGTTTCCGCCAATAGGCCGGTAATGCCGGCATTGAGGAGAAAACCGGCCTGGCTGGTATAGCCCAGCACATCAAGTCCGGCCTCCAGCCCCGCTTCGGCCACCGCAGTGAAATCCACATGCGCGCTCAGATCGGTCAGGCCGGGCAGATGAAACGGATCGTCCAGCGCATGATGCCGGTAGTGGGCGCGCAGCGTGCCCATGTAACGCTGCGGATGGTAGTACTCACTGCGCCCGTAGCCGTAGTCAATAAACAGCAGCAGACCGGCCTGCAGTCTCTGACCCAGCTCCTTGACCAGTGCGGTTGCGGCCAGGTTGATCTCGCTGACATAGCCGGATGGGAGATCGAGTGCGGCAGCCCGGGCGAGTGGTGTCGTATCCCTTATCGGCCGTTCCTGCCATTGAAGCCGATTGTCTTGCCAGACCACGCCGCGCTCCAGAGCGCCATGTTCTGTCCAGTGAATCAGGTGGACAGGCAGCGCATCGAGCACTTCGTTGCCGAAGATGACGCCGGTAAAAGATTCGGGCAGGGTGTCCAGCCATGTTACCCGGTCGGCCAGACCTGCCTGTTCCAGCGTTTCCTGCTGCCGCTGCCGCAGTTCGCCGCTCACTTCCAGGATCGAATAGGACGTCGGCCTGCCCATGCGGCCCAGTTCCGCCATCATGTGCGCCGCCAGCTTGCCGGTGCCGGCGCCGAGTTCCAGGATGCCGCCGCCACACTGGTCCAGCACCTCCGCCAGTTGCCGGCCCAGCGCGCGGCCAAACAGGGGGGAAATTTCCGGCGCAGTGACAAAGTCGCCCGCTGCGCCAAATTTTCGCGCGCCGCCGCCGTAATACCCCAGGCCCGGGGCATACAGCGCAAGCTCCATGTAGCGCGCAAAGCTCAGCCAGCCGCCTGCGGATGCGATGCCCTCGCGTATCGTTGCCACGAGCAGATCGCTGCTGGCGCGGGCATCATCCGATGGAGGCGGCAATGGGGGCATGACTGCGGGCAGGGCTTGATGGATAATGCACAAGAGCAGAACTATAAGGGGTGTGGGAGATGCAGGGCAAAATTGCGCTGATAACCGGAGCTTCCCGGCGGGTCGGGGCGCAGATTGCGCGCGCCTTGCACGGTCAGGGCATGAACCTGATGGTTCATTATCACAGTTCTGCCGAGGCGGCACGCGCACTGCAGGACGAACTCAACACCCTGCGGCCCGATTCGGTTTCCTTGATCCAGGCCGATTTGCTCGACACCACTTTATTGCCCAGCCTGGTCAGCCAGACCGTCGCCAGTTTCGGCCGTCTCGATGTACTGATCAACAATGCGTCCAGCTTCTATCCGACCCTGGTCGGAAATATCGTCGAACGCGACTGGGTCGATCTGATGGGCACCAACCTGAAAGCCCCGCTGTTCCTGTCCCAGGCGGCCGCGCCGGAGTTGAAAAAGCACCGCGGCTGCATCGTCAACATCACTGACATCCACGCCGACCGGCCAATGGAAAACTATGTCGTGTATTCCGTCGCCAAGGCTGGACTGGTGGGACTGACTAAGTCACTGGCCCGCGAACTGGGCCCTGAGGTGCGGGTCAATGCCGTGGCGCCAGGACCCATCGTGTGGCCCGAGGACGATCCCAATTTCGACGAGCTTTCGCGCCAGCGCATCATCTCCAACACCATTCTCAAGACCGCGGGCGAGCCCAAGGACATCGCGCTGGCGGTGCGCTTTCTGGTGTGCGATGCACCTTACGTGACGGGGCAGGTGATCGCGGTGGATGGCGGAAGGAGCGCGAGGCTCTAAGAAATTTAGCCCGGTAGGGTGGGCAAAGGCCGAAGGCCGTGCCCACGTACATTGGCGGTTGATTGGTGGGCACACTTTGTTTTGCCCACCCTACGCCCCAGTGTACTGCTTGTACCACGCCGCCCAATTGGCGATCCCCGTCTCCAGCGCGGTCTTCGGCTCGAATCCGACATCCTTCCTCAGCGCATCCACGTCCGCATAAGTTGCTTCCACGTCGCCCGGCTGCATGGGCAGATAGTTCTTTTTTGCTTCCTTGCCCAAAGCCTTTTCGATGGTGCCGATGAAGCTCATCAGTTCCACCGGCTGGTGGTTGCCGATGTTGTAGACCCGGTAGGGGGCGTGGCTTTGCGCGGGACTGCCATTGACATGGTCGTAAGCCGGATCGGGCTGGGGGATGCGATCCACGACCCGCACCGTGCCTTCGGCGATGTCATCGACGTAGGTGAAGTCGCGGCGCATCTTCCCGTGGTTGAACACGTCGATCGGCCGGTCTTCCAGGATGGCGGAGGTGAACAGCCAGGGCGACATGTCGGGCCGGCCCCAGGGGCCGTACACGGTGAAATAGCGCAGGCCGGTGGTGGGCAGGCCGTACAGATGCGAATAGGTGTGGGCCATCAACTCGTTGGCTTTCTTGCTCGCGGCATAGAGGCTGACAGGATGATCGACGTTGTCATCTACCGAAAATGGCATCTTGGTATTGGCACCGTAAACACTAGATGAACTGGCATAGACGAAATGCTCCACTCCGTGATGGCGGCAGCCTTCCAGCAAATTGGCGAAGCCAACGATGTTGGACTGGACGTAGGCGTGAGGATTCTTTAGCGAATAACGCACGCCGGGCTGGGCGGCCAGGTTGATGACGCGCTTGAAATGCTCCTTGGCGAACAGTTCCTCCATGGCCATGCGGTCGGAAATATCCCCCTTCACGAAATTAAAGTTGGCATACGGCGTGAGCTGTTCGAGCCTGGCCAGCTTGAGCCTGGGATCGTAATAGTCGTTCAGGTTGTCGATGCCGATGACCTCTTCTCCGTGCCTGAGAAGAATCTGGGCGACGTGCATGCCGATGAATCCGGCTGCGCCGGTAAGCAAAATCTTCATGGGGACTCCTTCGGGACGGGACTGATTTTATCAGCAGCACCGACATCCCCGTAAAATGGAGGCTATGGTGCTCCGCCTCCAAAGCCTGGTCTACCGCGCGCTGTTGTGGCTTTCCCTGCCCTTTATTCCGCTGCGCTTGTTGCTTCGCGGGTTCAAGGAGAGGGGTTACTGGCGGCATGTGCCGGAGCGGTTCGGCTATTGCAAAACGTTGCCTGGGCGGCCGGTCTGGATTCACGCGGTCTCGGTGGGCGAAGCGCGCGCCGCCGCGCCGCTGGTAGAACGCTTTCTTGCGCAGAGCCCCGCGCCTCCTCTGCTGATTACCTGCATGACCCCCGCGGGGCGGACAACGCTTGAGCAGATGTTTGGCGACAGAGCCAGCGTGCGCTACCTGCCATACGATTACCCGGCTATGGTGCGGCGTTTTCTGCGCCGCGTGCGCCCGCGTTTGGGGCTGATCATGGAAACCGAACTGTGGCCGCATCTGGTGCGTGAAGCGGGCCGTGCCGGGGTGAATTTGCTTCTGGTCAATGCGCGCCTGTCAGAACAATCCGCATCCGGCTATCAGCGGATGGCGGCACTGATGCGCGGCGTTCTGCAGGGCTTCGCGGGCGTGGCGGCGCAAACTCAGGAGGATGCCGATCGGCTGCGCGAACTGGGCGGAGCAAATGTGGTCGTCACGGGCAACCTCAAATTTGACATCGAACCGCTGCCGGATCAGCTCGAACTGGGGAGGGCGATGCGGCAAGGGATAGGCGGCCGACCGGTCTGGCTTGCGGCCAGCACGCGTGCCGGCGAAGAGAAACTCATCCTCGACGCGTTTTGCGAATCCGCGGCGACGAATGTATTGCTGGTCCTGGTTCCGCGCCACCCGCAACGGTTCGATGAAGTGGCTGCGCTGGCACGCGACCGGGGACTGAGCCTGCAGCGGCGCAGCGAGAATAAACAGGTGCAGGCCGGCACCCGCGTCTGGCTGGGCGACAGCCTGGGAGAAATGTTTGCCTATTACGCGATGGCAGACTGTGCCCTGATCGGGGGAAGCCTGCTGCCTTACGGCGGGCAGAATCTGATTGAAGCCTGTGCGGTGGGATGTCCGGCCCTGCTTGGTCTGCATACCGAAAACTTCAAGCAGGCCGCCGAGGATGCGATCTCACGTGGCGCCGCGCTGCGCGTGGCGAATGCCGGGGAATGGGCTGCGCAGGCTGCCCGACTGATGGAAGATGAAGCACGCCGACAGGGGATGGGAGAGGCCGGCCGGAATTTTGCCGCCGCGCACCGGGGCGCAGCCCAACGGGTATGGACGCTCCTGCAGCTAGCGCGGCGAAGCCAGACTCAGGTCGCGGCTGAGGCGTAGGGCGCCGCCGATAGACGGCGGCATGGCCTCGGTGCCGAGATTTGGGGCTTGCGGGTGCAGTGAGGTCCGGGCTTGTTTTGGGCCCTGCTCCTGCATAGCGGTCAGTACACTGTCGATTTCGTCAAGATCGGCCACAGACAAGGTGCCTGCCGCCGCCTTGAGATTGAGTACCGACAGCAGGAAGCTGTAGCGTGCGGCCGCCAGGTCTTTGCGTGCGGAGTACACCTGTTGCTGTGCATTGAGTACATCCACGTTGGTGCGTACGCCGACCTCCAGGCCGAGTTGGGTTGACTCCAGCGACACCTGGCTGGAAACCAGGGCCTGCTCCAGGGCCTTGACCTGGGCGGCACCGTTCTTGGCGTTGAGGAAAGCCTGATCGGTTTGCAGGGTCGCGTCGCGCAAGGCGTTCTCCAGATCCTGCCGGGCCTTTTCCTGATTGGCGACCGCTTCCCGCACCTGGGAGGAAATGAGTCCGCCCTGATAGATCGGAATATTGAGTTCCAGGCCCAATATTCCGCTCTTGCTGTCTATCCGGGTGGAACCGAAGCTCTGGTTGCGGTTGTCCGCATAGCTGGCGGCCAGATCCAGGGTAGGGTAATGGCCTGCCCGGGTACGTTGGATTTCCTGGTCAGCTATCGTTTTGAGGTAGCGCTGCACCAGCACATTGA
The DNA here is from genome assembly GCA_963746955.1 of uncultured beta proteobacterium. GTDB lineage: Bacteria > Pseudomonadota > Gammaproteobacteria > Burkholderiales > Thiobacillaceae > DASQBT01. The sequence goes on along the minus strand of CAVVDR010000009.1, from coordinate 461,232 downwards.
CATTGCCTTCCTGGGCGCGGTTTACCCAGACATCCATGTTTGCCGGGTCCGGTTGCACTAGATCGGCCTTGGGGATTAGTCGGGCAAGCTTCCCATAGTTCTTGCCGGTTACCTTGAACAGGGCCCGATTACGGATTTGCAGGTCGTTGAGTGCGGCGATTTCCTGGGAGGTTGCCAGGTCATAGCGCGCCTGCGCTTCGTTGGTATCGGTAATCGTCGCTGTGCCCACTTCGAAGCTGCGCTTCGCCGAGGCGAGCTGCTCGGAAATCGCAGCCTCTTGCGCCCGGATGAACTCAATGTTGTCTTCGGCCTGCAAAACATCGAAATAGGCTTGGGCAGTGCGCAAGATCAGATCCTGACCCGCGCCTTTGAGTTGGCTCTCCGCAGCCTTGATCTGGGCCTGGGCTTCATCGACCGCCACCCAGTTTTGCCAGCGGAAAATGGGCTGTACCGCGTTTATGCCCCAGCCACTGGACGTAAACGTTGAACTGGGAAAGGCCGAGCTTTCCACCTTGTTCTGCCGCAGATTCGCGTTTGCGCCCACGTTGGGCAGCAGGCCAGCGCGGGCCTGCGGCAGCCTTTCCTCAGCGGCCTGGTAGAGGGCGCGGGCCGAAGCATATTGGGCATCAAATGCCAGGGCATCCCGGTAGACGTCGGACAGATTCTCGGCACCGGCAGGCGGTGCCGCCAATGCTGCGCCAAGTAGCAGTACCAGGGGCTTCAGGTTCATATTCTTGGCTCAGTAAAGAGGGACCGAGGGGTCTATCTCTTTGGACCAGGCATCGATTCCGCCGGCCAGATTGATGACGTTTGCAAACCCCTCGCTCTCCAGAAATTTGGCGACCCGCCAGGAGCGAATGCCATGGTGACAGATAACCACAGTTTCCTGGGCCTTATTCAGTTCCGGCAGGCGCGCGGGGATCTGGCCCATGGGGATCCAGGCCGCGCCGGGAAACGGTGCCAGGCGGATTTCCCATTCTTCCCGTACATCCACAACCGCAGGCGCTTTCCCCTCTTTGAGCATGCCCTCTAGCTCGGTAACGCTGATATTGCGCACGGGACGCTATTCTCCATATGGGGGCAGTCCCTAGAACACGAACCGTTCCGGCTGGGGCGCATGCTGCAGCGACTTGACCAGGGTTTCGAACAGCACGGTACGGCGGTAGGAACCGGGCGCAATGCAGGTCATCAGGGTGGCCTGCATGATCGGCCCTTCGCCCAGGATCACAAACAGGCGCCCACCGGGCGTCAACTGCCTGGGCAGGGTATCTGGCAGCAGCGGCAGTGAGCCGGTCATAATGATGGCGTCATAGGGACCCTTTGCTGGCCAGCCGAGGGCGCCGTCCCCTGTTTCCAGGCTGATGTTGCCGAAGCCATGAGCGGCCAGTTTCCGTCCGGCTTCGGTGACAAATTCCGCCACGCAATCCACGCTATGCACATGGCCTGCAAGAGAGGCGAGCAAGGCGGTGAAATGGCCGCTGCCCGTGCCCACTTCCAGCACCTTGTCAGCTTTTTTCAGTTGCAGTTCCTGCAGCGCGCGGGCTTCAAGTTTGGGCGACCACATCTGCTCGCCGTGCCCCAAGGGGATTTCCATGTCGACAAACGCCAGGGAGCGGTAGGCGCCGGGGACGAACTCCTCGCGCTTCACTTTGAGCAGCAGGTCCAGCACATCCTGATCCAGCACCTGCCAAGGACGGATTTGCTGCTCGACCATGTTGTAGCGTGCGTGCTCGATATCCATCGTTCCTTGCTCCGGCTTAAGCTTCGATAATTCAATAAGTTGACGAGGTCGTGCCTTGCAATTATTCCATAATTCCGCTACTTTCGAGCCATCGCTGGGGGTCTTTGCGCGCTGGCGCAAAGTGAGAAACACCCTTTGAACCTGATCCGGGCCATACCGGCGTAGGGAACGCGAGTCTCGCGCTCCCCCAATTTTTCCTGACAGGAGCGCGCATGAACGCAGCCATTCCCAATCAAGCAACTCAATTCCTTGCGACCTCGGCTCGGGTGGACGAGGCGGCCCTACGCCCGCTGCCCCGTTCGAACAAGATTTATGTGCAGGGCAGCCGGCCAGACGTTCAGGTGCCCATGCGGCAGATTGCCCAGGCGGACACACCGGCCAGTATCGGCAGTGAGTCCAATCCTCCTGTAGTGGTCTACGATTGCTCGGGTCCCTACTCGGATCCGGCGGCGCATATCGACATCCGTCAGGGGCTGCCTGCTCTGCGCGCTGGCTGGATTGCGGAGCGCAACGACACGGAAATACTGGCGAACCTGAGTTCCGAGTATGGGCGCGGCCAGGCCGCGGACCCGAGTCTGGCCGCCATGCGTTTTCCTGGCCTGGAGCGCAAGCCGCGCCGCGCGAAACCTGGCATGAACGTCAGCCAGATGCATTACGCCAAGCGCGGCGTCATCACGCCGGAGATGGAATTCATTGCCATCCGCGAGAACCTGTGCCGTCGGGAATACCTTGAAAGCCTCATCGCGGCCGGGCCGACCGGGGCGAAGATGGCGGAACTGGTCGGCCGCCAGCATCCGGGCCAGAGCTTTGGCGCGGCGATCCCGGCCGAGATCACGCCGGAATTCGTGCGCGCAGAAGTCGCGCGGGGCCGTGCCATCATCCCCGCCAACATCAACCACCCGGAAACCGAGCCGATGATCATCGGGCGCAATTTCCTGGTCAAGATCAACGCCAACATCGGCAACTCCGCGGTGAGCTCCGGCATTGCCGAAGAAGTGGAAAAGATGACCTGGGCTATCCGCTGGGGGGGCGATACCGTGATGGACCTGTCCACCGGCAAGAACATCCACGAAACGCGCGAATGGATCATTCGCAATTCGCCGGTACCCATCGGCACCGTGCCGATCTATCAGGCGCTGGAAAAAGTTGACGGCCGGGCCGAGGAACTGACCTGGGAAATGTTCCGCGACACGCTGATCGAACAGGCCGAGCAGGGCGTGGACTACTTCACCATCCACGCCGGCGTGCGCCTGCCCTATATCCCGATGACCGCCAAACGCATGACCGGCATCGTCAGCCGCGGCGGCTCCATCATGGCCAAGTGGTGCCTCGCGCATCACAAGGAAAGCTTCCTCTACACCCGCTTCGAAGACATCTGCGACATCATGAAAGCTTATGACGTCGCGTTCTCGCTGGGCGATGGCCTGCGTCCCGGTTCCATTTACGATGCGAACGACGAAGCGCAGCTTGCCGAACTGAAAACGCTGGGCGAGTTGACCCAGATCGCCTGGAAGCACGATGTGCAAACCATGATCGAAGGCCCCGGCCACGTGCCCATGCAGCTCATCAAGGAGAACATGGACCTGCAAGTGGACTGGTGCGACGAAGCGCCGTTCTACACCCTCGGCCCGCTCACCACCGACATCGCGCCCGGCTACGACCACATCACCTCCGCCATCGGCGCGGCGCAGATCGGCTGGTACGGCACGGCCATGCTGTGTTACGTCACGCCCAAGGAGCACCTGGGGCTGCCCAACAAGAAGGATGTGAAGGACGGCATCATCGCCTACAAGATCGCGGCCCACGCCGCCGACCTGGCGAAGGGTCATCCCGGTGCGCAGATCCGCGACAACGCGTTGTCCAAGGCGCGGTTTGAATTCCGCTGGGAGGATCAGTTCAATCTCGGGCTCGATCCGGACACCGCCAGGGATTTCCACGACGAAACCCTGCCGCAGCATGGCGCCAAGCTCGCGCATTTCTGCTCCATGTGCGGGCCGCATTTCTGCTCGATGAAAATCACCCAGGACGTACGCGACTACGCCGCCCAGCAAGGCCTGTCAGATGAAGAGGCCTTGCAGAAGGGAATGGATGTGAAGTCGGTCGAGTTTGTGAAGCAGGGGGCGGAGGTCTACCAGAAAGTCTGACGTACCCACGACAACAATCGAGGCCCAGTTGCTGTCCAATAGAATTGGGCCTGCCCGGGGAGCGCGAGACCTCGCTGCCAAGCAGGGCATCAGCGAAAGTGGGACCTGTAGAGGGGGATGGCGAGCCAGACGGTGAAGACGCACTGCGAGGCCGGAAAATAGCGCGTGCTATCCGGATTATTGTCGATATTTACCGAATATCGATTCATGCGCAAAACGAGCTGCGGCGCCTGGCAGATTCCGTTCACTTGGACTCAACTTACAAATGGAGGACGACATGTCAGCCACAAACCCGAATATTGGCCGCGATGAATACCAGGTGAATCCGGGTTTTATCAATGAAGGCTTGCTCAGGTTGGGAGACGGGCTGGACATGTCTGATCCCGGGGCGCCGAAGCGCCGGGCAGGCGATTGCCCGTTAAGAATTCCGAGATTGATGAGGGGCATGGAGGAAGTATCGGAATTCACGGTAGATGAGCATTTCGAGCTGAAAGAGGCCAGTTCCACGCGCGAGGAGGCGCACTTCCTGGCCGCCTATCTCCAGGGCAGTTATGGTTTTGTGAGCGCCTCGGCAGCTTTGGATAAGGCGGTGGAGGAGCGCAGCAACTCGCATTCGATCTACGCTTTGCAGGATTCCAAGGGCAGGACCAGCGATATCACGGAAATACTCGGACGGGAACACCTGCTCTGGGACCCGGAAAGACGTCCTCGGGGCGAAGACGGCGAATTAAGCCCGGACTCGTTCGAGCGTCAGTTCCTGTTGGATTACGGGTCCCACTATGTGAGCGCGATCAAGTATGGCTGCCGGCTGGCAATACGCGGACGGGTGATGGGTTCGAGCCAGGAGCAGACGACCAAGGTCAGGGCCGCGTTCCGGGCCACATTTCTCAGCGGCAGTGCCGACGGAAAAATCGACCAGACAGCAAAAACTGCCTTGACCGACAGCAGCGTGGAACTGATATTCGTGGCCACCTCGGGCGGCTTCCGGCGCAACGGCGAGCCTTATACCGGCGCTGCCGTGCTCACCCGACTCGAGGACATTATCGAAACACTGGCGCTGTTGCGCAGCGGAGAGCTGAAAATGCTTGGTGCGCCCATCTCTGCGACGGCGCGGAGCTACTGGAATCTGCTGCCTCCCGAGTTCGCCAAGTCGCGCGCGTTGCTGGCCCAGCACGAGGCACCACCGTTGCCGGAAGGCTCCTACGGCGTGCCGGCTGGAACCATCATCGCTTGGCATCCCACCGAGCGCGCAATCCATGTCGACGAAACCGGCGGTCGTCACCTCATCGCGCCCGAAGGCTGGGCAATCTGCAATGGCGAAGAAGGCACCCCGGACCTGCGCGACCGGTTTCTGATGGGGACCGCCGACCTGGCCCAGGTCGGTGTAAGGGCCGGGCAGGATAAACACGCCCATGGCGCTTCGTGCGGCGGGCCGAATACCACGGACAAGAGCAGATATGGATCATGGCCGGCCGGCGAGTTCGACTATGCCTCTAAAAAGCATGTCCACGGCATCACCGTGGCCGAAACGGCAGTCCTGCCGCCGCACGTCAGGCTGGTCTATCTGATGAAACGCTGAACTGCACGCACGGGCAAGCATGCGGTATCAGGCCGATAGATTATCCCGGATGACCAGGTTGTCGATCCGCAAAAGGGACATGCCCTGACAATTCAAGGAGCTGGGCTCGAGTTGTTTGAAATATTACCCAGGACGTGCGCGACTACGCTGACTAGCAAGGCCTGTCTGATGAAGAGGCGCTGCAGAAAGGCATGGAGGAAGTCGGTGGAGTTTGTGAAGCAGGGGGCGGAGGTGTATCGGAAGGTTTGATTTACAAGCTGCCTGAACGCAATGAAGCGGGCTGCTCATGCGTTGGGGGTTAAGCCATCGTGTTGCAAGTTAACGTCGCCTTCCCGCAGTTCCCCCTAAGCCTTATTGATTCGGCCTGATTTATCCGTGATTCATGCTGCATATTTTACGCGTGCATCCTGGAAGAACTTTCTCACCCGCTCGGGTGATTTCTCCAACGCCTGCATGTGCTCGGTTGCAGCGGTTTTCAACTTGGCCTTGGTGCGTACCGGAACCTTGGCATAAAGCGCCTGCTTCAAATCAGAATTGAGCCGTTCTTCCGGGTTGAGCTCCGGGCTGTAGCTGGGCAGATAGAACAACTCGATCTTGTCTTTACGCTCCTCAACCCAGGCCTTGACCGGCTTGCTGTGATGGACGCGCAGGTTATCGAGGATCAGAAATACTTTCTTGCCTGCGTCCCGGACCAAGGCTTGCAGGAACTCAATCAGCCTGTCCGAATTGAACGACTCGTCAATGATCATCCAGCGTGTCTTGCCCTGATTGGTGACGGTGGCGATCATCGACAGTTTCTGGCGTGTGCCGCCTACCGCAAAGGTCACCGGTGTTTTGCCGGCCGGTGCGTAGCAGCGACCACGCACGTCGGTATTCACGACCGCTGTTTCGTCGCCCCAGTGAATCTCGGCACCTTCTGACTTGGCGCGTTGTTCGATTGCCGGATATTCGTTGTCCAGCCATTCCTGCACGGCCTCTGGCCGTTGCTCATATGCTTTCTTGATCGGCTTTTGCGGGGTGAATCCCCAGCGCTTGAGGTAGTTGCCAACGCCGCGCACAGACAACTTGATTCCGCATTCGCGTTCAACCAACTGCATGACGGCGGCGCGATTCCATAGTGCAAACTCCATCTTCAGTTGTTCGGGGCGCTTGTCGCAGATGATTTGCCGAACAGCGCTCTCTTGCGATTCGCTCAACATGCGTCCACTGCCCTGTTTCTTGCCGCGCGCAGCAGGCTTGAGTGCCGCCGCCCCCGCAATCGAATAAGCGGTGATCGCAGCGTTCACGGCATACCAACTGAGGCCGCTGTGCCCAACAATCTGCATCACCGGCATCCCTTTGCGGTGCATGCGGATGACTTGTTTTCGTCTCTCGTGCAGCACTTCTCGCGACTGCTGCGGGCGTCTTCTTTTTCCATGCGCAGTCAGACACATTCCACGCCTTAAAGTTCACGGATAATTCGTGCCGAGTCTATAGGCACGGGGCGAGCTTCCTTTTAGTGCCAAATTTGCTGGGAAGTTGACAAGGCCCTGCAACTGTAGCCGGCCGATTCTGTTGAAATACTCCCCCATATTTCGATGATGAGGATGGTAAAATTCCACCTGTCAAATGAGTGGAGAGCCTTGATATGATGGGGTTTCAGACCGATAGCCAAGAACGCCTTTTCTACTCCTTCAAGCTCGAAGACCACATTCCCCAGAATCACCTTCTCCGTGGCATTGATCGGTATCTTGATCTAAGCAGCCTCCGCGAGCATCTCACCGATCACTACAGTCACACCGGCCGCCCCTCCATTGATCCGGAGCTGATGATTCGGATGCTGGTCATTGGCTACAGCTTTGGCATCCGTTCCGAGCGACGGTTGTGCGAAGAGGTCCATCTGAATCTGGCCTATCGCTGGTTCTGCCGCCTGGGACTGGAAGACAAGGTGGCGGATCATTCCACCTTCTCCAAGAACCGACATGGCCGGTTTCGTGACAGCGGTGCGTTTCGGCACCTGTTCGAGACGGTATTGCGACGCTGTATGGAAGAAGGCCTGGTGCGAGGCGAGGGATTCGCCACGGACGCCAGCGTCATCAAGGCCGATGCACAGCGTCAGCGTGCGGTCCCAGGTAAAGAAACGATTGACTGGGGCAATCCCGATGAAGCGACACGCCCTGTCAGGGAGTACCTGGCCGCACTGGAAGAAGCGAATCCATCCGATGACCCGCCGAAGTCGATTTCGCTGACCGACCCCGCGTCGAGTTGGACGGCCGCGCACGGGCCGGCTTATTTCGCTTACTGCACCAATTATCTGATTGATCTGAACGCCGGCATTATTGTTGACGTCGAAGCCTCTGCGGTGAACAAGATGGCGGAAGCCGAGGCAACCCGGATCATGATCGATCGGGTCGAGGAGCGATTCGACCTCAAGCCCAACCGCCTGGTGGGGGACACCAACTATGGGTCGGCTGCCATGGTGGGCTGGCTGGTTGAAGAGAAACAGATCGAACCGCATGTGCCTGTGGTCGACAAGTCGGAACGTGATGACGGCACCTTCTCGCGCAGTGACTTTCAGTGGGATGAAACGGCCAATGAATACCGGTGTCCTGCGGGCCACGTGCTACGCAGCAACTGGCGTCCATTCACGAATCCGCGCACGCATGTTACGAAGGCCGACACCATTATCTATCGCTCAAGCCAGTCAGACTGCGAAGCCTGTGCGATGAAAGCCGATTGTTGTCCGACTACCCCAAGGCGCAACGTCCCTCGCAGCATCCATGAGCCTGCACGCGACGTGGCACGCGCAATCGCGAAGACCGATGCCTACAGACAGTCTCGCAACGATCGCAAAAAGGTTGAGATGTTGTTTGCCCACCTCAAGCGCATCCTGAAATTCGATAAGCTTCGACTACGAGGTCCAAGCGGTGTGCAGGATGAGTTTCTGCTGGCCGCAACGGCACAGAATTTGAGGCGAATGGCCAAATGGCTCACCCCGGTAGCACCGGAAGCAGTGCCAATACTTGCATAAGGGCAGTTCGGAACAATAAGACCAATCAATTCCATCCGAAATCTCTGCCCAAAACGAATCGATGATCAGACATCAACAATTAGCCGCGTGGCAGCACAAAAATAAAAGCGAGTTTTTCAACACAATCGGCCACGACCAGCCACTGGGACGAGCCGAAAACTGCGCTGCCGAATGGCCGGTCTCACGCCCATTGCCGACCTACAGGGTGAACAAGCTGATGGCCATTGATCGACCAGAACCGACAGCAAGGGGATGATGGCAAGTTGCTGCGCGTGTCTGTCATGTGGCAAGCCCGGTGCGGATACCACCCCGCCGCCTTCAGTCTGTCAAGCTTTTGCGAGAAGGTGGCCGAATGTTCAGGTGTTGCAGCCCCACGCGGTTTCTACGAGGTATTGGCCAATGATAATGCCTTGAACGACGTCACAAAGTATCAGCCACGCGAAACATCTTTCCATCTCATACTGTTCGTCAAGCTAGGATTTCTTTATCCCCGAGTCGTAGTCGCCTGCAAGACGTAGCCGTTCAATTTATACTTCTACTTGCACGTCGTGTAGGAGACTTCCACGTGCTTGCTTATGCGCCGTGTTGAGCGCACCCCGAAAAGAAACCGCTGTCATGGCTGACAGCGGTTCTCCTATGAACACCTTGATGCAGTCTGCGAGAATTCGTACCCTCACACACCAATACTTGGATACATGCCACACTTAGGCACTGACCTAGCTTGCTTTACGGCGGCGAGTCGCCAGCAATCCAGCTAGTCCAATCCCTAACAACCCCAAAGTAGCCGGCTCCGGAGTGGGATTCGGATTCGAGCCAAGTCCAACGAGGGGAGCGATATCGTCAATAGCGCCGAAACCACCGGTAACGATGACCAAGTCTGGGTTGGTGATGTCATGGGACAGGCTGTAGTCAATAAACGTCATGGCGCCGCTACCCGCGATGAACGCATGGCCCAAGCCATCCACGGCGCCCTGGTCGAAGTCGCCAATGTTTGGGACATTATATTGCAGCAAGCTATTGATAATGTCAGCCATTGTCGTCTGCGTAGGGTCGAGCGTGGCCACCTCGCCGCCACCGAACATCGTCATCAGGCCCGTAAAGGGGTCATAGATGATGCCGTGAGCAGCAATGATCGAGGAAAACAATTGTTGGGTCGTGTCACTACCGCTGCCGAAGGAGAACAAACCAACAGAACCACAACAATTCGGTGATCCGTCCGTGTAAAAAATGGTCCCGTTGGGCGCAAAGGCCAGTTGAGTAACGTTGCTGGCAGCGCCGGTGGAGGAGGATACAATCGCAGTCGTGGTGGCGTTGTTGAAGCTGCCATCCGCATTGATCGCAAACGTGTCAAGGGGGCCAGTGGCTCGGTTGTAGCTATTGCTCGAATAGAACTGGGTGCCGGTAGGATCAAGCGCCATGTGGTAGTCGGGAAAACTCTGCGTACCCGTCGCTACAGTTTGCAGTACGGCTCCATTGCTTGAGTTGATTCGATAGACGCTGCTCGTCGTGTTACTAGTCACAATCAGGTTTCCATTCGGTGCGAACATGATACCGTCAGCGCCGATCACCGTGGCCAAGCCGTTCTGGGACCCGTAGGTCAGCGCTTGTGTGGTGTCGTTGTAGGAAAACCCGAGGTCCAGGACGTTCGGGCCGCCACCTGTGTAGTGGGTATAGTAAAGAGTACCAGTAAAAATCGTCGCCTGGGCTGTTGAGACGCACCCAGTCGAGATCGCCACTGCCAGTAAACCACAGCAGGCTAGGTCTTTCATTCGAAACGGGTTGTTCATTCTTACCTCCTGAACTTGCCAATGAAGAAGGTTCTGCGTTGCAGCGACGTTTCAAGCAGAAGGCGTGCCATAAACAAATTGTCCTTTCTTATCAAAACAATACAATAAGACGTCTCCGGTTTTGATGGTGCGCATGTAAAAAAATCCGACGCAATTAGCTTCTCGTGAATCCCGTCCTTCTGCAGTGACGAATTATGTTTGTCGCCTTTCAAACTATTTCGAAGTTCATTAGAAGATTGGTGAGACTTGGAATTGTTTGCACAATGTCAGATTAGGCGTCCTCTCTCTTGAGGACGCGAGGGCGGGTCATAACCCTGCTTCTGACCTCGGCATGTATCTCCATTTCCTACCGTTTAGTGACAGCAGTGCTCACTTGCGAATCCAGCGAAGCGGTCATCGGCAAATGGCGGCTATCAGGTTGTGGCGAAAGGCGGGTCTGGCGGAGGTTTGGACCTCAGGATAAGCGGCGGAAATGTCTGGTCCAGCCCCGGTAGCAGCCATTTTGCAGCCAACGGCCTGTGGGTCCGTTTGGGGTCGCGTGCCGTCCTTCGCGCCCATCGAATGCGGTCAGTCACGTAGGAACGCGCCGGATTTCTGCGCGGCGAATGGGCGGGCGAGTTCGGCCACACCCATGGGAGTGAACCCTAGTTCAGTTGCGGGATGACTTGCGCCTGCACCCGGTTTTTGGCAAGGATGAAATCGGTGTGCGGGACGTACAACAGCTCGGCCAGCGTGCGGACCAGTTGGTCCTCGTACATATCGATGTCGCCGTCCGCCACAGTGACGCGCCAAAGCTGTTCGATGAAACGCGCCTTGCGCGCGGGATCGAAGCCCTTGTTGATCAGCGTCACCTGGTCGTAGTAAGCGGTCAGCCGGTTTTCCGGGCGTCCGCCGGCGTCGATCATCGCGGCGAGATCGGCCTCCGGTATGCTGAACTGTTCCCGCATCACCTCGGCGACAACGGCGCGTTTCTGCTGGGCGTTTGCCTCGTCGAGCCGCGCCGCCTCCATCAGCAACTGGCAACAGGCTTGCTGGAGGGCCGCCAATTCCCGGCGCATGCGGGTCTCGGGACTGGGCGCGATGCTCTCGACAAAGTCGTGCAGCTTGTTTTGAAGTTCTCCGAACATGCCCTATAGGCGTACTTGCGAGAGTTTAGTTCCGTGGCCTCAGTCGGGTGAGGAAGCGGGCTGGTTGGCGAAGCCGGGCCGCGCGGGTTTACCATTGGACTGCAGCGGGCGATGGCCGCTGGCTTGAATGGCCGGTCGAACTGGCAAAGCCTGTCGGAAAGGACTATCAAGAAGCTTGAGGAACCATTCCGCCGTTTCGCAGCCTGAGTGTGAGCGCCTGAACCCCACGGAGAGATCGCCATGAAATTACCCTATGCGTTTGCCATGCTGGCAGCGGCCGGCGCTTTATCCGGACCAGTCAGGGCCGATGAGCCCCCACCACCTGTGGATTTGGAACGGTTTCGCACCATGGTGAAACCGGCTGATGTTGACCTGTTCTTCAATTACCTGCGCGATGCCATGAAGGCGGGTATGGCAGGCAAGACGCCGCCTCCTCCTCCCCCCCAGTTGTCCCATAGAGCGCAGGAGCTGTCCGAATCTCTTCGTCACGAAGGTGCTGCAACCATGGATCAGATGCTGGAGATGTTCCGGCAGGAGATGAAGAAATCCCTGCCCCCGCCCGCGCCCCCCCAGGCGCCACCCGATGACGTGCCGAACGAGCCCGACTACCGGACCTGATCCGCGGTAAGATTCGCCTGGCGTCGAGCATGGTCCGAGACTCGCTCGCCGGATCGCCAGGCGCGCGTTTCGTTTGCAAGAGCGTTCCCCGATGGCCACACGATGAGGTCATTTGCCAAGGGACATGGCAGACGAAGCGATGCGGTCCTGTACTGACGGCGTTGCCGTATTGATAAGGCCTTTTCACCGCGCGGGACACCGCGCGTTTTCTCATCCGGACGTTGCCGTTTATGGACACTGTGATCTACCTCAAGGCCCTGATCCTGGGCGTGGTCGAAGGACTGACAGAATTCCTGCCGGTGTCCAGTACCGGCCATTTGATCCTGGTCGGCGACCTGCTCAATTTCAATGACGAAAGAGGGAAGGTATTCGAAATCGTCATCCAGTTGGGCGCGATCCTGGCAGTCGTATGGGATTACCGGTCACGCCTCGGGTGGGCGATCAAGGGTCTGGGGCGGGACGGTATCGCCAACCGTTTCTGGCTCAATCTCGCCATTGCATTCATACCTTTGGCCGCCATCGGACTGCTCTACGGCAAGCAGATCAAGGCTGCGCTATTTTCGCCCGTTCCTGTCGCGCTTGCGTTCGTCATCGGCGGCCTGTTCATACTCTGGGCAGAGAGGCGCCGCCACATCATTCGCGTGGAAACGGTGGAAGCGGTAAGCCCGCTGGATGCGATCAAGCTCGGCTTCGCCCAGGCGCTGGCCTTGATTCCGGGAACCTCCCGCTCAGGCGCAACCATTATCGGCGGTCTGTTTTTTGGCTTGTCGCGCAAGGCGGCGACGGAGTTCTCCTTTTTCCTCGCGGTGCCGACTCTGGGCGCGGCATCTTTCTATGAACTCTACAAGGCGCGGGCCCTGCTCGATGCTCACGAACTGGGCATTCTGGCAGTAGGCTTTGTTTCGGCCTTCATCAGTGCCGTGTTTTCGGTGAAGGCCTTGATCCGATATATCAGCAGCCATGACTTCACTGTATTCGCGTGGTACCGGATTGCGTTCGGCGGCCTGATCTTGCTGACCGCCTATACCGGGTGGGTGGACTGGAGCCACGCCTAAGGCTGTGTCGATGGGTCGGTGACAAATCCGATCCGGGTCAGACCGGCATTGGCGGCCAGCGACATGACTTTGGCGACGGAGTCGTATTCGGCATGGCGGTCGGCCCGGATGTGCAACTCGGGCGGCGGCCGGCTCTTGGCTGCTGCGGCAAAGCGCGAGCCCAGTTGATCGAACGAAACTTTCTCACCGTTCCAGAACAGGCTGCCGTCCTGGCGGATGCCGAACTCGATGTGCTCCGGCCGGGTAATGTTTGGCGAACTGCGGGCCTTGGGCAGGTCGATCTTGACCGCATTGGTCAACAGCGGCGCGGTGATGATGAAGATGACCAGCAGCACCAGCATGACATCCACCAGCGGCACCACGTTGATTTCGACCATCGGCCCCTGGTGACGCCGCTGCTCAAAGCTACCCATGGACATGGCTCAGCCCTTCCTTGAGATTTGCAGCGTGCGCACTTCACCCGCAGAACTGTTGGACTTTTCGCCTACCGTGATAATGGCGTACAAGTCATGGGCAAAGGCGTCGAGCTTGGCCAGCCACACCCGGTTGCGGCGGTTGAAGGCGTTGTACGCCAGCACCGCGGGAATGGCCACCGCCAGTCCCAGGGCCGTCATGATCAGCGCTTCACCAACAGGGCCGGCCACCTTGTCCAGGGTGCCCTGACCGGACAGGCCGATATTGACCAGCGCGTGGTAGATCCCCCAGACCGTGCCGAACAGGCCGATGTAGGGTGCGGCCGAACCGGCGGACGCCATGATGGTCAGACCATGCTCCACCCGCGCTGCTTCCTGGTCGATGCCGTTGCGCAACAGTCGGGTCAGGAATTCGCTCAAGCCCCCGGCGGCGGCGAGTTTCTGCATGCCCTGTCTTTCGCTGTCGGCGGCCGCTTCCAAGGCATCGTGCGCGAGTTGCGCGAAGGCGTGATCGCGCGGCTGCTGCAGCAGCGCATGGCGAATCTGCTGCAGCGAGTCTGCCGCCCAGAACTGATCGAGGAATTTCTCCGCGCGCCGCTTGGCCAGCACATTGGTCAAGGCCTTGGTCAGTATCAGATACCAGCTTGCCAGCGACAAGGACAGCAGCAGAAGAAGTACCGTCTTGCCGAGTGCATCCGTCCGAACAATGAAGTGGGAAAGGCCGATTGCGGGTTCCATGTCATCTTCCTTCAAGAACAAATCTGAAAGGCTGCAGGGCAACCGCGCGGACCGAGATCCCGTCACGCTTAACCGGTTTGCAGCGCCAATGTTTGACCGCGGTTAACGCCGCGTCATCCAGCCGGGCATAGCCCGAACTGGTCTTTATCGCGGCACGATCGATCCGTCCGCTTTCATCCAGTTCTACCCGCAGGACAGTCTTGCCTTCTTCCCCCAAGCGGCGCGAAATCAAGGGGTAGGCGGGCGCTGCCTGTTCCGGGCAGGAGACCGCCAAGTCCCCGCTGAGAATCACCGGACCGGCTGGCTTGAGCGGTGGCGCGGGCTCAGACGGCGTTTCGATCCCGGCCGGCGCACCAGGGGGCGGCGGCGCGACCGGCTCGGCAGAAGAGATCACCGGCACCTGCTCCGCGAGTTCCTGCAGAGGTGGGGGGTCGGGCGGACGGGGCCGGTCGAGTTTCGCGGGCCGGGGTTTAGCCACGGGCGGATTCGCGTGCTTGGGTTGCGGCGGATCGTGAAGCAGATTGACAAACAGGGTGACAGACTCGGCCGGGGGCGGCGGAATGCGGTACTTCAACAGGCCATACAACAGCGCCCCATGCAGGACGAGGACAAGCGTAAGGCCTGCCAGGCGGACTATCCGGTCTTGCTGTTGACGCCCGTGCGGCGTGGACTTGCCGTAATTCATGCTTTCCAAGTCGGATGTCAGCTTGCGTAGACCCGTTATCACTGGCCCGCTAGGCCTTGAGCCGGTAGCCCGTCCTGAATATCCACGCAACGATCGCCAGGGAAATCGCCAGGAACACCGCGGTCATGCCCAGGCTCACCGCAACGTCCACATCGGCGATCCCGTAGAAGCTCCAGCGGAAGCCGCTGATCAGATAAACCACCGGATTGAACAGGGTGACCTTCTGCCACAGCGGCGGGAGGATATCGATCGAATAGAAGCTGCCGCCCAGAAAGGTCAGCGGCGTGACGATCAGCAGCGGAACAACCTGCAGCTTCTCGAAGGTGTCTGCCCAGATGCCGATGATGAAGCCGACCAGGCTGAAGGTGACTGCGGTGAGCACGAGAAACAGGATCATCCAGAATGGATGGTTGATCTGGATCGGCACAAACAGCCCCGCCGTCGCCAGAATGATCAGGCCCAGGATGATCGATTTGGTGGCGGCCGCACCGACATAGCTGATCACGATCTCGACATAGGAAACCGGGGCCGACAGGAGTTCGTAGATGGTTCCGGCAAATTTGGGAAAGTAGATCCCGAAGGACGCATTCGAGATGCTCTGCGTCAGCAGCGACAACATGATCAGGCCGGGCACGATGAATGCGCCATAGCTGATGCCGTTGATCTGCGAAATGCGCGAGCCGATTGCGGCGCCGAACACGACGAAATAGAGCGAGGTCGAAATCACCGGCGAGACGATGCTTTGCAGCATCGTGCGCCAGGTGCGCGCCATTTCAAATTTGTAAATCGCGCGAATGGCGTAGTAATTCATTGTCCGTCCTTGAGCAGGTCGACGAAGATGTCCTCAAGCGAGCTTTCCGACGTCTGAAGATCGCTGAACGCGATGCCCGCCGCACCGAGGTCCTGCAAAAGCGCGATGATCCCATTGCGCTCGCGTTGTACATCGTAGGTATAGGTCAGCGCGCAGCCATCGCTGGAAAGGTCGAGCCGGTAGGCGGCGAGTGCGGCCGGAACAGCATCCAGCGGCTTGGGCAGTTGAAGCGTCAACTGCTTCTTGCCGAGCTTGCGCATCAGCTCAACCGTGTTCTCCACCAGCATGATCTCGCCCCGGTTGATCACCGCCACCCGGTCAGCCATTTCCTCCGCCTCATTGATGTAATGCGTGGTCAGGATGATGGTTACGCCTGTGTCCTTGAGCGAGCGCACCAATTGCCACATGTCGCGCCGCAGATTGACGTCAACGCCCGCGGTGGGCTCGTCGAGAAACAGGATCTGCGGCTCGTGCGACAGGGCCTTTGCGATCAGCAGCCGGCGCTTCATGCCGCCGGAAAGCGTCATGACTCTGCTGTCCTTCTTGTCCCACAGAGACAAATCCCTGAGCACCTTTTCAATGTGGCCCGGGTTCTTCGGCCTGCCGAATAATCCGCGACTGAAGGACACGGTCGCCCAGACTGATTCAAACGCATCGGTGGTGAGTTCCTGGGGTACCAGTCCGATCAAGGATCGAGCGGCACGGTAATCGCGCACGATGTCATGACCGTTGACCCAAATGGCGCCTTCGGTGGGATTGACGATTCCGCATATCGTGCTGATCAGCGTGGTCTTCCCGGCGCCGTTGGGGCCCAGCAACGCAAAGATCTCGCCGGGGCGAATTTCCAGATTGATGCCTTTTAGTGCATGAAATCCGGACGCGTAGGTCTTTGAGAGGTTCGATACGGAAATGATTGCAGGCATGAAAGCGATGTTGGTGGATGAGACTGCGTGATCGGCCCAGCCAGGAAAACGGCCATGAGGCAAAACGGTCTATCAAGTTAGTTTATCGAAGGCATGCTGCCATTACGCCATTGGAATAGCAACCGCGCTACCGGGGGCGCCGGCCGTATGTTGACTGGTGTCGTGGCTGGCCCCTCCCCGCAGACGCGCGCTCACCGCGCGGCAGTTGAATCCTCGCTAACCGCGCCGCAGAGCAGGAACAGACACTCGAAAGACCCAACCAGCAGCCGGAGCCAAATCGTTGATGGCAAAACGCTCAAACCATCACTCAAGAAAAAGGGCCGGCTTAACGCCGGCCCCTTATCCTGGAGGTGTCTTTCTACGCGGGCTGCAGGGCCTTTTCGCCGAGAAGTTTGGCAATTTGGTCAAGCAGGAAGACTTCCTGGTAGGGTTTGCCGAGATACGCGTTCACGCCGATTTCCATGGCGCGGTTGCGGTGCTTGTCTGCAGTGCGGCTGGTAATGATGATGATGGGCACATGCTTGAGCAGGGGATCGCTGCGCATGATGCGGGCGAGTTCGAAACCGTCCATGCGGGGCATTTCGACATCCAGCAGTACGAGGTCGGGTGTCAGATCATGCATTTTTTCCAGCGCGTCTACCCCATCCTTCGCCGATTCCATCCGGTAACCTTCACGCAGCAGCAGGCGGCCGGTGATCTTGCGCACAGTGAGCGAGTCATCCACTACCATGACCAGCGGCGCCAGGGTGGCGTCCTGTTCCGCAATAACTGCAACTGGCGGCGTGCCGGGCTGATGGCCGGTGCTGGGCTCCTGCATCGCGCGCAGCGCCAGGGGCATGGGGTTGAGGATCAACATGATGCGTCCATCCCCTTGCACCGTCGCGCCGGCAATGCCGCTGATGCGGGCCAGTTGCGGACCGATGTTCTTGACCACGATTTCGCGTGCGCCCTGCACCTGATCCACCAGAAAGGCGGCGTGGTTGGAGCCGCTCTTCATCAGCACCACGGAGTTGAACCGTTGCAGTTCGTGGGTGGCATCCATCTGGCCCAGCAGATGAGGCAAATAGAACAATGGGTAACGCGCCCCGCGCCATTCCACCGCACCCGCGGTCAGGGCGGCGGATAGCTGCTCGGGCTTGAGTTCCAGAACCTGTCCCACCATGGTGGTGGGCAGGGCGAATTCCTGTTGACCCGCGGTAATGATGAGCGCTTGGGCGACTGCCAAAGTAAGCGGCAGGTAAATCGTAAAGGTCACGCCCTTGCCGGGTTCACTTGCCACTTCGACGCGGCCGCCCAGCGCGGTGATTTCGCTTTTGACCACATCCATGCCTACGCCCCGGCCGGCCACGGCGGTAACGTGGTCAGCGGTGGAGAAGCCGGCCTGGAAGATCATCTGGGCGAACTGAGCATCGGTGGGTTCCATCCCGGGCGAGAGCAAGCCAAGGGCTTCCGACTTGGCGCGAATCTTTTCCAGGTTGAGGCCGGCCCCGTCGTCCTTCAGCGTCAGCACGATTTCGTTGCCTTCCTGCCGTGCGCTGAGCAGGATTTCGCCGAATTCCGGCTTGCCTGCGGCACTCCGTCCCTCCGGGTTCTCCAGGCCATGAACAATGGCGTTGCGCAGCAGGTGTTCCAGGGGCGCAGTGACCTTTTCCAGAACCGAGCGATCAAGTTCAAGTTCGCCATTGCGGATGTCGATCTGGGCGCGCTTGCCCAGTTCGCGCGCGGTCTTCCGGACGACTCGGTAAAGCCGTTCCGCAATGCTGTAGATCGGCACCATCCGCACGCGCAGCAGATTCTGTTGCAGTTCCCGGTTCATTCGGGCCTGCTGGGTCAGGGCAGCCTGGGTTTCTCCGAGGCAGCCGAGCAGGGTGTTCTGGACGGTGGAAATGTCGTTTACGCTCTCGGCGACAAAGCGGGTCACTTCCTGAAAACGGGTAAACCGGTCCAATTCCAGCGGGTCGAATTCATCCTGGCGGCCCGTGGTCTTGAAAGTTGCCTGCATCTGGGCTTCAGCCTGGATTTCAACCTCCCGGATGTGGGTCTTGAGGCGATTCAAGGCTTCGGCCAGTTCCACCACATGGCGCTTGAGGCCGAATACTTCGTTTTCGATGCGCGAACGGGCAATCGAGACTTCGCCAGCCTGGTTGACCATCCGATCCACCCAGTCGACCCTGACCCGTAGCGTGGGGACAGCCTCACGTACAGGGGTGGCGGCTGGAGTCGGGCTGGAGGAACCTGCAGCATTGCCAGCCTCGGTCACTTCCTTCTCATCGGGTGCGCTGTCCTCAGGTAGGATGATCTCGGCATCAGTCACTGGGTTTTCAACCACGATTGAGTGTTTGACTTCTGGCCCCTGATGGAGCTTTTCCACTGCTTCCGCCAGGCGGTCAAGTTGGGCCTCCAGAATGTCGAACGTTCCCTGGAATGCCGTACTGCGCCCTTCCAGTACATCGATGACCCGTGATTCTGTGGCGTGCGTCAGTTCACCGAGGCGGTTGGCCCCGGCCATGCGGGCGGAACCCTTGAGGGTGTGCAAGACACGGCGCAGGGCGGCTGGCGCCTGGATGTCATTGATATTGTCCTTCCAGGCCCGCAAGCTGGCGGCTGCATCCGCTGCGAGTGTCTCCGCCTCCTCCAGGAAGATGGGTAGCAGCTCCAGATCGATTTCATCCTGGATGGCGCGTTTTTCGAACACGGGCGAAGGCGTGCTGGGCAGGCCCGCCGTGGGTTGAGCGTCTATGCTGATGGATATTATCGGGTCAGCGGCAAGCCCCATTGGGGCGCCCTCGCTGCTTGCGGATTCCGCTATATCAGTGTCGAAGGCCTGAACGCCGGATGCTGCGAAAGGTATCGGCAAAACTTCATTTGGCCCGAGTAGTCCTTGCGCAAAAGCGTCTTGTTCAATATCCGATGAGGGCTCGGCCGCCGCAGTCTCCGGCTGGCTGATTTCAACTTCCGGAGTCGTTTCGATTGCCTGGACCTGCGCGTTCTGCGTCGGGGACAGCTCTGCCGACTCCGCGGCTTCCTCGTTGATAATCGCCAGGCTGGCATGCGGGCTGCTTTCGCTGATGGGCAGTTGGGCCAGAGTTTCGATCAGGTCCACGGCGGAGGACGGTTCCCGGGTCTCGCTGATCGCAGCCAGCATTTCATCAAGCCGGTTGACTGTCGCATGGACAACGGGGAGCGCTTCGCCAGGCTGAGGACAGGCCTCCAGTTTGCGCCAGTAGAGCTCCAGGGCGTGGGCCAGATCGGACATGACAGTAAACCCGGCAGTGGCGGCGATGCCTACCAGGGTATGGGCAGCGCGGCTGGCCTCGTCCGAAATGGGGCGTTGCGGTTGCTCCGCGAGATGCTGCATCTCGTCGCGCAACGCTTGCAGACGCTGAGCGGCTTCCTGCAGGAATACCTGATAGAGACCGGGCGACAGGCTGATGCTGCCTACGCGTACATCTTCGGGTTCCGCGGCGGGTTCGGAAATTTGCTCGACGGCTGCCTGGCCGTTGGCTAGGCGCGCTGCCCGATCCAGTATATCGGCCATGTCCGGACGGGTGGACTGGTTCTCCCGCAGGGCGCCAACCCAAAGGTCAAACTGTTGGCGCGCATCATCGACCAGATCCAGAAGTTCGATGCTGGCAGGTTTGTTGGCGCCCAGCCAGTTGTTCATCATGTCTTCCAGACTGAATGCGGCTTCGCCAAAATCCGTCAGCCCAACCATGCGGCCGCTGCCTTTCAGGGTGTGGAAGGCGCGCCGCACTGCGGTGAGATTATCGCCATCGGCGAAATTGCCACGGCAAGCCAGGGTCGCTTCGCCAAGCGTGCCCAGCACTTCCTGCGCTTCTTCCAGGAAGACTTCCAGCAATTCTGCATCCACGCCATCCGGGACGAGGGATTCAACGGCCGGCGCAGCGTCATGGCCAGAAGCTGCGGCCGGTGCCTGTTCGGGTACGGACGGGATGGGACAGAATGGTCCGGCCTCGTCAGCGGCGAACGGAATCGGGCAGAATGGTCCGGTCTCTTCAGCGGCCGGCTGCGCGTCCTGGTCAGATGTTGCGGCCGGTTCCTGTTCGGCTGCGAACGGGATCGGGCAGAATAGTTCAGTCTCTGCGACGGGTTCGAACGCAGGCGTGACTATTTCATGCAAGTTGCCATCGGGCAGGCCGGTGACGGCCTCCACGTCGGGAAATTGGGTCGGATCCGCGTCGCGATCCGGGAGGACGCCAAGGCCTGCCGGCTCCTCCGCAGCCTGTGTGACCACCTCTGGACTGGGGAGGTCCGGGCCGTTCAAATCGCTTGGCGTGGCGGACAAGTTGTGACCGAGACTATGGGCGCGAAGGACAGACAGGGCTTCCGCGGCGACCGCGTCGAGGCTGTTGTCTTCGATCAGGCATGTGTGCTGATCCCGGTCGGCCCGGTGCTCGATCAACTTTTCGTTGCTGGCATCTGGCTGGTTTGGCTGCGCGTTGGGATTGACGTCTGCAACCGCCGGCTTGTGGTCCGGCAGGCAAGATTCTGTCGCTTCCTCAATAACTTCCTCCGCCGGCGCGGGTTGCGGAATCAGGCCAAAACTTTTCAGTAACGGGTCCAGGATGTTAGACGCGTCACCGCGTCCTGCGCAGTGGCCTTCGACAAATAGTCCGAGGCTGGACAACGCATCAGCGACCCGGTGTTGCTCCGCTTCGCCAATGGCGGCATTGGCCAGAATGCAGGGACTGATCAGGTCCATGGTGGCGTCAAGCAGCAGGCTCGCCGGCAGTTGATCCAGGATCGCCAATGCGCCGTTGACCTGCTGTGCCAGTTCATTCAGCAGCGGCAGTTCATCACGGCTTTCCGGATTTCGAAAGAAGGCATCGAGGATTTCTTCCATACGGCGCAGGTTTACGCCGACCTCCTGACCCAGTTGGCCCATAAGCGCGTATTCGCGGGCCTGACGCGAGCTATCGTCCATCAGGGACGTGGAATCTTCCGGCAGGACTTGGCCGCCGGCCAGAGCCTGCAGTCGACGGGACTGGATGTCGGCGCGACCGACAAAATCGCTGCTGAACACGTCCTCGCTTTCCAACGCCTGCTGCAAGAACAACAGAGTGGTGGCGATCTCGAGGCTGATGGGTTCCGGCTGGTCAGCGGTGGAAACCGCGGCGGCAGCCTGTTGCAAATGGACTAGCAGCGACTGCATCGCGGCTACGCCCAATTCGGCAGCCTGCTCATTGAAATGGTCCAGCAGGCCAAGAAAGCGGGACACGCTTTCAGGTTTGTCTCCCTCGTGCTCATGCCAGGCGTTGCGGGCGTTTGCCAACTCCTCCTTGAGGGCGTCGATTACCGGCCGCAAGCGGACCAGATCGTCGGCGCTGATGTTGGACTTGGGCGCATAGCGGTCCAGGCGGAAAGTGGATTTGATCTCTGCGCCATGGTTGCCCAAAGCCTGGCTCTTGGCGATGAAGAACAGCGCATCGCGCATGAGCGGCTCCGCCGCTTGCGGCGAACCTTCGACCAGGTGGCGCATTTGCAGATCGATACGGGCCAGCAGTTGCTTCACATGGAAGTCTGCTTCCACGCCATGGGCCAGCAGGGTATCGACGAATCCGGTACAGGCCCACCAGAAGGTTCTCGATGAATTGTCCGGTGCGGCTGATTCGATGCGGGCCAATGCACTGCTCATTTGGGCCAGACCGTCTTCCGCTCGCGCACCCTTCAGAAACTCCAGCAGGCCGAGCTGGAATGCACGGCGGGCTGCTTTGACCAAAGTGCGAAATTCCTCCGGATTGGGTTCGGCATTCGGGCTGGATGGGGCAGATTGGGCTTGCAGATCGGGGAAGAAGAGTTCCCCCTCGAAGATTCGCTCCGCGCCTTGCGCGAGGCGCAGGCTGCGGTAAGAAGGAAACAGGGCCAGTTCGCCTTCGCCACGGCCTTCTGCCGTTCGGGTCACCCAGCGGGACAAGGCATCCAGGCTGCCGACCACCGCCTCCAGTCCAGCGGCTTGCTCGATCGATTCATCGTCGATGCCGCCCAGAACTTCCTCCATGGCCGTACATAGAGTGGCAGCGCCTTCGAGCCCGACCAGCCGGATGGCGCCGGCGGCCTGATGCACTTCACCGCGCGCCAAGCGCAGCGAATGGGTCAAGGTCTTATCGTTGCGGAAAGCCTGGATTCTTTCCTGGGCGGCTTTCAACGCCTTATCGACTTCTCCCCGAACCCAATTCAACGGCCCGGTGTCGTATTCCATCATAGTGCTCATGGCGTGTTCCTGGAGGGGGTTGGTGGGTCCGCGGTTGATCAGCTCAACTTGAAGCCTGAGACGGACCCCTTCAGTTCTTCGGCGAGCTTGGTCAAGCCGCCTATGGAATTGGCGGTTTGCTGCGTACCATCGTTGGTCTGTATGGTGATGCTCTTGATGTCCTGCATGGTTTCCGCCACCTTGGCGGTCGCATCCGCCTGGTTGTGAGTGGCCCGGGAAATGTCCTGAATCAACGTGGCCAGCTTCTTGGATACCTGCCCGATTTCCTGCAGGGTCTGGCCGGCTGCGTCCGATAGGCGGGCCCCTTCCACCACGCCCTGGGTGGAAATTTCCATGGCCGCAACGGTGTCGTGCGTGTCCATTTGAATAGTCCGGACGATGGCGGCAATCTGTTTGGTGGCTTCACTTGAGCGCTCCGCGAGGCGCTGCACTTCCTCCGCAACCACCGAAAAACCGCGCCCCGCGTCGCCCGCCGAAGCCGCCTGGATGGCGGCATTGAGGGCCAGCACGTTTGTTTGCTCGGTAATGTCGGAAATCAGTTCGACGATTTCACCGATTTCCTGGGAGGATTCGCCCAACCGCTTGATGCGCTTGGAGGTTTCCTGAATTTGCTCGCGCAAGGAGTTCATGCCAGTGATCGAGTTTTGAACCGCCTGCTGTCCCTTTTCCGCAGCCGTCAGCGCCTGTTGCGCCACGCGAGCGGATTCCGCCGCGTTATTGGACACTTGCTGCACCGATTGAGAAATCTCCACCACCGACAGGGACGTCTTTTCAATCTCCTTCACCTGGCGCTGGGTGGCCTGTTGGAGTTTGCTCGAAACGTCGTTGGCCTGACGCGCCGCGTCGTCCAGTTGGGTGGTGGCGTTGTTGATGCCGCGAACCAGATCGCGCAATTCGTCGACGGTAAAGTTGATTGAATCCGCAATTGCGCCGGTAATGTCCTCAGACACGGTGGCCTGCATGGTAAGGTCGCCTTCTGAAAGCTGCCCCAACTCATCCATCAGCCGAAGGATGGCTTCCTGGTTGCGGTGGTTTTCCATCTCGCTCTTGCGCGCGCGAACCTTGGTTTCGTTAATATTGACCAGACCCAGCACGACAAGTGATCCCAGGGCGATCAGCGAGAAACCGGCCGCCAGGATGTAGGCGAGAATGCCGCCGGAACCGTAGGTCCGACCCAGTTCCACCGTATCGTTCAACAGGGCCTCGCTTTTGCCGAACATGTCATTGGCACTCAACTTGGCCTTGACCAGGGGCTGAATATTGCCCAGCACGTAGTTCACTACGTTGACCAGATCACCGGTGCTGCTGTTCAACTGCTCAAGCAGGGCAGCGGCATCCTGGCTGCCTGCGGCCCCCACCTGGTTCAAACTTTCCACAGTCGCGTGGAAATTTGCGCTGTCTTTCTGGAGTTGACGGGTGACCTCAGGGCCAATGGCGCTGGAAGAAAGCAGGGAGCTGGCATTGTTGGCCATCCGCTGGGCCACAACGGCCAATTGCGCGAATTTGGGCTGCAAAGCCGAACCTGCACCGGTCTGGTCAAGCTGGGCGGACAGCGTTTCGGCTGACTGCTGAAGTTCGCGCGCTACTTTGTCGATGTGCGAGATACCGGCGCTGAGCAATACCAGCGTCTTTTCATTCAACAGAATGGTATCGATATCGGCCGGATAGGATTTCCACTGGCTGTCGATTTTCTGCAATATGGCTTGGGCCTCGGAGGGCGAAGCGGGAACCTCGCTGTCACCGTTCTTCAGACCGCCAAGACTGGCCTCAAAGCTCGTCCGGCCGTCGGCCAGCTTCTTGAACGCGTCCTCGTTGCCTTCCAGCGCCCGCTGGGCCAGGGTGGGGAGGCGCTGCGAGAGCATGCCCAGACTGCCGACCCGGTCCAGATACTGCCCCTGGTTGTTGGACTGCACCACACCGTAAATGATGAATCCGGCCGCCAGTATCATCGACGTAATCAGGGCGCCGGCACTGTACAGGTATTGCCTGTCGGCTGGCAAATGGCCGATCAGCGGGACATCTCCCGGTTCTCGGTCCGCTACCTTGCGCAGATTCTGCATGATCATGGTCGTGTGTTGCTCGTTGCCGGTCCCGGTAGTCATTCGTCCGGTCAAGGCTTTGAAGCCGGGTAGAGCGATTGCCATTTGAGTCTCCGCATGCTGTCTTGGATGATGGGTGTCAGGCCTCGGCGGCCATGAAATTGGGGCAAGCCAGTAGGGCCGCCAGCTGAAGTTCAATCCAGTCCGTGCCGTCGCCATCCTGGAAGTGCTGGGTAACGAAAGGCCATTCGCTCACCGGTTCGGAAGGCACGAGTTGGGAAAGATGCTTGAGCCCCAAGGTCTGTTCCACCACGAGTGCGGCATTTACGCCGAGCCTGAGTTGGGCCAGCAACAAGCGATTTCCGGCTGATTCCGGCGTGCGCTCGGCGGTCAGGAAATCCCCCAGATCGCTTACTGCGTACAGATTGCCCCGGATGTTGGCCGCTCCGAGAAACCAGCGGCGGGCGCCTGGAACCGGCAGGATGTCAGGGACGGGCAAGACCTCGTCGATATCGGCCAGGTTGACCAACCAGTTATGTCCCGCCGCCCTGAATCCCAAGCGCGACACATTTACCGACTGAGTATCCGCACTCTGCAAGCGGCTGGTGAGCTGGTTCTGAAAATCCTTCAGGCTGTGATGTTTGGACATGAAGCCTCCGTATGTACTTAACCCAGCGCCTTGATCTGGCCCAAGAGTTCATCCGGATTGACCGGTTTGACCAGATAGGCCTTGGCACCCTGACGCATACCCCAGACCTTGTCGGTTTCCTGGCTCTTGCTGGTGCACATGATCACCGGAATATCCTTGGTAACATCCACCTTGGAAAGCGCCCGGGTGGCCTGAAAGCCGTTCATGCCGGGCATGACCACATCCATCACGATGAGATCCGGGTGCGACGCTTTGGCCTGTGCCAAGGCTTCTTCGCCGCTTTCTGCCATGCTCACCAGGTAGCCATGCCTTACCAGCAACTCGGAAAGAAAAAATCGCTCCGTGGGGGAATCATCGACAACAAGAATCCGGCTGATAGACATCAATGACTCCACTCAATAGTTTGGGGTGAGTGTGGCCCTTTACCGAATAGGCGATTCGTTGGGAGGTTCATGCTGCCACCCGCCCAGAGAGTGCATGATGACGCACAGCATTCAGCAGTGTTTCCTTGGTAAAGGGTTTGGTCAGGTATTCATCGGATCCGACCATGCGGCCGCGCGCCCGATCGAATAGTCCATCCTTTGAAGACAACATGACTACAGGTGTTGTGCGGTAACGGTTGTTGCGTTTAATCAGCGAGCAGGTCTGATACCCGTCCAGCCTGGGCATCATGATGTCAACGAACACCACTTGCGGCTGATGGTCGGCAATCTTGGCCAACGCATCGAAGCCGTCCAGGGCAAGAATGACCTCGCAACCTGCCTGATTGAGAAAGATTTCCGCACTGCGCCGTATGGTGTTGCTGTCGTCAATCACCATGACTTTCACGCCCTTCAGGCTGTTGAGTTCATCCATTTTTGCTCTGGCCGTTAGTTAAAAGACACTAATGTTAACGGCGGAGGTATTCATTACTTTAGGTCGCCAGCGGCTTGGTCTTGGCGCCTTGCATCGAAGCAAAAACGCCAGCACGCGGGAGCTTTGCAGGTGGCGGACTGAAGGCCATGGATGGACTTCAGTCGGTCGATTCGCAGCAAACTTTGCACGCGGACACGCGCTCAAATAAGCGGGAATTCGTGCGCGGAGGAAATGCGTGAAATTGCACATGCCAACATCGGGCAAGCCAATCCGAGGCGAACACGCATGCAGCTTAGCGACCGCTTCAAGTTGCCGGTTCGGTCAGCATGTCATTTCAATAGCGGGCCCAATGCCTATCTTGCTGGTCGGGCTGCCGTTGTGACTTCATGCGGGGATGCGCGCCGGGGGAAAGTTCGTGTCGAAAGACAACACATGGTCAAGCCAACCCACAACGACAATAGCGAACAGCAGAGAGAAAACTTGAGGTGGCCTTCGGCGGGTGTTTGCCTGCCGCGCGGCACTGCGTGCTTCAGGCGCGGTGATCAGATTTCGATCATTTCGAAATCATCCTTGCGAGCGCCGCAATCTGGACAGGTCCAGTTCATGGGCACGTCCTCCCAACGTGTGCCCGGCGGAATACCTTCTTCAGGAAGGCCTTTTTCTTCTTCATAAATAAAGCCGCAAAGCAGGCACATCCAGGATTTGTATTGAGGCATTTCACTCATGGCTGGGACTTGAATCGGATAAAATTCAGGATTGAGCACATCATTTTATCCGGGTCTGGTCCCGGCGCCACCATGAAATCCACCCCCCCGCTTGTGCTTGTTTTTGCCGCCTCTGACCCGACTGGGGGTGCGGGAGTGCAGGCGGACTTGCTGACGCTGTCCGCCATGGGCTGTCATCCGCTGTCGGCCATCACTGCCCTGACCATACAGGATACCCGGGGGGTGGAAGATGTGTTACCGATAGACGCGGAATGGGTGGCTGACCAGGCCCGCATGGTGCTGGAAGACATGCGGGTGGACGCTTTCAAGCTCGGCATGCTTGGCAGCGTTGAGGCGATTGCGGCAATTGCCGAGGTGTTGTCGGATTATCCGGATATTCCGGTTGTGTTCGATCCGGTGTTGGCGTCCGGCGCAGGCGATGAACTGGCAAGCGAGGAAATGATTTCGGCGATGAAGGAGATGTTGTTGCCGCAAACCACGGTGCTGACACCTAATAGTGCGGAAGCCCGCCGACTCGCCTGGCGGGAGGACGATGAGGGCGAGTTGTCACTTGAGCTTGCCGCCGCCCGTCTGCTGGCATTCGGATGTGAACACGTACTCATTACCGGCGCCCACGAAAACACGCCCCGGGTGATCAATACGCTGTACGCGGAGCACGGCGAGTTGCGCCGCGACGCTTGGGACCGTCTGTCCGGCAGTTATCATGGCTCGGGCTGTACCCTTGCATCTGCCCTGGCGGCGAGTCTGGCGTTCGGCCAGGACGTCTCTCAGGCCGTCTGGGACGCCCAGGAATTTACCTATGAGAGTCTGAAAACGGCATTCCGGCCGGGAATGGGCCAATATATTCCAGAGCGTTTCTTCTGGGCCCGCGAGCCAAAAGAGAGTGCGTGAGTCCTATGACGCTAGGCGGTGTTTATGCCATCACGCCGGACAGTCTGGACACTCAGTCGCTCTTGACAATGAGTGAGGCTGCGCTCATGGGCGGCGTTGCGGTTATGCAGTATCGCGAAAAGTCCGGCGATGTGGCGCTGCGTCATGAGCAGGCCAGTGAGCTTCTGGTGCTATGTCGCCAGCACGGCGTTCCTCTCATCGTCAATGATGACCTGCGTCTGGCCAACCTGGTCGGAGCAGACGGGGTACATCTCGGGCGGGACGACAGCTCCATACGGGAGGCGCGCATCGTCCTGGGGCCGGACAAGATTATCGGAGTTTCTTGCTACCAGGACTTGGAGCGCGCCAGGGAGAGCCAGAGGCTGGGAGCGGACTATGTCGCATTCGGCAGTTTCTTCCCTTCCCCGACCAAGCCCCACGCCAGTTTGGCGGACGTGTCGGTGCTAAGCGAGGCACGTCGGGCAATCACCTTGCCAATTGTGGCAATAGGCGGAATTACCGTAGACAATGCCGGTGCATTGATCGATGCAGGCGCGGACGCGATAGCAGTAATTTCCGCCCTGTTCGATGCGCCGGACGTGGAAGCCGCTGCGCGGCAACTGAATGCCCTGTTTGAAATTGAATCGGAAAGTTAAGGAACCTCCGATTGAAATCTTCATGGATCGCGTTTGCACGAAAGGTGCTCAGATGCTACGCGCGCGACGAGGGTCGTATTGGACATACGAACCTAGGAGCGCAACACCGCAGATGGGCAATTTTCGTGCAAACCCGGAGGGCAGGGGCTTGGCGGGCGATCTGCTGTGTCGCGCCGCTTGGCTTCGTAGAATGACTACGACCTGCGCCGCGCTTCGTGTATCTCATCCCGCCAGGCCTCTGCGCGGCCTATGAAAAACTTAATCGGAGGTTCCCTTGGATCGCAATCACCAGTTGTTTGAACAATCGCAAAAAGTCATTCCCGGCGGAGTCAATTCTCCGGTCCGCGCCTTCAAGTCGGTGGGCGGGGTGCCGCGATTCTTTGCCCGCGGCCAAGGCTCACGCCTTTGGGATGTGGATGGTCGCGAGTACATCGATTACGTGGGTTCCTGGGGACCCGCCATTCTGGGCCATGCGCATCCGGAAACGGTACGGGCGGTGCAGGATCAGGCTTTGCTGGGCCTGAGCTTCGGCGCGCCTACCGAGCTGGAACTGGAAATGGCGGAACTGCTGGTAAGTCTGTTGCCAGGTTTCGAAAAAGTGCGGCTGGTCTCGTCCGGCACCGAAGCCACCATGAGCGCAATCCGGCTGGCGCGGGGCTACACCGGCCGCAGCAAGATCATCAAGTTCGAAGGCTGCTACCACGGTCACGCCGATCTTCTTCTGGTCAAGGCCGGTTCCGGCGCACTGACTTATGGCAACCCCACTTCCGCTGGGGTGCCGGCGGAAGTGGCTGCGCAGACCCTGGTGCTGGATTACAACGACCTGGCCGGGGTGGAACGTACGCTGGAAAAAATCGGCAGCGAAATCGCTGCCATCATCGTCGAGCCGGTCGCCGGCAACATGAACCTGGTGCAACCCGCGCCGGGCTTTCTTGAGGGCCTGCGCGAACTGTGCAGCAAGCACGGCGTCGTGTTGATTTTCGATGAGGTGATGACCGGTTTTCGCGTCGGTCCCCAGGGTGCGCAAGGCCTGTATGACATTACGCCCGACCTGACGACTCTGGGTAAGGTCATTGGCGGTGGTCTGCCGGTGGGGGCGTTTGGCGGGCGCGCCGATATCATGGGGCGGCTTGCGCCCGTCGGCCCGGTCTATCAGGCGGGCACACTGTCCGGCAACCCAATTGCAGTGGCGGCAGGGCTGGCGACGCTCAAGGCCACGCGCGCTCCCGGTTTTTACGAACGTCTGGCCGAACGTACCCTGGCCTTGGTCGAAGGCCTGGCGGCCGCGGCAGCCCAGACCGGAGAAGTCTTCAGCGCCGCCAGCGTCGGCGGCATGTTTGGCATCTATTTCAGCGCCATGCCGCCTCGCAGCTACGCCGAGGTCATGGCTTGCGACAAGGATCGCTTCAACCGCTTCTTTCACGCAATGATTCTGGACGGGGTCTATCTCGCTCCCTCGGCTTACGAGGCGGGTTTTGTCTCGGCCGCCCACAGCGAGGCAGACATTGTGGCAACGGTTAACGCGGCCAGACGCGCGTTTGCCGGTCTGCGCTGAAGATCCGCGATGAACGCGCTCCGACGATCATTGCCTTAGATCTTCCCGGGCTCATTCTTGAAAGCCCCTTCCACGGAACCTGTTGCAGTTGGTCCACCCTCAATTTGCGACTGACCACATTGAGTCTTGTCACCACCTTTGGCGCGATGATCGTAGTCTTCTGGCATGCCATCCAGCGTACTTGCCGCAACCAGGTTGCAGAACACTAAATATCGCGCAGGAAAGCCGGCGAACCCCGCAACTATTCAGCAGATAGAATCAGCGACGGCCATTGACCGCGGCATTCATATCGCCATGCAACGCTTGATCACCTTCGTTGTTGTTAGCGACAGCATGGTGCTGGCCGTGTCTTGCCCTGGCTCAGGCAGCTTATTTATCGCTTGTTGTGTTAATTGCGGACTTGGCTTTCGGCTTGGTCAGGATGCAATTGGCCGAGCTATCTTGCTGCCGGGGCGGGCTGCGGGGTCTGGCTCGCAGCGGGCGCAGGCGGTGCGGCGTTGGGGAACATCTTCATCCAGAATGATGGATCAAACATATTGGCTGCGGGAGGCTGAGGCACAGGAGCCTGGGGCGCAGCAGCCTGCTGGGGCGCTGGCATTGCCGGAAAGAACGGCATAAAGCTCTGGGCAGGCGCGGCGGGAGCGCGATTGGCCGGCATTCCATAGCTGGGAGCCGGGGCTTGCTGGGGCATAGGCATCATGGGGAAAAAGCTGGGCGCGGGGGCGCTCTGGGGTGGCCTCATGAATGGGTTACCTGCCCCCGCCATGGGGTTCAGATAGGGATTAGCGAATTGCTGGAGGTTTGGCATCATGAATGGGTTGCCAGTGCCCGCCATGGGGTTCAGGAAGGGGTTACCCGCAGCCCAAGGGTTCAGATAGGGATTTGTGAACTGTTGTAAGTTCGGTGTCATGCCGTTTCCCAACATGGGGGCGATCATGGTCATTGGGTTCATCATGGTGGCCGGGTTCATCATGGCCACGGGAGCGGACATCAGCGGCGCCAGCATGTTCAAGGGCGCCATCATGGCAGCGGGATTCAACATGGGGTCCCACCCGGTTTGGGCCTGGGCAGTCGATCCTATCAGGGCAAGTGAAATCGTGGCCAGGGCGCGGGTTTTCATGGCATCTCCTTTGGGATTTGATTCCTCACCATACGCGGTCGTCAACATAACCGCAATTAACATCTCCCTCGATCGGGCTGTTGCATGCCGTCCTTATAAATCGCCATTCGCGGCTGCCTGCATGATGTTATCCATCTTGTCCCGGATGTCTCTGGCCATCTTTGCCAATTCGGGAGAAATGTCCATGCTGCCATTGACTGAATCCAGCCAGGCAATGTCCCAGTCCAGGGTTATCACCCAGATGTTCTTGTCCGCATCCTCCATGACCGCAATGCGGCAAGGCAAAAACGCGATCGCCTCTGGGGCCAGGCTCATGACCTCACGACCCGCAGCAATATCACAGAAGCTGTAGACCTCCATGCGGGGCGTAGTTGTGTCCTCCAGGACAGCCCGAATATCCTTCCACATTGGGCTGATACCCACCAACTTGAAGTTCAATTGATTGGCCCGCAGTTTCATGGATTCCACCACATCATCAAAACTCAGGCCCGGCTTGGCCTTGTATTTGGTGGTCATGTAATTCATGACATCGCGGATGTTCATGTGCATGCCGTGGCTCAACAAGGGCATCATCATCCTCATCATGCGGGTTTTTTCTTCCTTGGTCTTGCTGGGCGACATGGTCCAGGGCTTGATGGGAGCCGACCCGAAACCAAACTGGTAAGGTGTGTTCTGCAGATAGGGATTGCCTTGGGCTTTTGGGGCTTCGTCAGCCAAGGCGGCGGACGCGGCCAGACAAAACAGGGAAAGCAGAAGTTTGGCCTGAATTTTCATGAGGTTCTCCGAAGCGCGCGCCGGTTTGATGCGGCATTACTTGTCGCTATCTATTGATATATTGATAGCACAATTGTCGTTGTTGCTCGGTAAGCGAGGATTCGTGGGCGTGACGCCACCCCGCATGTACGAGGTGTTGTTCCGCAAGGTCTGGCCAACATGGGGTGGATGAAGAAAAAATTTGGGGAGAAATTCTCCCCAAATTTGCCAGGTCGCTGGAACGCAGCTATTGCTCAGCCTTGCCCGTCACGTCATGAAACCGTGGTTTCGCCATGTCCGGTGTCACCACTGCTATCGACAACGTCGACGGTAGCCTTGTCGCCCGCTTTCATTCCGGTGACTTTGATGTTCAGGTAGGGATCCTTGGCGATGCCGCCGCCCCACTGGCCATCGGCTACAACTTTGCCATTGACTGCCACCTTGATGGTCTTGATGAACAGCGCGGGAATGAATCCGCCAGTGGCTTTGTCTTTGGCCAAGCCATTCTGGGAAGGGTGGGTGAGCAGAACTTTAATAGCGTCGGTGCTCGCGCGCATTTTCATGGGAATTGCCATAGTTATCTCCGTATGCCGTTGAAATGTGAAGCTTGACTGCGCATGATCAACCGCCGCAGCCGCCAATCGTGACTTTCACTTCCTTCGCGGTGGTCCAGACCTTGCCGCCCGCCTTCACGATGATGCGCACGTCGGCAGTCTGGGCCATCTTGATTCGCGTCGCAATGAAGCCGCCAAAATCGGTCAGCTTGTAATCAGCGATCAGCGGGTACACGTTCTTCTCTGCCAGAATGGCAAGCGATTCCACATCGGGCATGCTCACCGTAATTTCCAGCGGAACCGAAGCACCATTCTCCGCAATGTCGGGCGCCTTCAGGTCGATATTCGCCGAGTTGGCAGCGCTCGATGCGCCGATGGATGCAAGCGCATCAGCCGGTTGCTTGGCGTCAAATCCGGCCTGGTTCCAGTCGGCCAGCACCTGGCCCGGTTTGAGCAGACCTGCGGCGACGGCCACCGACAGGACGCCAACGCCAGCGGTGCCCTTTAGCATATTTCTACGCATTGGGTTCATGGACTTTATCTCCTTCTGTGTTGAAACAATATTGCCGGATTAATGGAGGAGCGCAGGGGCCGTGCCGGCGGTGGGCATCTGCATCGGGATCATCTGCATCATAGGATAAGTTGCGGCAATGGGCATAGTGTCCACTGAGCCGTTATAGGTTTGAGGCTTGGCAGGCGCCATCATCAGGGTCATGGGTTTGGAGTCCCAGGGTAAAGCCATCGTCTGCGTGTCTTCGCCCGGGTTCACGGCCTGCATGGCCATGTTCATCCCGTTTGGATCCAGAGGCATCGTCATCCGGGCGGTACACTTGGCCGGGTTCATTGGCTGAGCCGCCATGGAGTTCAAGAAATTGGGAGTCGGATTCGTCATGGCGGTGCGCCACTGGGCAAAGAGACGGTAATCCACTAACTTAGCGCGAAGGCGTTCTGCGTGGGATCAGTCATCCTGGATACCACGCGTGCGGCCCGATTGCTGCCACGCCTTCAGACCGTGCTAGGCCGCGCAGGGCAGAGAACAGACAGTTCAGTACCGCGTTTCTCATCAGGATTCCTTAACGCAGCGGCGATATTAGAGGAAGCATCAATGTTACAGGAAGCTCATCCCTGCTCCCATCGCGAGAGTTGACGGCTATCAATAAACATGAGCATTTACCCCGGACTGCTGAGGTACCCATTGATCGCAAACCCGCTCGTGCGAGCAAGATGCGGCTACCTAGCGGTCCAAAGGATCCAAGCGAGGCCTCGCAAGAAACGGGCGGCGGCCTCAGTCGCCCGTTCCCAGAACATCTCGTCGCCTAGCGAAGCCCTTGAATGTATTGCGCCACCGCTTTCATTTCCCCATCGGTCATCTTGGCGGCAATGGTGCGCATCATCTTGGCAGCGTCGTTGGCGCGCTCGCCCAGACGGAACTTGTTCAACTGGTCATAAACATAATCCGCATGCTGGCCATAGAGGGCGGGGAATTGGACTGGAATCCCGCGTCCCTGGGGTCCATGGCAGGAAGCACAGGCGGGCACCCCTGAGCCTAGCACGCCGCCACGGTAGATCTTCTGTCCCAGAAGCGCCAGATCCTTGTCTTTGGCAACTCCGGGTTTGCGTTCATTTTCGGAAAAATAGGCGGCCAGATTTTTCATGTCATCGGGGGAGAGCGACGCAACCATGCCTGCCATGACGGCGCTCTTACGATCGCCGGATTTGAAGTTGATGAGTTGCTTGTCGATGTATTCATAGCCCAGCCCGGCCAGTTTGGGATTGAGGGGCGCTACGCTGTTACCATCCTGTCCATGGCACCCGGAACAAAGACTGGTGACGATGCTCTCGGCTTTCTTGGCATCGCCCATGCTGGGGGCCGCCGCTGGGTTGGCTATCGCGAGAGTACTGGTCATGCCAGCAACAAGGATCAGCGCCTGTTGGATCTTCATCCGGGACTCCTTAAGGTCTTTAAATTTGTCAGAAAAATGAGCAGTTTAGCGAATTTTAATATTGAAGGGAATTCTCGGAAGCGGCGTTGCCGATGATGGGAAGCGCGACACCGCCATGACTTTTTTGCGGCAGGCCCGCTTTGCTTTATCCGCTGCCACCCTGGCCCAACTGCCCGCGAGTCAGGCCGAGGTGGCTTTTGCCGGACGCTCCAACTCCGGCAAGTCCAGCGCTCTCAATACCCTGGCCCGACACAACCGCCTGGCTTTTGTGTCCAAGACCCCAGGGCGCACCCAGTTGATCAACTTCTTTGCGCTGGGGCCAGAGGTGTATCTGGTCGATTTGCCCGGTTACGGATATGCGAAGGTTCCGCCGGAACTCAGGGCTCGATGGGAAAGAGTGCTGTCATCCTATCTGCAGTCCAGAGAGGCATTGCGAGGGATGGTGCTCATCATGGATGCCCGCCATCCCCTCACCCGGCTAGACCGGCAGATGCTGGAATGGTTTGCCCCTACAGGAAAGCCGGTTCATATCTTGTTGACGAAATCGGACAAATTATCGCGCAGCGAGGCCCAAAAGACCGTGACCGCAGTGAAGAAAAGCTTGGTCGAGTGGCCTTGGGTGAGCGTGCAACTGTTTTCCAGCCTAAAAAAGCAGGGTATGGACGAGGCCGAAGCAGTGATTGCGCCCTGGCTGGAAATTCGCCAGCCATAAAACAAAAACCCCGGGCCAAGGGGATGTGCCCGGGGTAAATGCCTTGCAGAGGCAAGGCGCCCGCTCAGGGAGGAGAAGCGGGAGACGATAAAATCGTCTAGCAGATAGAGCGGAGCGGCTTAGAATAGTTCCTGAATTTCTCTGGAGCCGATTGTGATTAGAGTTGCGGGGCATTTTCCTTCCCGCCGCATGCGCCGCATGCGGCACGACGAGTTCTCCCGCCGTCTGATGCGGGAAAACCATCTGGACGTTGCGGATTTGATCTATCCGGTGTTTGTCCTGGATGGGAGTCACCGGCGCGAAGCCGTGGCTTCCATGCCGGGGGTTGAACGGCTGTCGGTGGATTTACTGCTGCCGCTGGCAGAAGAGGCGGCGCGCCTGGGAATCCCGGCGCTGGCGCTGTTTCCCGTCATTGACCCATCCCTTAAAACAGAGGATGCGCGGGAGGCCGTTGACCCGGAGGGCCTGGTTCCCCGGACGGTAAGAGCACTGAAACAGGCCGTGCCGGAATTGGGCATCATTACCGACATCGCCCTCGACCCCTATACCAGTCACGGGCAGGACGGCTTGATTGATGCGTCCGGCTACGTGCTGAATGACGAAACCGTGGCCGTATTGACGCGTCAGGCGGTCAGCCACGCGCATGCCGGGGCGGACGTGGTGGCGCCATCGGACATGATGGACGGCCGGATTGGCGCCATTCGGGAGGCGCTGGACCACGAGGGCCAGATCCACACTCGGATCTTGGCGTATGCCGCCAAGTACGCCTCCAGCTTCTACGGGCCTTTCCGCGATGCCGTGGGCTCCGCCGCCAATCTGGGAGCGGGCAACAAATACACCTATCAGATGGATCCGGCCAATTCCGACGAAGCCCTGTGGGAAGTGGGATTGGATCTGGAAGAAGGGGCGGATATGGTGATGGTCAAGCCAGGGATGCCCTATCTGGATATTGTTCGGCGCGTGAAGGAGCGTTTCGGCGCGCCGACCTACGCCTATCAGGTCAGTGGCGAATATGCCATGTTCAAAGCGGCGGGCCAAAACGGCTGGATCAGCGAACGGGCATGTGTCTTGGAAGCATTGTTAAGCTTCAAGCGGGCTGGGGCGGATGGGACATTGACCTATTTTGCCATGGATGTGGCGCGCTGGATGAAGGAAAAGATGTGACCCGCAACGATTGATTGTGTTGTGATGGTCAAACGCGGATTCCCATCCTCCGTTGCTTCCTGCTTGAATGTTCTGATTCAAACTGGCTCGTTCGCGCGGGTCGAAAGTGTGCTGGTTCTTCATGGTCGCAGACAGCAAAGCTGGTCTAGTGGATGTCCCCCGGGCTCGCAAATGATATACTTGTATATAAAATGAGCTCGGGAGCCTGATATGCTTGCAATACGATTACCTGAAGATGTCGAAAAGCGCTTGGATGCCTTGGCCAAGGCTACCGGTAGAACCAAGACTTTTTATGCGCGCGAAGCCATCCTGGAATATATGGATGATCTGGAAGATATCTATCTGGCCGAAAAGCGGTTGGAGGAACTACGGGCGGGTCATAGCCAGCCCGTCCCTCTCGATGATATTGCCGAGCGCTATGGCTTGGCGGATTGAGTTCGATCCTGCGGCAGAAAACGAGTTGGACAGTCTTGATCCTCAAGTTGCGCGACGAAACCTTAGGTTCCTGCAGGAACGCATCATGCCCCTTGAAGACCCGCGCAGCATCGGCCAAGCGCTTAAGGGCATACGGTTTGGTGAGTTCCGGAAATATCGGGTGGGTGATTATCGAGTGATAGCCCGTATTGAGGACGACAGACTGCACATCTTGGTGGTACGAATAGGCAATCGCAGGGAAGTATATCGATAGCCCAACAATAATAGGTGAAGGAGCAATTCGGCGCGCCGACCTACGCCTATCAAGTTAGCGGCGAATATGCCATGCTGAAAGCGGCAGCACAGCAGGGATGGTTGAATGAGAGGACGTGTGTACTGGAGGCGCTGCTATCGTTCAAGCGGGCGGGAGCGGATGGAATCTTGACCTATTTTGCCATGGACGTGGCACGCTGGCTGAAACCAAGCACTTGAACGCTCCCATTACTTAAACATTGGCCAATTTTGGTCGATTAAGAATATCAACAGTTGCTGCGGACGGAGAAGTTGTAAAGAAATATCATGGCGCACAGTTTTGAAAGTCTGAGATCACGCAGGCACCAGGTGGCTGATGATTGGGACAGGACCATCATTGCCTTCCAGTCACCCTACCGGCTGAAGGACTTGTGCATCGATGAGAGCCACGAATTTGAGGGCTCAGATGACAAGACCAGCAGGCAAGAATTCAAGCTGAGGTTGGCAACGAGCGACGACCGCCGCAAATTGGCCAGCCTTCTGATCCAGAAAATGTACACCTGGCGGGGGTATGATACCGGCGAAATTGTGCAGGATCCGTATAGGCTTACTCTGGTCGCCAATGCGGGTGACAAGGTAGCGGGCACAATTACATTGGGATTGGATTCGCCTTCAGGTTTGGCGATGGACAAGTTGTATATGGCTGAAGTCGAGCCGCTTAGACGACAAGGAAGGCGAATTGTCGAGCTTACCAAGCTTGCCGTGGACGAGACATTGGGATCCAAGGAAGTGTTGGCTGCGCTCTTTCATATCGCGTTCATTTATGCGTTTCACATACACCAGTACACGGATTTTGTCATTGAGGTCAATCCGCGTCATGTGGGTTTCTACAAGAGAATGCTCGGCTTCGAACAAATCGGTGAGGAAAGAATGTGCCCGCGTGTTAGCGCGCCGGCCGTGTTGTTGAGGCTGGATTTCGCCTACATCGAGCGGGAGATCGCCAGGGTGGGAGGGCGGCGCCAACAAGCGAACGAAAAGTCGCTCTACCCTTATGGATTCTCGAAAGAAGACGAATTAGGCATTGCGCGCCGCCTCCAAGGCGGCTAGCTCTTCGGCCTCAAACGGAAGCAGGTGTGGTTGACCGGAGGAAGCTCATGCCTGGAAGTAATCACCCAGAGTGTGATTAAGCAGCGCCAACAAATCGATTCCAAGTCAGTTCGCGACAATGGCCTGCGCCGGGCAGCTTTGAGCGGTGCCTATCCGTGGTCGAAGCCGCCCAGAAAAAGAAAACCCGCACGGCGTACCGCGCGGGTTTTCACAAGAATCTCCCCAGATCGGTGAAGCGCTAGGCGGCCTTCTTGCGGCGAACCATGCCCAGTCCGACCAAGCCCAACCCTAGCAGCGCAAGAGTTGCCGGTTCCGGAATAGTCGCACCAATGATGGGGTCATCGCTGCACACGTCCCAACCGTCGTTGGCAAAACAAGTCTGTGGAGTCGCTAGGACAAAGTTGCTGCGAAAAAACATATCGGCAGGAGCAAAGTTGTTGAACGTGAAGCCGTTTGTGTCAAAGAACGCCATGTTCGTACCGCCGGTCACGCTCATGTAGCCGAATCCCGCCTGGACGTTGGTCGTCGCCAAGGCCGCCTGAAGGGTGGCATCACCCGTAGGTCCAAGGGCATCATTTATCCCGGGAACGAAATCCAAGGTCAGCCAGGGCGTGGGACATGCAGCACCGCCGCAAAGCTGTGTTACAGGGTTCAGTGTGTCGGGGTTGTTGCCCGGCTGATAATCTCCGTTCGGAACTAGGTACAGGGTGATATTACCGCCCGTGAAGCTGAGACCCCCTCCGCCCGTTTGATCTGCCTCCGATGTCAAGCCGTTGAAATAACCCACCAACTGCATGCCATCAGTGGCGCCGTTTCCGTTCCAAAATGTGCTACTGCCATTGGCAGAATTGATTTGCGTGATGTCGAAGATGCCAAAAAGATTCTGGCCAGGAGCGGTGATTACGTGTTCCCTGTCCACGAACTTGATCGAGATCCCACTGGGCGAGGGGATGACGGTGATCGGATCGGCATATGCCGCTATAGCGGCCACAGTCAGACCGGATGCAAGGGCCGATGTGAGTACCTTACGGTTAAACAGTTTCATCTTCTTTTCTCCTAGATAAAGTTTTTCGGACATCGAACCCGCCAGATGACTGCGTTCAGATTCTTAACAGGCCATGTGCTTTCTCTAAAGCAATGGGCATGCCACTAACCTTGAATTCATGTCAAAACAATGTGTTATATGATCATTAGCGTAGAAGAGGCATCGCGGTATTGCTTTACTGTAAATAAATTCGACAGTCTGCTTCTTGCGGCTTTGGCGCTTTAACCCCGGTCTTTCGCATTCCGACACCGGGTATTGCACCTGCGGTTCGCGCGTGTTTGATGTGTCGGTATAAGGTGAAGCAATATGCAGTCGAGTCCAGCGCGATAGTCAGACGCGATGAAGAAATCCCGTTCTTTGCTAGCGCCGCCCGCTGAGTTTGCCTCGAATCATGCTCAACAACAGGCGTTGCAAGGGATGGGCATTGCCAAAAGGCCGCCAAGTATAGGCTATCTTGCGATTATACGCATCGAACTGAAGTCCCCACGGCGCCGCCCGCAGTGGGCCGCGCTTGAGGAGGATTTTCAGCACCTCTGCTCCAGTCACGCCGGCGCAAAGCTCGCAAGCGATAACGGTCGAGGGCCCGCGTTGCTCGGCGAAATTGACTGTCGCCGGATCACGCAGGTAGCTGCGCTGCAGCATCGCCGGCGACAATCCCGCGATGAACCGCGCAAGCTGTTCCTCGCGCGAACAGCCTTCCAGCCGGAAGTATTCCTCGAAGCTCATCCCGGTCGGGGCGAAATAGAGCAGCGCGACACCCATCCCAAGCGGCGCAGCAGTGACGGCAGGAATGCCGCGCTTGCGGCAGCCCGCGAAGACCAGCCGGCGCGCGTCGACCGCGAAGAAATCGAGGCCATCAACATAGACATCGACATCCTGCAGGAAGGCATCGAGGTTCTCCGGGGTCACACCCTCGGGAAACTGACGCAATTCCAACTCCGGGTTGATGTCCAGCGCCATGCGCGCCAAGACCTCGACTTTGGGCCGACCGAGGTTGGACTGGGTCGCCCCGGCCTGGCGATTGTAATTCTGGAGTTCGAAACGGTCGAAATCGGCGATGGAAAATTTTCCGACACCGAGACGGCTAAGGGTCAGCAGATGGGCGCCCCCGACTCCGCCTAGCCCTGCAATAGCGACCCTTGCCTGCCGAATGACGGATTGCTCCGCGCTCAAGATCCAGCCGAGGTTCCGAGAAAAGGCGAGATCATAGTTGTATTCTGGAGTCATTGCGCAAGCGAACACAATCCGAGGGCAAGCCTCAAACATTGCCCCAATGGGCGTGAAGTTTGCAAGACTCAGAGTAACAAGGCTCGACGGTCAATTCTATCCCTGCGTTCAGCCTGGCGGGCATGCGCTGGATGCAAAACTCCCAGATGTAGTGGTAGTCGTCTTTGATCATTCCTGATGCTCTTATGCCGGTTCTTGAGTAGCCCTTCACTATCAGAAGGCCGGTAATTCACTGGAGCTTCTTGAGATAGTCCTTGGAAAAGACCTTGTCGGGCAACTCGCGCAGTCTCATGTTCTCATAGTCGAGCGTAGAAATATCCCCGGGCTTGAGTGCATCCTTCATGACCAGCCGTGTTGGTCTCACTGTTCCGGCCATACGTTCGAAGTTCTCGTAGGTACAGGTCTTCATCAGGCGGCCGGACAAGGAGTAGAAATCGGCTTTGCGGGGCCTGTAGTTGGCCTTGTTCACCCATAACAGCACACGATGGTAAGTAACCCCGTGGTCCACCGCCAGCAATTCGAGCACGTAGCAGTCTTCACCGTTCAGGCTTTCCGTGCGCAGAATGCGTGGGCTGTAATCTCCGCTGAAGTTGGCACGGGCCAGATCACCATTGGCCACTTGGCCGGTGAGACGCTGGGCCAGCCCCAGCCTTATGGGCTGGGAGACATTAGGCACAAAAACCCAAAGATCACGGCCTTTCATGAGCATGATCTGTCCCCGTTCTGATGCCGGTTCGAGTATCATGACGACTGTGTTTTCGGGACCCTTGGAGAGCACTCTGTATTTTCGTTTTACCGTGTCTGCATCGGATGCCGAACTGTCGATATGGACATCAACCTGGAAGCTCTCCGCTGGGAAGCGGATTCTGTCAGACTTCTCGAGTATGCTTCTTGCCAGCGGGTCATCCTCGACAGTCGTTTCCGCCGTTGCAGCAAAGCTCGCCGAAAAGGCAAGAATCAAATAAGCAATCAAATATTGGGCACGGGAACGAGCAAGAATAGGCATGTCAGAAGTCCATTTGATAAAGCAGCACCCCATGGGAGCGAGATAATGAGCCTTGTCCGCGTTGAAGGTGTTACCAAAGAATACTTGCTAGGGGAGCAGAAAGTCATTGCACTGCACAATATTACACTTTCAATCGAGGAAAGCGTGTTCCTGGCCATTGCCGGACCATCGGGCAGCGGCAAGACCACCCTGCTTAATATTATCGGATGTATCGACACGCCAACCGAAGGCAAGGTCTTTATTGATGAGGTTGAAGTAACCGGTCGTTCACCCAATGAGCTGGCCGATCTGCGCGCTCACACCACCGGATTTATCTTCCAATCCTTTAACCTGTTCCCTGTGCTGACCGCTGCCGAGAACGTGGAATATCCGCTGCTGAATCTGCCGGAGGTCAGCCGCGAAGATCGCCAAAGAAGGGTGGCTAAATTCCTGGCGGTGGTTGGACTGAAACAGTTTGCCGACCACAGGCCAAACCAATTGAGTGGCGGGCAGCGTCAGCGCGTTGCCATTGCCCGGGCCTTGGCGATAAAGCCGCGCATCATCTTGGCTGACGAGCCCACAGCCAACCTCGACAGACAGACTGGCGAAAGCATCTTGAACCTGATGAAGGAGATCAATCGGCATTACGGCACAACCTTCATCTTCTCCACCCATGATCGCCGCATTATGGCCATGGCCGACCGCCTCATCCGCATCGAAGATGGTCGAATTTCCTCGCTGGGCATGAAGGTGAATGAGCAATGGAAGTCGGTAAAGCCAGGTGATCGGGCTGTCGAAGTGCAAGGAGGAAATACATGAAGTCAAAGTTGGCTTGGGTAATCTGGGCCTTTGTGTCGGGTACGCCGATCCTCGCGGCCGCAAGTGGAACGAATGGCGATGTCCCCCTGGAAAGACAGGGCGTGCAGGTGCTGGCAGCCAAGGATGACGACATGCCGCTCTCCAAGGATGAACTTTTTGGCGTTGGCACCGAGACGGAAAAAGATAGCAAGCCTGCACAGAAGCCAGAGGAAGCGCCGCCAGCTTCGAAGGACTCACTATTTGGGATTGAGCCGAGCGCGGTCAAGAGCGATGAAGCTGCACCCAAGGCAGAGAAGGATTTGCCGACTTCAAGAGAGAGCCTGTTCGGCGAGGAACCCGGAGCTCAAGCTGTCAAGGCCGAAGAGGCGTTTCCTTTGAGGGGTTTCTTCCAGACGCAACTGGCCTACACCTATTCTGACCCCGTTCATTGGTCCAATGTGTTGGGGCGCCTCGAACTGGGCACCCAGGGGCACCTGGGCGATG
This sequence comes from uncultured beta proteobacterium, assembly GCA_963746955.1. GTDB lineage: Bacteria > Pseudomonadota > Gammaproteobacteria > Burkholderiales > Thiobacillaceae > DASQBT01. The sequence goes on along the minus strand of CAVVDR010000009.1, from coordinate 418,442 downwards.
GCATCAAATGGAAAGCCACCGGACGTGCGGAGTACAACGGCGTTTACGACTTGACCGATTTTTATTCCGATACGGTGCGCGAAGATCAGCGAGCGAAATTTCGGTTTGGGGAAACGTATCTGGACTTCTCAACCGGCAGCCTGGATTGGCGGGTGGGCCGGCAGCAAATCGTTTGGGGCGAGATGGTGGGGCTATTCTTTGCCGATGTGGTGTCGGCCAAGGACCTGAGGGAGTTCATCCTGCCCGATTTCGATGTCTTGCGTATTCCCCAATGGGCCGCGCGGGCGGAGTATTTCGAGAATGACTTCCATGCTGAAGTGATATGGATTCCCTTCCCGAGTTACGATCTGATCGGCACCCCATTCGAGCTTGGCAAAACGGGTGCGGGGTCGGATTTCTACCCCTATCCAATCTCTCCCGCGGGCATTCCGATCATTATGGATGAGAAGAAACCCGGCTATGGAGTCGATCACACCAATTATGGATTGCGGCTTTCTCAACTCACCAACGGATGGGATGTTTCCGGCTTCTGGTACAGCAGCATGGACAGTCAGCCGACTTTCTATCGGGATGCAGTCAACCAGCAGGTTTTCTTTCCACGTCATGATCGCATCTGGCAGGCAGGGGGAACCTTGGCCAAGGACCTCGGCTCCTTCGTTCTCAAGGCAGAGACAGTCTATACCGACGGCCGGCGCTACAATGTGACGACTCTTGCCGACAGCGATGGGGTTGTGAAACAGAACACCTTGGACTGGGTTGCGGGCCTGGACTTCAATCCCACCGCGGACACCCGGGTAAATACCCAGTTGTTCCAGCGCATCTTCTTCGATCACGATCCTAATACTATCTTCGATAAGTACGAGAGCGGCATCTCGCTTCTGGTGAATCACAAATTCGCCCATAACTGGGAAGCGGAAGCACTCTTGATCCATAGCCTGAATCGGAGTGATTGGTTGGCGCGCCCCAAGCTTTCTTGGGGCTTTCAGCCTAATTGGCGGCTGAATTTCGGGTTGGACGTATTCGGCGGCCCGCCCACCGGCCTGTTCGGCCAATATGATAGCCAGGATCGGATCTTCACGGAGTTGAGACGTGATTTCTAAATGAAGCACCGATTGGATGAGGCACCATGGTGCCTCGATGGGGACTTTCAAAACCCTTGCTCACGAAACCGACATATCTCGCTAAGGACTTCAGACGTTCTGGCGTAACGCGTCTACTACGGGGATACGAGATACTCCTGATGCGGGCATGAAGGCTGCAACAATCGTAGCAATCAACCCCACCGCAAAGGCGCCTGCAACAACAGAGGGTACGATGCGAATATGGGCGACATAACTCAGGTCGGCATTGGGCGGTGGTGGCATGGGGATGCCAATGGCTGAAATGATCAGCGCAAGCATAATGCCGATGATTACGCCGGCACTTGCCCCGGTTAGCCCGATAATGGCGTTCTCCAGGATGATCAGGTTGAACACGTTGCGGCTGCGGTTGCCCAATGCCATCATGGTGCCGAATTCGCCTACCCGATCGAATACGCTCATATTGACGCTATTGACAACACTCAATAGCACCATGAGCAAAATGATGATCCGCAATACTCCAAATTGGCCGTCATACATTTCCACTGTTTTGGTGTAGAAGTCGTTCAACTGCAACCAGGTTTTGACTTCAAACCCCCGGTCTGAATACCGCCTGTCCAAGTCTGCTGCAACTCGTTTAGTGTCCTCGGTCCGTTTAAGGGCCACAACCAGCGTGTTGATCCCTCGTGTTGCCAGCATCTCCTGGGCCGCTGCCAATGGAATGCGCACCGCGCGTGCGTCGTAGTCTTTGGAGAAGGTCTGGAAAACCCCGACAACCTTGAATTCAAGGCTATTCATGGCGCCCTCGGGGGTGTTGATCACCACTGTCGCCCAATCTCCGGGTTTGAGTTTCAGGGCATGTGCCAAGCCATCTCCGATCATCATCCCATGTTCATCTGTTTCACTGAGTTTTCGCCCTGCTGTCAATACCATGCCACTTCCCAGCCGTGCTTCATGCGCCGGCGCAACACCTTCACCGATGATGGGCAGGTCAGAATGTCCATTGTTGAGCAATCCGGCAAAGTACAGACGCCCCATTACGTCATCCACGCCTTGTATTCCAACAATCGCCTTGCGCAAGGGTTCAGGGTCGCTGATTAGATATTTCTCCGGGCTGCGCATGCCATGTTCGAAATAACCAGCACGGGACAGTTGGATATGGCCGGATTGGGAATGGATCAGGACCTCGCCGAGCTGAGTGAAAATGTCATGAACAAAGCCACCGCTGAGAATAAGGCCGGCCACGCCAGCGATAATGGCCAGCAACGTCATGCCGGTACGGGCTTTGTGACGTAGGACATTCCGCAGTGCCAATTTCCACATGGATAGTCCCTTAGCGGTTGTGGCGCAGGGCGTCGACGACGACCAGCTGTGATGCTCGCCGGGCCGGATAGATACTCGCAAGGAGAGTGGTGGTCATTGCGAGGAGGAGGGCTTCCCCAATGATCTTGGGAGTGATTATGATGAAGCCGATAAAACCCCGGGACATGCCGGGGGCAGGAGGTAATGGGATGCCAATGTAAGAGATCACCTTCGCCGCCAACTCACCCAGACTCACCCCAAGGATTCCACCGATAACGCCAAGTAAGAGCCCTTCCATAATGAAATTGGCCAGAATGCGTCGTCGCCTGACCCCTAGCGCCATGGACGTGCCAATTTCGACTGTTCGCTCCATGACACTCATGGTCATGGTATTGCTTATGCTTAGCACGATAATGATTGCGATGATTAGATTGACTACACCCAATTGGCGGGAAAATAGTTTTACGGTCTTGTTATAGAAGTCAGCGAGTTTGGTCCATGGGACAATTTCCAGATTTTTCAGTGCTGGTTCAGACTTGAGTTGATTAACTACCCGGTCTGTCATGTCGGTCTTCGCCAGGCTTATGATCCAGAGATGGGAACCGGAGACTCGCAACAATGTGCGTGCCATCTCGATCGGTACCCACAGCATACTGTCATCGAGGGCCTTTACCGTAGCGGACGCCAAACCCACTACCTTACCCTCGACTGCATTGATTCCGCCGATCGCAGTACTCGCAACCAGTACAACCGAGTCGCCAGTCCTAACCCCCAGATTGGCTGCCAATCCGGCACCCATTAACACGCCGTTAGGTGCTTGGGAAGATAGTGGCTTGCCTTTCAGGATAACGGGATCTTTGGCTGAGGGATCTGTTGCGGGGTCGATCCCTGCGCCGATAAAGGAGAGTGTGTTCTCGCCGTGACTGACCAGACCACTGAATGCAAGACGTGGTGCCACCGCTTGAACACCTTGAATGTGTTCAATGACGTTTAGGGCTGGCGAGGCTCTCGGTAAAAGGAAGGCAAACGGATCCGCTTGCCCATCCTCGTGATAACCCGGCTTGGATACTTGTATATGGCCAGTCTGTTTGAGGGTGATCTCTTCACGGGTCGCCCAAAACGACCACTCTATGTACCCTGAGGAAAGCATCATGGCAATGACACCAAAGCTTATTGCGATGATGGCAATGGTGCTGCGCCGCCGCTGGCGCAGGATGTTGCGCAGGGCTAGGCGAAAGTCAACCGACAGGGTGGAGGGTAGAAGGGACAAACCGGTACGCCGAAGGAATTGGGAGGCAGGTTTAGCTTACTGGGCGGTTGCCTAGAATCACAACTTACAAATCTGAAGTGAATGCGGACTGTATAGTGGTCTAACCCCTTTACCCTTTACTTTACAGTATAAAGATAACGGCGCCAGAATTGAATACAAAAAGGCACGGTTGCTAGACCGTGCCTTTTTGCGATCTTGCCGGTCAGCCTTGACGCCAACCGAGCAGGCTAGCCAATTAGCTGGCCTTGCGTTGACGCAACCCACCGAGCCCAACCAGGGCAATACCGACCAAGGCCAAGGTGCCCGGTTCAGGAACCTGATATGTAAACGGCTCTGTGGTCACAGCAAAGGCAAACTTCGCCGTGGTATGCGCTGCCTCAGCTGTTCTAAAACCAAAGCATCCACTACTTAAGCCAAGTGCGCCACATTCACCCGAAGTCAACTGTGATAGCGGGAATGCATCGTTGTTTACATCCAGCACGAAGACACTGGCATAGTAGGTACGCGTGAAGTCATCCAGGTTTCCCAAAATGCCGTCTGCGCCTGAATCAGCATATGGAAATGGATTGTTCAAAGTCAGTGTGTTTTCAAAGCCGAATAGATCCGGACATCCTTGGGAATGACTTGCAAAGGTCGAACCATCGGCGCAATAGCCGCTTCCAGTATGGCCGAAACCCCCCGCTCCATACGCCCCTTCATTAGGAGTTTCCTGGAACTTAAATTGGAACAGTAGCGTGGGCGGATTTACAATGGCTGAGTAGTAGGCTGGCGTCAACGGAGTCAGCGTAAGGGTATCGGTGATGGTTGCCCCGGTCAAAGTGCCAAAACTACTCGAAATTGGATTATTCCAGTGGGTAAGCGAAATCCCCTCGGCAATCTCCCCCAAAAGTGAATCCGGCGTGCCTCCGATGGTGGTATTGACCGAGCCTTCTACTGGGCCACCACCGGCGAGCGTGCCAGTGACTGCGTTACCAACCGTCAAGGCACTTCGATTGGTGTCTGAGTTTCCGGTATCTGTCGTAAAATTTCCACCACTCCGCCCCCAAGACAGTTCATAGGTTGATACGGTTTCCGCTCCATTATTGCCCGCAGGACCGGACCAGGTTGGAGAGGAGAACGTTGAATCGGTGGAATAGTGCCACTCGGTCACTGGATCAGCCTGAGCGATGCTCGCTGTCATGGCCAGCGCCAGAACGGAAACCGTCATTGCACTCTTGCGAATTGATTGTTTGCTAAGTTGTTTCATGGTTATCTCCCAAAAAGATAAGGTGCTAAGCGCAGACGATTACGGAATTGCACTGGTACAAAATACAAAGCACAAGATATGCCAATTCCTGCAATCACTTTCCATACAATCTTGCGCATCATATAACTCATTGTTTTAACAAAGATGCATTGAATGTAGAGGAAACCGGTGCGGTGAAAACTGTTGCCCCGTCGAATTGACGGAGACGTTGAGCGTAAGAATTGCCGACAGTGTTGAAAGGGCAATAGGGGCCGTCCCAGTGAAACATCGTCCCAGACGCGCGACAAAATCTGCTATGTGGTAACTGGCTCGTGCGTTTGCATGAACCATGATGATGGGTCGCAAATGGATGGGTCTAAGCTCACCCGGGCAAGGTTGTGTAACCTTGCCACTTGGATTACAGGCCTTTAAGTAGTGTTTTGGCTTCGTCCAGTTCGGGAAATTTCTGACCCTTGGAGATGGCTGCGTCCAATTCCTTCTTCGCTGCGGCTTTATTTCCTGAGCGAGCCAAGGCGACACCATGGTGATAGCGAATCGTGGCGTCCATGGGCAACTTGGCAGCTGCCTTGTCCAGCAAATCTAGAGCACGGGGCAATTGCCCCTGTTCCACCAGGATCCAGCCCAAAGTGTCCTGAATGCCTGGATGTTCAGGCGCGAGTTTGAGAGCCTGCTCCGCGGTCGCCAAGGCACGCCCGTCCTTTTCGCGCTGATAGAGGTTGGCCAGATTGTTCAGAGCCAGGGCGTTTTGCGGCGACAACTTCAAGACTTCTTCGTACTGGGCGATGGCGTCGCGGTTGCGATTGGACGCCATGTAGGATTCGGCGGCGTAAGTGCGCACGGCGGTGTCCTTGGGGTTTTGCTTGATCCATGCGGCCAGTCGCTGATCTGCAGCTTTGGCATCGCCGGATAGCGAGAGGGCACGGTGAAGCTTGATCAGGCCTGAAGACCCGGCACCTTTCGCGAGGGCCTGATCATAGGCTTTGGCCGCTTGGGCGTATTTCTTCTGAATCAGCAGGATGTCGGCTTCGTTGTCAAAGCCAATAACTGCCTTAGGCTGTTGGGCCTGGATCTGGCGGGCGATCTCCAAGGCGGCGTCGGGCTTGTTGTCCGCCAATTCTACCCGTATCAAGGCTTCCTGGGCTTTAAGAAAGTCGGGTTTTAGTTTTAGTGCTTGCTGCAAATTACCACGGGCATTGCCCAGTTGCTTGTCGGCAATCTGGGCAAGGGCCAATTGAACGAGTGCGCCCGGTGACTGGGGAGCCTTCTGGGTCATGCGGGTAAAGGTGGTGACGGAAGCGGCCTTGTCCCCCGTGGCCATCTGGGTCGCACCCAGCAGGTTGAGCGCCTCAAGGTTGTCGGGATTGGCGCTGACAGTCTCGTTTGCTAACGCCAAGGCCTTTTGATTTTGCTTCTTGGCGAGGTAGTAGCGCGCCAGGGCGGCGCGCGGCTTGATGGCTTTGGAATCAGCTTTTGCAGCCTTTTCCAGCCAGCCTACGTACTCACCTTCCTTCTTTTGAATGGCGGCCAAGTCTGCGAGCGCCAGCATGGCCTGGATATTGTTCTTGTCCTTCTCGAGGATGGCTTCAAAGCGTTTGCGCGCGGCATCCGGCTTGTTTTCAGCCATGTCGAGGCGGGCAAGATTGACGGCGGCCGGGAAGAACGTGGGTTGGATGGCCAAGGCCTGTTCCAGGGCCTTGCGCGCGCCGGACCGGTCCTGTTTGCCCAGCAGGGCGGCGGCGCGAAGGTTGTGGGTGACCGGGTTGTTGGGCAGTTTCTTTTCCAGGCTGGCGATAGCTTGGAGTGCCTGGTCATATTCCTTATTCCTCAAGTACAACATGACCAGAGCCAAGTCTGCCCGGCCGGGCTTGGTATTCAGGCTGACGGCCTGCTCCAGGTCTGTCAGGGCCTTGTCGCTCTCTCCTTCAGCCAGGTGTCCCGCAGCAAGGCTGGTCTTGACCGCGGCGTTCTTCGGGTCCAGTTCCGATGCCCGGCCCAGGTATTCCATGGCCTTGTTGTAATCTTTGGCTCGGAGATAAGTCTCGCCGGCAAGTGCCAACAGTTTCGCATCATCCGGGTATTTGGGAAGAAGCGGGCCCAGAGTCTTGAGCGCACCGTTGACATCGCCAGTGTTCAGCAAGCTGCCGGCGAGAACCTTGCCGGCCAGAAGATTATTAGGCACGGCGCTAAGCACCTTGCCAGCGCTATTAATGCTTTGCTCGTAGTGACCCAAGCCATAACTGACCGTGGCGTAGGCAAGCAGGGAAGGCAGGTGATCAGGGGCAATTCGCAATACGTCCTGGAGTGCACTCTCGGCTTTCTTCAGATTGCCGCGACGAAGTTCAAGGATGCCTCGGGCATATTTGACTTGGGGCGCCTTCCCGGCCACCTTTTCAGCCGCTTTGAGCGCCCGATCTGCGCCTTCGAAATCACCCTTGTTCAAATGCAGGCTGGCAATGGCGAGATGGGCCCGGTACTGAAGCGGATCGTTGGTTGTAATCTGCTGATAAACCTTGAGTGCTTCGCTGTCTTTGCCATCCGCCTGAAGTAATCCGGCCTTGAGGTAGAGGGCATCGGTGAACTTCGGATTGCTCTTCAAAGCAGCATCGACCAGTTGTTCTGCCTGGGTCTTCTGCTTGTCCGCCAGAGCCAGCCTTGCTTGGGCCAGCAGGAGTTCAGGATGGTTGGGATCAGATTTCGTCCCTGCATTGACGGCAGCTTCCGCTTCTGCCCGATTGCCCTGAGACATCTGCGCTTCTGCGCGAGTGGCATAGAGCGAGGCAAGCGACTGAGGGCTCAGTCCGCTGGCCGGTGTCTCTAGGGCGAGGACCTTCTGGGGTTCGCCCAACCGGAGTAGCGTCTTGGCCAGAACGGGAAGCGCTTGGTCATCCTCCGCACCTAGCTTGAGGGCCTTGTTGAGTTCGTTCTCCGCGTCCGGGTACATGGCGAGATCGAAGTAGCTTTTGCCGAGAAGCAAACGGGCCTCGCGATTGTTGGGCTCTTTGCTCAGGACCGTTTTCAGCTCGATGACGGCCGTCTTCAAGTCAGCCTTTTGCACCGCCTGTTGCGCCAACTGCATATGTTCTTGGGGCGTTTTGCTGCAGCCAGCCGCAGATGCCAGCATTGCCAGGAAGACTAGGGCGTGGGTCATATGTTTTTTGTTCATACTCGCTTCTCGTGTTATGCGCGGTCCAAATTGCATGGTTGGTTTCTTCAATGGCTGTAGAGCGATGAAGGCCTTGGGCTCTGATTCCTCTTGTGCAGCCAGTTGGGGATCAGGGTATTGGGGAGAGGCAAATGCTGGCTACTCTTCAAAGTAATTGCGGCTATTTCATTCCGAATTTGTTCATCAGATCATACAGCGTGGGGCGGCTGATTCCGAGAATTTCGGCGGTCTGGGCCACATTGTGTTGGGTCCGGGCCAGGGCCCGGGTGACGGCGCGCCGTTCGGCTTCATCCCTGACCGTGCGCAGGTTGATGGGCTGGCTGTCCCCCTGCTTCGCTGTGAGCCCCAGGTCTTCGGCGCCGATAAGCGGGCCGTCGGCCATGATGGCAGCCCGTTTGATCAGGTTTTCCATCTCCCGCACATTGCCGGGCCAGGTGTGGCTTTCCAGCGCTTCCAGTGCATCGGGGCTGAAACCTTTCAGCGCCCGGCCCTTTTCCCGGGACATGCGTTCCATGAACGCATGGGCTAGCAATACCGCGTCACCGTGTCGGTCTCTTAAAGGCGGAATAGTGATAGTAATCTCCGAAAGCCGATAATAAAGATCTTCGCGGAAGCGCCCTTCCCTGATCATATTGGCTAGGTCTTGATGGGTTGCGCAGACCACCCGCACATCCACTGGAACTTCCGCGCGGCCGCCGAGGCGTTCGATCACCCTTTCCTGAAGGAAGCGCAACAATTTGGCCTGCAAAGGCATGGGCAGGTCGCCGATCTCGTCGAGAAACAAGGTGCCTTGATGAGCGTGCTCAATCTTGCCTATGGTCTGTTTTGCGGCGCCAGTGAAGGCGCCCTTTTCATAGCCGAATAATTCGGATTCCAGCAGGGTATCGGGGATTGCTGCGCAGTTGATGGCAACGAATCGCCGATCCGCCCGCGCAGACAAGGCATGCACTGCCCGGGCCAAGACTTCCTTGCCGGTGCCGGACTCGCCAAGCAACAGGACGGTCACGTCAGCGGGCGCCACTTTTTCAATCGTGCGGCACACCTTGAGCGTGGCTTCGTCAGCCGTGATCAGGCCCTCGAGCGGGGATTTTGCAGTCTGTGCGAGGCGGCGATTCTCTGATTCCAGGGTGTGCACATGAAAGGCCCGGGCAATCAGAATGGAAAGGACCTCCGGTTCGAATGGCTTCTGGAAGAAATCGTAGGCGCCCATGCCGATGGCTTTGACCGCGTTAGCGCGATCCAGATTGCCCGTGATGACGATAACCTTGGTGGCGGGAACCATCGTCAGAATTTGTTGCAGGGTGGAAAGTCCTTCGGACGCGCCATCGGGGTCCGGCGGCAGGCCCAGGTCCAGCAGCACCACCGGCGGCTCGTGACGGCGCAGCATGCCGATGGCGTCTTCGCGATCGCCGGCAGTGATCACGTCGTAGGCATCCAGACTCCACTTGATCTGTTTTTGCATGCCGGTATCGTCTTCGACCAGCAGGATCATAGGCTTGGTTGCGCTCATGCGGCTTGTTCTTTCAGTTTGCTTGCAGGGCGTCGCGAAGCGGGAGGACATTGGGCAACCGGCAGCCTGATCCGGAATGTGGTCCCTTGGCCAGGTTCGCTCTCCACCGTAATCTTTCCGCCCAGTTCGCGCACATATTCGCGGCACTCATAGGCGCCGATGCCCATTCCCGCCCCCTTGGTCGAGTCAAAAGGGCGGAACAGCCGGTCGCGAATGAATTCGGCCTCCATGCCGCAGCCGGTATCGCGGATGATCACATTCACCTGATTATCCGCGTTGTTTGCCTCAATGTGGACATTGCCTGAGTCGGGCGTCGCCTCCAAAGCATTTTGCAATATGTGACCAATAACGCGTCCCAACTGAGCGCTTTCCGCGCACACGTTCAGGTCGGCCCCCGAGCAATCCAGGGTGGGCTTCAGGCGGAACGCAGATTTGCTGGCCATGACCTCGGGCAGGAGTTGGCGAAGATCCACGCTCTCCTGTTGACCGGCCTGCCCGCCGCGCTTGAGCTGGGCCAGCACCTTGTTCATGCGTACGACCGAACTTTCGACGGTTGCAATCATGTCGTCCTGGAATTCCGGCTTATGCTTGTGCTTTTGGGCATTGGCCAGCAGGAGGGAGAGTTGGGCAACGAGGTTCTTCAGATCATGGACGACAAAGGTGGTGGCCCGGTTATAGGACTCGAATTGGCGTGCCACGATCAGTGCGTTTGTTGCTTTCATCTGGGCTAGGTGGGTTGCCGCCTGTCGGGCGGCGGTCTTGATCAGGTCGCTGACTTCCCAATTGACGCGGATTCTTGCCAACGAGTGTTTGAGGACGATGAAGCCGATCAAATACTCGTGATGCATTAGGGGGATAAGCAGCCAGCCGTCCGGCTGGTTGGCAATCCAGCTCGGCAATTCAAGATCGCGATAACGAGCAGGATTGATCCGGTATTCGTCGAGGTTGATTACCCACTGCTTGGCTTTCAGCCACTCAGTAAAGTGGGATGATGGAGGCTCAGCGCCCTGGGCGTCGGACATGTTCCAGTGGGCGGCCCGGTTGTAACCCGTGTTTTCATCCAGCAACCAGAGTGCGCCGCCGGGACTGTCCACGAGGCGCGCCAAGGCTTCCACGGTGCGCTCGCCAAGCCGCTCCCCCGCGGCACCTTCCGACAGCATGCGGGTGAACTTGAGCCACTCTTCCCGGTAATCGTAGTGGTAGCGGAAGAAGTGTTTGCTCATCCACACGCGCAATCGGGCTCGAAGCGTCCCAGAAGAGAAAATGACCGCCAGCAGAATGATCGCGGCAAACAAGAATGCGATCTGTATGACGCCTCCCCAGTCGCCGCCGAAAATGCGGATGTAGTAGCCGGCAGCTGCCATGAGCAGCAGATAGATCCCTGCACCAAGGAGCGCGGCGCCATGAAACATGGCGCGCCGCGACAACGCCACGCCGGTGATGGGTTCGCTGCTTTGGCGCGCGAATGAGATGGCAACAAGGGGGGCAACCACCAGGCTGGCTAGACCACGCGCGCCCCATACCTCCGCGTCAAGTTGGTGGAAAAGCAGGGCGTTGGCGTACAGATAAAAGTCATAAGCGAAAAGTCCGCCCAAACCCAGGCTTAGAAATTTCAAGGACCAGCGGAATTCGCGCGAGCTGCCTCGGTAGACTTGTTCCACCAGCACCAGGCCCAGGACGGCCAGACCAACCAAACTTGTGTAAATGGCGCTGGCTGTAAGTTCGGGCAGGGTATGCCAGAGTGAAGGCAGCATCAGACTGGGGAGAAGAACGACGGTAATGCCCGCTGCCAACCAGAACAGGATCTTCAGGTGACTCGGGATGGGGGTTCCTGCAGGACGGCGGGCAAAGAGTATGGCGAGCAGCAATCCCAACCAGGAAAAATCCCGAATGACTTCCAGGGACAAGCCCAATGGGCTGACAACCGGCTGTAATCCGACGAACAGAGCCCAAAGCAGGGAGGCGGCGCTGGCGGCTGCCAGGTATTTGGCTTGGGGGCGATCGCGCCAGATGCTTAAGGCAAGAATGGCCAGCAAGGCATAGGCCAAGGCTGTCAGGCCATGTCCAACAACAGCTATAGGCGACGTCAGGTCGGGCATGTCCGGCTCAACGCGCTCCCTTGCCCCACAAGACAACCTGTACGGTTTGGAACAGAATCATAAGATCCAGAAAAAGACTGTGGTTTTTGACGTAATACAAATCATATTGCAGCTTTTCCAGCGAGTCATCCACGCTGGCGCCATAAGAATAGCGAACCTGCGCCCACCCCGTGATGCCCGGCTTGATCGTATGGCGCACTGCGTAATAGGGAATTTGCTGGCTTAATTCCGCGACAAAATAGGGACGTTCGGGTCGCGGTCCGACAAAGCTCATGTCGCCCATGAAGACGTTAAAGGTTTGTGGGAGTTCATCTATCCGGGCTTTGCGAATGAAGCGGCCCACTCGGGTCGTGCGCTCATCGTCCGTCTTGGCCCAGCGAGGTTTGCCGTCCGATTCCGCATCCATTCGCATGCTACGGAACTTGAAAATGGTAAACGGGCGCCCATGTTGCCCAACCCGCTCCTGCCGGTAGAAGACCGGACCTGCGCTTTCAAGCTTGATGGCCACGGCGGTTAGGACCATGAACGGGAGGCTAAGGCATAACAGCGCCAGACTCATCACGACATCGAACATGCGCTTGACGGTGTCTCTCAGCATGCCTTGGTGAAATCCGTCACCGAGGATCATCCAACTCGCATTCAGGGAATCCAGTTGGAGGTGACCGTTCTCCCGCTCGAAAAAGGTGGATAGTTCGAGTACGCGGATACCATTGAGTTTGCAATCCAGCAAGTCCGCGACTGGCAGTGCGCCGCCTCGCCGTTCGCGAACGGCAAGAATAATTTCATCGACCTGTAGCCGCTCCGCCAATATGGCGAGAGGCTCAGAAGTGTCGAGGATTTGATCATGGGAGATGAAATGATGGGTGCCCGCAAGGGGCAAGTATCCCACCACCTGCACGCTGGATGCGGCGCCTTGTTTAGTCAATATTTCGTCGATCTTGGCGGCCCGACTGCCGGAGCCCAGCACCATGACCCGGGTCTTGAGTGCTGCCATGGATGACCAGCGCCAGAATCCAAGCCGGATAAAGAGCACGGTCGCCAGGCCGGTACCCAGAGCCATGAGGAAGACACCGCGACCCAGGTAAAGCTCATCCGGGAACAGGTAGAACAGCAGGCTCATTAGTACGAGACCCAACACGAAAGCCATGCCGAGCCGCAGCAGCAGGGAGCGCAGCCCGCTGCGCCATTCCCAGTCATACATACCGAGTGCCGCCATAAGTGTCAACATCACGATAGCGAAAGAGAGGGCGCGCGGAAGCAAGGGACCGACCGATTGGGGCAGCCCTTCGGTAAAGCGCACGCTCACGCCGAGATACAAGGCGCCAATGAGGACCAGGCCTTCGAGTATTACCAGCGCAATTACGCCGATAGGAATGTAGTGCCTGAAGAATCGGATCACGCTGACATCACTCTTCTTTTTGGTAACAACTGACGTCGAGCAGGATCTATGCCAGGGCCGCTGATGATGACAATCTTAAAAGTACCAGTGAGCCGACAAACGGGTGCTGCTAGGCCAATAGTTTGAACGGAAGTGCGAGCATGATTGGGATTTATGGGCCAACCGACAACAGCGCCTTGACTTGGGCGAGACGGACTCGGCGCGGGCTGCCGTCGGCTTGATTGCGCTTCAACTGCCCCAGCGCGGCGCGAGGGCAAAGGAGCAATTCAAGTGCTGCGCGCGGATCATGTATCCTGAAGCTGGGATAGCCGGTCTGGCCAAAGTGGGCTTCCCCGTGGGTGTAGTCGATTCTGCGGTTGAGCAGAAAAAAGGCCAGTTCCTTCTCATCATCCCCAAACAGTTGCAAATTGATATCGGAATGGCGCCCGGCTGTACCTGTCAACACTGGGCCGGTCAGATGGGGGTCGAAGGCTTCGAGCAGGGTCATGTATTCCAGCGCCAAGCGTCGAAGATGGCTCAAGTGGTTCCTTTGGACGTCACCCTGATACAGAGACTGATAACTGCGCAGGGCTTCTTCGATTTCCTGGTTATCCGGCAGATTTCGGCTATCCGGCGCCCCAAGATGCTTGGCCGCCTTACGTTTGGCCGCCCCATAATCCAGGCCGCCATCGCCCGCGATCTGCCGGGCCGCTTCAAACGCGATAAGCCGGCGCATGTCCTGAGTCTTCATATGAGGTCCGGTGCCAAGGGGTTATGGTCGCTTTCCACCGGAATCGACAGGCCTTGGGACGGGGCATATTCCTGATAGAAGTACTCGGATATGCCTCCTGGCTCTCCGTCTGCCACAGGCGCGCCTGTTTGGGCGTTTACCTGTGCGGTTATCACACCTGCTGGCACAGTAAACGATTTTTGCGGCAGGTATCGCAGCGCCTTTGCCATGAATTCCATCCAGATGGGCAGGGCCGCCTGGCTTCCCGTTTCCCCAGGACCAAGCGAGCGGGGCTGATCAAACCCGACCCAGACAACGGCCACCAGATCTGGGTTGTAACCGGCAAACCAGCCATCCCGCTGATCATTTGTAGTTCCGGTCTTGCCGGCGATATCGGAACGGCCCAATTGGCTTGCGCGTGCGCCTGTCCCGTAGCGGACCACGTCTTGCATCATGTTGGTCATGATGAACGCGTTTCGCGCGTCGATCACGCGGGGAGCTTCGATTCCCGGTCGGTAGGGTTTGGACTGCATTACCACCAGGCCTTGCCCATCGACGACTCGGTCTATTAGATAGGGTTTGACCGCATAACCACCATTTGCGAATACGGCGTAGCCGCCTGCCAGTTGCAAGGGCGTAACCGATCCGGCTCCCAATGCCATGGTGAGGTAAGGGGGGTGGCGGGCCGGGTCAAAGCCAAACCGCTTGATATAGTCCCTGGCATAGTAGGGGCCGATTCCCTGCAATATCCGAATGGATACCATATTCAGGGAACGGGTCAGGGCGGTGCGCATGCGCACCGGACCGGAATATTGGTTGTCAAAGTTCTTGGGCTCCCATGCAGTGCCACCGGCCTCTTCGGCAGACAGGGTCAAGGGTGCGTCATCAATTATGGTAGCGGGCGTAAAGCCTTTTTCCAGTGCGGCAGAATAGATAAAGGGTTTGAAACTTGAGCCTGGTTGGCGCCAGGCCTGCGTCGCATGGTTGAACTTATTGCGTGCGTAATCAAAACCACCCACGAGAGCAGTGATCCCGCCGCTGGCTGTATCTACCGCGACCAGTGCCGCCTCAGCTTCAGGAATCTGGCTCAAGCGCCATTTCCCGTCCTTGTCCTGCACGACGCGGACCACGTCGCCCTCAACCAGCTTATGAGCTTTGCGTAATTTTTTGCCGGGCAGCCAATCGGCCGCCAGCTTGAATCCGGCTGGCAGGACCTCTAGGCGGGTGCCGTTTGCCAAGCCTACTACGAGTAATTTGGAAGAAATTTGTAATAGCACACCTGGCTCAAGGCCGTTGACGGCACCCAGTTCATCAAGCGTATCAGCGATTAATTTATCGCGGCCAGCCTCATCTCTCGGCAAATTCAGATGGCTTTCGGGGCCCCGGTAACTATGCCGTTGATCGTAATTTATCAAACCATTTTGCAGCGCCTGATTGGCCGCAAGCTGCTGGTCTCTGCGTATAGTGGTGTAGGCTTTGAATCCGGTGCTGTAGAGCGACTCGCCATATTGTTGAAATAGGGCCTGACGGACCATTTCGGCGACAAAGTCCGCGGGTACATCAACGATTTGCTTTTCTTTTCGCACCACGAGTTCTTGTTCCAGCGCCTTGCGGTATTCCGCATCGGTAATCATGCGCAGGCTTTTCATCCGGCCTAGAACATAATGTTGACGGGCTTGGGCACGCTGCGGATTGATTACCGGGTTATAGAGTGAAGGGCCTTTGGGCAATCCGGCGAGCATGGCCGTTTCTGCCAGGGACAGTTTGTCCATCGGTTTGCCGAAGTAGGTGCGGGATGCGGCCTCGAACCCGTAGGCACGCTGCCCGAGATAGATCTGATTGATATAAAGTTCGAGTATCTTATCCTTGGAGAGATTGTGTTCGATCTTCATAGCCAGCAAGACCTCCGACATTTTGCGCGTGAGTGTCTTTTCCCTGGACAAGAAGAAATTGCGTGCGACCTGCATGGTGATCGTGCTGGCACCCTCTTTTGCGCCTCCCGAGACCAAATTGGCTACGGCGGCGCGCAGAATACCCATCGTGTCCACGCCTCCATGCTGGTAAAAACGCTCATCTTCGGCGGCAATGATGGCCTGCTTCATACGCTGGGGCACCTTGCCAATTGACACAAAAGCGCGGCGTTCCTCGCCAAATTCGCCCAGCAAGGCACCATCGCTGGAATAGATGCGCAAGGGTTGCTTCGGCTTATAGTCGGTTAGGGCTTCAAGAGGGGGGAGCTTTGGGTAGATGAGCACTGCCGCGAGGCCAGCAAGAGCCGTTCCTACTATGCCCAAGCCCAGAGCAAGGGTCAGGGCGTAATGCCACCACTTTGAAAACATCTAAGTACTCGCTAAAGTTTGAGGGATTATAGGCGTTATGTGTGTTGGGATTTGGACACACAGTGGCAATTATGTGTTCAGACCCTGAATATCATTTTGGGTTTCGATGTGTTGCTGATAGGATTTAAATACAAGTCTAAGTATTTGGCGACAACTTAATAAAATCAAAAGGAAACTTCTTTGCGATTCGATCTCAGCCTGGATGGATTTACCACCAATACACCGCCTATGCTGGGGCTGGATGTCAGTTCCACATCCGTCAAGTTGGTGGAATTGTCAGATACTGGCAAGGGAGCCTATCGGGTGGAGCGCTACATTATCGAGCCTCTGCCCAAGGATTCAGTTAATGAAGGCAACATTGTCAATATGGAGCAGGTGACGGAGACAATCCGACGCGCCTGTAAAGCCTTGGGCTCCAGCATTAAACATGTCGCCATGGCGCTCCCTTCCAATGCGGTGATTACCAAGAAGATATTGGTTCCTGCGACCCTGACGGGCATTGAGTTGGAAAATCAGGTGGAGAGTGAAGCCAACCAAGTCATCCCTTTTTCCCTGGATGAAGTGAATCTGGATTTTCAGGTGCTGGGACCTGCAGCCAATAGCCCCGATGATGTCCAGATCTTACTGGCAGCTGCGCGCAAAGAGAAAGTTGAAGACCGGGTGGCGGCGGCTGAGGCTTCCGGGCTGAAATCCCTGGTGATGGACGTGGAAGCCTATGCCACTCAACTAGCGTATGAAGCCATGGCAAACCAGCTGGCGGGCGGGGGCGCAGGTCAAACCGTTGCCATCATGGATATCGGCGCCAGCGCTATGCACATCAACATTCTCCATGACAACGACTCTGTATACTTGCGTGACCATGGATTCGGCGGCAGCCAGCTCAATCAAGAAATTTCCCGCCGCTACGGCATGACCAGCGAAGAGGCTGAAATTGCGAAGCGCAAGGGCACGCTGCCAGAGAATTACGAAGCGGAGGTTTTGCAGCCCTATAGCGAAACGCTGGCTATGGAAATCGGTCGCGCCCTTCATCTGTTTACGACATCAACCCAGTTCCACAAGGTTGATCAAATCCTGTTGGCCGGTGGTGGCGCCATGATACCGGGACTGGATGACGTGGTAGCCAATCGAACGGGGATTCCCACCATGGTTGCAAATCCGTTTTCCAACATGGCGGTAGGATCCAAGATTCGTCCCCAGGAACTGGCGAATGACGCGCCGGCCTTGTTTGTGGCCTGCGGCCTTGCATTGCGGAGATTCGACCCACAATGAGCATACGCGTAAATCTGCTCCCCCATCGGGAGCTTAAGAGGGCTGCCCGGCGTCGGCAATTCAATTTCATGCTCGCTGCGGCCCTGATCGCGGGTGTGGCGGTGGTCATTTTCGGACATACCGTAATTGCGGCGCGCCAGGCTAACCAGGAATCCCGCAACCAGTACCTGCAGGCTGAAATTGCCAAGTTGGAAACGCAGATTGGAAAGATAAACGAGATAAAGCAACAGACCCAAAACCTGCTGGCGCGCAAAAATGTTGTAGAGACCCTCCAGTCAGACCGGACGGAAGTGGTGCATCTGTTTGATGAAATGATCCGGCGCTTGCCAGAAGGGCTTTATCTCAAGTCATTTAAACAGGTGGGCGATACGATCACCATTGATGGATACACCCAATCCAGTGCCCGGGTTTCCACACTGATGCGTAATCTTGATGCATCCCCTTGGCTTGAACAGGCCACCTTGGTGGAAATAAAGGCGGCCACAGTCAACAACCTGCGCGCCAATGAGTTTGTGCTGACCGTTAAGGAAACCCACCAGCAGGCAGAAAACAAGCCGGCCAAAGGGGCTAAGGCATGAACCTCGACCTGAATAATCTGAATTTGAAAACCCTTGCCGATTGGCCCTTGGGTGCCAAGTTCCTCGCGCTTGGACTGCTCTTCCTGTTAATTACCGGTGCAGGGTGGTGGTTCGACTGGAAATCCGGCCTCGACACTCTGGAAGTGGGCCAGCGCAAGGAACAGGAGTTGAAGGCCACATTTGTTACCAAGAAAGGCCAAGCGATCAATTTGCAGGCGTATCAACAGCAACTCAAGGATATTGAACAGGCCTTTGGTGCGCTGTTGAAACAGTTGCCCAACCGCCAGGAAATGGACGCGCTGATTACCGACGTCAACCAGGCTGGGCTGGGTCGTGGCCTGCAGTTCGATTTGTTCAAGCCGGAAGCGGAAGTCAGGAGTGATTTCTATGCGAAGACCCCAATCAACATCAAAGTGACAGGGGGCTACCACGACATAGCCGCCTTTACCAGCGATGTCGCCAAGCTGCCACGGATCGTGACCTTGCATGACATCGCCATTACGCCTCAGAAGGACGGCGCGCTGACGATGGACGCAACGGCCAACACCTATCGTTATTTGGACGAAGATGAAATCACCGCGCAGCAACAGGCCATGAAGAAGGGTAAGGGGGGCAAAAAATGAAGAAGCTCGCCTGCCTTGTGCTTGGCCTGATCCTCGCCGGTTGCAGCCTCGGGGGCAAGAGCGACTTGGAAAGGTTTGTCGCGGACACCGGGAAGGACCTGCAGGGCAAAGTGGAACCCCTGCCCACGGTCAAGCCTTACGAGCCGTTCGAGTACAATGCGTTTGAATTGCCAGACCCGTTCAAGCCACGCAAGCTGTCGCCCAAAGGGAGCGGAGGCGGATTGCAGCCAGATCTGGCACGGCCCAGGGAGCCACTGGAGGCCTACTCGCTGGAGACCCTGAAGATGGTCGGTGTCCTGGAAAAGAAGGGTGTGTTCCAGGCGGTGATCAAGACCCCCGATAACACCATCTACCATGTACACAAAGGGAATTACATCGGTCAGAATTTTGGCATGGTGGTCGGTATAAGCGACTCCGAAGTGAAACTGAGAGAGATTGTGCAGGACAGTGCAGGTGACTGGACCGCGCGCGACAGTACCCTAACTTTGCAAGAATGATCGAGGCTGACATGAATAAACTGGCCCATTTTCCCTCCGTTACCGCCCGCTATTTTGCTTGGATGTGGCTGGCCGCATTCTTGGTAGTCGGGCTTCAGGCCAAGGCGGACAGCCTTCCGCCAACCTCCAATTCTGTGCTGACTGTTGAGCCAGTTGTACTGCCAGGGGGCAAGGTGGTGCTCAGGGTGGGCCTGAAGCAGGCCCTGAAAAATACGCCCGCTGGATTTTCCGTTAGTAATCCACCGCGTATTGCACTCGATCTTACCGACACGGGCAATGGGGTGGGCAAGAATACAATTGAAGCCAATCTGGGCCCGCTGGTCAGCGTCAACGTGATCCAGGCTGGCAATCGCACCCGCCTCGTATTGAACTTGAACAGATCCGTTGAATACGACGCCAAGATTGACGGCAAATATCTGTTGGTATCGCTCGGGGACAGTCTTGGCGCGGCGTCTGCACCGGCCAATGCGTCGCCCCAGTTTGCCGAGGCTGCGCCGTCGGCGGCCCGGCACGCGATTCGCGACATTGATTTCCGTCGTGGTCCCAATGGCGAGGCGCGCATTGTCACGACCTTGGCAGACGCCCAGACCGGGATAAATATTCGCCAGCAAGCCAAGGGGGTCACGGTGGATTTTGTCGATACCGAACTGCCCAAAGCCCTGCAACGCCGTCTGGATGTATCGGACTTTGCGACCCCAGTAAAAGTCGTGGAAAGCTATACTCTGGGCGACAGCACCCGCATGGTGATCGAACCAGAGGGGGAATGGGAATATTCCGCCTACCAGACAGACAATCAGTTCATTGTCGAGGTGAAACCTTCAACTGATGGCGTAAGAAAGACTCCAGATGGCAAAGTCAAATACACCGGCGAGAAGCTCTCGCTCAATTTCCAGAATGTGGAAGTTCGGTCTGTGCTTCAGGTAATTGCAGATTTCACCGGTCTAAACATCATTGCGAGCGACACCGTCACTGGCAGCCTGACGCTGCGTCTCAAGGATGTGCCGTGGGACCAGGCGCTGGACCTGATCATGCAAACCAAGGGACTGGACAAGCGGGTCAATGGCAACGTGATCTGGATTGCACCCAAGGATGAACTGCTGAACAAGGAGAAGCTGGATCTTGAAGGCAAGGCCGCGGTGGATGACCTGGAACCATTGGTTACAGAATACATTACGCTCAATTATCTGCGTGCGGATGAAGCCCAGGCGATGCTATACGGAAACACAGGGACGAATTCCGGGCAGAATGCCGCGGAAAACAAGGCAACCTGCTCGACGACAGCGGTAGGTATCACCGGAGCCGCACAGTCAGCCCAGACGGCACAGGGAGCGACTGACCAGAAAATCCTGTCCAAGCGTGGCCGGGCAAGTTATGAACTGAAGACCAACACGCTGATTATCAATGATACGGCCAGAAAAATTGACGAGGTCCGTCAACTGCTCGCCAAGATCGATGTGCCCGCCAAGCAGGTAATGATCGATGCCCGCATAGTAATTGCAGATGAGGAGTTTGGCCGCACGTTGGGCATCAAGTTGGGTACGGGTCTTAGCGAACAGGTTGGCGGTGGGAAACATCATGTTGGTATTGGTATCGGCGGGAGCCAAAGTGCTTCTCTAGCTAATGCCCCGGGCACCACCCCTCTTAGTCTTGTGAACCATGTATCCTTGGGTGCACCCGCACTGACGGCGGGCGGCACACCGGCAGCCTTGGGCCTGACGCTTTTGAATGCCGCCACAGGCAATCTTATCAGCCTGGAGCTTCAGGCATTGGAGGCGGATGGCCGCGGCAAGATCATCTCCAATCCGCGCGTGGTTACCTCGAATGGCAGACCTGCGGCAATTCTGCAAGGCTCATCCATTCCCTACATTACGACAACGGCGACTGGCGGCACCGTCACTCAGACGGTTACTTTCAAGGATGTGCTGCTTTGCCTGCTGGTCGATCCACAGGTCCTGAACAACGACTCCGTTGTCATGACTGTCGAGGTTCAGAAAGATTCAGTGTCGTCGACCATAACGACAGTGACGGCTGACTCCTTGCCGGTAATCGCCAACAAACGCGTCAAGACCCAGGTCCGTGTCAACAATGGGGAAACCGCTGTGTTGGGAGGAATATACGAGACCATCAAGCGCGAAGATATTCAGAAAGTGCCGTTCTTGGGCGACATCCCCTTCTTCGGCAACCTGTTCAAGAATAACCACAAGGAGGAGCAGAAGGTGGAGCTTCTTATCTTCCTGACTCCTCGCGTTCTTGATGAGCGCATGTCTCTGCGCTAATCCTCACCTGCCCATGTCCGCTACAATGCGGGCATGGGCAAGCTCGACAATATTTTTCTGGTGGGGCTGATGGGGGCGGGCAAGACCACCATCGGGAAAGCCCTTGCCAGGCAACTTGATAAGACATTCTGTGACGCGGACCATGCGCTCGAAGAGCGTACAGGCGTTCGCATTCCCGTTATATTCGAGATCGAGGGCGAGGCCGGTTTCCGCAAACGCGAAGAAGAAACCCTTGATGGCCTGACCCTCCAGCGGGACATTGTTCTGGCAACCGGAGGCGGGGCCGTTATGACCGCAAGTAATCGGGAACGACTCAAGTCCCGTGGCACCGTAATTTACCTGCACGGCCGTCCGGAAGACCTTTACCAGCGCACCCGCCATGACAAGAATCGCCCCCTGCTGCAAACCAGTAATCGCCTGCTAACACTGAAGGAGTTGTACCAAACCCGGGACCCGCTTTATCGGGAAGTGGCTGATATTGTTGTGGATACCGGCAGACAGAGCGTGCACAGCCTGACTGAAAAACTGAAACGCCAACTGCTCGAACAGGGCTATGGCGACGCGATCGGCACAGAACAAATCTAGCTCCAGGTCGATGGCCATTGCCGGCGTGCTGGCGATGGCGCTATCGATTTGGGTAGGGTTTGCTGGGGCGCGTGTTATCCAGGGGACCCCGGAGAACTATGTCGGATTAGTCCGATCGCTTGCCTCTGGGGATACCCTCCAACTTTCATCGGGCATCTATCCGCATGGGTTGCTGGTCCATGAATTGCAGGGTCGGCCGGACCAGCCCATAACCATCACCGGGCCGGAACAAGAGGCGGCCGCTGTATTTCTTGGCCGCAGGGGAGCCAACACGGTCAGCTTGGTGAACGCGGCCTACATTGTTATTCGAAACCTGATGCTGGACGGAATGAATCTGCCGGTTGATGGCGTGAAGGCGGAAGGGCACAGCCGCTTTGCCCATCACATCACCCTGGAAAACCTGCACATCGTCGGCCATGGCAACAACCAGCAGACTGTCGGTATCTCCACCAAGTGTCCGGCCTGGGGATGGGTGATCCGTGGCAACGTGATCGAAGGCGCTGGAACCGGCATGTATCTGGGCAATTCCGACGGTTCGGCGCCTTTCTGGGCGGGGCTCATAGAAGCCAACGAGGTGGTGGACAGCTTGGGCTATGACCTTCAGATCAAGCATCAAAAACCGCGCCCACTACTGGAAGGTGCGCCTAAGGAACCTTCCGTGACCATCATCCGCGACAATCTGTTTGGCAAATCCCGCAATGCATCCGTCGGTGCAATGGCAAGACCCAATGTGCTGTTGGGCCACTGGCCGCTACAGGGGCCGGGGACAGACGATCGCTACCTCATGTACGGCAACGTGTTCGTGGACAACCCCACCGAAGCCTTGTTTCAGGTGGAGGGACGACTAGCTTTGTACGACAATGTCTTCATCAACCCCCATGGGGACGGCGTGCATATCCAGCCCCATAACGACATTCCACGTGATATGGATATTTTCTACAACACGGTGTTGGCGCGAGACGCAGGCATCGTAATCCGTGAGAAGTCGTCGTCAACTGAACACTATTCCCAACGGGTGGTGGGCAATCTGGTCGCGGCCGGCAATCCCTTGCAGGGTGGGGAGTCAATGCACAATGTGACTCTGCCCTTTCAAAGCGGCTTGGACAAGCTGTACCCGGCAGCCCGGCTCAGCACAGCATTGATGAACATGGCGCACCCTAAACAAGAGCTGCCCCGGGTGGGCTGGGCAGCCTTTTCCGTCTATCCAGACTGGGACTCGGGGCGATCCGACCCGGCTCAGGTCGGCGCCTGGGGGAAGGGAGTCAATGCCGGCTTTGAGGCCTATGTCAATCGACGCTGAGGCGATGTTGGGCGCAAGGGGCGGAGACTTGCGGGTTGTCCGTCCGACACTGTTCCTATTGGCGCTTCTCTATCTGGCCTTTGTGATTTACGGCAGTCTGGTTCCCCTGCATTTTCATGCCCAACCATGGGCGCGGGCAGTGGCACGCTTTCGTGGGATTCCCCACCTGGACTTGGCAATTGGTTCGCGAGCCGATTGGGTAGCCAACATCCTGCTGTTCATTCCTTTGGCGTTTCTCTGGCTTGGAGCGATGTGGCCGCAAGGATTGTTGGCCAGATCAATGGCTACGCTCGTCGTGCTGGCCGCAGGCGTGGCACTGAGCGTGGGCATTGAATTTACCCAGATTTTCTTTCCGCCACGCACGGTCTCCATAAATGACATCATCGCGGAAAGCATGGGCACCGTGATCGGCGTAGTCGGCTGGTGGGTTTTCGGGGCAAGGCTCTCGGGCTGGTATGTAGACTGGAGACGCATCAAGGAGCCGGCGACATTTGCCGAACGCCTAGCCTGGGCCTACGTCGCCGCAGTGTATGTTTACGGGGTTCTGCCTTTGGATCTCACAATCAGCGCGGTTGAGATTTTTCACAAATGGCGGGAAGGCAAGCTGATCCTGATCCCGTTTGGCGGTTTGCCGCCGGACCCCAGCCTGGCGCTTTTCAACGTGACAATGGATGCCTTGATGTGGGCGCCGCCTGCATTCTTCTGGCAAATCAGCGGCAAACGCAGCAGTTTGCGTGTATGGGGGATGACCATTGGCGGCGCGACACTGCTGGAAGTCCTGCAACTGTTTGTGTATTCCCGGGTCTCCGATGTCACCGAGGTGATTACCGCCGCCCTAGGTGGGGGAGCGGGAGTTCTGCTGGGTGCGAAATATGTTGCCAGCCTGCGGCCAGGCGTTGAAATCAAAGGGACGACTGCGACGTCGGACATAATCAAGACCGTGCTGCCGCTGGCGTTTGCATTGTCGTGGATGATCGGCCTGGCGGCGTTGTTCTGGTATCCCTTCCATTTCAGGACGGATGGCGCTTTCCTGCGCGAGCGTCTGCATGGTTTCATGACGCGTGTACCCTTCGAGGCCTACTACTACGGCACTGAATATCGCGCGGCGACCGAGGTATTGCATAAGGTAATTTTCTTCGTTCCGCTAGGTGCCATCCTGGCCTGGTTTGTCTCTCGACTGAAATGGATGTGGCGTGGGTATGCGACGTTCCTCTCAATGGCATTGATCGCATGCACCGCTCTGGTCATTGTCGTAGGGCGGCTCGCTCTGCCGGAAAAGAATCCGGACAGCATGGACATCGTTCTGCAATGGCTGGGTGGCGTCTTGGGTTTTGTCGTTATCAGAATCATACTTTCCCGCAAGTTGCTGGCCGTGAAATCCGGAAGGGCTGCATCATCTATGAATGGGGGGCGGCACACCCGGTCCCCACAGCGTGCGACGCAGGGGAGCAGAGGCAAGACTTGATCCCTGCTGCCAAAGGCTGACGATGCGGGATATGAGCCTTTTTGTAGTGCTGCTGGCCTTGGCCGTGATAGCTTGGCGCAAGCCCTGGACGGGCGGCGGCGGACTGGCGCTCTTGGGCGCGACGCACCCGCAGGCCTATGGCGGCGAATGGGCTGCGCGGCTCCCGGCCTACAAGGCACCGTTCGTCGTCACCTGTCTTGCGGCCGCGCTCGAATTCCGGCGTCGCCGGCAATGGCCGAACCTGCCGTTTGACTGGCGGCTCGTCGTGTTGGGCGTCTTGTTCGCCAATTTCGTGATCACCGCCTCGTACGCCGTGCTCCCTGACACGGCACGCGGCCCGTTCACGGTTCCACGGTATAATCTGAGAATGGCCGGCTCGGGTAAATGGCCGTCAGAATTCTTTACAGTTGCCCCGACTTCTGCGCTAAAGACCTATGCTCACATACAATAAGATATTGTTTTGTAAGCAAGTCACTGTGGAGGGCACGGAACTTGCTGATTTTCCATCCAGACGCGCTGTTGAGCCGCAGTGCAAACAGCTAGAGCTACTAGGAGCATAACTAATGAACCATCCAAGATGCGCAGGCCGCAAGGTGTTGTTCGGTTTAGTGCTGGCGTTGGCAGGGAGTGCACCGGCCTATGCCGCACTTTACCAGATTGGCCTGTTTCAAGGTGCGACTGGAACCGGCAGCGGGTCGTTCACGTTCACCAATCTGGGCACCAATGGCGGCCACACAGTAACAGTCTCTGACCTGGAGACGAATGTATCCAGCACTATCGGTTCGCAATCCTTCACCGCAGGCGACATCAACGCCCGGGTGACAACGGTCGACTTCAGCGACGGTAAAACGCCGCCGAACCAGATAACAGGCCACTTCGTGGAAGGGCTCAACGGCAACCTGCATACCGTATTCACTGCGATACCCGGTTGTGGCGCGTCAACCGACACGTGCCGTTATGTGATCGATTTTAGTTCCACATTTCCTGGAACAAACCCTGCCAGCTTTACCAAGACCTACACTATCACGCGGGTTATTAGGGTAGTGGGCGGGACAAATTTGCAGGACACAAGCTTTACGCCCGTGAACGGCACCTATAGCGTATCAAATGCCTTAACCGTACCGGAGCCGGGCAGCTTGGCCCTGCTGGGAATCGGATTGGCCGCCTTGGCATGGAGCGCCGTGAGTCGGCGGCCGCGGGGCGCTACGGCTTAGACCTGGCCCAGGCCTGCGAGCAGCTTCGTCCTTTCTGACCGCGGCCCGTGCTTGTAAGAGCGCCGCGGGCCACTCACTGCTGACGGAAAAGCCTGCAATCACTTCGCTAGCGTTTCGGCGTTAGGATTGATCAGACAGCAGACAACACTTTCCCCGCGTGCGTGATCTTGCCATCCTCTGCATACTGATCGCCTGCATCATCGTGGCGTACTACCGCCCTTGGCTGGGCGTGCTCGCTTTGGCAGTGTTTGGCTACATGCACCCGCAGGGCTATGCCTCCGGGTTTATGCACACCTTCCCCGTCTACAAGCTCTTGTTCGGGACGGTCGTGGTGGCAATGTTGATAAAACACCAATGGCGACTGCCGCCTCGAGACTGGCGGATCGCTGCGCTGATCGCTTTGTGGGCCTATTTTCTGTTCACCACCTACCATGCCAAAGTCCAATGGGCCGCCTGGCCCCGTTTTGGCGAGATCAGCAGCATTTTCCTAGTGGTTGGGCTGACCCTGCTACTGATCGACACCCGACAGAAGCTTTTCTTCCTAATCGTCGCTATCTCAATATCCTTCGCGCTGGTGACTATCAAGGGGGGCTATTGGGCAGTCATGACCGGGTTCGCCGACCGGGTATACGGCCCGCCCGATAGCCAGTATTACGACAACAACATGTTTGCTGTGGCGGTCATCATGAACATACCGCTGCTTGTATTGTGGCTGCGTGAAACCCGTCACCAAGCGCTGCGTTATGCTTTGATGGCCGTCATTGCGCTCAGCGGTGCGGCGGCCTTGTCCTCCTGGTCCCGAGGCGCGCTGGTTACGCTGGCTGCCACCCTGGTGGTCATGCTCTGGTACAGCAAGCGCAAGTACCTGACCATCCCGCTGCTGGCCGGAAGCATTGCACTCGCTGTGGTCATCTTGCCCGAGGCTTGGTTCGCGCGCATGGAAACCATTGCTTCTCACGAGCACGAGGCTTCGGCCCAGAGTCGGCTGCATGTGTGGCGGGCGGGCATCAAGCACGCGCAGGCATTCCCTGTAACAGGTGTGGGCGCGGATGGCTGGCACTACGCGGTGGTCACCATGGACTGGCATAACTCCTACGTGGAAATGATGGCAGAGCACGGCTTCATCGCCTTCGGCATCTGGTGTCTGCTGTTGTTCGGCACCATGGCGAGCCTCATTCGCCTCGGATGGCGCGTACGGCGAGCGCCCAGGCTAGGCTGGATCACGAACTACAGCCAAATGCTGACCGCCTCCCTTGTTGCCTATACCAGTGGCAGCTTGTTTCTGGGCCTGTCCTACTGGGACATCCTGTACCAACTCATCGCGGTGGCGATATTGCTTAGCGAGATAGCGCGCAAGGCCGGTCTGGCGGTGGCAAGCCAGGGTGCTCCAACAGTCTTGGCAATGGCCCCAGAGCGATTCGCCTTCCCCTTACCATGGAGTATTCTGCTTATACTGGCGCTGGGCTCCACCTTGGTGCCATTGGAAGCCAATGGGCGGGTTGACCCAAATCTGTGGCTTGAAGCCCCGTTGGCTTATTTCTCCAGTCTTCCGGGGCATTTCTATCAACTAATTAAAACCGCCATCCTCTGGGCGCCTGTCGGATTTGTCTACACTTTGGCAGGCGGTTCACGCGTCATCAAAATGTGGGCGCTGCCGGTTATCCTTTCGTTATTCGTTGCTGCATTGGCGACATTGCCCGACCCAGGGTTCCAGATGATGTTGGAGGCGCTTTATGCCATCCCCGGCTTGGCTATGGGAATGTGGCTGGCAAGCCGTTCCAAGGATTCAATATCTGTCCTAACTCAAGAAACATCAGCTTCTGTATCAGATGCTGGCATTTCACTGCAAGCCGATAATCTCCAGGAGCCGATTACTGCACGGACAAGCCACGTAGGTTCCGGGATGACGGTAGCCGGGCGTTTCGTCGCGTTAATGTTAATTGGACTCGCAGGTTTCAGCCTGTATCTCTTTCCTTTCATGCAGGCGTGGCTGGCAATCGGGCTGGTTCTCTATGGCGTCTTGTTGTGGCGCTTTCCATCTGTGTGGCTGGTGGTTGTCCCCGCGGCCTTGGCCTTGCTGGATTTAGCTCCCTGGACCGGCCGTTTCTTCTGGGATGAGTTTGGCCTGCTGATGCTCGTTACCTTGGCTGTTGCCTTGTGGCAAGGCCATTTCAGGGCATCGGCATGGACGGTTCCCAAACTGGGGGGATTGCTCTGCCTGCTTGTTTTCGTCTGGGTCGTGAGTTTGTTCATCGGGCTCTTGCCCTTGCAGCCTCTGGACGCGAATTCGTTTTCCGCTTATTGGAGCCACTACAATAGCCTTCGACTGGCCAAGGGCCTGGTCTGGGGACTGGTTGTCTATGGCTTGTTCCGCTCCCAGACCGACCCTGGAAAGGCCTTCATGGAACTCTCGATCGGCATGGCCTTGGGCGTAATGGGAGTGAGCCTATGGGCCATATGGGAAGAAGCCCTATTTGCCGGTTCTGCGACCACGGCCGACTACCGGGTGACTGCCAGCTTCTCCAGCATGCACACCGGAGGCGGCCACATCGAGGCTTACCTGGTCATGGCCCTGCCGTTTATCTGGGGACTGTTCTTCCTGCAACGCAATCTGCTTTTTCGGACATTGCTCGGTGCTACTTTTCTGCTTGGCGCCTACGCGCTTTCTTTCACGGTTGCACGTGGAGGAACAATCGCACTCGTCCTGGCGCTCATGATTCTGATCTGGGGAACCTGGGTTGCACGGCGCAAACAGAAGAGGCGTCGCGCCCGATCCGCTGTGCCATTGGTGATAGGTTTGCTCACGTTCGTGGTGGTTGCGATTGGTGTTTCCGGCGTATTCTGGCGCGAGCGGCTTGAGCAGACGGGCACGGATGCCGGCATCCGCTTGCATCACTGGGCCGAAGTTCTGAACATGCGCGATTCCGGGTTGATGACCAGTCTTTTCGGACAAGGGCTTGGCAGCTTCCCTGCTGTCAGCCTGGCCAATCAGTTGCCTGATCAGGCCGGGAGTTATCGTTATATGTCCGAGGGCGGGGGCAACACCTATCTTGCGCTCAATTCGGCAGGCACGCTGTACATGGCCCAGCGGGTTGAGCCGCGTCCCGGGCAGACCCTGAAACTTGAAATTTCCGTACGTTCACCTTCCACCAAAGCGGGCCTGGAAGCCTCGCTGTGCGAAAAAAGTCTGTTCAATTCACGCCGATGCCAATGGCTGAAGGTGGACTTCAAACCAGGTGCGCCGGAATGGCAGAGCCGCAAGCTGACATTCAATAGCGGTGAGGTGGGCGCTGGAAATTTTCTGACGCGACGGCCGGTGCAGTTTTCTCTCTACAATCCTAATCCCGGCACTGTGGTTGATGTGGACAATGTTCGCCTGACGGATGAGAGCGGCCATAATCTTCTCAGCAACGGCGATTTTTCCCATGGCGGAGATTTCTGGTTCTTCAAAGCCGGCAACCACTTGGTTTGGCATGCCAAGAATCTTTGGGTGCATTTGCTGTTCGAGCAGGGATGGCTGGGGATGTCCTTGTTCACATTGATTCTGATTTTGGCGCTGCTTCGATTGACTCGGATTGTCGCGCACGGAGAACTCCAAGCCACGGTATTGTTGGCCTCGATCGCGGCCTGGATCATAGTCGGTGTCGTGGATAGTCTGGTCGACGCTCCCCGGATCGCATTGCTGGTGTATGGAACATTGTTCATTGGGGCGGCATGGGGTACTGCGCCACGCGCTTATGGGAAATCTCGAAAGCATCGACATCGTCTTCCGCCACATGGAGACGATGATCGCGTCGCAAGTCACGCATGATTCAAATGGCCTGTGGTATAAGTCCAAAAAGACTTCGGGGGCCCAATGCAGTTTGACGTTTTCAACGGCGACGCGGATGGCGTGTGCGCTTTGCACCAGATGCGGTTGGCGTCGCCGGCCGATTCCATCCTGATCACCGGCCCCAAGCGGGAAATCGATCTGCTCGAAAGAGTGAAGGCCAAGGCGGGGGACGCAGTGCTGGTACTGGACATTGCCCTGTCCAAGAATCGTGCGGCCCTAGACCGCCTGCTGGAAAATGGGGTTCGGGTGCGCTATTTCGATCATCATCAGCCGGGAGAAATTCCTCAACATCCGGCATTCGAGCCCCATATTGATACCAGTCCGGATACCTGTACCAGCCTGCTGGTAAACGACCACCTGGCGGGGCGGCACCTTGTCTGGGCGGTTACTGCAGCGTTTGGCGATAACCTGGAGGCCGCTGCCCGCAACGCAGCCATCCCACTTGATCTTACTGATTCTTTACTCAGCCAGCTCAAGGAGTTGGGTGAGTGCCTTAACTACAACGGCTATGGTGAGACTCTTGAAGACCTCCACTACGACCCCGCCGAGCTTTATCAAATCGTCCATCGTTATGAGAACCCGTTTGATCTGATTAAGCGGGAGCCCGCTTTCCAAGTGCTGAAGAGCGGGTATGCCGAGGATATGGCACAGGCCATGGGAATGCGGCCTGAGATGGAGCGGCCGAGCGGCCGGGTGTTCACTTTGCCGGCAGAAAAATGGGCGCGGCGAATTTCAGGAGTCTACGGCAATTTGCTTGCCAGCGAGTCACCCGCTCAAGCACACGCGGTCCTCACCCGTAAACCCCAAGGAGGTTACCTGGTCAGCGTGCGCGCTCCGTTGAACAATAAGGCCCACGCAGAAGAAATCTGCGGCCAGTTCGAAACCGGCGGTGGACGCAGAGGTGCAGCAGGTATCAACCATTTGCCGGAAACGGAATTTGACCGATTTATCAATGTTTTTTTCGAGAGCTATGCGCATGACTGACAGCCACCTAATTGAACCCTACGGGGGGAAACTTGCCAGCCTGATGGTTTCGGCAGATCACGCGGAAGTGCTGAAGCGGGAATCCATGAAGCTGCCCTCACTCGATCTGGACTGGCGGCAGCTATGTGATCTGGAAATGCTGCTCAACGGAGCCTATTCGCCGCTGCTGGGTTACATGGGCCAGGCCGACCATGACCGGGTACTGGAGAAGCTCGAACTGGTTGATGGCACCAGTTGGCCCTGTCCCATCACCTTGACCATTCCGGCGAAGCAGGCCGAGAAACTCAAGGCGGGAGCGCGCGTTGCCTTGCGCGATGGGGAGGGCTTCATGCTGGCGGTGCTGACCATCAGCGACCTGTGGCCGTCCGATCCCGAGCGTGAGCATGCCTTGCTGGAAATATCCGCGGACTCCAACTGGCGTTGAGCTGCATACCGGTATGTGGCATGTGGGCGGAAAGCTGGAAGGGGTCGCGCTGCCACAGCATCATGATTTTGCCGAGTCGCGCCTCACGCCAGCCGAATTGCGCGCCCAACTGGTCAAGCGAGGCTGGCGGCGCAATGTGGCCTACCTGGCGCGCCAGCCGATGCATCGTCCGCAATTCCAGTTTTGTCTGAAGACTGCCGTCGAGCATGAAGCCAATCTATTGGTGCTGGCCTATGGCGGGGGCGATCTGACCGGCAACGCGGCTTATTTCTCCCTGGTGCGCAGCATTCAGGCCATCATGCCGCGATTTCCGGCGGCGACCACCCAGATGGCCGTGCTTCCTGCTGTGACGCACAGTTCCAGCGTGCGCGACCGGCTGCTGCGGGCGATCGTCGCGCGCAATTACGGCTGCACCCACTTGATTGTGGGCGGGGAACACGAAAGCGATGGGGAGTTCCGGCGCGGGCAAGACGCTACCCGGGATCATGGCGGGCTCAACCTGGTCAGTGAGGCTTACCAGAAGCTGAAGGTCACGCTTATTCCGTTCCCACGCATGGTCTATGTGGAGGAGCGCGCCGAGCATATGGATGAATCAGGCGTGCCTGAGGATGGTCGGTTTCAGGTAATGGCCGGCAGCGAGCTACTTCGGCGGTTGAAAAACGGCCTGAACATACCCGACTGGTGCAGCTTCCCTGAGGTCATTGCCGAACTGCAAAGGGCCAACCCGCCCAAGGAAAAGCAGGGCTTCACCGTGTTCTTCACCGGCCTGTCGGGGGCCGGTAAATCGACGATCGCCCGGGCCCTGGGCATCCGGCTGATGGAAATGGGCAACCGGCCTGTCACGCTGCTGGATGGGGATGTTGTGCGCCGGCATCTGTCTTCCGAACTGGGCTTCTCGCATGAGCACCGCGACATCAACGTGCGCCGCATCGGCTTCGTCGCCTCGGAGATCACCAAGAACCGGGGCGTGGCGATCTGCGCCCCGATCGCGCCCTACAGGCAAACCCGTCGCGATGTGCGCGCCATGATAGAGGCGGTGGGCGGGTTCATTGAAGTCCATGTGGCCACCCCGATCGAAACCTGCGAATCCCGCGACCGCAAAGGGCTTTACGCCAAGGCCCGCGCCGGCCTAATCCCTGAATTCACCGGGGTATCCGACCCTTACGAGGTGCCGGAACATGCGGAAGTCACAGTCGATACAACCCATCTTGAGGTCGATGAAGCCATCCAGCGCATCCTGCTCAAACTGGAGCATGAGGGCTATTTGCGCTGAAGTTGGAACTGACATCCATATCAGAGGCTCATGGGTGATGATGGGGTGAGGAGCCTACATGCTGGGTGTGGGCGGCCGCCCGGTGGTGCAAGACGGCGTGGAGGTCATGCTCCGGTAGCGGAGGAGCCACCCATTGGGGCAGCAGGGAACCCGCCACCATGCCTAGCAGCGACATCAGCAGGCCGGCGAACTGGGCGGGTAGAAAAGGGTCTTCCGGGCCGGCAAGCAATATGGCCAGCCAGGTGGAGAGGCCGAGGAAGATCGCCAGCAGCGCGCCCTGGTTGGTGGCGCGCTTCCAGTAAACGCCAAACGCCAGAGGAACGAAGGCCATCACCAGGGTAATCTGATAGGCGTTCTCGACCATCTTGAAGATGCTGGCCTTGGAATGGATGGCATAGAGCGTGACCAGGATGGTGAAACTCAGGGTGACGATGCGCATGGTGCGCAGCAGCTTTCGGTCCGACATCCTGCCCATCATGGGCTTGAGCAGGTTCTCGGTGAAAGTGACGGAAGGCGCTAACAGGGTGGCGGAGGCACAGCTTTTTATGGCGGACAACAGGGCGCCGAAGAACATCACCTGGGCGAACATCGGGGCGTGATCGATCACCAGGCGCGGCAGGATCATCTGCGAATCGGTGTCGATGAGACGCTTCACCAGGCCGGGATCGATGAGGGCGGCGGAGTAGGCCAGGAACATGGGCACGAAGGCAAAGACGAAATAGAGGCTGCCGCCCAACACCGAGGCCCACACTGCGATCCTTTCGGTTTTGGACGACTGCACCCGCTGGAATACGTCCTGCTGCGGGATGGAACCCAACATCATGGTGATCCAGGCGGCGGTGAAACCGATGATCTCCTTGAGGTCCAGCGCCGGCCAGAAGCTGAGCTTGCCGGCCGCGGCCGCGTGCTTCACGACGGCGCTTACGCCGCCCACCTGGTTGCTGATTTCTCCGCCTATCCAGAGCATGCCGATCACGATCACGATCATCTGCAGGAAGTCGGTGATTGCCACTGCCCACATTCCGCCGAACAGGGTGTAGATCAGGATAGTCGAAGACCCGATCCACATGCCCGTCAGCTTGCTGATCTCGCCGCCGGAAACTACGTTGAACACCAGCCCGAGTGCGGTAATCTGCGCCCCCACCCAGCCCAGGTAGGAGATCACGATGGCAATGGTGGTGAGCACCTCCACGCTGCGGCCGAAACGCTTCTTGTAGAAGTCGCCGATGGTCAGCAAATTCATCCGGTACAGCGGCGCGGCAAAGAATAGACCGACCAGGATCAGGCACAGCGACGCGCCGAAGGGGTCGGCCACCACGCCATGCAGATTTTCCTGGAGGAAGGTGGCGGGAATACCCAGCACCGTTTCGGAGCCGAACCAGGTGGCAAACACGGTGGCAGTTACCATATAGAAAGGCAGGTGGCGTCCGGCCACCGCAAAGTCCTTGGTGGTGTGGACCCGGGTAGCGGCCCAAAGGCCGATACCGACGGAAATGACCCAATACAGGATTACAAACCACAGCAAACTACTGTTCATCTGGGAAGCCTCAGAATGGCACCACCATGGCCATGCCGGCACTCAGCGCGGACTGGAGATCAAGTAAGCCCTTGAATGCGCAGGACGTGAACTCTTTGCAGCCGGGCCGCGTGTAGCCTGGATACGCGCCGGCACCGTAATCCAGGCCGGTGCCAGGGGTAGATGGAGCGGCTTCGCTTTGGGCAGCAATTGTAACCACTGCGGTTGGCACGATGCGCTTCATGTTCATCGCTTGAGCAAGAATTGGGCGCTATTTTATCGGGTTATGAAGAGCTGCACTGCCCGGTCAGAGTTCGCAGAATGTCGCGCATTTACCTGACCCAGGTCCCCAATTGACTCAGGGCCAGCAAAAGCAGCAAGAAGAAAAGGCCAAACATCATGCGTGACTGCCGCTGCTGATGCCGCAGCCAGTCCCGGTGCCATTGTTCCAGCCTGTCCGAGTCCTTGCGGGCAAGGTAGCCATGCAGAAGCCTGGGGATCTGAGGTAGCAGGCTGGCCCATTCGGGAGCCTCGTTTCTCAGATTTTTGACCAAGCCGCGCCAGCCCAACTGTTCGCTCATCCAGCGCTCCAGATAGGGCTTACCCGTCTGCCAAAGGTCGAGATCGGGATCGAGTTCGCGCCCCAGCCCCTCAATCTGCAGCAGGGTCTTTTGCAGCAGTACCAACTGGGGCTGAATTTCCACGTTGAACCGGCGCGACATGGCAAACAGGCGCACCAGCAGATGGCCGAAGGAAATGTCCTTGATCGGCTTGTTGAAGTAAGGTTCGCAGCAGGCCCGGACCGCCGATTCCAGTTCCTCCACCCGGGTGCCCGCGGGCACCCAGCCGGACTCTATGTGGGCTTCGGCAAAGCGCTTGTAATCCTGGCGGAAGGCAGCGAGGAAATTGATCGCCAGATAATGCTTGTCGGATTCCGACAGCGTGCCGCAGATGCCGTAATCCACCGCCATGTATTTGCCCTTGTCCGCGCCTTCGGTGCCCACAAAGATGTTGCCCGGGTGCATGTCGGCATGGAAGAAACCATCGCGGAACACCTGGGTGAAAAAAATCTCCACCCCGTTCTTCGCCAGTTGGGGGATGTCCACGCCGGCCTGTATCAGCGCATCCTTCTGGCTGATGGGCGTGCCATGGATGCGCTCCATGACCAGCACCGACTCGCGGCTGAAATCAAAATAGACTTCGAGCACCCGCAGCAGGGGCGAGCCCCTGAAATTGCGCCGGATCAAGGCAGCATTGGAGCCCTCCTGCATCAGGTCCAGTTCGTCGCGCAGGGTCTTGCGGAACTCGTCCACCACTTCGCGGGGGTGCAGCCGCTTGCCGTCTGCAAACAGCGTCTCCACCAAGATCGCAGCAGCGTCCAGCAAGGCCAGGTCATGCTGGATGATATTGGCGATGGCCGGACGCAGGACTTTTACCGCTACGGGGTGGCCATCGCACAACTCGGCGAAATGGACCTGTGCCACCGACGCCGAAGCCACCGGCCGCGGATCGAACTGCCGAAACACCTGCTGCCAGGGACGGCCGTAGGCTGCCAGAAGGACTTTTTCCACTTCGGCAAATTCAAACGGAGGCACCCGGTCCTGGAGGCGCGCCAGTTCATCGGCAAAATCTGCCGGCAGCAGGTCGCGCCGGGTGGAGAGCATCTGACCGAACTTGACGAACAGGGGGCCCAGAGATTCGAGGGCCTGACGCAGGCGTTGGGCGCGTGGTGCGGCAAGATTGCGCCAGAAGAAAATCGTGCGAAACAAGCCGCGCAGGAATCGGGTCCGGGGCGACGCGAGGATCACTTCGTCAAGCCCGAAGCGCCATGCGACCCAGGAAATCCGCACCAGGCGAAAAAGGTTCAAGATCCTTGCTCCAGTCGCTTCGAGCGGGCCTCAAGCCGGGCGGCGTCATCCCTGAGCGCATCCACTTCCCGATAGAACTGTTCCACCTGCGGGCGGTTGGCGAGCAGGGGCTGTTCTTCGGTCAAATATTCCACCACCGTGGCTGCCGCCGATTCGCGGTTTTGTCGGGCCCAGGAACGCAAGTTGTGTGCGCTGGCGGTAAGCCGCCGGGCGGCCATGTTGCCGATCAGCGGGGCGAGATCGGCTTCACTATCCCAACGCAGGGTCTGAAAGATTCGGTTCAGTTCTGCCAGCAGGCTTGCGTCCCCCTCACTATCCAGAGTCTTGAAGACGGCCCGGCCGTTCAGGGGCAAGCCAAGCAGCAGTTTGGGGTCGAGACGGATTGTGGCGTCCGGCACCGCGCTTGCGCCGTCAATGAGGGCGCCGTCAGCCGCAATGGCCAGATCCACGGCAAACAGCCCGCCATCCAGGCGCACCGTCTTGCCGGCGTGGAGCGCGAGGCCCTCGGAGGCGCCAGGATTCTGTCCGAGCACATGGTTGATCGCCTGCAGGGCCAGCGGAACGAGAAGATTCAAACCTTGTAACCCTTGTGCAGAGCCACCACGCCGCCAGTCAGATTGGCGTAGTCCACCTTGAAGAAGCCGGCTTCCTGCATCATGGTCCTGAGCGTTTCCTGGTCCGGGTGCATGCGGATGGATTCGGCCAGGTAGCGGTAGCTGGATTTGTCGCCCGCCACCAGCTTGCCTATGCGCGGCAGGACCCGGAAAGAGTAGGCATCGTAGAGAGGAGCCAGGGGTTTCCACACCTTGGAAAATTCCAGCACCAGCAGGCGGCCGCCCGGTATCAGGACGCGGTGCATTTCCTTCAAGGCCTGATCCTTGTGGGTCATGTTTCGCAGGCCGAAGGCGACCGAGACGCAGTCGAACGTGTTGTCGGAAAAGGGCAGCTTCTCGCCGTCGCACTGTGCAGTGGGCGCCTGTCGGCCTTCGTTCAACATGCGGTCGCGGCCCTCGCGCAGCATGGAGAAATTGATATCGGTCAGCACCACCTGGCCGCTCTCGCCGACCTGTTTGAGAAACAACCTGGTCAGGTCGGCCGTGCCGCCGGCCACGTCCAACACCTTCATGCCAGGGCGCAGTCCAGCTTGCAATACGGCGTAACGCTTCCACAGCCGGTGCAGGCCGGCGGACATGAGGTCGTTCATCAGGTCGTAGCGGCTGGCCACGGAATGGAACACGTCGGCCACTTTGGCTGCTTTCTCCGCTTCCGGCACCTGCTGGTAGCCAAAATGTGTGGTCTTGCCCTGATCTTCCATGGCCACCCCCCGTAAATCAGCCATTCTAACTGAGGGAGCGGAGAGCCGGCTTGTCACAAAACAGTCATTTTGCTGTCATAGTATGGTTCCGTTTGGATTTGAAACGGAGCGAATATGGCCGCCAACATACTTCTGGTGGAAGACGAACCGGGCATACAGGAACTGCTCAAGCTCAATCTGGGCCAGGCAGGTCACAGCGTAACCGTGGCGCCGGACGCCGAACAGGCCTTGCGCAATCTGCAGCAGGATCTGCCCGATGTGATCCTGCTGGACTGGATGCTGCCCGGCATGTCCGGGCTGAACCTGTGCCAGCGGCTGCGCACCGATACCCGCTACAAGGACGTGCCGATCATCATGCTGACGGCGCGCGGCGAAGAGCGGGACAAGGTGGCGGGCCTGGATGGCGGCGCGGACGACTATCTGACCAAGCCGTTTTCCCCGCGCGAACTGGTGTCGCGCATCAAGGCAGTGCTGCGGCGCCGCGCCCCGCAGATGACCGAAGATCCGGTCGAAGTTCATGGCCTGAAACTGGATCCCACCAGCCACCGGGTGACGGGCAATAACAAGGCGCTGGATCTCGGGCCGACCGAGTTCCGTCTGCTGCATTTCTTCATGACCCATGCCGAGCGGGTCTTTTCCCGCTCCCAGTTGCTGGATCAGGTATGGGGTGACGATGTATTTGTGGAAGAGCGCACGGTGGACGTGCATATCCGCCGTCTGCGCCTCGCGCTGGAGCCTTCCGGCCACGAGCGGCTGATTCAGACCGTCCGCGGCAGCGGCTACCGGTTTTCCATCCAGCAGTAACTTGGGCGCGAAGTCAGGGCTCACGCGCCCAAGTGATCGCGCTTTGTGCCATAATCCGCCCGTCCAACTTGGGGGAACCTCGGCGGAGGCTCCCTAGAGGCATAAGCATGGGTTTCTGGTGGCGACCGTTACTTGCCCTCGCTGGTCTTTCCCTGACAGCCTTTTTCGTGGGCGCTGCCAAAGGCATGGACGTGGGCTGGATGGCCTTGTCCCTGTTGCTCGCGCTCTATCTTCTCCGCCAGCTTTGGCAGGAGTCCCGTCTGGCTTCGTGGCTGGAAAAGTCGGTCGTGGTTCCCACGCCGGCGCCCCGTGATGTGGGCCTTTGGGGCGACATCTTTTACCGGCTGGAAAAACTCTACAACAAGCATACCCGCAGCCAGTCCGAATTGGCCTCGGCGCTGGAGCAATTCCAGAATGCGGCTGGCGCGGTGCCCGACGGCATTGTCATCCTCAATGACGAAGACCGGATTGAATGGTGCAATGCCGCGTCCCGCACCTATCTGGGAATCGACAACAAGCGCGATAGGGGCCAGTACATTCGCTACTTGCTGCGCCAGGCTGATTTTGTCGAGTTCCTCGATGCGCGGGACTACTCGCGCCGGATGACTTCCCGTTCCCCGCTCAATCGGGAAACCCTGCTTACCCTGCAACTGGTACCGTTTGAAGGTGGGAAGAAGCTGCTGCTGGTGCGCGATGTGACTGAACTGGAACGGGTGGATGCGGTCCGGCGCGACTTTGTCGCCAATGTTTCGCATGAACTGCGCACCCCCTTGACCGTGGTGGGCGGTTTTGTGGAAACCCTGGCCGACATGGAAAAACCTTCTGACGTGGACCTCAAGCGTTATTTCGCCCTGATGCTGGGTCATTCCCGGCGCATGCAGCGCCTGCTCGACGATCTGCTCATCCTGTCCAAACTGGAATGCGCCGATCAGCCGCCGGCCGAAGAGCAAATCTCCGTGCCCACGCTGGTGCAGGAGCTTGGCCGCGAGGCCGAACAGCTAAGCCAGGGTCGCCATCGCATTGAAGTCGAGGTGGAAAGTCAGGCCTGGCTCAAAGGCAGCCTGCAGGAAATCCACAGTGCCTTTTCCAATCTGGTCAGCAACGCGGTGCGCTACACGCCCGACGGGGGACGCATCTCGCTGCGTTGGGTAGAGCGCGACCAAGGCGGCGCATTTTCAGTCACGGACACGGGCGAAGGCATTGCCGCCGAACATATTCCGCGCCTGACCGAGCGTTTTTACCGGGTGGACCGCAGCCGCTCGCGCGAAACCGGCGGCACTGGCTTGGGGTTGGCTATCGTCAAACATATCCTCAACCGCCACGGCGCCAGGCTGGAGATTCAAAGTGTGCTTAGCAAAGGCAGTACCTTTTCCACCCTGTTTCCGGCGGAGCGGCTGATCCAGCCTCAATCGGAATCTCAGCAAGAGGAACATCCCCGGCTGCGTCTGGTCAAGTGAGCTTTCCCCGCAGCGCCTGGCGCAAGGCTTCTTCCAGCGTGGCGCCTGCGAAGCGTGGTGCTGCATCGCGTTTTGCCTGCCCCCAGATCGGATCGGGAAAATGCTTGTCATCGCTGTAGCGGGGAATCACGTGCCAGTGGAGATGGGGCACCACATTGCCCAGAGAGGCCAGGTTGATCTTGTCCGGCGCCATGATCTCGCGTAGCGCTGCTTCCACGGCCATCACCACCGAAAACAGACGGATTTGCTCGGCACGTGATAGATCAGTCATTTCCTTCACATGCCGATTCAGGACTACCCGGCACAGGCCCGGATAATCGGCTTCCCTGGCATGAACCACGCGGCAGAACTCATCCTGCCACAGCGCAGTTTCTTCGGCTTCCTCACACAGTACACAGTCCATTGTGGGTCGATATGGATAGAGTTGCGCTATTCAATGACAAGCGTGGCAGATTATCAACCCATGAATTGCCCATAGTGCTTGCGGGCCAGAAAGATTACGGCGAAAATAACTTCCGCAAAGGTTATGGATTATGTGAACGGTTGGTGCCCCGCGTGCGCAAGGATGTCGTTCTAACGGCCTAAGCTCGGCCCGCAGGTACAGTACGGTAGTTTCTCGCTCGTGATTTCCCAAACCATTTGATTCATCTCAGTCCCCCTCACCGGGCGGGATCCGTTTTTGCTGTGTTTGAAGTGGAGATTTCATGCTGAATTTCACCCATTCCCCCGCCGTCAACCTGTCGCTCTTGCTGTTGCTGGTGTTTTCCGTCTTCACCTGGTATTTGATTCTCGCCAAATTCTGGCAGCAGACCCAGGCGCACCGGCAGAACGAGAAGCTCAAGCGCTTGTTCTGGAATGCCCGGGATTTTTCCGAGGCGGAAAAATCGGCGGTCGGAGAAGAAGGCATGCTGGCCCGGCTTTGCCAGACCGGTTTCGCGACGCTGCGCAAGGCAGAATACGCAGCGGACAATCTGTCCCTGGCCGGCAACCGCAAGGAAATCCTGGAGCGCAATTTGCGCATGCAGACACAGAAGGAGCAGCACCGGCTTGAGACCGGGCTGATGGCCCTGGCCAGTATCGGCAGCACCGCGCC
Source organism: uncultured beta proteobacterium (assembly GCA_963746955.1). GTDB lineage: Bacteria > Pseudomonadota > Gammaproteobacteria > Burkholderiales > Thiobacillaceae > DASQBT01. The sequence continues at coordinate 377,953 of CAVVDR010000009.1, read as the reverse complement.
CTTTATCGGCCTGTTCGGCACCGTGTGGGGGATCAAGAACGCGTTGGCCGACATCAGCCTGGCCGGCAACGCCACGCTCAACGTGGTGGCCGGGCCGGTGGGCGATGCGTTGATCGCCACCGCAGTGGGTATTGCAACTGCGGTGCCGGCAGTGCTGGCCTACAACTACGGCGTGCGTCGCCTGCGCTTGTACGTGGCGGAACTCGATCAGTTCGCCACCGATTTTCTCAACCTCGCCGCCAAATCGGAATTCCGCGTGGAGCCCAAGTAAATGGCCTTCAATATCGAGTCCGAATACACCGCCATGAGCGAAATCAACGTCACTCCCCTAGTGGACGTGATGCTGGTGCTGCTGGTGATATTCATGGTAACGGCACCCTTCCTCATGCAATCGGTCCAGGTTAATCTGCCCAAGACCGCGGCGCTCGCCAAATTGCCGGACGTGAAGGCGCTTGATCTGCTGGTCAGCGCCGGCGGCGAGGTGTTTGTGGACAAGGCCAAGGTGGCGGGCCAGGATCTGGAAGGCCAACTGAAGCAATATGCCGCGACCCACGAGAATGTCAGCATCCGCCTGAAGGCGGATGCAAGCGTGCCATATGGGCGCATTGCCCAGGTTATGGCGGCGGTCAACCGCGCCGGCATCGTCAAGCTGAGCTTTGTCACAACGGAGTTGCGCGAGCTTGATGCACGGCGATAAGTCTTTGCCGCTGCCTTTCGGCCCTCTTCGGGCGCACTTTGTCGAACGCCACCAGTGGGGGGCATTCCTGGGATCGGTGGGACTCCACGTCCTGGTGCTGCTTTCCCTGCCCTGGCTGATGCAAAGGGAGCCGCTGCCGCAGCCGATGGAAATAGAAGTCCAACTGGAGCACGAATCTCCCCTGCTGGCACAGGTTCAGCGCCACGCGAGCCATGCCCGGCGGCACCATGCTGCTCGCAATGTCAAGACTTCGCGCGCGCCGATTGCGCGGCGGCAGCCGGTCACCTCGCCCCTTGCCCTGCGCGAAATGCAGGTGGACATCAGGGGGGTCAGAAAGCGCAAGATCAGGTTCGGCGGTCATACCATCAAGCTGGCTTCTTCCGCCATGACTGCGCGGGGTTCTGCCAACCACCGCGGCACCGCGCCAAAGCGCGCCGGCAGGGGCTTGGGCAGGTCGGCCGCGCCTGCTGCTTTGCAGGCCCATACTCTGCCCAGTCTGCCGTCCCGACAAGCCTATGTTGGACGGGTGGCATCCGTTGCCCAGGCAAGCCACCCAAGAACCGGCGAGGAATCCAGTTCGGGCCCAACCTTCCTCACGGGTAGTACGCCCGCCGCGCAAACCCTCTCGCCTGAATATCGCCATGCCTCACGTCCGGGCGGCACGCTGGCCAGCCAGGGCGGCGCTCAGCGACCTGCCGCGGGCCTGGACGCGAGGGCCTATGAAGCCCGCCAGGGCGGCTGGCAAGCCGCCTCCGCCGGCCAGGCTGCCGCGGCAATGGCCTTCCCTGGCTCCCGAACAGGGGGAAGCGCTGCACTGTCCCGGAAAGAAACGCGGGCAGTCGGACGACCTTCGGATGGAGGCGCTAGCGGTCGTGGAACTGAACCAGGCATGGCTTTGGACGCTTCACCGATCGGTGCCGGCAGCACGGCGACCAAGGCGGCTGCGTACGGAGGCGGGACCGGAATCAGCCCGAACCGTGGTGCCGGCTCCGGCGGCAAAGTGGGGTCGGCAGTAGCACCGGGAGAACATGGGTACGGCGGGCTGGTGGGGTCGTCCGGCACAGGCGCTCCCGTTTCGACAGCAACTTTGGGATCTGATCGGTCCGAACCCGACGGTAGCCGGGGAACGATGGGCGCAGCGCGTCAGGGCAGCAGCGAAGGCGGCTCAGGCGGTTTCCAACTGGCGACGGCAGACGGCGGACCTTCTGCACGCGGCGGCCCGGGCAGGCAGCACGGCCAGCTCGCTGACGGAGATGCTCCCATCAACGCGTCATTTGAAAGTGCGGAAAGCAGCAAGCCCGCGATGCAGCTTGCCGCTGTCAACGCGGGCAGCGCACGGCTTTTGGAAGACCGCTATACCGCGGCCTCCGTCAAGGTGGCGAGTCCCACCCACTTTTGTCAGATTCCACTGATGCTGGCGGGCCTGGGCGGACCCATACCCAAAGGGCTGGACAACATCATGCCGTCCTCCTCTGCAATGGATGGCGAATTTCCACCCCGCCATCTGCCGGGCAATCAGATGCCGGTCTACCCCTTGGGTGCCCTGGCTGGCAACCTGTACGGCATCGTCACCCTACGAGCTGAGGTGCTGACCAACGGCAGGGTGGGCAGGGTCCTTCTCAAGCAGTCCAGTGGCGCCAGAATTCTGGATGCCGCCGCCCAGGAGACCGTGCGCCAATGGCGTTTTCAGCCGGCGCAGCGCAACGGCCAACCAGTCGTGGCGTGGATGACCGTACCCATTGAATATCGCAACCCTCAAACCCTGAATGGAGCAAACCCGTGAACAAACCCCTGCTTGTGCTGCTCTTTAGTCTTGCTGTTGTTCCGCTGTACGCTGCGGACATGCCAAGCCCTGCAGAGTGGATGCGCTATTACCAGATGGCGGCGGAAAAAGGCGATCCGGAAGCGCAGATGAAGATGGGCTGGGCCTATGAAAAAGGCGATGGCGTGGGCAAGGATCTGGCTAAGGCCTCGGAGTGGTATCGCAAGGCCGCCGAACAAGGCGAACCAGCGGCCCAATACAATCTGGCTGTCATGCTGCTGGACGGGGCTGGAATCAAAAAAGACAACGCGGCCGGACTGGACTGGCTGAAAAAATCTGCCGAGCAGAATTTTCCCGCGGCGCAGAATTATCTGGCCAATCTTTACGACAAAGGCCAGGTCGTTTCCGCCAATGCCGAGGAAAGCGTGAAGTGGCTGAACAGGGCTGCTCAACTGAATGACGTCAACGCGCAAAACAATCTTGGGCTCAAATTTGCCACCGGTCAGGGCGTGCAGAAGAATTTCATCGAAGCGGTGAAGTGGTTTGCCAGCGCCGCCGAGCAGGGTCTGGCGGCGGCGCAGGCCAACCTGGGAATGATTTACCGTGACGGCGCTGAGGGCGTGAAGCAGGATTATGAGCAGGCGCGCAAATGGTTTGGCATGGCCGCCGAGCAGGGCAACATTCTGGCCCAGACCAAACTGGGCTGGATGTATGCCAAGGGACAGGGCGGCGCCGCGGATTCCGCCGAGGCGGCAAAGTGGTTCGGCAAGGCGGCCGCTCAAGGTGACGCAGATGCCCAGGCACAGTTGGGCTGGATGTATGAGCAGGGCCAGGGCGTAGCCAAGGATTTTGCCAAGGCCATCAGTTGGTATGGCAAGGCCGCGGCACAAAAGAACGCCATAGCCGCCAACAATCTCGGTGTCCTGTATCGCGACGGCCGCGGCGTGCCAGCCAATGCCAGCGAGGCGGAAAAATGGTTCCGCATTGGTGCCGACGCCGGCGACATCAATGCGCAGAGCAACCTGGCACAACTACTGGAACAGAGCAAACCTGCGGACGCCCTCGCCTATTACCGCAAAGCCGCGGAACAGGGCGTGGCCAGCGCCCAGGGCCGTCTGGGCTGGCTGATCATGAAATCTGGCGGCGATGCGAAGGAAGCCGCGCAGTGGCTCAACAAGGCGGCGGAACAGGGCGATGCCGCGGCGCAAAACAATCTGGGCGTGTTGTATGAACTTGGCCAAGGCGTGGACAAGGATCTCATCCGGGCGGCCAACTGGTACCAGAAGGCGGCGGAACAGGGTGATGCCGCGGCGCAGAACAATATTGGCGTGATGTATCGCGATGGTGCGGGGGTCAGCCAGAACATGGATCAGGCCATCGCCTGGTTCCGAAGATCCGCCCAGCAGGGCTATACCAAGGCCATGCTCAATCTGGGGGGTATCTATGAGCGCATGATGAAAGCATCGGCGCCTGTCGCCGCGCCACAACAAGCGCCTGCATCTGCGTACCAGCCCATGCCTGGTGGGGCGAGGCCCAATGCGCCCAGGGTAATGCCGCTGACCATGCCGCTGCCGCCGGTGATGATACCGCTGCCGATGGGGCGCTGACTCCTTAGCGTTCTGGACGCCGATTTGTTTTTTGCTCTCCCGGCAGGACTGGGGAGCAAAGCATCAGGTGGTGTTGTGCATAAAACGAAGTTGCAATCTGGACGCTCCACAACAAACACCTGGATCTGTGTACCAGCCCATGCCGGCTGGGGCGAAGCGAGATGCGCCCATGGTAATGCCGCTGACCATGCCGATGCCGCCAGTGATGATGCCGCTGCCGATTGGGCGCTAACTCCTGCGCGTTTTGGACGCCGCCGATTTGTTTTCTGCTCTCCCGGCAGGACGGGGGAGCAAAACATCAGCCAGCGTTGTGCATAGAACGAAGTTGCAATCTGGACGCAGAGTATGTTGCGTACTCCAATCCAAGAGCGCCAATCAGTTTGATTCATGCGCGGGACTCTTAAATGGGTGTTATCGACCCCAAGGCGAGGTTCGCGTCGCGATTATCGGCTGACCGCTCCATACACAATTTCGGATGCATGTGAATTCCCTAAATCTCCTGTTTATGTCTGCCTTCGGGATCATCGATTGGCGGGCACTATCAGGCAAAACTCGTACCTCAGATACGTGTGCCCCGTCCGGTCACTAAACGCGGGCACCTTCCTGTAGTAGAGTTCAAGCGGCACCTAATCTTCTATTGGGCTAGCGTAAATTACCCCACGGAACATCAGGAAAAGACCAATCGACCCGTGGATTTCGAGCCGCGCCCCATTACGGCGCAGATCGTATCTTGAATACCACTTGGAAGGGGAGTTCTCAATGAATGGATTATGGGGATCACCCATGCTTGCGTTAGCCGCGGCAATGTTGGTTGGGGCAGCGGCAGCGGCCGAACCAGGAATTCGAGCGGGAAATGGCGGGGCCCACACAAGCACGGATGCCTGCGCACCTTCACCTTATAGTGCGATTGCCAGCCCGGACCCCCAAGTGGCCACCGCCATGGAACTGGCCAAAGCCGCCCTTGACAGGGTGGTCGCCATCTACCAAGTCGATCCGGCCAGGGTCAAGAATCTCGTAAAGGGCAGCGCAGGATTCGCCGTGCTGGAGAATCTGGTGAAGGTGGGCTTTATCGACGCCCGGATTCACGGACAAGGATTTCTGGTCTATCGCCAGAAAAATGGCCGTTGGGGACCCCCGCTGATGCTGGAGGTATACGGAACCAGTGTTGGCCCTCAGATTGGCATGCGGGTAACCGATGTGCTGATCGTATTCAAAACGAAACAGAGCATACAGGACCTGCTCACAGGACACTTTTTGAATGGTCTGGTGACTCCAGGCGGTTCGTATCTATACGGACGCGCCGATACCGCCAATCCGCCTACTGGCATCGTCACGTACAGCCTGCATCGGGGACTGATGCTGGGCCAGTCGACGGATGAGTATCACGTTCGTCTGTTGGATCAGGCCAATCTGAGGCTCTACGGCAAGCGATTGAAGAGCGGAGAAATTGTCAACATCGAGCAGGTCGGTCTGCGTGTGCCGGCGCCTGTGGAGTCGCTGGTCCAGTGCGTAAATAGCCAGGTTGGCGAGCCAGCCCATCAGACGGATTGGAAGACGGGCGGTCCGATGCCGCAGCGCTGAGGTCAGGTAGGCTGAAGCAGGCCTGGGAGTCCTCGCAGTAATCCTGCCAGCTGCCCCAAGCGACGCAGCCGGCCTATTGAGCGCTGTTTGAACTAAAGGGGACTTGAGAACCAGCACGGGACTTGGCTTGGCCCTTTGCTCGATACATTGCCGCATCCGCCTGTTCGAGCAATGTTTCGGGATCGTCGCCGTCTTTCGGGTAGATCGAAAACCCTACGCTTGCGCCAATCTTGATCCTGTGACGATTGATCATGTAAGGTCTCCCAACGGCCGCTTCCAGTTTCCCTGCCAAGGATCGCGCAGACTGCGGGTCGTCCAGATTAGCCTCGATAACGGTGAACTCGTCTCCGCCAATTCGCCCCACGATATCAGTCGTTCGCACTGCGGCCCGCAATCTGTTGGCAACTGCCACCAACAATAAGTCTCCGATTCGATGTCCGAACGTGTCGTTGACCTGCTTGAAACAATCCAGATCGACGAACAAGAGGCCCAGGTACTTGTGCTGTTGCCTGGCATATTCAATGGACTGCTGCAAGAGATTCAAGAAGTGGGCGCGATTGGGCAGGCCAGTCAAACTGTCGTGGTAGGCAAGGAAATGCTCCAGATCCCGTTCTTGTTTACCAGAGCTGATGGCGTGTAGGCTCGCGATGAAATGGGTGGTATTGCGTTCCATGTAAGACAGCGGTGTGATGGTTTCGTCCACCGTGTAAAGCGTACCGTCCTTGCGTCGCTCCACCAGCTCCCCTCGCCACACCTGGCCGGCAAGGATTGCTTCCCATAAGTCCTGGTAGAAAGCGGTGTCCTGTCTGCCGGACTTCAGAATCGATGGCGAATGATCCAGCAGCTCTTCAGAGGAATATCCGGTCGAAAGGCATAATGCGTCATTGGCCCAGACAATTCGGCCCTTGCGATCCGTAATGAAGACTGCATTGGCGGCCGAAGTCAATGCATTCGCGAGGAGGCCTTGCTGTGTCACGCTGATCCAATCACATTCCAGTGCATGCAATCAATTCCTGAAGCTGGGTGCATTGCGATTCCCCCGCATGAGGGCGCATCTAGGAGAATCCGCCAGCCGAACGATGTGCATCACGCCAATCCTCTTGCGGTGCAATCACACGACCTGCTTGCCCCTCGTATGACTGTTTCACGGTCTGAGATCGTGCAACCTCTTTGTCCATGCATCTCAGACCAAGACCCGCAACAAAAATCCAATCTTCATCGTGATCCTGCCTGATCAATAGTGACTTGACCACAAACCTGGTTAGGATAATAAGCATTTAACCATATGCCGATCTTCTTTTCCAGTGTTTCCCCCTCGCGGGTACCGTGACAGCAAACTCGTACTGACCGCCACCGAAGTGCTGATTGGCCTATTTGGCCTGGGGTGGCCGATCTTGCCTGATGTGATGGGTTACAAATGAACTGTAACGGCGAGCGTCCCGTTATGGCCGTTCTGAGACGTTCAAAGTTCAATATCGAGCGGAAACATTACTCCAAAGGTGACGGTTCGCACTCTGATGTGCGTAATCGACGCAATGCCACGCCGGTCTACAGCAGCACCTTTTCTATCCCACCGTTGTTGGCTTGGTTGATGTAATCCGCCATCCAGTTCTGCCCCAACAAGTTCTTTGCTAACTCGACCACGATGTAATCGGGGTCGGTGTCGGCATCGTCTGAATAGCGCGCCAGCCCTTGAAGACAGGAGGGGCAGGAGGTGAGCAATTTGACGGTCTCGCCTTCATCCGCGCCAAGTTGAGCCCGGCCTTTCATAATCTCTTCCTGTTTGCGGAAGCGGACCTGGGTGGAGACGTCGGGCCGGGTAACCGCCAGCGTGCCGGATTCGCCGCAACATCGGTCGGAAAGTTTTACGCCATCGCCCAGCAGCCCGGTAACGACTTTCATCGGCGCGATGGTCTTCATCGGGGTGTGGCAGGGATCATGGTAAAGATACTTCACGCCCTTCGTGCCTTCAAGCTTGATAGCTTTTTCCAGCAGGTATTCGTGGATGTCCAGCAGGCGGCAGCCGGGGAAGATCTTGCCGAAATCGTATTTCAGCAGTTGATCCATGCAGGTCCCGCAGGACACGATGACTGTCTTGATGTCGAGGTAGTTGAGGGTGTTGGCGACCCGGTGGAAGAGCACCTGGTTGTTCACGCTGATCTGGTTGCCCTTGGTTTCCTGCCCGCCGGCGGTTTGCGGATAGCCGCAGCACAAGTAGCCCGGCGGCAGGACGGTCGTGGCGCCCACATGCCAGAGCATGGCCTGGGTGGCGAGCCCCACCTGGGAGAACAGCCGCTCGGAACCGCAGCCGGGAAAATAGAACACGGCTTCGCTTTCCTCTCCGGCTTTCTGGGAATCACGGATGACCGGAACCATGCGGGAGTCTTCCAGGCCCAGCAGGGCGCGGCTGGTCTTCTTTGGCAGACCGCCGGGCATGGGCTTGTTAATGAAATGGATGACTTGAGCGCGTAGCGGCGCATCGCCCACGGTGGCGGGCGGGTGGGAGGTCTGGCCCTGGATCAACCCCAGTGATTTGGCCACCCGATGCGCAAGGCGCTGCAGCGGATAACTCCATTCGATCATGATCTTGCGCAGGGCCTTGATCGCCGCCGGGTCTTCGATGGTGAGGAAGGCCATGGCTAACCGGGTGCCGAGCCGGGTTCTCTTCTGGCCGTGCCGGCTGAGGAAGTTGCGCATCGCGATGGAAACATCGCCAAAGTCGATGTCGACCGGGCAGGGCTTCTTGCATTTGTGGCACACGGTGCAGTGGTCGGCCACGTCATTGAACTCGGCGAAGTGGGCGAGCGACACGCCGCGCCGCGTTTGCTCTTCATAGAGGAAGGCCTCGATCAGCAGGGAGGTGGCCAGTATCTTGTTGCGCGGCGAGTACAGCAGGTTGGCGCGGGGTATGTGGGTGTTGCACACCGGCTTGCACTTGCCGCAGCGCAGGCAATGCTTGATCGAATCGGCAATCGCGCCGATTTCCGATTGCTCCATGATCAAAGACTCGGCTTCCAGCAAGGAGAAAGACGGAGTGTAGGCGCGCGCCAGGTCGCCGCCGGGCAGCAGCTTTCCGGCATTGAAGTGGCCTTGCGGATCCACCTTCCGCTTGAAATCGGCAAAGGTGTCGACCTGCTCGCGGGTGAGGAATTCGAATTTGGTCAGACCGATGCCGTGCTCTCCGGATATCACTCCGCCCAGGTCGATAGCCAGCCGCATGATGCGGCCGACAGCCGCGTTGGCTTCCTGCAGCATGGCGTAATCGTCGGAGTTGACCGGGATATTGGTGTGCACGTTGCCGTCGCCGGCGTGCATGTGCAGGGCGATGAATACACGCGACTTCAGGATGGACCCATGGAGTTCATCCATGCGGGCGAGAACGGGCTGATACTCCCGCCCGATAAACAACTGGTGCAAGGGCTTGCGGATATCCTTCTTCCAGGAAGCGCGCAGTTCGCCAGACTGGATTTGGCGGAACAAGCTTCTATCAGTGGCCAGCAAATCCAGCCATCCCTGCCAGCGCGCGCGGATGCCGGTCAGCAGGTCCCGGGCGTTCTGTTGCCGCTCTGCGGTGTGCGCGGGGTCGGCGACCGTTTCCTCGTCTTCGAACAGGGGTAGTTCGCCGGCGAAAAATTCCAGCAACGCATCCGTGAGCATGAGCTTGTTCTTGAGCGACAGTTCGATATTGATCTGCTCCACTTCGTCGGAATAGTCGCCCAGTCGCGGCAAAGGAATCACCACATCTTCATTAATCTTGAAGGCATTGGTGTGCGTGGAGATGGCGGCGGTACGGGCGCGGTCCAACCAGAATTTCTTGCGCGCCTCGGCCGACACGGCGATAAAACCTTCTCCTGCGCGCTTATTGGCCAGGCGCACGATGCGGGACGCGACTTCACCCACGACGGTTTCGTCGTCACTCGCCACGTCCGCCAGCAGGACCATGTTGGGCAAGCCGGGATGCGATGATTTGGTCGCGTAGCCCACCGCCTTCACGTAGCGGCGGTCCATGTGCTCCAGGCCTGCGAGCAGCACATCCGTGCGGCCCTTGAACATCTGGGTGATTTCTACGATGGCGGGCACGGCATCGGCGACCAGGCCGAAAAATTCCAGACATACAGTGCGCACATGGGCGGGCATGCGGTGCAGGACAAAGGTGGCCTCGGTGATGAGCCCGTCGGTGCCTTCCTTCTGAATGCCCGGCAGGCCCGCGAGGAACTTGTCGGTGACATCCTTGCCCAGCCCGGCCTTGCGGAAATGTCTGCCGGGAATTTCAAGGACTTCCGCCGCGCCATTGCGCGTTCTGCCATCGGCCGCGAAGCGCTGCAGTTCAAAGCGTGCAGTCTCCACCTCATGAATCTTGCCCAGGTTGTGGTCCATGCGCGTCACGACCAGCCAGTCCGCTTGCGGGGTGACCATCTTCCACGACACCAGATTGTCCAGCGTCGTACCCCACAGCACTGCCTTCTTGCCGCCGGCATTCATGGCCACATTTCCGCCGATACAGGATGCATCCGCGCTGGTTGGGTCAACGGCGAAGGCCAGACCCTTTTCTTCTGCGGCTTCCATCACGCGACGGGTGACCACCCCGGCGCCGCAAGTGATGACAGCGGCGCTCTTGTCGCAGCCCGGCAGCGGCACGCGGCAGATGGGCGAGAGGCTATCCAGCTTCTCCGTGTTGATGACTGCGGATCTTGGAGTGAGCGGAATGGCGCCACCGCTGTATCCGGTGCCACCGCCGCGCGGAATCACGGTCAGGCCCAGTTCGATGCAGCCTGCGACCAGGCCGGGAATTTCCTCCTGTCCGTCCGGATTGAGTACCACGAAGGGATATTCAACCCGCCAGTCGGTAGCGTCCGTCACATGGCTGACCCGTGCCATCCCGTCGAAGGCGATATTATCCTTGCGCGTGTGGGGGGCGAGTTTCTTTACAATCTCGCGCCGCAGCCGGGCGGTTTCGTCAAAGCCTTTTTCGAACTTTTCCACCGCATGGCGACCCGCCACCAGCAATACCTCAACCTTGTCGTTGCCCTGGCGCCGGCGGTCAATCTCATTCAGCCGGTGCCGCAGTGCCTCGATCAGGGCGGCACGGCGCTTCGGGTTGAGTTGAAGGTCATCCTGCAGGTAGGGATTGCGATCCACCACCCAGATGTCGCCCAACACTTCGAACAGCATGCGTGCGGAGCGGCCGGTGCGCCGCTCCGCACGCAGTTCGTTGAGGACGCGCCAACTGTCCTCGCCCAACAGGCGAATGACGATTTCGCGGTCGGAAAACGAAGTGTAGTTGTAGGGAATTTCGCGCAGGCGGGATGCGCTCATGGCAGTAAGAATGCTCGTTAAAGTGGCATTTTACCGGAACCGGGCACCACATCTTGCGAGGAACTGCACGTGTCCCGGTTTACCGGCCATTCGGCGCCTCGTAATCCAGATGTCCGTCGATCACGGTGTAACGCACTTTTCCTGCCATCTCGTGGCCCAGAAACGGGGTGTTGTGTCCCTGGCTGATGAGGCTGCGCGGGCTGACCATCCAGCGCGCTTCGGGATCGAACACGCACACATCCGCGCAGGCGCCAGGCGAGAGGTGGCCGGCGGGAATGCCGAGAATCTGGGTGGGTTTCCAGGTAATCCGGTCAATGGCATCCAGCAGCGGGACATGATGCTCGGCGGCCCACTTCAAGGTGAGGGGAAGCAGCAGTTCTACGCCGGATGCGCCCGGGCTGGCTTCACCAAACGGGAGCTGCTTGGCGTCGTCATCCAGTGGTGCGTGGTCGGAACACACGGCATCAATGCTGCCATCCTTGAGTGCCTGGCACAGGGCGTCACGGTCGCGCAGCGAACGCAGGGGGGGGATAAGATAAAACTGGCTGTCAAAGCTGGTGAGGTCCATTTCACTCAGGTGCAGATTGGCGATGGCCACATCGCAACTGAGATTGATGCCCTGCAACTTGCCGGCCCTTACCATGCCGATGCTCTCGCGCGTCGAAAGGCGACTCAAATGAATGCGGCAGCCGGTTTCCCGTGCCAGCAACAGGATGGTGGAAAGGGCAGTCGTCTCGGCCAGCGCGGGAATGCCCGGCAGGCCGAGACGGGAAGCCACGGGGCCGTCGTGCGCCACGCCGTCGCGCGCAAGGAAATAATCCTGTGGTCTGAGCCACAGAAGGAAACCGAAGGTAGCGGCATATTGCATGGCGCGCATCAGCACCAGGGTGTCGGTGATGGGCGAGTCGGCCTGGGAGAAGGCAACGCAGCCGGCTTCCGTGAGTTCCGCCATCTCTGTGAGGTACTCGCCCTTGAGTTGCTGGGTGAGGGCGCCAATGGGATAGACCCTCGGTCCGGGCAAGTTCTTTGCGCGGAATTTGAGCATTTCCACCAGGCCGGGTTCGTCCAGTGGCGGATCCGTGTCCGGCGGACAGGCCAGGGACGTGACACCGCCGGCCGCGGCGGCAGCCATTTCCGACTCCAGTGTGGCCTTGTATTCAAAGCCCGGCTCGCGCAGACGCACCGATATATCCACCAGTCCGGGGCAGACGATGTGACCGCTGGCGTCGAGCGTGCGGTTCGCATGGAAATCCGCCGGGGGCGGGCCCAAGCCGACGATCTTGCCGGCGGCGATATACAAATCGCCTATCTGGTCCAACTGGTTCTTGGGATCGACGAGGCGGCCGTTCCGGATGTGGATCTTCATGCCGCCGTCACCTTTGGGTCATTGATTATTCGCGCGTGATCGTTTGCGCGATTGACCGCATTCGAGGTCGCGCGCTTCTCCGTCAGGCGCAACCCCTGTTTGCTGCTCATGTCGTCGCTCCGCTGACATTCCCGGCAAGGATGCTCATTACCGCCATACGGACGGCGATTCCGTAGGTCACCTGGGGCAGGATCACGGACTGGGGCCCATCCGCTACTTCCGAATCGATTTCCACTCCGCGGTTCATGGGCCCGGGATGCATGACGATTGCATCGGGTTTGGCAAGCCTGAGCTTCTCCATCGTGAGGCCATAGTGCTTGAAATATTCGCCGGCGGACGGCAGCAGTGCGCCTTTCATTCGCTCGTTTTGCAGCCGCAGCATGATGATCACGTCGACGTCTTTAAGGCCGGTGCGCATGTCGTGATGAACATGCACGCCCATCTGTTCAACGCCGGTTGGCAACAGCGTCTTGGGGGCGATGACCCGGACTTCCGGGACCCCCAGGCTGGTCAAGGCATGCAGTTGCGAGCGGGCCACGCGGGAGTGAAGCACGTCGCCGACCACGGCCACGCGCAGGTTGTGGAAGGCGCCTTTGTAACGGCGGATGGTAAACATGTCGAGCAGGCCCTGGGTGGGGTGCGCGTGGCGGCCGTCGCCGGCATTCACCACTGAAATATGGGGTGCGACATGGCGGGCGATGAAATGGGCGGCGCCGCTTTGTCCATGGCGCACGATGAACATGTCGGCATGCATGGCTGTGAGGTTTGCCACGGTGTCGAGTATGGTTTCACCTTTGGTCTGGCTGGACGAGGAAATATTGAGATTGACCAAGTCTGCCGACAGCCGCTTGGCGGCGATTTCGAAAGTCGTACGGGTGCGCGTGGAGGGCTCGAAAAACAGATTGAAGATCGCCTTGCCCCGCAGCAGCGGAACTTTCTTCACATCCCGCTCGCCGACATCCATGAAGGATTCCGCGGTATCGAGTATCTGGGTCAGGATGCGGGGAGGCAGGCCATCCAGCGTCAACAGGTGTCTGAGGCTGGCATCCGGGTTGAGTTGGGGGTCGGGACTCATCGAGTGCGCGATCAGGAGTTCCTTTGGAAAAGTGATAACAGGCCATCCGCAGTGCGGGTGAGCTGCAGATTCCGGTCGGCGGGCAGATTGAGACGCGCACCGGCAAAATCCGGGCAGACGGGCAACTCCCTGCCACCCCTGTCCACCAGTACTGCAAGCCGGATGGACGCCGGCCGGCCATAATCGAAGAGCTCGTTCATGGCTGCGCGCACCGTTCGGCCGCTGTACAGCACGTCATCCACCACGATGAGCGGCCGGTCTTCGACCTGGAACGGGATGCGGGAAGGTTTGACCTGGGGATGCAGGCCGATGCGGGAGAAATCGTCTCGATAAAACGATATATCCAGAACCCCCAGAGGCTGAGCCACACCGAGCTGGGCATGCAGGCGTTCGGCTATCCAGGCACCGCCGGTGTGGATGCCGACTAGCGCAGTTTCGGGCGTCAGTTCGGGCGCGATCGCCAAGGCCAGTCTGGCAAGCAGGTCTTCGGCGTCAGGCAGTGTGTCGGGCATCAAAAAATCCCTGCAATATCAATTGGGCGGCAACGGCATCCAGATGCTCACGGTTCTTCCTGCCGTGGATTCCGGCTCCGTGCAAATCTTCTTCAGCCAGATGGCTGGTGTAGCGTTCGTCAGCCAGAAACACGGGAAGTTTAAAGCGGTTTTCCAGTTTGGCGGCAAAATTACGCGCCGCGCGGGTCAAGTCGTGCTCGGCGCCGTCCGGGTGCAGTGGCAAACCAACGACGAGTAGGGCGGGCTGCCATTGCTGGATCAGCCGGGAGATGTGATTGAAACGCTCGTCAGGAGATGTGGTGCGGATGACCGTGAGGGGATGGGCCACCCCGATGCCCAGTTCCCCTGCCGCAACCCCGGTTCGTTTCAAGCCAAGATCAAACGCAAGGACGGTTCCGCCTTCAGGCATGGCCCGCCGTGTCGGACAGGTTGGAAAGATCGATCCCCAGAAGTTTTATTGCGGCGGGCAGCCGGTCTTCAGGGGCCAGGTCGAAAATGACCTCTGATCGGGCCGCAACCGACAGCCAGGCGTTTTGCGCCAATTCATTTTCAAGCTGTCCCGCGGCCCAGCCCGCATAACCCAGGGAAACCATGAACTTGCTTGGGCCGGCGCCTTGGGAAACAGCTTCCAGGACGTCCTTTGATGTTGTGAGATTGACACTATTGTTGACCGCCAGCGTGGAGCTGTAAGACCCCTTGGGGGTATGCAGGACGAAACCCCGCTCGGTCTGGACCGGACCGCCGAAATAGACAATCTGCTCCAGGCTATCCGGCAGCGACAGACCGATTTGGTCAAACAGCACGGACAGGTGGAGATCCGTGGGCCGGTTGACTACCACGCCCAGGGCACCCTGGTCGCTATGGTCACATATATAGGTGAGCGAACCGGAAAAATTGGGGTCGACCATGCTGGGCATGGCGATCAGGAAGTGATTGGTAAGATTTACGCTATCCATATTCGGTACCTCACAATAGTAATCCTAGAACGGAACACGCCACCTCGTCATGGGGGAATCTCTATTTCTGGGAACAGTTCAGCAATGCTCGTGCCTGCTGGGCGAAATGAGGGGCGGTGACGACGACGGCAGACAGGGCCCGCGACGCCGCAAGAAACCTTTCAGCTTGTTTCTGCGCCGGGGCGGCCCGGCGAAATGAACTGCCGAGGCGCTCTTTCAGTGACCCCTGGGCCGGCGTCTATTTGGCGCGGCAGAGCGGGTGCCGGGACGGAAAGAAAACCGGGCCTCAATCAGCGCCCATGGTCCCGAGCTGATCGGACCGGGTAAAGGTCCAGGTTCGGGTGATCCCCAAGATATCTACCTTGTCGCTCATTTCCTTGGGAAAGTGGGCATAGGGCGCGCCCATTTCCACAATGCGAATGGCCGCGCTGTCGAGAATCTTCGAGCCGGAAGACTGGTCGATGGCGATCTTTTCCACCCGTCCATCGGAGTAGAGCGATACAGTCAGTCTCAGGCTGCCGTAGATGCCCTGGCGGCGCGCGGCTTCGGGGTAGTTTAGATTGCCGATGCGTTCCACCTTGGCGGCCCAGTCCTCAACATAGCGGGCAAAAGCATATTCCTTGGTGTTTGCGCCGATGAAGGCGCGTCGGGGACGGCGCTGGTACTCGTCCCATTGGCGCGATATGCGTGCCTCCAGTTTGGCCATATCCGCGCCCTGCGCCAACAATTCGGATGAAGTGGGCGTGGGTTCGGCGGGTTCCTGCTGGAGTGCGCTCTGCCGCGTGGTCTGGACCGATGAGGTGCTTTTGATTTGGGTAAATAGTTGTCTGGCCTGTTCTTCGAGCCGCTGAACGCGGGCCTGCAGGGCAGCTTCCTGGCCGCCCGTTTCCTCCTCCGGGGTGACCGGCAGAGGGCTCTTGGCGCGCCGATCCTCCTCCGTGTTGCCCCCGCCCGCCAGATTGGCTTGTGCCAAAGCGTCCGGCTTAAGTGGAACTTCCATGCTCTTGGCGTTGACCAGCACGACTTCCACCGGCTGGTTGTAGTCCTCAAACAGGCGCGGATTGACCTTGACCAGTTGAGTGCCCAGCAGGACGGCGTGCAGAGTGACCGAGGCCATGAGGGCAAAGGCCATACGGGTGCCCTGTTCAGACGGGGTCGAAAGGGCAAGGGAAGGAGGGGCTTGGGCCACGATTTGGCAGATATTACGTAGCCATGGATTCTACGGAATCCTCGCTTGATGCGTCAGGGGCAGGCAGGATTTCTCTCAATTCGGCGCGAAGTTCCACCGCCAGCTCATCCCGCTCGGCAATGGCCAGTCGCAGGGCGGATCCGGGCTCCAGGGGCGGCAGACCGGCCACCCGTGTGATGAAAGGAATTTCGTCGAACCGCACCAGATCGTCCCGAATGACTTTGGCGGTCATTTCCGTGCGTTGTTCCTGCGCGAGCCAGCGCAGGCACCAGTAGCGCTCCATTTTTCGCTGAAACTCGGCATAGGCGTCATAGGCCAGCTCAAAATCCCTCACCGTGGAAAACAGCAATTCGCTGCGCGGCGGGTAGACCGGGGCTTCTTCCCGAACCAGGCTGAGCAACTGGCGCTGGTTGACCAGATCGACATAGCGGCGCAGGGGCGAGGAGGACCAGGCATAGTTTTCCACTCCCAAGCCCTGATGGGGGCCGGGCTGGGTCGCCATGCGGGTCTTGCCCTGGCTCTGGTTGCGGTAGATGCCGGGGATGTGGTGTTCCGCCAGCCAGCTTCCCCAGGTCGCGTTGGTCAGGATCATCAGTTCGGACACCACCTTGTCAATCGGGCTGCCGCGGCGTCGTGGCTCGATCAGGATGCGGCCGCCCTCGATCTTGAAGTTGTAATCCACCCGATTGGTCTGAGTGGCGGCGCCCCTGACCGCTTCAAGGCTGGCGGCGAAGCCCCACAGCCATTCCAATTGCCGACGGTACGGATAATCTGGGCCGGCAATGCCAATGGTGTCTTCGTTGAATTGCGCGTCCAGGCTTTCGTGGCGCAGGTTGGCCGAAATGCGCACTTCTTCCAGTCGAGTCTCGGAACCGGTAATGCGGAAATCCGAGGCCACGGTCAAGTAAAGCGACAGGGCCGGGCAATCCCGTTGTTCTCCCAGGGTGTAGTGGTGAATGAACGAATCCGGCAGCATGGTGATCTTGCTGCCAGGATAGTAGACGGTGGACAGCCGGTCCCGTGCGAGGTTGTCCAACTGGGAGTTGGGCGCGATGCCCAAGGCGGGGCAGGCAATATGGATGCCCACCCGTATCGTTCCATCAGGCTGAAACACGACGGAAAACGCGTCGTCGATTTCCGTGGTCGCCGCATCGTCCATGGAAAACGCAGCTACGTCTGCGAGGGGCAGGTCGGGCGGGTCCATGGGCTCGTGGATGGCAGGGAATTCGATTCCCCTGGGGAAATGTTCGAGCAGGAAGGCCTGCATGTGAAATGCTTCCCGGTCAGGGATAGCGCCGCAGCGGTCCAGCAATTGCACCGGCGACAATCCAGCCTGCTTGCAGGCGTTGTCAAAGGCCTTGTATTCAAGCGTATTCCTGTCCGGCTTCAGCGCGATGCGCGGTATGAGATGGGCCAGCGCGTCAGGCAGGCGAAACTGGAGCAACTCGGCGACCCAGCGGGCGATTTGCTCCGCGTCCCGCTGTTTGCGCTCCAGCCCCGCCTTGGCGGCGGCCAGCGCTTCGGCGGGAGCCGGCTTGTAACGGCCCTTGCCTTTCTTGTAGAAATACATGGGCGACTCGTGCAGTCGCAAGAGAATACCGGCTGATTCAACTGGCCCGGGAGGGTGGCCGAAATACTCGCGCGCCAGCGTTTGGTAGTCGAACTCATTGGAGCCGGCGGCTTCCCAGAGGAAGTCCGGGTCGGCTTCATCGCGGATTGCGTTGGCCTGCTGCTGAAGCTCCTGCGGGCCGGGCGCTTCAAAGCGCAGCGCTACCTTGTCGGTCTTGAGTTTGATGCGCTTGCCGGTGGCCGATTCCACCTGCAGGGTGGCATCGTTTTCCTGCATGATGCGGCCGGTCTTGAACTGACCATCTTCTTCGTACAATACAAACATGATCTCTTTAACACAGAGGAAGCAGAGAACCCTGAAAATGCTGTTCCCGGTCTTCTCTCCGGCCTTTCCGTACTTTGTGCAAATTAGAAGCGATCAATACAGGGAAGAAGGTCGACAAAGCGCGTAAAGCCGTGATCGCCGCCCTGAAAGATGATTTGATGGGAGTTGCGGTAGTAGTTAAGCGCGTCACGGTAGTCCAGCACGCTGTCCCCGGTTTCCACCATCAGCAACAGGTTTTCTGCGTGTCCCGGTTGGGGCTGATCGAAGCCGGCCAGGTCGTCGAGATGGTTTTGGGTAAAGTCATAGGTTTCTTCCGTATAGTAGTTCCGGTTGGGGCCCAGCGCGTCCCTCAGCAGGAGCTGCGGATGCACGGCGGGGTTGACGAGTGCTGCTTTGAGCGAGGGATGTCTTGCCACCAGAACCGTGGCGTAAAACCCGCCTAACGACGATCCGATCAGGCGAACCGGATTCCGCGAACTGGCCAGCATCCCTTCCAGCAACGCAACGGCCTTGGATGGTTGATGAGGCAGATCCGGGCAGGCGAATTCATCTTCCCGGCCTTGCGCCTTGAGCCACCCCAGAAGCTGCTGAGCCTTGCTGGAGCGGGAGGACGAGTTGAAGCCGTGGATATAGAGAATCATTGCGCCAGCCGGTCCAGGAGTTTCTCGTGTATGGCGCCGAAGTCCCCGTTGCTCATCACCAGAATATGGTCTCCCGGGCGGGCCTGCTGGACGATGGAGCCGACCAGGGCATCGAGATCGGTTTGCACCTCGGCACGGCCATTCATGGAAGCAAAGACCTCATTTGCATCCCATCCCAGGTTGGCGCCAAAGCAGAAAGTCTTGTCTGCCTGCTCGAGACTGGCAGGAAGCTGTGCCTTCATGGTGCCCTGCTTCATGGTGTTCGAGCGCGGCTCGAGCACGGCCAGAATGCGCGCGGTCCCCACCTTGGTGCGGAGACCGCTCAACGTAGTCTCGATGGCGGTGGGGTGGTGCGCGAAATCATCATAAACCGTAATTCCATTTACCGTTCCCCGTACCTCCATGCGTCGCTTGACATTCTGAAACCGCGAAAGGGCCTTGCACGACACACTCGGCGTGACGCCGGCGTGCCGCGCGCTTGCGATCGCACCAAGCGCATTCATCCTGTTGTGGTCCCCGAGCAGGCCCCAGTCAACCTGACCCAGATTTTCGTCCCTGAAGCCAACCCGGAAGCTGGATTCGTCCCCTTCCGCCGTCCAATCCGGAGGGGCGCCAAACCATTCCATCGGGGTCCAGCAGCCTCGCTCGATGACGCGCTTCAGATTCGGGTCCCGGCTGTTCGCGACGATCAGTCCCTCGCTGGGTACCGTGCGCACCAAGTGGTGGAACTGGGTTTCGATGGCTGCCAGGTCGGGGAAAATATCTGCGTGGTCATATTCGAGGTTGTTCAGTAACACGGTCCGTGGCCGGTAGTGGACAAACTTTGAGCGCTTGTCGAAGAAGGCGGTATCGTATTCGTCCGCCTCGATGACAAAAAAGGCTGATTCGGTAAGTCGCGCCGAGATCCCGAAATTCTGGGGAATGCCGCCAATCAGAAAACCTGGATTCAGGCCGGCATCTTCGAGTATCCAGGCCAGCATGGCCGCGGTCGTGGTCTTTCCGTGGGTGCCGGCTACCGCCAGAGGCCATTTGTCCCTGAGCACGTTTTCCGCCAGCCATTGGGGGCCGGACGTATAGTTGAGTTTGCGATTGAGGATCTCTTCCATCAGGGGTTGTTTGCCGCGGGTGACCACATTGCCGATTACGAAGATGTCCGCGCCGATGCGGGCCTGATCCCGGCTGTAGCCCTCGATCAGGTCTATTCCCAGAGCACGCAACTGATCGGACATCGGCGGATAGACCTGGGCGTCACATCCAGTCACCCTATGGCCCGCTTGCATGGCGATGGCTGCCATGCCACCCATGAAGGTGCCGCTGATGCCGAGAATGTGGATGTGCATGGGGCGGAAGGAGCTAAAACCGAAATTATACGGTTGTGGCTCGCGCATATCGAAATCACGCCGACCCCGCGGATCGGTGACGGATCTAGGTTCGGTCGACCCCGTTCTGGCCCAAGTGGGTGAGCAGCGAGCGCAGTCGTGCGGGGCGCAGGGGTTTATGCAGGACAACAAGGCCGGCCTGGTTCAAGGTCTGGATGCTTTCCGGCGCGGTATCTCCGGTCAGGATGACGACGGGCAGGTCGGCGCCATAACGGGAGCGAAAGGCTTCAATTACCTTGACGCCGTTCGTCTCGCCGGGCAGGCGGTAATCGGAAATCACCACATCCGGTTTCAGCCCGGTCTCGTCCAATACCTTCATTGCCTCTGCCGCTGTCCTGCTTGCGACAAGATCGATCTTCCAACTGTCGAACAATTCTTCCATAGCCCGCAAATTGGTATCCTCATCATCAATGAGGACGGCCAGATTGATGCTCAAAGTATCGGTTTGCACCGATTGGTGGCGGGCGCTTTCTGCCAGGAGGGCTGAGCCGAGGGGAACCTGAATGGCAAATACCGAGCCGCGGCCAATACGGGATTGCAGCGTGATGGGGCTGTCGAGCAGCTTGGCCAGACGCGACACGATGGCGAGTCCCAAGCCGAGCCCTTTGCTGCGGTCGCGTTCAGGGTTGCCGAGTTGGACAAATTCCTGGAATACGGTTTCCTTTTGCTGTTCCGGTATGCCTTGGCCGCTGTCCCAGACCTGGATCAGCAAATTCTTCCCGCGCCGGCGGCAACCCACCAGGATTCCCCCGCGGTCCGTATAGCGAATGGCGTTGGTCACCAGGTTCAGAAGAACGCGTTCCAGCAGCAGAGGGTCGCTGTATATGGTCCATTCGCACGGGTGAACCCTGAGCATCAGCCCTTTTGCCAGCGCCTGCGGGACAAACTGCTTCTTCAGCCTCTCCATCAGGCAGGCAACCGGAAAGTGCTCGGAGTGGACTTCGATAACGCCTGCATCCAGGCGGGAAATGTCCAGCAGCGAATTGAACAGCATTTCCATGGCGTCCACCGAAGCCTCTACTTGGTCAACCAAGGTGCGGAGATCGGGAGAATGGATACGCGCCTTCAAGGCGCCGACAAACAACACCAAGGCATGCAGGGGTTGGCGTAAATCGTGGCTGGCGGCAGCGAAGAACTTGGATTTTGCGATGTTGGCCCGTTCCGCCTGGTCCTTTTGAGCGGCCAACTTCGCAGTGGCTTCGATGACCCTGTCTTCCAG
The DNA here is from genome assembly GCA_963746955.1 of uncultured beta proteobacterium. Taxonomy (GTDB): domain Bacteria; phylum Pseudomonadota; class Gammaproteobacteria; order Burkholderiales; family Thiobacillaceae; genus DASQBT01. The sequence goes on along the minus strand of CAVVDR010000009.1, from coordinate 356,759 downwards.
CCGAGATTGATGTTCGGAGAGGGCCTGAGCCATGCGGTTAATGCCGCGTTCAAGCTGGCCAACCTCTCCACCGGTATCTTCCGTTACCCGCACCCTGAGCTCGCCTTGGGCAATGCGCCGCACTGCATTGGAAATGGACTGGACCTGACCGGTAAGTCGGTTCGATAGCCGCCAGGCAACGACGGCGGTTACTGCCAGAGCAGCCAGCAGCAGGAGTCCGGCCGACAGCAGGAGCGCGTTCTTCTGTGCGGCAATGGGCTGGGTGCTGACTCCGACCATGGCATGGCCCAGAAGAGACGCGGCAGCGGCAGGGACGGCAACAATGCTGAAATCGTTGGGGTCGGGCACGGTGGGAAGCCTGATCGGCTCTGCCCGATACAGAACGCCATCGAGCAGATGGGCTTGATGGTCCGTCAAGCGTGCGATCAGTCTGGATGGTGTCTGCGGCAGCCTGCCAGTCTGTGCCTGCAAGGGGCCGTGGGCGTCAAAAATTCCCGCGTACGTTAGAGGCTCCTGCCTGAATTCCTGGTGGACGATTTCATTGAGCAACTCGTGATTTCCGCTGACCAGGGCATACTGAGCCGACGCCGCCAGTATCCGAACTGCATGCAGCGCCCGGCCGTCCAGTTCCTGCTGGGCTTCCAACATGCTCTGGTGAGTGAAATACACGGTCAGGGCGGCCGCGATCAGCATGGACGGAAGAATTGCAATAAAGAGAATGCGGGTGCGTATCCCGGCGTCCCCTGCACTCAGTTTGCAGAAAACTGCCAGACGGTTGAAGCGAGTGCGCGACAGTTGCGGCACGATGCTCAGGAACCGAATTTCGAATGGTCCGCATCAAGGCCGAACTGGCGGGCGGCGATTACCGCTTCGGTCCGATTGTTGACATCCAAGGCGCGAAAAATGGCAGCCACATGTATCTTTACCGTTCCTTCGGTCAGTTCGAGCCTGCGCGCGATTGACTTGTTGGGCAGGCCTTGCAACAGACCGCGCAGCACCTCCCTCTGACGTGTGGTCAGCGTCACATCAGGTCGGGAAGCAGATGGAGCGCGTTGCAGTCTGGTTCCAGTTCCTGTTTCGTTGCAGGGATCCGGTACATAAATGCCTCCCGACAGCACCCGTTGCAAAGCATGGACGATCACAGAACTCGGTGAGGTTTTCAGGACGTAACCCAGGGCCCCGGCGTTTAGGGACTGTTCCATGTCCTGGAGGGATTCGGAGGCGGAAAGAATGACCAGAGGCACGTCCGGGAAGCGGTGGCGAAATTGACGAATGCCTTGGTGGCCCGGCAAGCCCGGCATGTTCAGATCAATCAGGGCCAAATCCAGGTCCGGATTGATTCGGGCCTGCACAAACAGGCTCGGGTAGTCGTGCGCATCCACGATCGTGGTTTGCTCCCCCAATTGGCAGAGCACTTGCTTGACTCCTTCACGGAACAGCGGGTGATCATCGGCAAGCAGTATTTTCATCGGGTCATCGCCAAGCCTTTGATGCAAAACGAGAGTCTTTATGCGTTCGTCATTGTGACAGGTGCAGGACCAGGGGTACCTATAACTTTTGGCATATAGATACAAAGAATATACCCGGCTAGCCTTAGCACTGATCCGAATATGCCACACCGGCTTCGGAGTGAGGATGAACGGAACGAAGGCATGATATTTGGGACGGGTATAAGGGCTGCCGGCCGCGGCTGGTTGCCAAGATACTAAACGAAAGCAACCCATGCGGGCCGCCTTGGTTGTGGCACTGATCTAGACACTGTGTTCTCCGCAATGAGGCGATCCTCCAGTCGTCTCCTCCGGTTGACCGGGTGGTAATCCCACCCGGTCTTTTTTTGAGGCCCTCCATGTATCTGCTATCTGCGACCAGCCGTCTCGGTGCGGGTCCGGAAGTGACTGCAGAGGGAGGGCCGGCGCCCAAACAAGCAGAAAGTGCGACTTCACCTGGTCCGGAAAGCCTCGCCCCTGCCTCGATTCACACTAGTGACCATAAATCATGTCCGGCACATGAGGCAGGCAACGGCCGGATGTAAATGGCGCGTGGGCAGCTTGCGCTTCACTCAGATCTCCGGTATTGAGGAGACTGAATTTTAGCGCTGTGGCTTGCCCATCATGGACTTGACCGAAACCGAGATTTCTTCCGAACCGCTGTGCCGGGGAAATTTGCTGCACGTGCGCCGCGACCGGGTACGGCTCCCCAACAGCCAGACTTCAACCCGCGAATACGTCGTCCATCCTGGGGCGGCGGTCATACTGCCCGTCTTTGACAACGGCGACGTGCTGCTCGAGCGCCAGTATCGCTATCCGCTGCGTCGCGACTTCATTGAAGTACCTGCGGGCAAGCTCGATCCCGGCGAGAACCCTGAATCGTGCGCGCGGCGCGAACTGGTGGAGGAAACCGGCTACCAGGCGACTGCACTGCGTTTTCTGTTCGAATTTTATCCGGCCATCGGCTACAGCGACGAGATCCTGTATTTCTATTTGGCGCAGGGCTTGCAGCACGTCGGCCACGAGCGCGATCATGACGAGTTTCTGGAAATCCTGCGGGTGCCGTTCGTCGATGCGCTCGGTATGATCCGCAGCGGCGAAATTTGCGAAACCAAGACGGTTACCGCGCTATTCTGGCTGGAAAAAATCCGGAACCAGGGCTGGTGACGGCGTGTCTCAGTAGGCAAGGTTCGGCGCCAGCCACTTTTCGGCCGTTGCCACATCCCAGCCCTTGCGGCGGGCGTAGTCTTCCAGTTGGTCACGGCCGATCTTCGCCACCGCGAAATACTGGCTTTGCGGATGACTGAAATAGAATCCGGAAACCGCGGCGGCCGGCCACATGGCAAAACTTTCAGTCAGGGTCAGGCCGGTATGTTCGGTAGCGTTTAGCATCTCAAACAGCGGGCCTTTCTCGCTGTGCTCCGGGCAGGCGGGATAGCCTGGGGCGGGGCGGATTCCCTCGTATTTCTCCGCTATCAGATCCTGGCTGCTCAAATGCTCATCCGCGGCATAGCCCCAAAATTCCGTCCTGACTTTCTGGTGCAGCCGTTCGGCAAACGATTCGGCCAATCGGTCGGCCAGCGCCTTGAACAAGATGGCGTTATAGTCGTCGAGAGCAGCCTCGAATTCCTTGAGCTTCTCGTCAAAATGACCGGCGCCGGCGGTGACCGCAAAGGCGCCCAGATAATCCTTAAGCCCGGTTTCTTTCGGCGCAACAAAATCCGCCAGGCAAAGATTAGGCCGGTCGAACGGCTTCTCCATTTGCTGGCGAAGGTTGTGCCAGGTCATCAAGGTGCTGTTGCGCGACTCGTCCGCGTATATCTCTATGTCGTCGGCATTTACGGTATTGGCGGGAAACAGGCCGATCACGCCATGGGCAGAGAGCCATTTTCCTTCGATCAGACGCTTTAGCATGGCCTGCGCATCTGCGAAAAGCTTTTTCGCTTCTTCGCCCACCACTTCATCGTCCAGAATTTTCGGATAACGTCCCGCCAGTTCCCATGTCTGGAAGAAAGGCGTCCAGTCTATGGTTTCCGCCAGTTCGGCAAGGTCGTAGTTGCGCAACGCATGAATGCCCGGTCGCTTGGGTCTTGGCGGAGTGTAGGCTGCCCAGTCGGCCTTGAACCCGCGCTGTCGAGCCGCGTCCAGCGACAGCAGCTTGCGGGCTTCGCCCCGCCCCGCATGCTGTTCTCGGATTCTTGCGTAGTCAGCTTTCACCTCCGCCAGGTATGCGGGCAGTAATTCCGCCGACAGAAGGGAAGTGGCGACGCCCACGGCGCGCGAGGCATCGGGCACCCAGACCACGGGCCGGGCGTAATTGGGTTCAATCTTGACCGCGGTGTGTGCCCGGCTGGTGGTGGCGCCGCCGATCAGCAAAGGCTGTCGCATGCCGCGCCGCTGCATTTCCTTTGCGACATGGGCCATCTCTTCCAGGGAAGGCGTGATCAGTCCGGACAGTCCGACAATATCGGCGCCTTCCTTTTCCGCGGTGTCGAGGATCTTGTCCGCCGGCACCATCACGCCCAGGTCGATCACCTCGAAGTTGTTGCATTGCAGTACCACGCCAACAATGTTCTTGCCGATGTCATGCACGTCTCCCTTGACTGTGGCCATGACGATCTTGCCGTTATTCTGCGCAGCGCCCTCCGCCTTGGTGGCTTCAATGTATGGCATCAGGTGCGCGACCGCCTGTTTCATCACCCGCGCGGATTTCACCACCTGGGGCAGGAACATCTTGCCAGCGCCAAACAAATCGCCCACCACGTTCATGCCCGCCATCAGCGGTCCTTCAATAACCCTGAGAGGGTGCTCGGCCTTGAGCCGCGCCTCCTCGGTGTCTTCAACGATGAAAGCCGTGATGCCCTTTACCAGCGCGTGCGAAAGCCGCGCCTCAACCGGGGCGTCGCGCCAGACCAGGTCTTCGGTTTCTTCTTTTTTCTGTCCCGCGAACCGGCCGGCAGCCTCGACCAGCCGGTCGCCTGCATCGGGCCGGCGATTGAGCACCACGTCTTCGACCAGCGCGCGCAGGTCAGGCTTGATTTCGTCGTAGACGCCCAGCATCCCCGCATTGACGATGCCCATGTCCATGCCGGCCTGTATGGCGTGATAGAGAAACACGGTGTGTATCGCCTCGCGCACCCCGTCATTGCCGCGGAAGGAGAAAGAGACGTTGGAGACCCCGCCGGAAACCTTGGCGTGGGGCAGATTCTGCTTGATCCAGCGGGTGGCCTCGATAAAGTCCACCGCGTAATTGGCGTGTTCCTCGATGCCGGTGGCGATCGCGAAAATGTTTGGGTCGAAGATGATGTCCTCTGCCGGCAGGCCGACTTCGCCGACCAGTATCCGGTACGCGCGTTCGCAGATGTCGATTTTGCGCGCGTAGCTGTCGGCCTGGCCCAGTTCGTCAAACGCCATCACCACCACCGCGGCGCCATAGCGCAGCGCGAGTTTGGCCTGGCGCTTGAAGGCGTCCACCCCCTCTTTCATGGAAATGGAGTTGACTATGCATTTGCCCTGCGCGCATTTGAGTCCCGCCTCGATCACCTCCCACTTGGAGGAGTCGATCATCAACGGCACCCGTGCGATATCGGGCTCCGAGGCGATCAGGCTTAAAAAGCGCGTCATGGCCGCCTTGGCATCGAGCATGCCTTCATCCATGTTGATGTCGATGATCTGGGCACCGTTTTCCACCTGCTGGCGGGCGACCGTCAGGGCATCGTCATAACGCCCTTCCAGTATCATGCGGGCGAAGGCCCGCGAGCCTGTGACATTGGTGCGTTCGCCCACATTCACATATAGGGCGCCCGGGCAGATGTTGACGGGCTCCAGGCCGGCAAGCCGCAGACAGGATGGAATCTCCGGCAATTGGCGCGGCGGCAGTCCGACCACGGCCTCTGCCATCGCCTTGATGTGATCCGGCGTTGTGCCGCAGCAGCCCCCGACAATATTGAGAAAGCCCGACTGCGCCCACTCGCGTACTTCTTCCGCCATTTGTGCGGGGGTTTCATCGTAACCGCCAAACGCGTTGGGCAGGCCTGCGTTGGGGTGGCTGGAGACGTGGCAGTCTGCGACCCGAGACAATTCCTCGACGAAGGCGCGCATCTGCTTGGGCCCCAAAGCGCAGTTGAGTCCGACGGAAAACGGTCTTACATGGCGTATCGAGTTCCAGAAGGCTTCGGTGGTCTGGCCCGACAAGGTGCGGCCGGAGGCATCGGTAATGGTGCCGGAAATCATGACCGGCAACTTGTCGTCGCGCCCTTCAAAGAACTGCTCGATGGCGAACAAGGCAGCTTTGGCATTCAGGGTGTCGAAAATGGTTTCCACCATCAGCAGGTGGACACGGCCTTCCACCAGAGCGGCAATCTGCTCCGTGTATGCCTCGACCAATTCGTCGAATGAAATGTTGCGCGCGCCAGGGTCGCTCACGCTCGGCGAAATGCTCGCAGTCTTGGAAGTGGGCCCGAGGATGCCGGCGACGAAGCGTGGCTTGTCCGCGGTGCTGAATTTGTCCACCGCTTCACGAGCCAGCATTGCCGCCGCCAGGTTCATCTCACGGGTCAACTCGCCCATGTGATAATCGGCAAGCGAAATGCGCTGGGCGTTGAAGGTATTGGTTTCCAGTATGTCCGCGCCCGCGGCAAGGTAATTCTCGTGAATGTCGCGGATTACATCCGGTCGTGTCAGGCTTAGCAGATCGTTGTTGCCCTTCACGTCGTGCGGCCAGTCCTTGAAGCGCTCACCCCGATAATCGGCCTCGTTTAGCTGATAGCCCTGGATCATGGTGCCCATCGCGCCGTCGAGAATCAGGATGCGGCGGCCGATTGCGTGAGCGAGTGAGCGGGTTCGGTCGATCATGGCGGAGGGTGGCGAAAGCAGCCTATTATAAGGGAACCCAAACTCTGCCCGGACCGCCATGAAACACCTGACACCTCGCGAAGCCTACGATTATCTTCAGTCCAATCCCAACGCCGTGTTCGTCGACTGCCGGTCGGAAATGGAATTCCTGTTTGTCGGGCATCCCAAAGACTCGATTCTGATTCCCTGGCAGGATGGACTGGACTTCGACATTAATCCGGATTTTCTCGGCCATGTACGCAAGGCTGCGTCGTTCAATCGCCCGGTCGTGCTTATCTGCCGCTCGGGCAACCGTTCCAAAGTGGCTGGCCACTATCTGGAAAAGCATGGCTTTCCCGAGGTTTACAACGTGCTCTACGGATTTGAGGGCGAGTTGGACGATACACGGCATCGCAACACCCGCAACGGCTGGCGGGTAGAGGGCCTTCCTTGGGAGCAGTCCTGAGGCCTCGAGCGAAATTGTCTCGCCCAGCCAGCGCATGAATCCTGCGAAATGCGTCGGAGCAGAGCGAGCAAATTCAGCCCGCTTAGCTCAGCGCAGCGCCGAGCGAATGGCCGATGAGATAAGTGGCGCCGCCCGCCAGAGCGCCAATAGCCAACATGCGCAGGCCTCCCCGTATGGCGCGGCGCCCGGTGAACAGGCTAAGCGTGGCGCCAACCGAGAATAGCGCCACACCTGTCGAAACGATACTGATATCGAGGGCATTCACCCCTGACCAAAAGAGGTAAGGGGCGAGTGGAATGAGCGCGCCCAGGGAAAATGCCACGAAGGAAGAAAGAGCAGCTCCCATCGGGGAGCCCAACTCGTCCGGGTTGAGGCCCAGTTCTTCCCGCGCCAGCGTATCCAGAGCGCGTCCCGGATCCTGAATCAGCCGATCAGCCAGGCTTCTCGCTTCGTCCCCCGGTATGCCCTTTGCTGTATAGATCAGGGCCAACTCGGCTGCCTCCTCCTGGGGATATTGTTCCAGTTCCTCTCGCTCGAGGCCAATCTGATATTCGAACATTTCGCGCTGGGATCGGACTGAGACATACTCGCCGGACGCCATCGAGAACGCGCCGGCCAGCAGTCCGGCAATGCCGGATAGCACGACCATGCTGTTTTGCGCCGAGGCGCCCGCCACGCCGAGTATCAGCGACGCGTTGGAGACCAAGCCGTCGTTGATGCCGAATACGGCAGCTCTGAGGTTGTTGCCCGTCCCCGACGTCTGGTGCCGTCGACCCACTTCGTCGACGTTGAGCGGCATCCGGTGTGGGGTAGGCCCCGTGGCATAGATCGACATGCCGCGGACTTTCATTGCCGCCAGCACGCCTCTCAGGCGTGACGGCTTGAATAGGCGGATTAATTGACCCACCAGACGGGCGCGCAAATCGGGCTGAAACGCCGGAGGCAGGGGAATGCCGCGTTGGTGGGCGATATCAGCCCAGATCACAGCTTGATCTTCGGCGGCTTTACCCAGTTCCTTGAACAATGCGGCCCGGCCGGAATCCTCTTCCTCCTCGGAGACTATTCGGTATAACCAGGCTGATTGTTTTTCTTCATGCCAGCCTTCCAGTGGGTTGGGGCTTTGCGTCATGCTTATCCCTTGGCCAGTCGCCGATATTGAATCGCCTCGGCGATGTTGGGAGCGCTGACTGCCAGGCCGCCTGCCAGATCGGCAATGCTGCGGGCGATCTTCAAGATTCGGTGGTAGGCCCGCGCCGACAGGTGAAGCCGGGTAATGGCTTGTTGCAATAAGAGCCTGCCTGCGGGATCAGGCGAACAATATTGGTCGATTTCAGACGGCCCCAAATCGACATTGCGCTTGCCCTGGCGCTCCAGTTGCCGCCCCCGTGCCGCCTGGACCCGCCGTTGAACGGCGTGGCTGGACTCGCCGTCTGGCAGGCCGGTCAATTCCTTTTCACTCAAGGCAGGCACTTCAACCTGCAAGTCGATGCGATCCAGCAGGGGGCCGGACAACTTGCTGCGGTAGCGCGCCACCTGGTCAGGAGTACAACGGCATCGTCCATTGGGATGCCCGAGGTAACCGCAAGGGCAGGGATTCATGGCCGCCACCAACTGAAAACGGGCCGGGAAATCCGCCTGCCGGGCCGCGCGGGAAATGGTAATGCAGCCGGATTCCAGCGGTCCCCTCAGCACTTCCAAAACCTTGCGGTCGAACTCCGGCAGCTCGTCCATGAACAAGACGCCGTTGTGGGCCAGCGAGATTTCACCCGGCCTGGGGTTGCTGCCGCCCCCTACCAGCGCAACAGCCGAGGCCGTGTGATGGGGAGAGCGAAAGGGACGCCGACGCCAGTATTCCAGGCTAAATCCTCCGTTCAGCGAATGCACCGCAGCGGATTCGAGCGCCTCCGTTTCAGTCATGGGCGGCAGGATGCCAGGGAACCGAGCCGCCAACATGGACTTGCCAGTGCCGGGCGGGCCCGACATCAGGATCGAATGACCGCCGGTTGCCGCCACTTCCAGTGCGCGCTTGGCAGCACGCTGTCCTTTGATCTCGCTTAGATCCGGATAACTTGGAACCACGATGGTGTCATCTGGAACCGGTATTGGGAGTTCGGCCTGCCCAAGCAAGTGAGCACAAACTTCCAATAGATGGTTTGCCCCCAATACCTTTGCGCCCTCCACCAAGGCCGCTTCGCGGGCTGATTCGAGGGGAAGAATCAGTGTCTTTCCCTGGTCGCGCGCCGCCAGGGTCATCGCCAGGGCGCCCCGGATGGGTCGCAATTCCCCAGTCAGGGCCAGTTCTCCCGCAAATTCATAATCGGTCAGGTTAGTGCCCGGCAACTGGCCGGATGCCACAAGAATTGCCAGCGCGATGGGCAGATCAAAGCGGCCAGACTCCTTGGGCAAATCTGCGGGGGCCAGACTTACCGTAATCCGCCGGGCAGGGAAGTCAAACCGGGCATTTTGCAGCGCGGCCCGCACCCGGTCGCGGGCTTCCTTTACCTCTGTTTCCGGCAGCCCAACCAGGGTGAAGGCGGGCAAGCCACCGGCCAGGTGCGCTTCCACCCGAACCTCCGGCGCCAGCATGCCGTTCAGGGAGCGACTGCTCAGGATGGCGACAGCCATCAGTCTTCCGCGTGGGACGAGTGGAACCGTTCTTCCAATTCCGTCAACCGGGCCTCAAGTCGCGCCATGTCGGTCTTGGTTCGCTGCAGCACTTCAGCCTGGACGTCGAATTGTTCCCGGGTGACCACGTCCAGCTTGCCAAGCAAACCGCTCAGGCCAGCTTTCAGATTGGCTTCCAAATCCTTGGCTGGTGAATCCTTTAGCAGTTCAGCCAACTTGCGGCTTAGCGTATCCATGAAAGGCGGTTTTTGTTGCATCAACGCCACTCCTGTGAAATTTTTGCAAGTTTAGCAAGCTAAGCTCAGTTGCGCCGAGGCAAATAATTTGCACCGGAAAGGTTCATTAGAGCCTGATTACTTCACGTGCCCTCACAATTTAGGGAGACGCCTTAGAGAGACGCCGAATACTTCGTCTTTGCGCGGCGTGCAACGACGAAGCATTTCAGTAAGGTTTTGATTTCTCGCAGACTGGGTTGCTGGGCTGTGTTCGCCATGGCTGATTTTTGCATTGAATCGAAGTCTTTCTGATCCCGTTTGGCCAGACAATTGTTGGTTCCCGGCGCTGTAATGACAGGCGCTAGTTTGTGGTGCGCGCCCAAATAACATGCACCACAATAGAGCATCCAATTCAGCAGCGTATCGGCTGAACTCGTGTAACTAACTGTTTAATAACATGTATTGTTCTGGCACAGTCGTTGCTGAGTCTCCTAGCGCAGTCTTTTCTTAACGTTAGGAGTCGAAATGAAAAAACATCTTTCCCTTGTCGCTGCCGTATTCACTTGTGCGCCCGTTCTGGCGCATGCAGATGCTCCGCCAGCTGCCCCGGCGCCCGATTACACGCTGACTGCCAATGTTGGCTTTGCCAGTGACTACCGCTTTCGCGGCATTTCGCAAACCTTCAAGAATCCCGCAATTCAGGGTGGCATTGATTTCGCTCACAAGAGCGGTATCTACTTGGGTACCTGGGCCTCCAATGTGGAGTCTTCTGAACTTGCTGGTTCAAATATGGAATGGGATTTCTATGGCGGTTACAACTGGCAAATCAATGATGATCTCGCTGTGAACGTCGGAGGTCTGCAGTACTACTATCCAGGCAAGGACGAGACTTATTGGGGCTTCAATCCGAACACGTTTGAAGTGTACGCGGGCGGGACCTGGAAATGGATCAACCTCAAGTATTCCTACAGTACCACCAAGTTGTTTGGTATCCCTGATTCCAAGGGCTCAGGCTACCTCGAAGGCAATGTGAATTATCCCCTCCCGGCTGACTTTTCGCTGGTCTTGCATTATGGGCATCAGTATGTGGCCGGCGACGTTGCGCCCGGAACGTCCAATGACGGTTACAGCGACTGGAAGATCGGCGTGACCGTGCCGGTTATGGGCTTTACGGCGGGACTTGCCTATGTCGATACCAATGTTGACTCGTCCAACGCGACCTGGGGTGGTCTGACCGCGTTCGGCGCGCCTCAAGGTGTGAGCAGCAAGACGAAGGACCTAACCAAAGGCACGGCAGTGCTGACCCTAAGCAAATCCTTCTAAACCTGAACCGGGGGTTCGCGCCCCCATTTGATGTCAATCTGGAGACGACATGAAACTTGTTACGGCAATTATCAAGCCATTCAAGCTTGATGAGGTACGTGAGGCCTTGTCCGCCATAGGCGTGACGGGCCTGACAGTCACCGAAGTCAAAGGCTTCGGGCGGCAAAAGGGGCACACCGAGTTGTACCGGGGTGCGGAATACGTGGTGGATTTTCTGCCCAAGGTAAAGATCGAAGCGGCGGTGAAATCCGAGATCCTGGACAGGGTCCTGGAGGCCATACAGAAGGCTGCCCATACCGGCAAGATCGGTGACGGCAAGATTTTTGTCTCCGAGGTTGAACAGGTCGTCCGTATCCGTACCGGTGAATCCGGTCCTGATGCGCTTTGAGGGGAGCCAAACAATGAGAAAGCTAATTGCAAGTTTAGGTTTACTGCTGGGGCTGGGGCTCGCCATGCCTGTTTTGGCGGACGAGCCGGCCGCGACCCCTCCTGAACCCGCCGCGACGGCTCCTGCCCCAGAAGCTCCGGCTGCAGCCATGCCCGCACCCGCGGCTACCGCACCCGCCGCCGCACCTGAAGCACCCAAGCTCGATACGGGTGCCACTGCGTGGATGCTGACGTCGACTGCCTTGGTGTTGTTGATGACGATCCCGGGTCTGGCCCTGTTCTACGGTGGCATGGTCCGCAAGAAGAATGTCCTGGCGACTATTATGCAGAGCTTTGCCATCACGGCGCTGGTCACCGTGTTGTGGATGGTGGCGGGCTACAGCATCGCGTTTGATACCACCGGCATGAGCAAGGGAGTTACGAACTTCTACTCCTTCTTTGGCAGCCTCAGCAAGGCCTTCTTGTCCGGCATCGGCAAGGACAGTATGACCACCATCATTCCTGAAACGGTGTTCATGACCTTCCAGATGACTTTCGCCATCATTACTCCGGCCCTGATTACCGGTGCCTTTGCAGATCGGATGAAGTTTTCCGCGATGCTGTGGTTCATGGCGCTGTGGTCGCTGCTGGTGTATTCACCGATCGCGCACATGGTGTGGTCGGGCGACGGCGGCTTCATGTGGGATCTGGGCGTACTGGACTTCGCGGGCGGCACCGTGGTGCACATCAACGCGGGGGTGGCTGGCCTGATCACGGCACTGATGCTCGGGCCCCGGATCGGTTACGGCAAGGAACCCATGGCACCGCATAACCTGACCCTGACGGTTATGGGCGCTGCCATGCTGTGGGTAGGCTGGTTCGGATTCAACGCGGGTTCTGCAGTGACTGCCGACGGTCGCGCGGGCATGGCGATGGCGGTAACCCAGATCGCGACCGGAGCCGCGGCCCTGGCCTGGATGTTCGCCGAGTGGATTAGCAAAGGCAAACCCAGCGTGCTGGGCATCGCGTCCGGTGCAGTCGCCGGATTGGTGGCCATCACGCCCGCGTCCGGCTTCGTGGGTCCGATCGGCGCCTTGGTAATCGGCATCGCCGCCGGCGTGATCTGCTTCTGGTCGGCCACTTCGCTGAAGAAGATGCTGGGCTACGACGATTCCCTGGATGCCTTTGGTGTCCATGCGATCGGCGGTATCGTGGGCGCGCTTCTAACCGGCTTCTTCGCGGTCGAGTCGATCGGCGGAACGGCCGGCAGTTTTGGTCAGTTCATCATCCAGGCCAAGGGCGTGGGCATCACCATTGTCTACGATGCCGTGGTCACCTTCATCATCCTCAAGGTGCTGGACATGGTGATCGGCTTGCGCGTGAGCGAAGAAGAAGAACGCGAGGGCTTGGATATTGCGCTCCATGGAGAGCGTGTGGAGTAAGGGCGCAAGTTCGACCCGCTACCCGTAGTGATCGCGGCCAGGGGACCTGGCCGCGCATTTGGCCCCGTTTGTTGAGGGGGAGAAAGGCGCCGCAAGGCGCCTTTTCTTTTGTCGGTTCGCGGTCTGGCCGTGCAGTGGAATATGGCTATAATCGCCGCATCTGCTGAAAACAAAGCCCAAAGATCCATGTCCGACTCGGTCGGTATCGTCAGTCCCCAGCGCGCCCATTTTGAATCGCCTCTTACCCTCACGAGCGGCGCGATACTACCTGGATATGACCTGGTTTACGAAACCTATGGTCAACTCAACACCGCCAGATCCAACGCCGTCCTGATCTGCCACGCCCTGTCAGGCAATCATCATGTTGCCGGCAGGCACGCCGAAGCGGACAAGCGGCCCGGCTGGTGGGACAACATGATCGGCCCGGGCAAACCCATCGATACCGACAAGTTCTTTGTCATCGGGATGAATAACCTGGGTGGCTGCCATGGTTCCACCGGGCCGTCCTCGCCTAATCCGGCGACCGGCAAACCCTGGGGCTCATCGTTTCCGGTGGTGACTGTGGAGGACTGGTCGGAGACCCAGGCCAGGCTGGCCGATAGGCTTGGCATTGAACAGTTTGCCGCCATCATCGGCGGCAGCCTGGGCGCCATGCAGGTCCTGCAGTGGTCGATCAGTTATCCGGCGCGCCTGCGCCACGCGCTGGTGATCGCGGCGGCTCCCGGCCTGACTGCGCAGAACATCGCGTTCAATGATGTGGCACGCAACGCGATCCTGACCGACCCGGATTTCCACGGCGGAGATTATTACGCGCACCAGACCCGGCCGCGCCGCGGCCTGAGACTGGCCCGCATGCTGGGCCACATCACTTATTTGTCCGATGACGTCATGGGCAGCAAGTTTGGCCGTCTGTTGCGCACCGAGGGTTTCCAGTATGGCTTTGATGTGGAGTTCGAAATTGAGTCCTATCTGCGTTATCAGGGGGACAAGTTCGCGGAAAGCTTTGACGCCAACACCTACCTGCTGATGACCAAGGCGCTGGACTACTTCGATCCTACCCATCATGGCCGTCGAGGCACTCTGTCCGATGCCCTGAAGCCCGCGCAGGCGCAATTTCTGGTAATTTCCTTCACCACCGACTGGCGTTTTTCTCCCGGTCGTTCCAAGGAAATCGTCAAGGCGCTGCTGGACTGCGGCCGCAACGTGACCTATGGAGAGGTGAGCCATGGCCACGGACATGATGCCTTTCTGATGGACGACGCCTACTATCACGGACTGGTGAAAAGCTATATGGATCGGGTTAGCCCGTGAGTGCCGCGGTCAGACACGATTTTCAGGCCATTGCGGAATGGATCACACCTGGCAGCCGGGTGCTGGATTTGGGGTGTGGCGACGGCGCGTTGCTGGCCTATCTTGAGGAAGGTCGCCAGATTGCGGGCTACGGCGTTGAAATCAGCAGCGAAGGCGTGCTGGCCAGCGTCAAACGCGGCATCAATGTGCTGCAGATGAATCTGGAAGACGGGCTTTCCATCTTCGAGACTGCATCGTTTGATTATGTGATTCTCTCCCGCACGCTCCAAGCCATGCATAACACCGAGGGAATTCTGCAGGAAATGCTGCGCGTGGGGCGTCAGGGCATCGTGACCTTTCCCAACTTCGGGTATTGGAGAAACCGCCTGCAGGTGTTGGCCGGCCGCATGCCGGTTTCTGAAGAAATACCCTACCAATGGTTCGATACGCCCAATATCCACCTCTGTACCCTGAACGATTTTGAAGACCTGTGCGTAGAAGTGGGCGCCCGCGTGCTGCAGCGCGTCGTCATCGCCAATGGCAAAGACATTCGCGTGCTGCCCAACCTGCTGGGCAGCCTGGCGGTGTATCGCTTCGAGAAAGAGGCCTGAGTCTTGACTGCGCCCAAGCTTGGGGTTCAGCAGACTGAGACAGGTTGGGTACTTCGGCCCCAGGGGGACTGGGCGCTGGCCAACCTTCCGCTGGCTGGCGATGCGCCCCTGCCCGCACTGGAAGGACGAATCCAACTGGATGGCAGCGAGTTGACCGCGCTGGACACTGGCGGCGCGCAAACCCTGCTGGATCTGTTGCAACGCGCCGGGGCGGTCGGGCAGTCCCTGAACTTGCATGCGTTCAAACCTGCCCATCGACAGGTGCTGGACCTCGTGGCGCAGCATCTGTTGGCAGCGTCGCAGCACCGGACAAGGGAGCGCCACCGTTGGGGCATGCTGAACCGTGTGGGTCACGGAGCGGCGGACGCCTGGGGGAATGTGCTCGGGCTCATACGTTTCGTTGGTGAACTGGCCATCGAATTTCTGGAGTTGTGGCGCAGTCCGGGCAACTTCCGCTTCAAGGAATTGACGGCGCAAATCGAAGTGATTTTCGTCGATGCCATTCCCATCGTGATGGCGATGATCTTTCTCCTCGGGGTTGTGTTTGCCTACCTGCTGGGTGTGCAGGCGCAAAAATTCGGCGCCAACATCTTTGTGGTGGATGGAGTGGCTGCCGCGGTGCTAAGAGAGATTTCGCCCCTGATCGCAGCCATCCTGATCGCCGGTCGCTCGGGCGCGGCAATAACCGCACAACTTGGCACCATGAAGGTCAATGAGGAAATTGACGCCATCGCCGTGCTCGGACTTTCGCCTTATGCCGTACTGGTCATACCCAGGATTGTTGCGCTGGTGGTGGCGCTGCCGCTGCTGGTTTTTCTGGGCGACACGGCAGGATTGCTGGGTGGCATGGTCATCGCCAAGACCCAGTTGGGGATTGACCCGCACCTGTTCTGGGAGCGCCTGGGCAGTGTGCTGAAGATCCAGACGTACGAGATTGGTTTGGTCAAGGCACCGGTGTTCGCGGTGGTGATAGGCCTGATCGCCTGTCGCATGGGCTTGTCGGCCGAACGCGATGCGCGCAGCGTAGGGATGAATACAACGTCCACGGTTGTTCAATCGATTGTCGCAGTCATCGTGCTAAATGCCCTGTTCGCCATTATCTTTTCGGATGTGCCGATTTACACATAGGTCTGACATGAGCGACGCAGTCATCAATGTTGAGCATATTGTCACCCGACTTGGTGGCGCGCTGATCCACGATGACGTCAGTTTTTCGGTGCAACGTGGAGAAGTGGTGGGCCTCATTGGCGGAAGCGGCACCGGCAAGTCAGTGCTGCTGCGGGAAATGATTGGCCTGCTGCGCCCCACCTCGGGCCGGGTTCAGCTGTTTGGCGAGGATATTTGGTCCCTCGGCACGGCCAGACTCAACCGGCTGCGCGTGCGATTCGGCGTGCTGTTCCAGGATGGCGCACTGTTCTCCTCTCTCAACGTGGAACAGAATGTGGCGGTTCCTTTGCTGGAGCATACCCAGATCAAGGGGGAAGAGAGCCTGCGGCTGGCCCGGCTCAAACTTGCCATGACGGGCCTGCCGCCCGACGCGGCGCGCAAGAAACCCAGCGAACTTTCTGGCGGCATGCGCAAGCGGGCGGCGCTGGCCAGGGCTCTGGCCCTCGATCCCGAACTGCTGTTTCTCGATGAACCTACCTCGGGCCTGGATCCCGTTTCCGGCCGGGCCTTCGACCATCTTATCCGCTTGCTGTCAGACAGCCTGGGACTGACCGTCTTTCTCGTGACGCACGACTTGGATACACTGCTTTCCATCATCGACCGGGTGATCGTGCTGGCGGATGGAAAACTGAAAGCCGATGGGCCGGTGGCGGAACTTGAAAAGATCGACGATCCCTGGCTGCGGGACTACTTTTCCGTGCGGGCTCCGATGAAGGAATAAATATGGAAGCCGAAGCCAAATACACGCTGGTGGGGGTCATCGTTTTGCTGGTGGTGGTGCTGCTCGGACTGGGGATGGTCTGGCTGGGCGGGTGGGCAAACTCGATCGCCTACAGCCCCTACACCATCTATTTCAACCATCAGTCCATGGATGGGCTGGAGGTCAACAGCGCGGTCAAAATGCGGGGGATCAAAGTCGGCGTCGTTTCCAGCCTGGATCTCGCTTCCGAAGCGCAGCGCGGCGTGCGGGTCACGATCAATGTGGATGAACATACCCCGGTGCGCCAGGGCGCGCAGGCTTACGTCAAGCGCAATGTGGTGACCGGCCTGGCCACCCTTGAACTCGTCAATGGCGAACCGGGGGCTCCCGCGTTGACCGAGGCCCCCAAGGGGGAGAGTTACCCGGTGATTGCCGAAGGCAGTTCCGATCTGGACAAGGTGGCCGGCGCAGTTTCCCGCATGGCGGAGAATGGTGCCGAAGTGCTGGACAGGATGAATAGCGTGCTGACCGAGGAAAACCGCAAGGCCTTGTCACAGACCCTCGCCAATCTCAGGGACGTATCTGATTACATGGTGCAAAACAAGCGTTCCCTGGGAGAGACCGCACAGGCCCTGCGTGCCGCTGCAGATCAATTCCGGGTTGCCGCCGCCAATATTTCCCAGGCTGCAACCACGGCAGAGGGCAGCATACAAGGGGTCGGCAAGGACGCGGCCAGCACCCTCAAACAAGCCACGCTGACCCTGGAAAACCTGCAACAGGAAACCAGTGCAATTTCCCGGAAACTGCAGAACCTGTCGGATACCGGCAGCCTGGAAATCACCGCCATCGGCCGGGATATTCGGGCCGGCACCGATGCCGTTACCGTCGCGGGGCGCAAGCTGTCCAATCCCCAGGCCTTGCTGCTGGGTGCGGGCAAGCCCAAGCCCGGACCAGGAGAAAAATAGTGGCGGGATCTTTTTCGTTGCTAAAGCATTTGATCCGCAAGGCGGCGCGACCTGCGGGCGCTTTGTTCATCACACTGGCCCTGAGCGCTTGCATCAATCTGGGTGTGGACAAGAACGCTCCTCCGGTGACCCATTTCGTGCTCGAGGATCTGGGGCGCACTGCGCCTGCTCACACGCCCCGCCCGCTGACGCTCGTGGTGCTGGATACTCAGGCGCCCCCTTTCTACGATACAGATAGCCTGGCCTATAGCGACCAGGTCGGCACCCGGTCGTATTATCGGTACGCGCGCTGGACCGAGCGCCCGGGCAAGCGCTTCGCCGAGCTGCTGAGGCTTCGGCTTGAACGGGAAAATCTCTTTGCGGCGGTGGTGGGGGACGGCCAGGTCAGGGGCGACTGGCTGCTGGAAACGGAACTGCTCGAGTTCTACCACGATGCCACCCGCCCGCCTGGCAAGACAACGATACTCATGCAGGCGGATGTGGTCGATCTCTCGACCCATAAGCTCGTGGGCCACAAGCTGTTCAGCGCGAGCGCGGAGCTGTCCAGCTTTGATGCAGCCGGGGCGCACGAGGCCTTCACCCGGTCAACCACCCGCCTGCTTGATGATTTGATGGACTGGCTGATCACCCTGCCTGCGGGGAATTGATCGTCTATATTGGGAGAGGCCTCAAATCGGCTTGCTCAAACATAAACAACACGAGGAGACTGTATGAACCGCTGGTTTGCATTGCTAACCCTTGCTTTAGTTCCTGTCGTTGCCCAAGCCGAACAGGCCGACAAATTCGGCAAGCTCGAAGTCCATTACAATGCCATGCTGACCAGCGACCTGCTGCCGGAAGTGGCCCGGACGTACAAGATCGACCGCAGCAATACGCGCGGTCTGGTGACCATCTCCGTACTGCGCAAGAACGCCATGGGTGTTGGCATACCCATTGCGGCCAGACTTTCAGCGTACGCAGTCAACCTGAGCAATCAACTGTCCACCGTCGACATGCGCGAGATAAAGGAAGGCGCGGCAATTTACTATCTGGGAGAATTCCGTGTGTCGCCGCCGGACACCTTGAGATTCAACGTCAGCGTGGCGGTCTCCGGTGAACCCAAACGGGAAGTTACTTTCACTCAGCAGTTCTACAGATAGCCGGCAAGCCGCTTCTACATCGCCAGCCTGAAGAGGCCCCATATGCCAAACCCACTTACCAGCAGGCCCGCAGCCCTGCGGGTGATCGCGTGCTGGAAGAAGGGCTGCAGGGAGCGGGCAAACAAACCCATGCCCAGCAGATTGGGCAGCGTGCCCAGGGCAAAGGCCAGCATCAGCCCCGCTCCACTGGTGGCGCTGCCGGAAGCCAGCGCGCCAACCAGCACGGAATAGACCAGCCCGCAGGGCAGCCAGCCCCAAGCCATGCCGGCAACAAAGGCGCCGGGCAGATTCCGCACTGGCAGCAGCTTCTTGAAGATGGGTTGCAAGCGGCCCCAAAGCGCGCCGCCTGCGCGCTCAAAAATCAACACCCAGCGATTCCAGCCTGCCAGATACAGGCCCAACAAAACCAACACCAATTGTGCGAGAACACTTAGCATTTTCTGCAGAAGATGGACCTGCAGCAGGTTGAGGCTCGCCCCCAGACTGCCGGCCAGCGCCCCGAACAGCGTGTAGCTCAGCACCCGGCCGAGGTTGTAACCCAAGTGCAGGCGGAACGGCGCTGCGCTGCCGTCGGCGCGAAACGAAATGGCCGCCACGATTCCGCCACACATGCCGGCGCAGTGCACGCCGCCAAGCAGCCCGACCAGCAGCGCCGAGAGCAGGGAGAATTCAATCATTGGTATTTCACAAAGAGGACAGGAGTACAGGAGGAGATGCTAAACCCTCTTGTCCTCTTGTCCGCCTTGTTCAGAACTCGCGGAGTTGAACGCACTGCGCCCGGCAAGCCATACCAGCACCAGCACTGGCAGGCCGATCAAGGCGGTGCCGGTGAAGAAGGCCGGGTAGCCGTAGGCATCGACGAAGCTGCCGGAAAATCCGGCGATGAACTTGGGCAGCAGCAGCATCACCGAGCTGAACAAGGCGTACTGGGTGGCGGAATATGCCTGATTTGTAAGTCCCGAGAGATAGGCGACAAACGCACTGGAAGCGATCCCCCCCGCCAGATTGTCGGCAGACACGGTGAACACCAGCGCGCCCACGTCATGGCCCAGGCCGGTGAGCCAGACGAAAAGCAGATTGGTGGCAGCGGAGAGCACCGCACCCAGCATCAGGATTCGCATCACGCCGTAGCGGGCGGTAAATACGCCGCCCAGGGCCGCGCCGGCAATGGTCATGATCACTCCGTACACCTTGGATACGGTCGCGACCTCATCCTTGGTGAAGCCCATGTCCACATAAAACGGGTTGCTCATCACCCCCATCACCACATCCGAAATACGGTAGATCGCGATCAGGGCAAGAATCAGCAGCGCTTGCCAGCGGAAGCGCTGGATAAAGTCGATGAACGGGCTGAACACCGCGTCATACAGCCATGTCAGCAAGTCCAGCCTGGCACCGCGATAGCCCTTGTGTTCTAGCTCAGTGCGGGCATGGGCCTCGCGCTCCAGGGTGCCGGGCGCAACATGCGGCTTCGGCTCCGTGATAATCAGTGTGGTCAGCATGCCTACGACCATGCAGGCCGCCATGACCGAATACGCCACCTGCCAGGGATGGAAATCGTAGCCGGTCGCGGAAGGGGCGACGGCTGAGGCAATCCACAACACGCCGGCACCGGCCGTGATCATGGCGAGGCGATAACCTGCCTGATAGCTTGCCGCCATGGCACCCTGCTTTTCCACTTCCACCGCCTCAATCCGATAGGCATCCAGGGCAATGTCCTGGGTGGCAGAGGCGAAGGCCACGGCCAGGGCGAAGAATATCGTGTGGGACAGATTCAGCACCGGGTCCGTGTTGGCCATGCCGAGCAGCGAACCCGCGATAACGATCTGCGAGACCAGCAGCCAGGAACGGCGGCGCCCAAGTCTGGCGGTGAGCAGCGGCAAAGGCAGCCGGTCCACCAATGGCGACCACAGCCATTTGATGCCATACGCCAGGCCCACCCAGCTCATGTGGCCGATGGTGGCGCGGTCAACGCCCGCCTCGCGCAGCCAGAACGACAGCGTGCCCAGCACCAGCAAGAACGGGAGTCCGGCGGAAAATCCCAGGAACAGCATGCCCATCACGCGGGGATGGGTGTAGACCTTGAAGGCGGCGAGCCAGGGGTGGGTGGGGTTAATCATGCGTTGCGGCTCTGCTTTGTGACCATGAATGTTATTCCATTGACCAACAATCAGCTCGAGGTAACGGTTACGTGAGCACTGTTCATTGTTGCCATAAGTGATTTCAACCAAAATCTCGAAATGTTATGATGCAACCATGACGCAGCGCACGAAAAAGGCCACAATTTTCGATAAAGCAGCTTATCCGGCAAGTGAAGTCGCCTACATGCTCAATATGCCCATTGCCACCGTCAGGTCTTGGAGTTTTGGGCAGAATTACCGGGACAAGGATGGCAATCCGAAGCGATTCAGGGCTGTCATTAATGCCGCGGATGCCCGTAACAAATTGCTCTCCTTTGCTAATCTGTGTGAGTTGCATGTGCTGGCGGCTATTCGGCGTGTACACAGGGTAAGCTTGCCCAAAGTTCGCGACAGTGTTGATTATGTGCGAGGTCAACTTGATGTTGAGAGTCCGCTTATTGACCGCCAGTTTATGACCAATGGCATTGATCTGTTTGTCGAACAAGCTTCAAAATTGCTGAACGTTTCCCGGCAGGGTCAGGAGGCGATGCGTGGTGAGTTTGAACACGCCTTGGAACGTATTGAAAGAGACAACAAAGACAATCCGGTCAGACTTTTCCCCTACAGCCGAAGCTCCGGTCGCACGGCCGGTCAGCCCAAATCCATCGTGATTGATCCTCGTCTCTCTTTTGGGCGGCCTGTCTTGACTGGCGTGGCCGTTCCGACCGAAATCATTTTCGACCGTTTCCAGGCGGGCGATTCGCTGGAAGACATGGCGAAAGACTACCGCGTTGACGAAAAAGAAATCGAAGAAGCCCTCCGCTTCGAGCAGCGACGCGCTGCCTGAACCGATCACCTTATTCATTGATCGCTGCGCCTGGAGCCGCCTGTTGGGTGAGGCCCTTGACCAGCTTGGTGCGCATTACATTGCACACCACCAGCGTTTTGCGTCCGATGCCCCGGACGAACAATGGCTTGAGGTCGCGGGACGGGAAGGCTGGGTCGTTCTTACACGGGACAAGCGCATTCGCTGGCGCCCGGCTGAACTTGAAGCCTTTCTTGATCACAAAGTTATCGTCTTTGTTCTTGTGTCTGGCAACGTGTCAGCGGCTGAAACGGCTAACGTCATTTCGAGTTCGTATCAAAAAGTCTTACGCCTGGCTGCCAACGCCAAACCCCCTGCCATGTTCAGAGTGACGCGAACGGGACGCATCAGTCTGATCAAGATCAGATAGTGCTTGGCTTCTTCCCGCCCTGTTTGGGCAGGGCGTTGGGCAACGGCGTGGTTAAAGAGTGTAGTGGTAATCCACAATCAATGGCGCATGGTCGCTGAAGCGCTGCGCCTTGTACACGCTGGCGGATTGCGCCTTCGCGGCGATGCCGGGCGTGGCGATCTGGTAGTCGATGCGCCAGCCCACGTTCTTGGCCCAGGCCTGGCCGCGGTTGCTCCACCAGGTGTAGGCTTCGCCGGTATGTTCCGGATAGAGCTTACGGTAGACGTCGACAAAGCCCAGTTCGTCGAATACGCGTGTGAGCCAGGCGCGCTCTTCCGGTAGGAAGCCGGAGTTCTTCTGGTTGGATTTCCAGTTTCTCAAATCGATTTCCCGGTGTGCGATGTTCCAGTCGCCGCATATGATGATTTCCTTGCCTGAGCGCGCGAGGGCGTGCAGGTGGGGAAAGAACTGTTCCATGAAGCGGAACTTGGCCTGCTGGCGTTCCTCGGAGCTGGAGCCCGATGGCTGGTAGAGGGAAATGATGGCCAGCTTTCCGTAGCCGGCCTCTATATAACGTCCCTCGGCGTCGAACTCGGGCAGGCCCAGGCCTTCGACCAGGGTTTGGGGGCGTTTGCGCGTGTACAGGCCGACGCCGCTGAAGCCTTTCTTTTCGGCACAATGGAAGGCGCCGGTGAGGCCGTCGCAGGTCAGGAATTCAGGCCTCAGGTCGGCCGCCTGGGCCTTCAGTTCCTGGACGCAGACCACGTCGGCCTGTTGCGTTGGCAGCCAGTCAAAGAAGCCTTTGCTGGCTGCCGAACGGATGCCGTTGAGATTGGCCGATATAATTCTCATCAAGACTGGTTCAAGAAATGGAAAGAATGTCCGCTTACAAGACCGAATTCCTGGAGTTCGCCATCGCCTCGGGGGTGTTGTGCTTTGGCGAATTCAAGACCAAGGCGGGGCGCCTGTCCCCCTATTTTTTTAATGCCGGGCTCTTCAATGATGGGGCCAAGCTGAAAAAACTGGGGGAATTCTACGCCAAAGCCATCGTTGAATCGGGTATCCGGTTTGACGTGCTGTTCGGACCGGCCTACAAGGGCATTGCCCTGGCGGCCTCGATTGCCATCGCCCTGGTGTCCCTGGGGCACAATATGCCGTTTGCCTACAACCGCAAGGAGGCGAAGGACCATGGCGAAGGGGGCAGGGTGGTTGGCGCAAGCTTGAAAGGCCGGGTACTGATCGTGGATGATGTGATTTCGGCCGGCACCTCGGTGCGGGAATCAGTGGAATTGATACGTGCCCAGGGCGCGCAGCCTGCCGGCGTGTTGATTGCGCTGGATCGAATGGAGAAAGGCGGGGGGAAAGATCGGCGGTGCAGGAAGTTCAGGAACACTATGGAATGCCGGTGCTATCGGTGGTGAATCTGAACGATCTGCTAGCCTATCTTGCGGGAAAGTCAGACTGGGGCGATCGCCTTGCGGCGGTGGCCCGTTATCGGGATCAATATGGAATTTAAGCGAACGGTGTTGATTTGGTGTGCGCTGGTGGCAGGCTTGGTCCAGACTGTTCCTGCAACGGGCGCCAACTCGGGAAAGCTGTACCGCTGGGTGGATGATCACGGCCACGCGCATTACGGCGATACCCTGCCGGCCGATGCCGGGGTGCGGGGCTCGGCCGAACTCGGTAAGAGCGGCCAGGTCATGAAGCGCTTGGAGTCTCTGCAGGAACGCAATGCCAGACTGGCTGCGGAAGCAGAGGCGGCACGGATCAAAAAGGAAAAGGACGAGCAGAACCGCGTTGATCGAACCCTGTTGGAGACCTTCGCCAGCGCTAACGAGATTGATCTGGCGCGCGACCGGGCACTTGAGTTTCACCGGATGGCGATCCGGAGCGCAAAAATCCGCATGTCGCAGGTTGCCGACAACCAGAAGGAAGTGAACGCCCGCGCTGCGGAAATCATCAAGCAGCGCAAGGATCTGCCGCCATACCTCAAGAGCCAGATTGACGCCAATCAGGCCGAACTGGATAGCCTGATCCGTGTCGTCCAAGCCAATCAGGACGCCATGGCGGACGTCACGGCAAAATACGATGCGGACAAGGCGCGTTATCGCGAGTTGACCGAAAAGAAGTAGGTGTTTGGCACGCCGCGAATCAATTCATGAGAAATTGATTCGCAGGTAATCTGACTGCCGCGAAATCCGCCGGCGCAGCGGCTCAAACAGCAAAACGGGATTGCCGGCTCAAGCCTTCATGAGTCGCCAAGCCTGGCCTTGAGAATCTCATTCACCTGCTGGGGGTTGGCCTTGCCGCGCGTCCGTTTCATGACCTGACCCACCAGGGCGTTGAAAGCCTTGTCCTTGCCGGCGCGGTATTCCTCGATCGATTTGGGATTGGCGGCCAGCACTTCATCAATAATTCTTGCCAACTCGCTGGAGTCGGCCATCTGCTTCAAGCCGCGCGCCTCGATCAGTTCGTCGACTTCCTGAGGGTGTCCGCCAAAGGTATCAAAGTTCGCCTTCCTGGATCGATCCCAAAATTCCGCAAATAGATCTTTGGCAGTTTTCGCATTGATCATTCCTTCGCGCACACGAAGCAATATCCGCCCCAAGGTATCGGCACTGACGCCGAACTTCCAAGTGGGTAATTCATCTTCATTGCGCTTTGCGGAAACTTCATTGATAGTCCAATTGGCGCACAACTTCGCACTCTCCATAGATTCTTGTTCGCCATCTTTCAAACAGGCTAGAGATACCTCTTCAAAGTAATGACCAATCGCCCAGTCTGCGTTCAAAACGTTAACGTCATAGACTGAAAGTCCTAAGCTCAGGTAGCGTAGCTTACGCAGTTCAGGAAGCTCAGGCATGTTCTCTCTGATTTCAGCGATCCACTCTTCGTCGACTTTCACCGGCAGCAGGTCGGGGTCGGGGAAGTAGCGGTAATCGTGCGCGTCTTCCTTGCTGCGCATCATGCGCGTCTCGCCGGTGTCGGGGTCGAACAGCACGGTCGCCTGCTCGATGCGGCCGCCCTCTTCCAGCGTTTCGATCTGCCAGCGGCCTTCATACTCGATGGCCTGCTGCAGGAACTTGAAGGAGTTCAGGTTCTTGATTTCACGCCGGGTGCCCAGCGTGTCCGAGCCCTTGGGGCGGACCGATACGTTGGCATCGACCCGGAAGCTGCCCTCCTGCATGTTGCCGTCGCAAATGCCGATCCAGGTCACCAGGGTGTGCAGGGCGCGCGCATAGGCGACAGCCTCTTCGGCGGAACGCATGTCGGGCTCGGAGACAATTTCCAGCAACGGTGTGCCGGCGCGATTGAGATCGATTCCGCTCATCCCGTGAAAATCCTCGTGCAGGGATTTTCCTGCATCCTCTTCCATATGGGCGCGGGTAAGCCGGATGGTCTTCTCAACCCCATCGACCAGAATATTCAGCGCGCCATGCTCGACGATGGGCTTGGCAAGTTGACTGATCTGATAGCCCTTGGGCAGGTCGGGATAGAAATAATGCTTCCGGTCGAACACGTTCACGCGGTTGATCGTTGCGCCGACGGCGAGGCCAAACTTGATCGCGCGCTCAACCGCTCCCTTGTTCAGTACCGGCAGCACGCCAGGCAACGCAATATCGACCGCATTGGCTTGCGTATTGGGTGCAGCGCCAAAGACCGTGCTGCTGGCAGAGAAGATTTTTGATCGCGTGGAAAGCTGGGTGTGCACTTCCAGCCCGATGACGATCTCCCAGTTTGCGTCGCTGCGCGGCATCTCAGATTCCCTCCGGCATGCGACGGTGCCAATCCGTTATTTGTTGATACCGGTGGGCTGCGTTCAGCAGTCTTGCTTCTGCAAAGTAATCGCCGATCAACTGCAGCCCGATCGGACGGCTGCTGGTGGTGAATCCGCAAGGAATCGACATGCCGGGCAGCCCCGCAAGATTGACCGCGATCGTGTAGATATCCGACAGGTACATGGCCACGGGGTCGGCCGCCTTCTCGCCAAAATTGAACGCGGCGGTGGGCGCTGTGGGCCCAAGAATCACGTCGCACTGCTTGAACGCGGCGCTGAAATCGTTGGCGATCAGGCGGCGGATTTTCTGCGCCTGCAGATAATAGGCGTCGTAGTAGCCGTGCGACAGCACATAGGTGCCGATCATGATGCGGCGCTTGACCTCGGTGCCGAAACCCTCGGCCCGCGACTTCTCGTACATGTCGAGCAGATCCTTGTATTCGCGGGCGCGGTGTCCGTAGCGCACACCGTCGAAGCGCGACAGGTTGGAGGACGCTTCGGCCGGCGCCAGCACATAGTAGGCCGGTACCGACAGGCTGGAATTGGGCAGGCTGATGTCAACCGTAGCCGCGCCCAGCTTGCGATATTTGGCAATCGCGGCGTCCACTGCGCCGGCGACCTCGGCCGATAAGCCTGCGCCAAAGAATTCCTTGGGCAGGCCAATACGCAAGCCGGAAAGAGGCTGATCAAGGTCGCGGGTGTAGTCCTCGACGTCGCGTTCCAGGCTGGTGGAGTCGCGCGGGTCGAAGCCGGCCATTACATTTAGGAGGAGGGCGCAATCTTCGGCAGATTTGGCCATGGGACCGGCCTGGTCGAGCGAGGAGGCGAAGGCGATCATGCCGTAGCGGGAACACACGCCGTACGTCGGCTTGAGGCCCGTGATGCCGCACAGCGCGGCGGGTTGCCGGATCGAACCGCCCGTGTCGGTGCCCGTGGCGGCAGGTGCCAGGCGCGCGGCCACCGCGGCGGCCGAACCGCCGGACGAACCGCCCGGCACGGCATTCTCATCCCAGGGGTTCCTGACCGGGCCGAAAAAGCTGGTTTCGCTGGACGAGCCCATGGCGAATTCGTCCATGTTGGTCTTGCCCAGGCTGACCAGGCCGGCCTGCTTGACTTTGGCAATCACTGTGGCGTCGTAGGGCGCGACGAAGTTGGCCAGCATGTTCGAGCCGCAGGTGGTGAGCCAGCCCTCGGTGCAGAAAATATCCTTGTGCGCGATCGGCACACCGGTCAGTGGCCCGGCCTGGCCGGCAGCGCGTTGCTGGTCGGCCTGGCGAGCCTGTTCCAGGGTCTTGTCCCGGTCCACCGTGATGAAGGCGTTGAGGCGAGCGTTGTGGGCTTCGATTCGTTCCAGATACCTGCCGGCCAGTTCAACGGCGGTGATCCTGCCTGTTTCCAGGGCGGCGGAAAGTTCTTTAAGGGAAGCGTTGATCATGGACACGAGAGGGGTGAGAAGTGGAGATGATGCGCGGCAAAACGAGGGTTCTCCCCCAGTTGATCCTGCGAGTCTTCACGTCCCGCATCTCACTCAATGACTTTGGGCACCAGGTACAGTCCGTTTTCCACCGCCGGCGCAATAGCCTGGAACTTTTCCCGTAGATTCGGCTCGGTAGGACTGTCCTCGCGCAAGCGCAGTTGCACATCGCGGGCGTGGGACATGGGTTCCACGCCCGTAGTATCAACGGCCTGCATCTGTTCGATCAGGCCGAAAATGCTGTTTAACTGGTGTTGCAGTCCGGCAGCCTCTTCCGGGCTGACGGCCAGGCGGGCCAGGCGGGCAATACGCTGGATATCTTGCAGGCTCAGGGACATGTGGAATGGAGCTGGGACCGTGGACAGAAACCCGGCGGGGTGTATGCCCCACCAAGGCCTATAGGTTATCATAGCCGCTTGTTTTTTCTAAAGAACCACGGAACCGGGTCAAAGCTTTGGCGTGCCCGGGCCCGGTTCCTTAAGTTACCGCGCCTTGGCGCGCTTCCTGCAACATTTCGTCGCCTTCGGGCGCAAGGACAACATGCTCGGTTTTCTTACCCAATATTTTTCCACCGATCTGGCCATCGATCTGGGTACGGCGAATACCCTGATTTATGTGCGCGGAAAAGGTATCGTGCTGGACGAGCCTTCAGTCGTTGCCATTCGCATCGATATGAACGCCGGCGGCAAAAAGACCATCCAGGCGGTGGGCCTGGAGGCCAAGCGGATGCTGGGCCGAACTCCCGGTTCCATGAGTGCGATTCGGCCGATGAAGGATGGCGTGATCGCGGACTTCACCGTGACCGAGCAGATGCTCAAGTTCTTCATCAAAAAGGTTCACGATTCCAAGCTGTTCCAGCCCAGTCCCCGCATCATCATTTGCGTGCCCTATGGCTCCACCCAGGTGGAACGGCGCGCAATCCGGGAATCCGCCATCGGTGCCGGCGCGCGCCAAGTGTACCTGATCGAGGAACCGATGGCGGCCGCCATCGGCGCCGGGCTGCCGGTTTCTGAAGCCACGGGTTCCATGGTGGTGGATATCGGCGGCGGCACCACGGAGGTGGGGGTGATCTCTCTGGGCGGCATCGTCTATGCCTCATCGGTGCGGGTAGGCGGCGACAAGTTCGACGAGTCCATCATCAATTACATCCGGCGCAACTACGGCATGCTGATCGGCGAGGCGACCGCCGAGCAGATCAAGAAGCAAATGGGCTCGGCCTTCCCCGGCGCTGAAGTGCGCGAAATGGAAGTCAAGGGCCGCAGCCTGGCAGAAGGCATTCCGCGCCGATTCACCGTGACGAGCAATGAAATTCTCGAAGCCCTGACCGATCCGCTCAACGCCATCGTCAGCGCGGTCAAGCAGGCCCTGGAGCAGACTCCGCCCGAACTGGGGGCCGACATTGCGGAAAAAGGCATGGTGGTCACCGGCGGCGGTGCCCTGCTGCGCGATCTGGACCGGCTGCTGATGGAAGAAACCGGCCTGCCCGTCATCGTGGCGGA
Organism: uncultured beta proteobacterium; assembly: GCA_963746955.1. GTDB lineage: Bacteria > Pseudomonadota > Gammaproteobacteria > Burkholderiales > Thiobacillaceae > DASQBT01. The sequence goes on along the minus strand of CAVVDR010000009.1, from coordinate 328,045 downwards.
AGACCCGTTGACCTGCGTGGTGAGGGGCTCGGGCAAGGCGCTGGAAGATATGGAGCAGTTGCCCACGGTTTTCACCCATGAATGATGGCACCGCCGCCAACGCCGCACTGATCAGCATCCTCATCTAAACGGGGGCATGCATGGCCGCCCCAGCCCATCCTCTCTTCGCTCGCACGATCGGGCCGGGCACACGACTGGCCATCTGGACTGCAGTGTCCATCCTGGTCATCGTGCTGGATGCCCGTTTCAACAGTCTGTCGATGCTCAGAAATGGATTGGCTTCCCTGCTTCGCCCCGTCCAGGCGGCGGTGCGCATCCCGGTTGAAGTTGCGGTGGAAGTGAGTGGGTATCTGGTGCGGCATCGAGCCATGCAGGTGGAAGATGAATCGCTACGAGCCCTTCACGTTCAGGATGCCGCCGAGCTGCACCACCTGGCGGAACTGGAGGTGGAGAACGCCCGGTTGCGAAGCTTGCTCGATGCTCGGGCCAAAACAAAGATCCGTACCGTTGCGGCAGAAATCTGGACTGTTGCACGGGATCCCTTTTCCCGCCGGGTGGTGCTGGATAAAGGCGCTCACGCCGGGATAGCGGCTGGCCAGCCGGTGGTGGACGCACAGGGTCTGGTGGGGCAGGTTGCACGCGCCTACCCTTACAGCAGTGACGTGATCATGGTTACCGATCCGGATCAGGCGGTGCCTGCCTATATTCAGCGCACCGGCAAACGGGTGCTGGTGTTTGGCACCGGCTACGGTCTCGAGATTCGCTACCAACCTTCGGCGGTTGATATTCGAAGGGGCGACGTGCTGCTGACATCCGGCATCGATCATATCTACCCCGAAGGCCTGCCGGTGGCGCAGGTCAATCAGGTGCTGCGGCCCAGTTCCAATCCTTATTCCAAAGTGTATTGCCTGCCCATGGCCAACGTGGAAGGCAGCCGAATGTTGATGGTCCTGCTGGTGAAGCCGATAGGGGCGCGCAAGCCATGAATGTCCGGAGTTCAGTTGCCCAGGAATCCCAGTCAGGCTGGGGTACGATCCTGGCAAGCCTGGTGCTGGCCCTGGCGCTCAAGCTCCTGCCCTGGTCCGGCTGGGCATTGACGCTGCGGCCGGATTTTCTCCTCATCGTACTGTTGATCTGGGCGCAAAAGCGCCCCAGTCTGGTGGGAATGACGCTGGCCTGGCTCCTGGGTCTGCTGGCGGACATTCAGGATGGCGTGGTGCTGGGCCAGTATGCGCTTGGCTATGTGGTCGGGGTTTACCTGGTTCAGTACCTGCAGCGCAGGCTACTGCAGTTTGCGCTGCATTTTCAGGCCATGCACGTGTTTGTCATTCTGCTGCTGGTCGAAGTGGTGTCGCTGGTCGTGGGCTGGACTTCGGGCAAGAGTCCCCGGATTCACATGATGTTCATTGCTGCGCCGGTTGGCGCCTTACTCTGGTATGGACTGGCGTATTTGATCCGAATGCCGGCAGCCGGTAAGCACGCGGGCTGAGGAAGCTCTGACACGTCTCGAATGGCAGCCCCTCAGCTAAAGAATCTCCAGCTTGAACTTGAGCAGTTCCATGGCCGCCTAAAATGGGCCGCGGCGTTCGCTGCATTGCTTGCGCTTGCCTTGCTCGGCCGCCTGTTCTTCATGCAGGTGATGCATTACGACCACTACCTGGTCCTGGCCGAAGCGAACCGCACTACATTGGTTCCAACCCCGCCCGCGCGCGGCCTGATATTTGATCGGAAGGGTGCGGTGCTGGCGGAAAACTATTCTGCCTATACCGTGGAACTGACCGTGTCCAAAGTGGGCGACCTGGAAAAAGCCCTGGCTGAAATTGGCAAGCTGATCACCATCACGCCCAAGGACATCCGCCGCTTCAGAAAGCTGCTTGATGAATCACGCCAGTTTGAAACCATTCCGCTCAAGAACCGGTTGAGCGATGAAGAGGTGGCGGTTCTGGCGGCCAACCGTTACCGCCTTCCCGGAGTCGAAGTCAAAGCCCGCCTGTTTCGCAACTATCCTGCGGGCGACGGGCTGTCGCATGTAATCGGTTACATCGGCCGTATCAACGACCGCGATCTGCAGTCGCTGAAAGACAGTGGCCGACTTGCCAATTACAGGGGCTCGGCGCATATCGGCAAGCTGGGGCTGGAGCAGAGCTATGAAGCGCTGCTGCACGGTCGCACCGGTTTTGACCAGATGGAGACGGATGCCTCGGGGCGGGCAGTCCGCCTGCTGGCACGCGTGCCCCCGGTGCCGGGCCACGATCTGACGCTCAACCTGGACAGCGAGTTGCAGGCGGTCGCGGAACAAGCGTTCGGCGCTTTCCGCGGCGCCCTGGTGGCCCTGGATCCCAATACGGGTGGGGTGCTGGCGATGGTGAGCAAACCCGGATTCGACGCCAACGTGTTTGTCGACGGCCTCGATCCCTTGAGCTGGAAAGCACTGAATGACTCTCCTGACCGGCCCATGGTGGACCGGGCGCTGAATGGCAACTATCCGCCGGGCTCCACCATCAAGCCCTTCATGGCCATGGCCGCGCTGGAAATGGGCGTGCGAAAGTCCACGGACACCATATTCGATCCGGGCTATTACTCCATTCCGGGCAGCAGCCACCGCTATCGGGACTGGCGCAAGGAGGGCCACGGCGTGGTGGATATGCACAAGTCCATCGTCCAGTCTTGCGATTCCTACTATTACCGTCTCGCGGCCGATATGGGCATCGATCGGATGCATGATTTTCTCTCCCGCTTCGGTTTCGGCGCCAAGACCGGAATCGATTTGGAAGGCGAGTCGGGCGGTTTGCTGCCGTCGCGGGAATGGAAGCAGAGACGCTGGCAAAAGCCCTGGTTCATCGGTGAAACGGTGATCGCCGGCATCGGCCAGGGCTACGAACTGGTCACGCCGCTGCAGTTGGCGGCGGCTGTTTCCATGCTGGCCAATGGCGGCACCTACTACCAGCCGCAACTGGTAAGAGCCGTGCGCGATGCGCAGACTCGCCAGGAGACCCTGATTCCGCCCAGGGTCCTGCGGCAGGCCAATTTCAAACCTGAGCATCTGCAGGTGATTCGATCCGCCATGGTCGACGTCCTCAAGCCCGGCGGGACGGCGGTTGTGGCGGGCGCCGGGGCCGAGTACGAGATTGCCGGCAAGACCGGAACGGCCCAAGTATTCAGCATGAGGCAGAATGAACGCTATGATGCGCGCCGGGTATCGCAGCGCTTGCGCGATCACGCCCTGTTTGTGGCGTATGCGCCGGCGGACAAGCCAAGGATAGCGCTGGCCGTGCTGGTGGAAAACGGAGGCCATGGCGGCACCACTGCGGCACCCATCGCGCGCAAGGTGCTTGATTATTATCTGCTGGGGCGCAAGCCCCAGGGGACGCTAAAAACGAGCGGAAATGAACAGACAGGAGATTAGGTTCCGGTTGCGCAAGGTGGTCCGCCACCTCGACGGCATTCTGCTGGCACAGATCCTCATCCTGTTGCTGGTAAGCACGGCCGTGCTGTACAGCGCCTCGGGTGAGAGCGCGGACCGGCTGATTGGCCATCTGATCAATATACTGGCGGGGCTGACCGTGCTGGTGGTGGTCGCCAACATTCCGCCGCACATTTTGTCCAAGCTGGGCCCCCCGCTGTATGTGCTGGGGGTCGTCATGTTGGTGGGAGTTGCCTTCTTCGGCGAGGTGCGCAATGGATCGCGCCGCTGGCTGAATCTGGGCGTAGCCATTCAGCCCGCGGAGCTGTTGAAGATCGCGCTGCCCCTGATGTTGGCCTGGTACTTTCAGCGGCGTGAAGGCATCCTGCAACTCAAGGATTTCATGCTCGCAGCCCTGCTGGTGGTGACGCCGCTGGTGCTGATCTTGCGGCAGCCGGACCTGGGCACCGCCGTGCTGATTGCAGCTTCCGGATTCTACCTGCTGTTTCTCGCCGGTCTGCCATGGAAGATCATGGTCGGCCTGGCGGTTGCGCTGGGGGCCTTGGTGCCGGTGGCCTGGAACATGATGCACGACTACCAGCGCCAGCGCGTGTTGACCTTGTTCGATCCCGCATCCGACCCGCTCGGGTCCGGCTACCACATCATTCAGTCGACAATAGCCATCGGGTCCGGCGGACTGTTTGGCAAGGGTTGGATGGAGGGCACCCAAACCCGGCTGGACTTCATCCCGGAGCGAACGACGGATTTTGTGTTTGCCGTGTTTGGCGAGGAATTCGGCATGCTGGGCGGCGTTCTGCTGGTGCTGCTGTACCTGAGCATGGTGGTGCGCGGTCTGATGATCGCGTCGCGCGGCGCCAATCTGTTTGCGCGCTTGATGGCCGGGGCCATCAGCCTGAATCTTTTCACCTACGTGTTTGTCAACATGGGCATGGTGTCCGGCATCCTGCCGGTTGTCGGCGTGCCTCTCCCATTCTTGAGTTATGGGGGAACGGCCATGGTCACGCTGATGATCGGCTTTGGCATATTGATGAGCGTGGCGACCCACCGCAAGCTGCTTAAGACATGAGATTTCACTTATCCCTGGTCGCCGCGCTGATGGTGACCGCCTGCGCCAGTCCGCCGCATGAGCCGTCAGCCACCGCTTCCAGCGGGCCAGTCGCAGCAATGCCGCCGCCCCTCAAGCCGGGAGGCTACTATCAGGATGACGGACCGGGCGATCATCCGCCGCCCAATCTAGACAGCATTCCGGACGCCGTGCCCAGGCACGAGCCACTCCATCCCTATGCCAACAGGATGTATGTGGCCCTGGGCCAGACCTACACGCCGGAAACGGAACTCAAACCCTTTGTCCAGGAAGGCACGGCCTCCTGGTATGGGCGCAAGTTCAATGGCAGTCGAACCTCTTCGGGCGAAGTCTATGACATGTACGCCATGACCGCCGCCCACCCCACCCTGCCCATTCCCAGCTATGCGCGGGTAACCGCCCTCGATACCGGGAAATCCGTCATAGTGCGCATCAATGACCGCGGGCCGTTCCACAGCAACCGGATCATCGATCTGTCTTACACCGCCGCGCACAAGCTGGGGATTATCGGCCGCGGACAGGGGCGGGTTCGGGTGGAGAGTATCGACCCGGACAAGGCGGAAGTGGCGAGTCAAGTTCTGCCCAGCGGGGTTTACGTCCAGCTCGGCGCTTTCAGCGGCCTGGAACATGCACGGGACCTATTGGACCGGGCCCGGAAGGATCTGGGTCTGGACGAGAGCCAGGGCCGCATTGTGTCGGGCAATGGCTTGCTCCGGGTCAGTCTGGGGCCATTCTCCGGCGAGGACGAAGCCGACCGGATGATTCGCCGCGTCCGGGACGCCTTGCAGATTCAGCCGATCAAAGTGTTTCGTTAACGATTCTGGTGTTCAAGATGAGATTGATAAAATTCTGTTGCCTGATGTTGTGTCTCCCATTGGCATCCCTTGCGCAAGACGTTCCTCCGCCGCCGAGCCTGACGGCCAAGGCATATGTCCTGATCGATGCGGCCAACGGGGTGAAGCTTGCCGGGCACAACGAGGACGCCAAGCTCGAGCCGGCCTCGCTGACCAAGCTGATGACGGCCTATCTGGTTTTTGCCGCGCTCAGGGATGGCAAGCTGAAACTCGACGACGAGCTGACGCCGTCGGACCGGGCATTCAAGGCCGAAGGCTCGCGCATGTTTCTGCCTCAGGGCAAACCAGCGAAGGTTGAGGATCTGATTCGCGGCATGATCGTGCAGTCCGGCAATGACGCGACCCTGACCCTGGCAGAAGGCATCGGCGGAAGCGAGGAGAATTTCGTCGCGCGCATGAATGAGATGGCCCGCAAAATGGGCTTGAGCGCCACGCATTACACTTCGTCCGACGGAATGAGCGCGCCCGAGCATACCAGCAGCGCCAGGGACGTCGCGCTGCTGACGAGGACCCTGATCCAGGATTTTCCTGCCGACTACCAGAAATATTTCGCGCAAAAGGAATTCACCTACAACGGCATCAGCCAGCCAAACCGCAATCGGCTTCTGTGGCAGGATCCTTATGTCGACGGGGTCAAGACCGGCCACACCCACAACGCCGGCTATTGCCTGGTCGCGTCTGCCCGGCGCGGAGACCGCCGGCTGATTTCCGTGGTAATGGGAACGTCCTCGGATCAGGCGCGCACCATGGAAAGCCAGCAACTCCTCAATTACGGCTTTCAGTATTTTGAGACGGTCAAGCTGTACCAGGCCGACCAGAGCGTGAAGGTCGTGCCGGTCTATCGTGGCGGCCGCGACCTGTTGCGTCTGGGTTTCCCGTATGCGTTCTATCTGACCCTGCCGCGCGGCACCGCCAACCGGATCCAGGCTCAGGTGATTACCAAACAACCCGTGCTTGCGCCCATCCGTCAGGGCCAGGCGGTGGGCACGCTGCGCATCTGGGCGGCGGGCAAGTTCGTCGGCGACTTTCCCTTGCTGGCCCTGGATGACGTTCACGTAGCGGGCGTACTCGGCCGGGGCTGGGACAACCTCAAACTCTTTGTCATGAACCTGTTCCGATGATCTATCTCAACGGGAAATGGATGCCTTTGGCCCAAGCCAGCATATCGGTCCTCGACCGGGGCTTCCTGTTTGGCGATGGCGTCTATGAACTGATCCCGGTGTACGCGCGCAGGGCCTTCCGCATGGCGGAACATCTGCGCCGTCTGCAGCACAGCCTGGACGGCATACGCCTGCCGAATCCCAAATCCGAAGCGGAGTGGATCAGCCTGATCGAAGAACTAATCGCGGGACAGTCCTTCGACAACCAGTCAATCTATTTGCAGATTACCCGCGGCGCCGCGCCGCGCGACCACGCGTTTCCCAAGGACACCGCCCCCACGGTGCTGCTGATGGCCAACCCGCTCACCGAGCCGCCGCGCGACCTGATCGAGAACGGAGTGGCCGCCATCAGCTGGCCTCGACATCCGCTGGGGCCGCTGCGATCTCAAAACGCTCAACCTGTTGCCCAACGTGCTGGCCCGGCAGGCCGCAGTGGAACAGGCCTGCGTGGAAACCGTCATGTTCCGCGACGGCGTGCTGACCGAAGGCGCCGCCTCCAGTATCTTCGCGGTGAAAGACGGCGTAATCCTCGCGCCGCCCAAAGACCATCGCGTGCTGCCCGGCATCACCTACGACGTGGTGCTGGAACTGGCGGCGGAAAATGGCATGGCCACCCAGGTCAGGGATATCGAAGAAACGGAAGTCTGGTCTGCGGATGAATTGTGGCTGACTTCCTCCAGCCGCGAAGTCCAGGCCATCGTGACGCTGGACGGCAAGCCCGTGGGCGGCGGCCATCCCGGCCCGGTCTATCGGCGCATGTACGCGCTGTACCAGAGCTTCAAGCGGGTGCTGACCGGCGGGGGTTGAATTGGCGAACGGCACAGGCGGAACGGACGCAAGGAACTTGCGGCAGACTCTGCACCGTCGCTGGCCATCTTCCGAGCCGGTATATTGCATCTTGTTGTGTGCCCGTAATGCCTGATCGGGGCCCGGTCGAGCGCCCGAGCAAATTGCGGGATCGGCACGCAGGCGCGCTTGGGGCGGTGGTTAGCCCTTATACAATCATGAACCGCCTACTTGAAGTCGGATTTGAACCAGCAGGCCATTGGATTCTGGAGAACGATGTGCTCTCCTTCGAGTTGGTGCGTCATTCATCGCAAAGAAACGTGCTTTACGCATTCGTGTGTGACGGTCAAGTAAAGTACATTGGCAAGACTGTTCGTTCGCTGGCAGCGCGAATGTCTGGGTATAGGAATCAAGGGCCAACGCAGAGTACCAACATCAAGAACCACGATCGAATAATGCAATTTCTCGCGGTAGGTACTGCAGTAGAGATACTTGTACTTCCTGATAACGGATTACTCCATTATGGGCAGTTTCACATCAACCTCGCTGCTGGCCTTGAAGATGACATCATTCGCGTGTTGAATCCAGATTGGAACGGTGGTGCGCTTGAGGAGATCGCAGCATTCTCGACAGAAGAGCCCGCACCGGAACCAGTCTCCAGCCGAGCAACATCCTCATCCGGTACGTTTTCGTTCGTGTTGCAACCAACTTACTATCGAACTGGCTTCTTCAACGTCAGCGTTTCCTCTCAGAAGTTCTTCGGAGCTGACGGTGAAACAATTGAACTTTTCCTGGGCAGTTCCGAGCAGCCGATCCTCGGTGCGATCAATCGCCGTGCGAACCCCAATGGCACACCGCGTATTATGGGTGGCACGGGGCTTCGCGATTGGTTCAATGCGAACGCGGCTATCTCAGGTGAGATCGTTGTTGAAGTGCTGTCGCCCAGCGCAATTCGACTGCATGCTAAATGAGGGCTAAGCACAAGTTGCGGCCGCCAATCACCAGCGTGCTTTACCCGCTGACTCCTACGACCGAACCCGTTCGTTAGACCCCACCAATGAAGACTGTTGATTTCCGATACCCAGCTCAGATTCATACGCTTTGGACGACTCTCGATAGGGAGATCACCTGGCTACATGGCCGGTGGATTATCTATCGACAGCTATTCGGAACCAATAAGAAACGAGTGGACCTTCTAAACGAATCAGCAGGAACTTTCTTCAACCTGCTCCAAGATGTTCTCTTGCATGACGTGCAACTGTCCGTGAGCAAACTCGGCGATCCGGCAGGCTCTGGTAATCGAGAAAACATGACACTGGAGGCGCTCCACTACGTATTGCAAACAGCGGGCGAAGTGCCAGCGGCAAACAAGATGAATGCCTCCCTTCAGAAGTTCGCGGCGGCGTGCGTCAAGATCAGGCATCGCCGGAACAAATGGATCACCCACTTCGATCGGTCGACCATGTTGAATGACGACGTCATCCCAAGAATGGGACCCTCGCGGGAGGAAATCGAGAGTGCGCTGGAAGCACTACGAGAGGCGATGAACTGCATCAGCCTTCACTACACCGACACTACGATAGGGTATGAGCATTTCTCTATGCAGGCAGATGGGGAGGCGCTGATCCAAAGCTTGAGGAGGGGCCTGAGATACCGAGAATTGGTCAACGAAGGGGCAGTGGCAAGAGATGACTATCGAAAACGCTTCAATGGTGAGGTCTAACCCTTCCAAGGGACCGCCGGCAAGCTGCGCTCGCCGGTTCGCTCCGCGCTTCGCACTCCGCCGTCACACTATTCGCCGCGTTGGGTCGGTCGGAATGGCTCGTTACAGTTCCGCTTGCCCAAAACCGACCCATTACTCGAGCACCTTGAGACAATCAACGGCCCGCGCCGACATTCTCGCTCCGTCGAGGCTTTGGGGCGTTGGGCGGCTCTACTGATTCGGCTGGCCAGCCGCAGCGGTCATCGCCGAGATTCTGGCCATGTCCAAACGCTACTCCAGCGCGCCGGAATTTGAGGTAACCTTTCTTCTGGAACTTCCAGGACGAGAACATGAAGAAGTCGGGCGCGAGCCAAGGCCAGTCGGCATCGGAGCTCATCTCGAAAAAAATCGCCGAACTCGGGGACTGGCGCGGGGAAACCCTCAGCAGAATGCGCAAGCTCATCAAGGAAGCAGACCCGGACGTCGTCGAGGAGTGGAAGTGGATGGGCACTCCGGTTTGGTCGCACGACGGCATCCTCTGCACGGGCGAGTCCTACAAGAATGTCGTGAAGCTTACCTTCGCCAAGGGCGCGTCTCTGAAGGATCCGGCCCGTCTCTTCAACGCGAGTCTCGACGGAAACGCACGCCGCGCGATCGACATCCACGAAGGAGAAGAAGTCGACGAGTCCGCCTTCAAGGCGCTCGTTCGCCAGGCGGTTGCCCTCAACAGTTCCGGCAAGTCGAAACCTTCGAAGAAAGCGAGGTCCTGACAAGTGGACTATAACGATCAGGGCAGGTTGGAGATTGAATAATGCCGTTCCGGCCCTCGGCGCCCAACAATGCGCTCCACCGGGACACCGCCGCTACCAAGGAAAGCGGACCTTCGTAAGCCCGACAGCATTCAAAATGCCTGTGACGGTTCTGGCTTAGCTTCAGTCACAACGGCCGGCCACTTTGCGTCAAAATGAGTGGCTGGTTTCAGATTATTTTGGGCGGCTAATTTCATCAGAATATTCTCCGAAAGTGCCCCGACGCACTCAGGTCGAACGAAACGAAGATCATTGTGTGGCCACGCCCAAGTGATCGCGCACCTTAAGTTGCGCGCGGTAGCGACAACGCAGCCTGACCGCTGCGTCATCGTCAGACCTGCTGTGCCGGCCTTCGCCCGCCTCCGGCCATCCGCCTGGTGAGGTTCCAACCGTCTTTGCCAGATTCACGCCAACGGCCATAATATCTTGCATGACGTGCCCTCTCGTTCAGCTTGATCAAATGGACGCTCAATCCCGGCGCCTCGATGGCGTATTGAGCGGGTGGCGCTCCTCCCATCCGCTCAACCGCAACTGCGTGAGGCGCTGCGCAGGCCCGTTGGATCTGCATTAGGCAAACGCGCTTCCACGAAAGGATTCTTCCATGCCTATTCCCTGGCTTGCCGTACTGCAAGGTCTCCCCTGGACCGATGTGATCAGGAATGCGCCCAAAGTCGCCGATGGGGCGAGGAAACTCTGGAGCACCGTCAGCAAGAATGGGCCGTTTGAGGAGTTGCCAACCGGGAGTGTGGAAGCGCCACATGCCCAGGAATCTCAAGCCGTGGCGCTGCTGCAGTCGCGCGTCGCGGAAATGGAGAGTGCGATTGCGGACCTGCACAGTCAAATGCTTGCGTCGTCCGAGTTGATCAAGACCCTTGCCGAGCAGAACGCGCGGCTCATCGAACGCGTGGAAACCAGCCGCATTCGCGTGATGTGGCTGACATGGGCAACGGGTGCGTTCGGCATCATCGCCATCGCGAGCCTGGTGCTGGCGCTCATGCACTGATCGCGCCCGGCCATTCCAGCGAACGAACGTTCAACGAAAGGCTTGGCCCGTCGTCGGCCGCGAGACATTTCGGGCGCCGTCGATCTCCGCGCCAAGTGCTTTACTAGTGCTAACAGCCCCTAGATCCGTAGCGGCGCTACTGCGTCACCCTTCTTACCGCGTCCGAAACGTATTGCCGACCAGGTCTTTCACGTTTGCCTGAGCTACATGGCATTGGGTGCAGACATAGTGGTTGTTGTTGAGCTGCCACTTGCTGTCCACTTTCGTGTAGTGCGACTCGGGCATGGGGGTGGCCAGTCCCTTGAGCTTCTTTCCCATCAGCTTGGGCTTGTCGTGGCAGGACAGGCAGGTGTTCTCGTCTGCCTTGATCGGCAGGAAGTCGCTTACGTCGTGCGGCACCTGGGGTGGGGCGCCCTCATAGGCACGGGGCAGGGGTCGGGCCGCGCCCGGCTTGGTGTCGGGGTAGGCAAAGGCTGGCGGACTGGGAACGTCGAACACGCTGGTCTTCGAGAGTCCCATCGCGCTGTCCGCCACCGGTCCGCCCGATTTGGCCCAGGCAAGGGAAGATAGCGCGAGCACACCGATGATCAGGACTGTGGATTTCATGCTGGGCTCCTTGGCGAATGGGATGGCTGGCGATCGTGTCGGCGATCAGACCTTGTAAACCTTGACCGCACACTTCTTGTAGTCGGTTTCCTTGGAAATCGGGCAGGTTGCGTCCAGGGTCAGCTTGTTGATGAACACGCCTTCGTCAAACCAGGGCACATAGACCATGCCTTTGGGCATCCTGTTGCGGCCGCCTGTTTCAACCCGGATCTTGACCTTGCCGCGGCGCGACTCCACCCACACCAGGTCGTTGTGCTTGAGTCCGCGCGTCTCCGCATCCTTCGGATGGATCCATAGCACGGCGGCTGGCATGGCGCGATGCAATTCCGGGACACGCTGGGTCATGGTGCCGGAGTGCCATTGTTCCAGCACCCGCCCGGTGCACAGCCACAGGTCATAGTTGCCGTCGGGTTGTTCCACCGGCGAGGCGTAGGGGCGGAAGAAGATCTTGGCCTTGCCCGGCAGGGGCTTGGCCGTGGCATCCGTTATGCCATCCAGATTGCCGCTCGGGATGGACTTGTCGGCACCGCCATAGAATTCGATCCCGCTGCCTTTCTTGACGTAAGGGTCGTACTCTTCGTTGAAACGCCATCCGGTTTCCACCCACTGGCCATCTTTTTCCACCACCGGCCACTTCAGACCGCGCACGTCATCCCGGTGATACACATCAAACGGCGCCAGGTCATGCCCGTGGCCGGTGCCAAATTGGCGGTATTCCTCGAACAGGGCCTTCTCGGGGAACCAGCCGTCGCCGAGGAGATCAGTTGTCTGGTTGTCGTGTCCCTTCGCCACTGCATCCGGCCAGGCATATTTCCTGTTTTCGGGGGTGGCGAACAGAACTTCGTACAAGGTGGACTCTGGGCTGTAGCCCAACTTCTCGGCCTCAGCCAGCACGTCCGGCAGCTTGCCTTCCGGAAAACCTTCCACCTTGAGACCGGCAACGGTCTGTTCACCCCAGACATCCTTGAGCTTAAAGCGCTTGGAGAACTCCAGCATCATCCACACGTCGCTGCGCGCATTGCCGGGGGCGGGCACCTGTTGGCGCCAGTGCTGGGTGCGGCGTTCGGCATTGCCATAGGCGCCCCATTTTTCCGAGATCATGGATGCAGGCAGGATCAGGTCGGCGACTTTGGCGGAGATGCCCGGGTAGGCCTCAGCCACCACGATGAAGTTGTCCATTTCCCGCGCGGCCTTGATCCAGTGAACCGCGTTGGCAGTGTTCTGCCACGGGTTGTTGACCTGGACCCAGGCGAATTTCACCGCGCCGTCTTCCAGGTCGCGCATGATTTTGACGAAGTGCGATCCCACCACCGGATTGATTGTGTTGGTCGGCAGCTTCCAGATCTTTTCCGCTATGTCGCGGTGCTTCTTGTTGTTGACCACCATGTCGGCCGGCAAGCGATGCGAGAAGGTGCCCACCTCGCGCGCGGTGCCGCATGCGGAGGGCTGGCCGGTGAGCGAAAAGGCACTGTTGCCGGGCTGCGCGTATTTGCCCAACAGCAGGTGGATGGCATAGGTCTGTTCATTCACCCAGGTGCCGCGCTGGTGCTGATTGAAGCCCATGGTCCAGAACGACACGACCTTACGGTCTTTGTCGCAGTAAATATCGGCCAACTGCTTGAGCTTGTTCTTGAAGCTTTCATCCGATTCGTCGGCATCGCCCTTTGCCACTGCGGTGACAAAGTCAATGGTGTAGGGCTCTACGCCCTTCTTGAAATCTTCGAGCGAAATCGACCAGTTCTTGCCGGCGGATGCGGCATTGGCCTGCTTGACCTTTTCTCCAGTCTGGCGCCGCTGGGCGATCGCTTCATGTTCGTCGAGGGTATGTTCCTGTTCATTGGCGACGATGTCCTTTTCCGCGGCAAAGGCAAACTTGTCGGCATTCTTCGGGCGGAAACCGTAGCCGATGTCATAGGGACCCGTGGCAAACACGCAATGTTTGTTGACGAAATCCCAATTCACCGCATCGCGAGCCAGTATTTCCCGGATGAGATAGTTCTGAATGGCCAGATCGGAGGAGGGCTTGATGATGATTTCCAGATCGGAGAGCTCGGAGCTCATGTTGTGGTAAGTGGTCAGATTCACGATCCGCGTGTTCTTGTTCGAAAGACGGCGGTCGACCGCGCGTGACCACAGAATGGGGTGCATTTCCGCCATATTGGCGCCCCACAACACCATGGTATCGGTCGATTCGATATCGTCAAAATTGCCGGCGGGTTCGTCTATGCCGAAGGTCTGCATGAAGGCCGCCACGGCAGAGGCCATGCAGTGGCGCGCGTTGGGATCCAGGTTGTTGGAGCGGAAGCCGGCCTTCAGGAGTTTGGCGGCCACGTAGCCCTCCTGCACGGTGTACTGGCCGGAACCGAAAATCGCCACCCCGGTGGGGCCTTTTTCTTTGTAGGCCTTGCGGAACTGGCTTTCCATTTCGTCCATGGCCCGGTCCCAGGTCACTGGAACAAACTGGGCTTTCTTGTCGAACTTGCCGTCTTTCATGCGCATCAGCGGCTGGGTCAGACGGTCCTGGCCGTAGATGATCTTGCCGTTGAAATATCCTTTGATGCAGTTGAGCCCCTTGTTGACAGGCGCCTTGGGATCACCCCTGGTGGCCACGATGCGTCCGTTCCTCGTGGCGTACAGGATGCCACAACCAGTCCCACAGAACCTGCATACGCCCTTGTCCCATTTCCAGTCCCGCTCCAGCTCCGTGGCGGCAGCCTGCGCCAATTGGGTCAGTGGCAGGCCCACCGTGGCGGCGGTTGAGGCGGCGATGGCAGATTTCATGAACTCACGGCGGGAGAGGTGCATGTGGGGCTCCTTGGGAAGGGTGAATATTTATGCGGACGTCGCCGAGCGACACCCAGCCGGGGCTCGCCGACATGCGGGAGAGGTCGGGGTGAGGGGAACGACTCTGGCGATCGGGGTGGTCATCATGGATAGCCGCGCGTGCGGCCCGGATCATTTAGCTCCGCCAGGGCCTGGTCACTCAGGCCGGGATGAGACTGAAGCTCGGCAGGCAGTTCGTTGAAGATCTGCTCGTCCTCGCCAAAATAGTGAGTGACCATTTCAGCCATGGCCACTCCCGGCAGTGACTGGATTCGCCTGAGCAATTCGGTTTCCGCCAAAATGTCTTCTGCCTCCAGCACGGCCACAAGGCGGCCGCTGAGGGGATCTTGTTGATGCACCTCCACCCCACGCAATGCTGAAAGGGCTTGGGCGACTGAAGACAAGGTATCGGGACGGGCAGCAACAAGCACGCCGGACAGATTCATGGCTTTTCTCCCAGCAAAGAGTCGAATATCCTGCGCCTCAGACGGAGAAAAAACCTTGATGAGCATCAAGTATTGTTTGTGAGGCGGTCGAGCGGAACAGGCATACTGGAAATAAAGGGGGGGACTGATGCGAGAACTGATAAGCGAAGACCGACAGAGAGCCATGGCAAGGCTGCCCCTATTCAAGGAATTGACGGCGGAGGAAACGAAATACCTCGCCAGCCATGTGAAGGACCTGCGCGTGACAAAGGGAGAAATACTCTTCAACAAGGGTGACAGTCCCCACGGTTTTTACCTCCTGATTGAAGGGCGCGTGGTATTGGCGTTCCCTTCCGAACAGGGCACGGAACGGGTGCTGGAGGTGATCAAGCCGGGCGAAAGCTTTGGCGAAGCCCTGATGTTTCTGGACAAGCCTTACCCGATTTATGCCCAGGCGACCCAGGACTCCTTGCTGCTGGATGTGCCGGGTCCAATCATATTGGATCTGCTGGACAAGGATTGCCGACTGGCGCGCAAAATGCTCGCGGGAATCAGCATGCGCCTGCATGAACTGGTAACCAGTCTGGAAACCTGCTCCATGCGCTCCAGCACCCAGAGGGTCGCCTGCATGCTGCAACACCATGCGCCCGACAAGTCGCTTAATCAATATGAAGTGGAGCTTCCTGCCGCCAAGCATACGGTAGCCTCCCAACTCAATCTCACCCCGGAAACATTCTCCCGGGTACTGCATGTCCTGAGCGACGCGGGATTGATCGAAGTCTCGGGCCGCGTCATCAAGGTGCTGGATGCGGAGGGCTTGCGCCGCATTGAAATATGACAACTGGCAGTAAAATGGCGGCCATCGTGTCTGGATGGCCATGGAAAATAGCCTGTTTGAATTTCCCTGTGACTTTCCGCTCAAAATCATGGGCGCCGCGCGGGACGACTTCGCACAGGCCATGGTGACCGTGGTGCAGTGCCACGCGCCGGATTTCGACCCGGCCACGGTGGAAATGCGGGCCAGCGGCAAGGGCAATTATCTTGCCCTGACCTGCACGATCCGGGCCCATTCGCGGGAACAGCTCGACAAACTCTATCGGGATTTGAGCGCTCATCCCTACGTCAAGATCGTTCTGTAGTGGAAATCCAGATCAGGTATCTGGGCCGGGTGCCCTACGAGCCCGCCTGGCGGGCCATGCAGGCATTCACTGCTGAACGGTCCGAACAAACTGCCGATGAATTGTGGGTGCTGGAACACCCGCCCGTGTTCACGCTGGGGCAGGCGGGCAAGCGCGAGCACGTGCTGGCTGCGACGGATATACCGGTGCTTGCCATCGACCGCGGCGGTCAGGTTACCTACCACGGTCCCGGTCAGGTGGTGATCTACGTGCTGGTGGATCTCAAGCGTCGAGGCTACGGAGTCAAGGAACTGGTCTGGCGCATGGAGCAGGCTGTCATGGATCTGCTGGCAGGGTGCAAGGTAACCGCGACCCGTCGGCAAGGGGCGCCGGGTGTGTACGCGAACGGCGCCAAGATTGCCGCCCTCGGCCTGCGGATCAAGCGCGGATGCAGCTATCACGGGCTGGCCCTCAACGTGGACATGGACCTGCGGCCGTTCAGCCAGATCAATCCCTGCGGTTACCCCGGCATGGCCGTCACCCAGACTCTGGACCTTGGCATCGCGAACACCCCGGATCAGATAGGTGAGCAGTTGAGCCGGCGTCTTGCCGCGCTAATTACCGCGGCCTAGTCAGGGAAGCGATTTGCACGCGCAGGTTTGCCGCCCTACGCAGGGATGTCGGGTTTATTACATTCCGACCAGTTCGGCGGTGATGCCATGGTCCTGGATCTTGTGCAGGATGTCGCTGGCCCGGCTGCAGTCCGCGTCGTAGGCCACCACCATTAAATGGGGGTTGTCGGAGGAAATCCCCACGCCCGCCACGCAAGCCTGGTCACGTACGTAGTCTTCCAGTTTGCACTGCTCTTCCGGGGGGAGGGTCGGGTCCAGGTGAACCAGAAAATCGGCAATACAATTGCCCATGATGATCTCCTTTTTTTGGCAACAGATACTGTCTGTATAGACCACTGGCGCCATGCCGGTTGAAGTAAAATGAGCGCCTGAATTCAGTGAAAGTTGCTTGTGTCCGACCCCAAACTTCACAAAGGCGCAGCCAAGACTGCGCGCATCCCGATCAAGATCGTTCCTCAGGAGCGCCTCCGTCTGCCGTCCTGGATCCGGGTCAAATCGCCCAGTCCGGAAGTGATGGAAATGAAAGGCCTGTTGCGCCGGCACGGGCTGCACACGGTATGCGAAGAGGCGGCCTGCCCCAACCTGCCCGAATGTTTCGGCCACGGCACCGCCACCTTCATGATCCTGGGCGATTTGTGTACCCGGCGCTGCCCGTTCTGCGACGTGGGTCACGGCAAGCCCGACGCGCCCGATGCCAAAGAGCCTGGCCATCTGGCGGATACGGTCAAGGCGCTCAAACTCAAGTACGTGGTGATCACCAGCGTGGATCGCGACGATCTGCGCGACGGCGGCGCCCAGCATTTTGTCGACTGCATCCGAGCGGTGCGTGCGGCGTCGCCGGCGACGAGGATCGAGATCCTGACGCCGGACTTTCGCGGCCGGCCCGACATTGCCCTGGACATCCTGGGCCAAGGCCTGCCCGATGTGATGAACCACAACCTGGAAACCGTGCCGCGCCTGTACAAGGCCTGCCGGCCCGGTGCGGACTATGAACATTCGCTCAAACTGCTGCTGGACTTCAAGGCGCGCTATCCAGGCATTCCAACCAAGTCCGGCATGATGTTGGGGCTGGGCGAGACCGATGAGGAAATCCTCGAAGTCATGAGCGAAATGCGCGCACACGCCATCGACATGCTGACCCTGGGGCAATATCTCCAGCCGTCCAGTGACCATCTGCCGGTCAAGCGCTTTGTCAGTCCGGAGGACTTCAAGCTGTTCGAACGGCGTGCGACCGAAATGGGCTTCACCAATGCGGCCTGCGGTCCGCTGGTGCGCTCCAGCTATCACGCCGACCTGCAGGCCGCAGGAATCGCCTGATCCTGCCCTCCGCGAGCCTAGGCCGGATGAGCGCCGCCCGGGTGGTCCGCGTGCGCGTCTTCGATGATCACGTCGCTGGCCTTTTCGCCGATCATGTACACCGCGGAAACAATAAAGAATCCCGGAATGCGTGGAAACACCGAGGCGTCCACCACGCGCAGGCCGCGTATTCCGTGGACCCGGAAGCGGCTGTCGACCACTGCCATGGGATCATCTGCCGGACCCATCCGGCAGCTGCACGACGCGTGGTGCCCCCAGGCGTTGTCGCGGACGAATTGGCGAATCTCTTCCTTGCTCGCTACCTGCGGGCCGGGTAGCACTTCCTCCTCGATCACATCCTGGCAGCGCGCCGTGATGCGCCTGACCGTTTCCACACCTTCCACTACTGCGTCCAGATCGTCGCTGCCTCCGGAGCCTTCGTCAAAATAGTGGAAGTTGATATCGGGCGCGGCGCGCGGGTCAGTTGAGTTAAGCGTGACCCGGCCGGCCTGATTCTGGGTATGGGCCTTGAGCACCGCCCAGGTGAAATAGTTTTCGCCACGCGCGATCTGTTCGGCGTAGCCGGGGAAATAGCCTTTGAAGTAGCCCAGCAGACCGAACAGGAACAGGTCGGGCTCGGGTCGCTCAGCCGACGAACGCTTGATCAGGGCGACGACCGCGCCGTTGGTGGTATAGGGCCCCTTGCCTTCCAGCCACTCGGCAAACAGCGGATCGGGTGCTTCGCTAGGCAGAGGCGGGCGAAGTTTCGCGCCGCGAATCAGGGAGAAATCCGCCCGCATCCGGTTGACCACGCTGACTTCATAGCGGTCTTGCAGGTTCTCGCCGACGCCGGGCAGGTCCACCTTGACGGGAATGCCATGCGCCTCCAATTCCGCACGCGGCCCGATGCCGGAAAGTTTCAGCAGTTGCGGGGTATTGAACGCGCCCGCGCACAGGATCACCTCACGCTTGGCTGCGACGCTTGCTTTGGTTTCGGGAGTTGCCGTCTGGCTGTTGGGGTCGGCCGCATACAAATGGGCGCCGGCCAGGTATTCGACGCCGGTGGCGCGATTTTCTCCATCCAGCACGACTCGGCTGACCAGGGCATGGGTGCGGATGGTCAAATTTCCGGGGCAGGCCTGCCGTACGCGCTGGAGGTACTCGCGACTCCCCACGCGTTTTCCGTGATGGGTGGAGAGCGGCGTCAGACAGACGCCTTCCGCGTTCTGCATGACCAGCCGCCAGTCGTTCGGATCGAAGCGGGTCCTGAATTTTTCCCAGGTGCGGGTGATGGGGCGGCCCAGCCTGAAGAAGGACTCCTTCAATGCGCCTGCGATCAGCCTGAGCAGGAAAACGTCGCCGACGATCAGGAGCGGGTCGGCCACGTTGGTGGTGAGCCATCCCTTGAAGCCGTGGCGGCTGGACTTGTCGTCGCTGTCGACATATTCGCAGCGCTCCAGGCGTTCGAAGTATTGCCGCATGTTATCGCTGGCCCATGACGCGTCGCCGGTGAGTTCGGCAATATGGTTCCAGTCGCTGCTGTGCGGATACAGGACGATCATGGCGTTGTGCGCGGTGCAGCCGCCGATTGTCGCGGCGCGTGGATACAGTACGCCGTCCCGGGCGCGTATGAACTTGGGGTCGCGCGTCTGGCGCGCATCGTCCGCGTAATGACGGACGAAGAAATTCCACGCGAAGCGCGGGTCTTCCGATGCGCGCGCATGGAACGCGGGAACCTGGTAGTCGTAGCCCTCGTCATCGCCGCCGGCTTCGAGCAGCAGCACCTTGAAGCCGGCCTGCGCCAGATTGGCTGCGACCGGCCCGCCTCCTGCGCCCGAACCGACTACGATGTAGTCGTAGGCTACTTCATCGCTAGCCGGTTTGCATCCTATCGGTGCAGGCTCTGGCAAGGCCGGCCTGAGCAGGGACGCGCAACCACTGACAAATGCGCCGAGGCCCGACACGGCGGCCGTGCATGCCCGCAGGAAGCGTCGCCGCGAGGAGCGGGCGGCCGTCTCGGGTTGGTCTTTCGATTCGGGCGGCGCGGGAGCGGCCCCGGTCACAGGGTCTTGAGGAATTCGATCAAGGCCCACTTGTCCGCATCCGATAGTCCCGGTTCTTCGCTGAAGTAGTCGGTGCCGAAATAGTGTCCCCGGTTGACCACATAATCCGGGCACTTGCTGACTTCGCGCAAGGGACCCGCGAGGTTGGCGAAGACCGCGCGCGCGTCCTCGTCGCTTGCGTTGGAGGGCAGGGCCTTGAGGTCGAGCTTGGCTTTGAGCAACACCTTGAAGACCTTGTCCTTCTGTGCCAGATCGATATTGGACAACAGGTTGATGGGCGTGCCCTTGGGAATGGGGCCGATCTCGATGCCATCTTCACTGAATACGTGCGGATCGACATGACTGAGCGGACCCACCAGCGGTTGTAAGAAATCAGGCAGATAGCCTTTGGCCACCCGCAGGTAGCTGGTGGCCGAGGTCACGTCGACGATGCCGGGCAGGAGCTTGCCCGAGGCCGTGAGGTATTGCCGGTCGCCCTTGCGCTTTTCCGGCCACAGCAATTGCTCGATGCCGCTGTCGAAGGACTTCATGCGGTCAGAAACCGAGCCCGACCAGTAGAAGTCGCCCAGGGTGTTGTTGAGCAGGTAGGGAGCAGTCGACCAGACGCTGATGAGCGAAGCTGGACGGATGTAGCCGCGCCCACCGGCAGGCATGACATAGGGGCGCGCCTCGCCGGTGATGGGATCATGGACGGTGATGGTTCCCACCGGGGGCAGGCTCTTGTATGACTGGGACGAGAAGTTGTCCCAGATGTCGCCAGCCAGCGCGTTGGTGGCGAGTGATGCGCAGGCATTGGTTTCCAGCAGCGTGACGGGGATGCGCAATTCGGTGGACAGGTAGTTGTCCTTGAGAAAATCATTTGCCTGAACGATCTGCTTCATCTCTTGCTTGAATTCGTCGGTCTTGGTCCAGGCCCAGTACGCGTTCCAGCACTGGAGGTAGTCGGGTCCCACGCAGCCGTTGTTCTTGAAGAAGCTGAAGGCCTTGTCCGGCAGTTTGCTGGAGTGGCAACGCGCGCAGCGCTCGGCGAACACGTCCTTGCCGCGTTCGAGCTTGGTCTGGTCAGTGGACAGATAGGCGCTGCCGCCAGGCGCGTCTTTCAGGTAATCCGGCTTGGCCGAGGCCAGGAAGAACAGGGCCACATCAGGGGTCTGCGCTTCATTTGCCTTCCAATAGCTGGAGTTCTTGTCCGCGTTTGCGATCGGGAAGGGTGTGAAAGGCGAACCGCCGATGAAGGGCCGGATGTGTTCCAGCCACTCCTCGCTGAACAGCCCGATGTTGACGTACACGCGGTTGAGCGCGCCCAGGGCGCCGACCGAATCGGAACCGTCTTTCAGGACGCGCGGCGTCCACACCGTATCCAGTGCCTTGTAGAAGCGGCTCAAGGGCGTGCCTGCCGGTACGTATTTGTTCAAGTGTTCGTTGTTCAGTTCGCCGCCTGCGAGTTTCTCTTCGCCGAGCTTGCGTGCAATTTCCAGACGCGCGCCCAGGTTGTAAACCGCGTTCATGGTGCGCGGGTTGTTGATGTAATCCGTGGAGACAAAGGATGTGTCCAGGGCGCCGGGACGCGAGGTGTGGAACAGCTGGAAGGGAAAACTGGACTTGTCCGTCTTCCAGACGAAAATCCGGTCCACCCAGAAATACTGGGCGCCGGGGTTGGAGTTGAGGTTTTCCCACTTGGGATGCTCGGGGTCCTTGGGCGGGTTGCTGGGATTCGGCCCCACATGGCAGAAACCGCAGGACATGCCCACGCGGTAGGGGCGCACCAGATTCTTGTCGTTGCAGTAGCTCGGGTCGGTATAGAAGCGTACCGGGTCCCAGCGCTGTGCGGCTTTCGCGTCGAAATTGGGATTGGGGAACAGGCGCAGGCCGACGATGCCGGTGGCATAGCCATAGTAGGAGCCCACCGGAACGGTTTTCCCGCGCGCGCCGATCTTCACGCCTGGGTACTTCTGCTCATTCTCGAACGGGTCTGGCCCGCAATCCGGGCTGCGCACGTCCAGCCACAGTCCGAAGCGGTCGGCCCGCGGTCCGGTCCCTTTTTCGAAGCAGGGTTCGTTCACCACCCCCAGGTATTGCCAGCGGTTGTCACGGCTGTAGTCGAGGCTGGGATGGTCGGACAGGATCTTGAGGAAATCCAGCATCCCGACGCTCTTGGCCGAGAGCACATCCCACAGCCGGTCGTTGCCACCGGTCCAGACGATCCAGTTGTTGCGCCCTTTGACCACCGCGTCGGTGGCCTGGTCGGGGGTGATGCCTGAAAGATACTTGTCCAATTCGGCCGCGACAGCCTTCGAGTCCTTGGTGAAACCGTAATCCATGTCGCGGAAATAGTCCTCGTCCGCAGCCGGCAGGCTCTCTGCCGTGCGGCCCGCGCACTTGGCTTCGTCCAGCACGCTGCCGGCGCCGCTGCCGCAGGCCTGACTCCAGGGCTGGCTTGCGCAGGACGCAAGCATCATTACCAGGGCCGCAAACGCGCCCAGGGTGGCATGGGATTTCCAGTATTGCATCTTCCTCCCCTTGTAGATTGCCGGTCTGAAATCGCGCCCCATTTGCGGGGTACCGCAGCGCGAGCTTTCGTCACAGCATAGTTTGGGGAAGCAGAATGGCCAAGCGAATCAATGCCTCGGCGTCGGCATTAAGAAACGTGTGGCAGCGATCGGGAGCAAAGAGGTGTGTCGCGCAGGCAGGGGAAAGGGGTCAAAGCTGGATGCGGCAATTCAGCTTAGTCAGTGCCGGGGGCCGCATTGGCGCGCTGCGACAAATCCGGTGTGGGGCCCCGCGCCACGAATTCGCCATGCTCAATTTGCCGCGATGCTTGTTCTGTCTGGTGATGCCAGGCCCGCGCTTAAACGCAACCCGTCGGTTTAGGCAGGCCGCCGTACTTGGTAATCGGCTTCATCGGTCCGGTCATCCACATGGCGAACACTTCTTTCTGGTCCATGTCGATATACTTGGCAAACTTGCGGATCGGTGGAACCGCGGCGAATTCGTCGAAATATTCGCGCGCTTTCAGGACCTGTTCCCATTTTTCGTCGGTCAGTTCGATCCCGTCGGCTTCCGCCATGGCCCGCCCGATTTCCGGGGTCCATTCATTCATATTTTGTAAATAGCCATCGCCATCACGTTCAGGCAAGTCCATATTTCACTCCTTAATCAGCTTGTAAGCCGGGTGTCGGCTGCAATGAATATCGAATTTCTCCGGTTATTCTAATATTACTTGACTTATTTAGTCAAGTAATAGTTCTTCACACTTGCGCATTATTTGAGCAGTCTGCGCCGGGTAAGTGTGACCGCAATCCAGTAACTTGCGGCTCCCCAGGCTGCGAGCGCAAGCAGGTGGACGGTGGCCTGTGCTGGCGCCCTGCCCAGAATCAGGGGCCTTACCAGATCAATGGCATGAGTGAGCGGCAGCCAGTTGGACACCGCCCGGAGAAATCCCGGCAGCTGGCTGACCGGATAGAACACTCCGCACAGCAGCACCATGGGCGTGATGGCCAGGGTGAAGTAATAGAGAAAGAAGTCGTAGCTGGGGGATAGGGCAGTCATGACCAAACCCATGGCGGAAAAAGTCAGGCCGATCAGGATGACCACCGGGAAAACCCACAGGCTCATCCAGAAACTGGCTTGCAGGCGCAAGGACCAGATCACAACCAGGATCGCCACCCCGGAGAGCAGTGACTTGGAGGCGCCCCAGGCCAGTTCACCCAACATCACGTCATCCAGCAGCAGCGGCGCATTCATGATGGCTTCCCAGGTCTTCTGCACGTGCATGCGGGAAAAACCCGAATACAGCACCTCGAAGGTGGCACTGTTCATGGTGGAATAGCATACCGTTCCAGCGGCCAGAAAAGTAATGTAGGCCACGCCGTTTACTTGGGGCATGAGGCTACCCAAGCCGTAGCCGAGACCCAGCATGTACAGCATCGGGTCCGCGAGGTTGCCCAGGATGCTGGGCAACGCCAGCTTTTTCCACACCAGGAAATTTCGCCGCCAGACCGGAATGAAGCGAAGCGACAGGCGCGGAGGCAGAAGGTGATCCCGGTTCATTGGTCTCGCAATTCCCGGCCGGTGAGCTTGAGGAACACGTCTTCCAGATTCGAGGGCCGGTGCAGATAGCGCAGGCCGGTCCGCGTCTTGAGGCTGTCCAGCGCCGGGGCTTCGTCCTCAACGTAACAGAACAAGGTTTCGCCGGCCATTTCCAGGCGGGTGCAAAGGGCTTGTCCCTCGCTTGTCCAGCCCAGTGCGTCTTCGCCAAAGACTTCAATTACATGCGGCTCGATATGCTGGCGAATCATTTCCTGAGGCGACCCTTCGGCAATCCTGACGCCATGGTCAATCACGATCAGGCGGTCAGCCAGGCGCTCGGCCTCATCCATGAAGTGAGTCGTAAGTAGTACCGTCTTGCCTTGGGCGATCAGGCCGCGCAGACCCTGCCACATTACGTGGCGCGCCTGGGGATCCAGGCCCGTGGTGGGTTCGTCCAGGACGATCAGGTCTGGATCGTTGATCAGGGCGCGCGCGAGAGTCAGCCGCCGCTTCATGCCACCCGACAGCGTGGTCACCTTATCGTCTGCCCGACTTGCCAGACCGGCAAACTCCAGCAGTTCGGGAATGCGCGCCGTAAGCAGGCTTTCAGGCAAGCGGAAGTAGCGGCCGTATACCTGCAGATTTTCGGCCACAGTGAAGTCCGGATCCAGGCTGTCCATTTGAGGTACTACACCGATGCGGATGCGGGCGTCGCGCGCG
This sequence comes from uncultured beta proteobacterium, assembly GCA_963746955.1. Lineage (GTDB taxonomy): Bacteria > Pseudomonadota > Gammaproteobacteria > Burkholderiales > Thiobacillaceae > DASQBT01. The sequence continues at coordinate 303,511 of CAVVDR010000009.1, read as the reverse complement.
GCCAACGGGACGGGCAGGCCCAGACATTCAATTGTGCCCGCGTCGGGTTCGATCAGACCCAGCAGCATCTTGAGCGTGGTGGTCTTGCCTGCCCCATTCGGCCCCAACAGACCGAGGCATTCGCCGGGTGCGATATTCAGGTCCAGACCGCGAACCACTTCGGTACCTCCGTAGCGTTTGACGAGGCCCTTTGCCTCTAGCAACGCCACGCGCTCTCCACTATAACAGCCAGTTCCTTGAGCTTCTTGTGGAAGTAGTGATCGGCGCCGGGGATGACGGTTAGCGCTGCGCTGCAAGTATTCACAAATCGCCTGACATCGTCCACCGGGACTAGTTCGTCGCGCTCTCCGTGGATTACTAGGGTGGAGGACGGGACGGGCTGGAAGGTGTAAAGATTGACGGCGGGCGCGACCAGCAAGAGTCTTTCATGGTGCAACTGCGATGCAACTTGATGCTGGACGTATGCTCCGAAGGAAAAGCCTGCCAGGTAGATCGGCAGGCCCGCATAGTGGCCCATAACGAAGTGGATGATATCCAGCATGTCCCCGGATTCACCCGCACCCTGGTCGTATTCGCCTTCGCTTTGGCCTACGCCGCGAAAATTGGGGCGAACCACGACCATGCCCAGCCCGTAGGCGGCCTTGGCAAGCGTCTGGACAACCTTGTTGTCCATGCTGCCGCCATGCAAGGAGTGGGGATGAGCGATAAAGGCCACGCCACGGCGGTTCTCCACCGGATCATTGACCAGGGTTTCCATGGAGCCTGCCCGGGTTCCAATTCGTAACCTCGAACGATTCACAGGATTTGCAAGCGCTTGACGATGCGTCCGTGCCGGAGATGTTCCTCGATGATCTCGTCGACGTCAGACTCGTCCACGTAGGTGTACCACACCGCCTCCGGATAAACCACCAGCAGCGGCCCCTGGTCGCAGCGGTCCATACAGCCCGCAGTATTGATGCGGCACTTGTCCGGGCCATTCAAGTTCAAGTGCTTAATCTTCTTTTTGGCATACTCCCGCATGGCCTGGCCGCCGGAGGCGCCGCAGCACTTGGCTCCATCGTCCCGTATATTGGTGCAAAAGAAAACGTGATACTTGTAGTGACTTATCATTCGTCGTACTTGGCTGCATTGCCGCGCGCCTTGTCCACCGGATATTTCTGGCCATTCAGTTCAATCTTGTCCGCGGCAGCCTGTAGCAGGTCCATATCCAGCAGATCGGCCAGGCGGATCAGATAGATAAACACATCGGCAATTTCCCGGCGCACCTGCTCACGCCCTTCGGGAGGGAGGCGAGCGCTCTCTTCCGGGGACAGCCACTGAAATCGCTCCACCAATTCCCCGGCTTCGGCAATCAGTGCCATCGCCAGGTTTTTCGGGGTGTGGTAGTGCTCCCAATGGCGCTCGACGGCAAACGCGCGGAGGTGGAGCTTGAGGTCATTCAGACTGGCTGGGGGTGGACGATTCATCACGATTGAATGATAACGCAATCAGACGGAGGCAATTTCTTGCCATTGTCGTCAAGAAATCGTCGCAAATCCCGACAAGGCCGCATTGGTCCGGATTGCCCCTAATGGCAGACTTGGGCCCAAGAGCTTCATTGTGCCAAGCGCTGTAAGCACAGTAGATTAGTGGCTTGGAAATTGCTCGACATGGCTGAAATCGTTGGATTTAGAGCTTCACGTTGGCCTCTGGCATAATACCGGGCTTAAACCGTGTTAGGGAGGTAGGAAGGATGTTTATCCTGAGAAATTTGAAAGTCTGGGCTGTCGCTGCGGTCGCAATATTTGGCTTTACTGCATGCAGCCACACCCCGGTTTATTCATCTGCACCGGCAGAAGCTCCATCACTCGGTGACTGGAATTATCTGATTGGGCCGGGAGATTCAGTGCAGGTGTTCGTCTGGCGAAACCCGGATGTGTCTGGCTCCTTCCCTGTTCGGCCGGATGGCAAGATGACCATGAATCTGATTGAAGATTTGCCGGCCGCGGGCAAGACCCCTACCCAGCTGGCTCGGGATATCGAAAAAGCCCTGTCAAAATATATCCAGGAACCGATCGTAACGGTCATCGTGGCAGGTGGTATGGGTCCTTACAGTCAGCAGGTCCGGGTGGTGGGTGAGGCTGCCAAGCCTCAAGCGCTCAACTACCGCGAACACATGAGTTTGATCGATCTGATGATTGCTGTGGGCGGGCTGACGGATTATGCCGCGGGTAACAAGGCTTACATTTTGCGCACCGAAGATGGCAAGAGAACCCCTCTGAGTGTGAGGCTGGAAGATCTAATCAAGGATGGCGATTACTCGGCCAATGTGGAAGTACGCCCCGGCGATATTCTGGTGATTCCTGAGAGCCTGTTCTAAACGAGGCTTCCCTGCCTATCCAGGGCAATCTTATTCATTGACAGAGTTGGGGCAAGCGGATGGAAGAAGTTGTTCAGCAGTTGTTGGGGTACGTCAAAGCGACCTGGAACCGGCGGTGGTACATCGTTTCGATCGCCTGGCTGGTGTCTATTGTGGGCTGGGCGTGGGTGTACACGCTGCCGGACCGTTATGAGGCCTCGGCGCGTGTCTACGTGGATACCCAGACCCTGCTAAGACCCCTGCTTGCTGGCTTGATGGTTCAGCCAAACATTGATCAGCAGATCAAGATGATGACACGCGTCCTGGTTAGCCGCCCAACCCTCGAAAAGGTTGCCAGGATGACCGATCTGGATGTAACCGTTAAGACGCCGGAACAGACCGATAATCTAATGAACAGCCTGGCTAGCAAGATTTCCATTGCCGATGCGGGCAGGGAAAACCTTTACACCATCAGTTATCAGGACGAAAAGCCGGCTATCGCGAAAAATGTTGTGCAGGCCTTGCTTACTATCTTTGTTGAATCCAGTCTGGGCAAAAACCGTCAAGATCTTGCCTCCTCGCAGAAATTCATTGAAGAGCAGCTTCAACAATACCAGCAAAGGCTGGCCGATCAGGAGAATGCAATCAAAGAGTTCAAGCGCAAGCATGTCGGAATGATGCCAGGCTCGGGCGGCGATTATTACGCCCAGTTGTCATCGACCGCAGACCAGTTGCATCAGGCCGAACTGGATCTGCAGGAGGCGACCAAACGTCACACTCAACTTCAGCAGCAGTTGCAGGATGAGGAGCCGGAATTGGCTGCAGGGGCCGCCACCCCGGTTACGTCAGAGCTTGACAGCCGGATCGATGCCCTTAAGAAGAATGTAGATCAGCTCATGCTGCAATATACGGAACGGCACCCAGATGTTCAGGCGGCCCGACGCCTGATTGCCAAACTGGAAGAGCAAAAGAAACAGGAAATGGCGCAACAGAAGGCTGATCCGTCTGGAGCCAAGGTACAGAATCCGGTCTATCAGCAGCTCACCATCTCCATTGCCGAAGCCGACGCCAACGTGGCTTCCCTCAAAGCCCGTGTCGGCGAGTATCAGCGTCGCTACGACGAGTTGCGCAAGGCATCCAACATGATCCCCCAGGTTGAGCAGGACTATACCGAGCTCATGCGGAACTATGACGTGTACAAGCAAAATTACACCTCCCTGCTTGCCCGCCGGGAGTCTGCCAGCATGTCGGGTGACGTGGAGAGCAAGACCAGTACGGTTGATTTCCGTGTGATCGATCCGCCCCGCGTGCCTTTCGAACCGGCCTGGCCAAACCGCCCCCTTCTGATTTCCTTGGTGCCGCTGGGCGGCCTGCTGGCAGGTGTGGCCGCCGCTTTTCTGCTGAGCCAGATTCGCCGCACTGTGAATGACCGGCGCGGCCTGCGCGACCTGACCGGCCTGCCTCTTTTGGGGGGAGTGACGAAAATTGAGACTGATGCTAGCCGGCGCAGAGGACGTAAAGGCCTGATGGCCTACCTGGCGACCTTGGGCAGTTTGCTTGGAACCTACGGGGTATTGATGATGCTGCAATTTGTCATGGCCCGGACGGGCTAAGGGGGGGGCGTGAGTATTATTGAGAAAGCTGCAAAGAAGCTGGGTATTCCGGCTTCGTCGGCGCCGGCCCAAATCACTCAAGAGCCGCAAACACAGGCTGACAGCGAAAGCATCATAGAAGCCGCACTTGCGCATAGTCATTCCATGCCCGGGCATCGGGAGCCGGTGTCTGAAACGCTTCCGGATATTGCCGACAGCATCGAGTCCCAGGTAAATACGGTGGTCACGAGCGCGATGCAAAACGTCGATCTGTCTCGCTTGCGGAAGATTGGGGCGATCACACCGGATACGGAAAGGAGTCAGGTCGCGGAGGAGTTCCGCATCATCAAGCGGCCGCTGATTGCCAATGCTTTTGGCCAGGGCACGGCAAAGATCAAGAATGGCAATCTGATCATGATTACCAGTTCGCTGCCAGGTGAGGGCAAAACCTTTTGCGCCATCAACCTGGCCATTTCCATGGCGATGGAAATGGACCGCACTGTACTATTGGTGGACGCGGACGTGGCCCGTCCCCGGATCCCGGAATACCTCGGCCTGCACGCAGATCTGGGTTTTCTCGATGTCCTGCAGGACAAGAAGCTGAGTCTGCCTGATGTATTGATCCGGACTAATATTGCCAAGCTCACCATCCTGCCGGCAGGGCGGACGTATAAGCGCGCCACAGAGCTTCTGGCCAGTGCGGCCATGACCCGCATGGTGGAAGACATAGGCAACCGTTATCATGATCGGATCATAATTTTTGATTCTCCGCCCCTGCTGGCAACCAGCGAGGCCAGCGTACTGGCCACTCATATGGGGCAAATCGTGATGGTGGTCGAGGCCGAGAAGACCTCTCAGGGAGCCGTTACGGAAGCGCTTAATCATATCCAGTCCTGCGAAGTGGTGGGGATGTTGTTGAACAAGACCACCCCCACTCCCGGGACGGATTACTACTACGGATATTATGGCAGCTACGGAAAATGAGCCGGTGACCGCCGATTGGCGCTTTAGATTTTCCGCGCGCACAATTTTTTTTCTGGCCGCATTGCAGGCATCGTGGAGTCTTCACGCAGCAGACTGGAAAATTGTTCCTTCGGTCGGTGCTCAGGTTGAACTGACTGACAACGTGAGCCAGGCGCCGGATGCCAGCAAGGACAGTGCGATCATCCTGACCCTTACGCCAGGCGTCAGCGCCACACTGCTGGGTTCCCGCGACCTCCAGTTTGCTGCGAATTATTCCGTGTCGGGGGTGGAGCGCTATAGCAATGCCGGTAACACCAGTGACCTCAACCACAGTTTGGCGGCCAACGCCAAAGCAACTGTTGTTGAAGATTTGTTCTTCGTAGACGCGAGCGCCAACGTGTCGCAGGTGCTGACATCCTTGTTGGGAGCACCCGGGAACGGAAATCTGAACACAGGCAATCTCACCACTGTAGGCAGCTACTCGCTCAGCCCTTATGTGATCAAGCATTTTGGTGCCGTCGCGACCGCAACAGCGCGATACACCCTGTCCGGTGCACTGTTCTCCAATAACGCCAACGATATCCTTTCCAATACCCTTACCGCTTCGCTCAACAGCGGGCCGCGGTTCAATGATTTGTCCTGGGGACTCAACTATTCATTGCGCGATGAGTCGGTTCAGGGCAATGGCAGCAATCAGTTCGAGCACTACGACCTGAGTCTGGGTTACGTTCTGACCCGACATATTCGCGCGTTTGGCACTATTGGTTACGACCACGATACGTTTGTCGACTCCGTTGGCAACAATAGTGTCAGCGGCCGTTCCTGGACGGCAGGGTTGGGCTGGGTACCCAACCGGCGTCTTTCACTGGATGCTTCCGTCGGCGATACCTATTTTGGCCGCACCTATGGCTTAAATTTCAATTACCGTACCCACTATTCTGTCTGGACGGCCAACTATAGCGAGGGTACCAGTGATATTTCCCAGTTGTTGCTCAATACGCAGCCCATTACCGCCTGGATCTGTAATGGGGGTCTGTTCTTTGCCCAAGGTCTTCTCCCACCAACAGGGCAGACCAATTGTGTTCCCCTGGGGACGGCCCCAGTGGGGTCGGTGCCTCTGGGTATTGCCAATGGAATTTTCATCAGCAAAACGTTACGGGGCGGCGCAGTCTGGTCCAAGCGCAAGACCAGCTTGGGATTGACGGTATTTGATGTGCGGCGCGTTTTTCAGCAGCTTGTCGGTCTTCCCGAAGATGAAACCCGGGGTGTCAGCGCGACTTACGGCTATCGTCTGAAACGGAATCTCAATTTGAATGCAAGCCTGAGTCTAACCAATAACCTGGTGCCGGCAGACCTAGCACAGACAGATCCATTACACCTCACTGGAAGCCAGGACGACAAGGTGTATACAGCGAGCCTGGGACTGACCAAGCAATTCGATCGCAAGACGACTGGTTCGCTTGTTTTCCGCCGCACCGAGCGCCATTCCAACGGCAGCAACTTTGACTTCGCCGAAGACGATTTGACGGCTTCACTCCATATGACCTTCTGAGCGCATGTACGAGTCCTTCTATCACCTCTCCGCCAAGCCGTTCGGGCTGAATCCCGATCCGCGCTTTTTCTTTGGCAGCAAGGGCCACAGACGGGCCATGGCCTACCTGGATTACGGACTGTCCCTGGGTGAGGGCTTTATCGTCATCACCGGCGAAGTGGGCGCGGGCAAGACCACGCTGGTGCGAAATCTGCTCAAACAACTGGAGAGCGAAAACATCGTTGCCGCTCAACTGGTCAGCACCCAGCTCGACGCGGAGGATACGCTGCGCAGCGTGGCGGCCTCGCTTGGGCTGCAGCACGAGGGGCTCAACAAGTCGGCGCTGCTAAAGAATCTCGAGGACTATCTCAATTCAGCCACCCGCCAGGGCAAGCGGGTGCTGCTGGTGGTGGATGAGGCGCAGAATCTGACCGCGCGGGCAGTGGAAGAGTTGCGCATGCTGTCCAATTTCCAGAATAACGACCGTTCCCTGATCCAGACCTTTCTTCTTGGCCAGCCGGAATTTCGCGGCATGTTGCAGGGCGCAGACATGCAGCAATTACGCCAGAGGGTCATCGCGTCCTATCATCTCGGACCACTCGGCGCGGAAGAGACTCAGGGTTATATCGAACACCGGCTCTACACCGTGGGGTGGCAAGCCAATCCGGGCTTTTCCGCAGAGGCGTTCGCGGCCATTCACCGTTTTACCGGCGGCATCCCGCGGCGCATCAATACCTTTTGCGACCGCCTGCTGCTGTTCGGTTATCTGGAGGAACTCAATCACTTCGACGTCCAGCAGGTGAGCGAGGTCATCGAGGATTTGCGCAGCGAAGTCGCGCATCAGGAACCGTCCGCTTACGTCAACTCTGCACCTGCCCACCACGGTCAGGGTGTTGCCGTGTTGCACAATCAGGAGTCCGGCATCCTTACGCACAGGGTTGAACAGATGGAGCGGTCCATCAACCGGATATTACCCATCGTGCGAAAAATTCTTTTCATGCTGAGCGAGCGCAGTCCATTGGACGAAGTAGATCCGGATTCCAGAGATCAGCCGCTGCCGCATTGAATTGAATAGAGCCGATTCCGTGACCCAGGTTCTGTGCGTGGTCGGCGCCCGGCCCAACTTCATGAAGATCGCGCCGGTGATGGCAGCACTTGCCGAGGTCGGCTTGCGGGCCAAATTGTTGCACACCGGCCAACACTATGACGCGGCGATGAATGACAGCTTCTTTCAGGACCTCGGCATCGCGCCTCCGGATTTCCACCTGGAAGTGGGTTCCGCCTCTCACGCTGTGCAGACTGCGGAAGTGATGAAGCGATTTGAAAAGGTGGTTGAATCGGAAGCCCCCCACTCGGTGCTGGTGGTGGGCGACGTCAATTCCACAATCGCCTGTGCTCTGGTTGCGACCAAGCTGGGCGTGCCGGTGATCCACGTGGAGGCGGGCTTGCGCAGCTATGACCGGACCATGCCGGAGGAGGTGAACCGGGTATTGACCGATCAGATTTCCGATCTGCTATTCACCACCGAACGCAGCGCACTCGACAATCTCAGGCAGGAAGGCATCGCCGAAGCGCGTATGCATTTTGTCGGCAACGTCATGATCGACACACTGCGCCGCAATCTGGCGCGCGCGGTTGCTCCCGCTGTCACCCTGGGCGGATATGAGGGACATTTCGCCGTCCTGACCTTGCACCGGCCGTCCAATGTGGATGACCGCAAGGTGCTGGAGAAGCTGCTGCAAACGGTGGCGGACATCAACCGGCGCATTCCTGTTGTTTTTCCCTTGCATCCGCGTACTCGCGCGCGCATTAAGACCTTTGGCCTGGACGGAGTGATTGAGGAGTTGAGGCTGATGCCACCCCTGGGCTATCTGGAAATGTTGGGCCTGATGCAGTCCGCCAAATTTGTCATGACCGATTCCGGCGGCATTCAGGAGGAAACAACGGCCCTGGGCGTTCCCTGCCTCACCCTGAGGGAGAACACGGAACGCCCGATCACGGTAAGCGAAGGTACCAATACCGTGATTGGTACGGACATGGCCAGGCTGGTCACTGCGGTGAACGAGATTATCAACACCGGCGGCAAGGCCGGACGGGTGCCAGAATATTGGGATGGCCAGGCCGCTACGCGGATTGCGCAGATCATCCGCCCGTGGTTGCAGGATGAACGGGAAGCCAGGGTGGCCTGATGGTATCAATACGCAATGCGATGACGATTGACGTGGAAGATTACTTCCAGGTCTCGGCCTTCGCCCCCCATATTTCGAGACAAGAATGGGACAGTCTGCCCTGTCGGGTGGAACGCAATGTCGATTTGATACTCGGACTGCTGGACGATGCGGACGTCAAGGCCACCTTCTTCACCCTGGGCTGGATCGCCGAGCGCCATCCCAGCATCGTACGAATGATCGTGGACAACGGCCACGAACTGGCCAGCCATGGCTATGGACATCAACGCGCCAGTGATTTGACTCCGGAACAGTTCCACCTGGATGTGGTGCGCGCCAAGCACGTTCTGGAAGATGCGGCTGGCCTGGAGGTCAAGGGCTACCGGGCGCCGAGTTTCTCCATCAGCGGTCGCAACCGCTGGGCCCTGGATGTGTTGTCCGAAACCGGCCATACCTACAGTTCCAGCATCTACCCGGTGCAGCACGATCACTATGGTGCGCCCGATGCGCCGCGCCACCCATACCGGCCCAACGGGCAGGAAGGGATCCTGGAACTGCCGCCCACGACTGTCCGGTTTTTTGGCCGCAACCTGCCGGCGGCAGGCGGCGGCTATTTCAGGCTGATGCCTTATGGTGTGTCGCGCTGGCTGCTCAGGCGGGTGAATCGGCACGAGCACGCGCCTTGCATGTTCTATTTCCATCCCTGGGAAGTGGACCCCGACCAGCCACGACCCGCCGGACTCAATACAAGAACGCGCTTCCGGCATTACGTCAATCTGCAGCATATGCAGGGGAAACTCGAACGCTTGCTGAAGGATTTTCCCTGGGGAAGAGTGGATGAAATCTTCCTCAACTCCCAGCCGCACCATTGACTATGGAAATTCGGATCCCGGCCCCGGCGGCTGCTGCCGCTGAACCGGTGGTCAGGCTGTTGACCGAGACAGACTTCGAGCGCTGGGATGCTTATGTGCTCGCGCATCCCCAAGCCACGTTTTTTCACCGCGCAGGCTGGAAGCGGGTGATAGAAGAAGCCTTTGGCCACCGGACCTACTTCTCCTATGTTGAACAGGGCGGGGTGATCACCGGGGTTTTACCCTTAGTCGAGACCAGGAGCCGGCTGTTTGGCCACAGTCTGGCTTCGCTTCCATTCTGTGCCTATGGCGGCATCGTGGCCGACAACGACGCAGCTTTTCGGGTCTTGGATGAAGCTGCCCGAAAACTGGCACGCTCGCTCGAAGTGGACGTGCTCGAATATCGCAGCCTGGCGTCGCGCCATCCGGATTGGACGGTCAAAGACCTGTACGTGACCTTCCGCAAGCGCCTCGAACCGGATGTCGAGCAGAACCTCAACGCCATTCCGCGCAAGCAACGGGCCATGGTCCGCAAGGGCATCAAGGCTGGGCTGGTCAGCGAACCGGATGCGGGGGTGGAGCGTTTCTATCAGATGTTCGCGGATAACGTGCATCGGCATGGAACGCCCGCCCTGTCCAAGCGTTATTTTCAGATTTTGCGGGACGTGTTCGGGCCGGATTGTTCAGTGCTCTCCGTGGTGCAGAATGGCCGTGCGGTGAGCAGCGTGCTGAGCTTCCATTTCCGGAATGAAATTCTGCCCTACTATGCCGGCGACCTGGCCGAGGCGCGCGATCTGGCAGCCAACGATTTCAAGTACTGGGAGCTGATGCGGCGATCCTGTGAAGCCGGCTATACGTTGTTTGATTATGGGCGAAGCAAAGTCGGAACCGGGCCTTATCACTTCAAGAAGAATTGGGGCTTTGAGCCGCAGCCACTGTACTACGAGAATCTGCTGGTGCGGGCCACCGAAGTTCCTGAGCTGAATCCGCTCAACCCCAAGTACCGCCTGTTCATTGCGGCCTGGAAGAAGCTGCCCCTGCCTCTTGCCAATCTGGTGGGCCCGCATATCGTGAAGTACCTTGGTTGATGGCCGGCATCCTCTACCTGGTCCACCGTCTGCCCTATCCGCCCAACAAGGGCGACAAGATCCGCTCGTTCCATCTTCTGAAATACCTGGCGAGCAAAGGGCCGGTTTATCTGGGCACGTTTATCGACAACCCTGCCGACCAGGTCCATCGGCAGGCCTTGGGGGCATGGTGCAAAGCATTGTTTATTGCGGAAATCGAGCCGCTCAGGGCCAGGCTGGGCAGCCTTGGGGGCATGCTGACGGGTGAAGCGCTGACCCTGACGTATTACCGGCAGGCAGGACTGAACGCCTGGGCCAAGGAGTTGGTTCAGCGAGGCATGATCGACCGGGTAGTCGCCTTTTCGTCGGCCATGGCCCAGTTCGTTCCGGCAGGCCTGCCGCTCAAGCTGATGGACATGGTGGATGTCGATTCAGACAAGTGGGCTCAGTATGCGCCCACCCAGCCCTGGCCCCTGTCCTGGCTCTACCGGCGGGAAGCAGAAAAACTGGCTGAATGGGAAAATCAGGCGGCGCGAACCTTCGATGCCACCTTCCTGGTTTCCCAGGCAGAGGCCAGCCTGCTCAAGACCCGTGCGCCGGATGCGGTGGATCGGATCCACTGGTTTGAGAACGGCGTTGATGCGTTTCATTTCTCGCCGGAACATGAGCTGCCCAATCCTTATCCCAAGGGAGTCATGCCCATCGTGTTCACCGGCGCAATGGATTACTGGCCCAATGTTGATGCAGTTCGCTGGTTCGCCGAGGCGATTTTCCCGCGGGTGAAGGCAGCCCTGCCGGATGCCGTCTTTTTCATCGTTGGCAGCGATCCGACGGAGACAGTCCAACACTTGAGTCGAATTTCCGGCGTAACGGTGACCGGCACCGTCGCCGACGTGCGGCCCTACCTCAAGCATGCGGCGTGTGCGGTCGCTCCGCTGCGGCTGGCACGGGGCGTGCAGAACAAGGTGCTGGAGGCCATGAGCATGGCCCGGCCGGTTGTCGCCAGCCCGCAGGCGGCAAGAGGCATTTCGGCCCAGGTCGGACTCGATTTGCTGGAGGCCGGGGACGAGCAAAGCTTTGCCGAGCAGGTTATCAAGGTATGCGAGGGCTTGTATCCTGAGCTGGGCCAGCATGGCCGGGCAACAGTCCTGCGGGCGTATGACTGGGAAAGAAATCTAAGCCGACTGGATGTTTGGTTATGACGCCGATGACACAAACGCAAGCCAATCTGTCTTTACCCGTATCGCACGCAAGCTGGCGAAATGCAGCCCTGCTGGCACTGGCCTTGGTGGCAGCGCTGATCGCATTGTTCTGGCCGAGTTTCCTCTCCATGGTGGAAATCTGGGAGCGATCGGAAACCTACACCCATGGTTTCCTTGTGATTCCGATCTCGCTGTGGCTCATCTGGGGGCGCCGCCACGAAGTCATGTCCCTTCAGCCGGTCCCCGACCGGCGCGCGCTGGTGCTGCTGGCGCTGGCCGGTTTCGGCTGGCTGATGGCAGATGCAGGCGGCGTGCGGGTGGTTGAGCAACTGGCTTTGATCACCATCCTGATAGCCGCAGTCTGGGCGGTACTCGGCTGGGCCGTGTTCATGGCCTTGTTCTTCCCGCTCATGTTTCTCTATTTTGCCGTGCCGATGGGGGAATTCCTGATTCCGCATCTGATGGAGTTCACCGCCGACTTCACCGTGTCGGCTCTGCAACTGACAGGCATTCCGGTCTATCGGGAAGGCACCTTCTTTTCCATTCCCAGCGGCAACTGGTCGGTAGTGGAAGGCTGCAGCGGCCTGCGTTATTTGATCTCGTCTTTCACCCTGGGGACGCTTTACGCTTACCTCACTTATCGATCCCTAGGCAGGCGTCTGCTGTTTGCGCTCGCGGCGCTGATCGTGCCGGTGTTTGCCAACGGCGGGCGCGCCTACATGATCGTGATGATCGCCCACCTCTCGGGCATGAGACTGGCCTTGGGGATCGATCACTATATCTACGGCTGGGTGTTCTTCGGGATCGTGATGCTGCTGCTGTTCTGGATCGGCAGCTTCTGGCGCGAAGACGAGCACGGCGCAGACAAGGATCAGACCGGCAAGACCTATGCAGTAACACAGGTCAATGGGCTCAAGCCCCTGCTGGGCATGATGGGAGCAGTTGCCTTGGTGGCCATCCTGTGGCCGGTCTACGGAGGCTGGCTCAACCATCGCCCGTTGCCCGAAATGCCGCAGATCCGGGTTGCGGGTGCGGGCGGTTGGCAGCCCGTCGGGCCTTTCTCCGACTGGCATCCGCACTGGATCGGAGCGGCGCGCCAGTTTGAGCAAAATTTTTCCAAGGGTGGGAAGACCGTGCTGCTGCGTATCGACTACTATCCCACCCAGCGCCAGGACCAGGAGCTGATTAATTCCCAGAACTACATGATCAAGCAGAAGGACAAGGTCTGGTCCAATGTCGGGGAGTCCCTCATCAAGGCGCACATCGGCGGTCGGACCAGGGAAGTGCGCCAGGCCAAGCTGCGCTCGTTCAGCAAGCAGCGCATTCTGGTATGGCAATGGAATGATATCGATGGCCGGGTGGTGAACAATGATTATCTGGGCAAGCTGATTCTGGCCTGGGACAAGGTCAGGGGCAGCCGGGACGACGGGTCTTCAGTGTTGATCGCCACCCCCTACACGGATGATATGGACGCGGCCAGGGCCACGCTCGCCGCCTTTGCCGCGGACATGCGCATTCCCATTCAACAGGGACTCATGGCCTTCGCGGTGAAATGAACCGCCCCTTGATCGTCCATCTGGTCCACCGGTTTGCTACAGGGGGCATGGAAAACGGCATGGTGAACCTGTTCAATCATCTGCCGCCGGAGCGCTTCCGCCATGCCGTGGTGGCGCTCACCGATTACACTGATTTTCGCCAGCGCATCTCTGCCCAGCCGGTGGATTTTTACGCGCTCCACAAGAAACCCGGCCAGGATCCGGCCGTATTCGTCCAGCTTTTTGATTTGCTTAGACGTCTCAGGCCCGCGATTTTCCATAGCCGCAACCTGGCTGCCCTCGAAGGGCAGTTCGTCGCTGTCGCTGCCGGGATCAAGGGCCGTGTCCACGGCGAGCATGGGCGGGATACATTTGACCTGCACGGGCGCAGCTGGAAATACAATCTGCTGCGCAAGGCTGCGCGGCCATTTGTGCAGGAGTACATTGCGGTCAGCAAGGATCTGGCGGGCTGGCTGGTCGATACCATCGGAGTGGACGCCTCGCGGGTGAAGCAGATTTATAATGGCGTGGATCGCGCCAAATTCCAGCCACGCCGCGATGCCAGCCCCGGCATTCTGCCGTCCGGCTTTGCCGATGAAGATAGCGTCGTATTTGGTTCAATCGGCCGCATGGCGGCGGTGAAGGACTACCCCAGCTTGGTGCGCGCGTTCATCCATTTGGTAGGCGAATCCGATGAGGCACGGCAAAGGGCGCGGCTGGTCGTGGTTGGGGAAGGTGAAGCGCGCGCTCAGTGTCAGCAGTTGCTGGACGAGGCAGACCTGGCAGAGCTAGCCTGGCTGCCCGGCGAGCGGCATGACATTGCAGACTGTTTGCAGGCCTTGGATGTGTTCGTATTGCCCTCCTTCAACGAAGGTATTTCCAACACCTTGCTGGAAGCCCAGGCCTGCGGCCTGCCGGTAGTTGCCACGCGTGTGGGAGGCAATGTGGAATTGGTTACCCAAGGCCTGACCGGAGCGTTGCTCGATCCTGGCGATCCCCTGGCACTGGCACAGGTTTTGCGAAGCTATCTGAACGACCCGGTGCGTCGGCAGCGGGAAGGCGCGGCGGCGCGTGCCGGGATAGAATCCGCCCACAGCCTGGACGCCATGGCGGCGTCGTATCAGGCCGTGTATGACCGGGTGTTGGGACGTGACTCGTAATCGATGACGGAATACTGAACACATGTGCGGGATAACAGGCATTTTTGATCTCGAAGGACAGCGCGAGTTCGATCGGGCTCTGTTGTTCCGCATGAATGACAGCCAAGCCCACCGCGGGCCGGATGAAGCGGGACTGCATCTGGAGCCGGGTGTCGCCCTGGGCCACCGGCGCCTGTCCATTATCGACCTCTCCACGGGCCAGCAGCCTCTGTTCAATGAGGATGGTTCGGTGGTTGTCGTGTTCAACGGGGAAATCTACAACTTCCAGGAACTGGTGCCTGAACTGCAGGCACTGGGCCACACTTTCCGGACCCACTCGGACACGGAGGTCATCGTCCATGCCTGGGAGGCCTGGGGCGAGGACTGCGTCCAGCGCTTTCGCGGCATGTTCGCGTTCGCGCTGTGGGACCGCAACCAGGGCAAACTCTTCCTGGTCCGGGACCGCTTCGGGGTCAAGCCGCTTTATTATGCGTTCCTCGATACCGGCGAACTGGTCTTCGGTTCCGAACTCAAGTCGCTGATGCAGCATCCCGGTCTGACCCGGCAAATCGACCCCCTTGCGGTAGAAGAATATTTCGCTTACGGGTATGTTCCCGAGCCACGCACGATCTTCAAGCGCGTGCATAAGCTGCCACCGGGTTTTGTCATGACGGCCCGCCGCGGTCAGACCCGGTCGCTGCCCAGGCAATACTGGGACATGCCATTCGCGCCGGTGCAAGTGGCCGGCCTGGAGGCGGCTGAAGATGAGCTCATTGCCCGGCTCAAGGACTCGATCCGCCTGCGCATGATCGCCGACGTGCCGCTGGGCGCTTTTCTCTCGGGCGGGGTGGATTCATCGGCAGTGGTGGCCATGATGGCGATTCAGAGCCGCGATCCGGTCAACACCTGTTCCATCGCCTTCACCGACCCCGCATTCAATGAGAGCGCGTTTGCCCAGCAGGTGGCCGAGCGCTATCAGACGCATCATTTCGTCGACACCGTGGACAGCGACGATTTTTCCCTGATCGACAAACTGGCCAATGTGTACGACGAGCCGTATGCGGACAGCTCGGCCCTGCCCACGTACCGGGTCTGCGAGCTGGCGCGCCGGCATGTGAAAGTGGCGCTGTCCGGTGACGGCGGCGACGAAAACTTCGCCGGCTACCGGCGCTACCGCTGGTTCCGCTATGAAGAGCGGCTGCGCTCCATGATGCCCTTGTTCCTGCGCCGTCCAGTGTTCGGCGCGCTGGGGCAGCTTTATCCGAAAGCCGACTGGGCGCCCAAGGTGCTGCGCGCCAAGACCACGTTCGAGGCCTTGGCCCGCGATACGGTCGAAGGCTATTTCCATGGTGTGTCGCTTCTCTCCGACGTGCAGCGCAGGCGGCTGTTCAGCGACAGCTTCAAGCGCGAACTGCAGGGCTACCAGGCGGTGGAGGTATTGCGCCGCCACGCAGCAGCAAGCCCCACGGACGATCCATTGTCCCTCGTCCAGTATCTGGACATGAAAACCTATCTGGTCGGAGACATCCTCACCAAGGTGGACCGGGCGAGCATGGCCCATGCCCTCGAAGTGCGTGAACCGCTGCTCGATCACGAACTGATGGGCTGGGTGTCAGGCTTGCCGGTGGACCTGAAGCTGCGCGGCACAGAGGGCAAATATCTGTTCAAGAAAGCCCTCAAACCCTACCTTCCACACGATGTCCTGTATCGAAAGAAAATGGGATTTTCGGTGCCGCTTGCCAGTTGGTTCCGGGGGCCGCTCAAGGACAAGGTTCGCAACGCGGTGTTGGGTGAGCGGTTGCTGGGAACAGGCATGTTCAATCGCGACTATCTGCTGGAGCTTCTGGACCACCACCAGTCGGGCCGGCGGGACTACTCTGTGGTTCTTTGGACGCTGCTGATGTTCGACGCTTTTTTGAGCCAGGTAATGGGAATGGCAGAGCGGGCAAGTGAGGCGGCCTGACATGCGCATTCTTCACGTCTTCGACCATTCCATTCCCCTGCATTCCGGGTACACGTTCCGCTCGGCTGCGATTTTGCGCGAACAGCGCGCGCTGGGCTGGGAAACTTTTCACCTGACCAGCCCCAAGCACGCCGGCTGCACCGTCGCGGAAGAGACCGTGGACGGCCTGCATTTCTATCGCACACCCGTGCCCATGGGTTTGCTCTCCCGCGTGCCCGCGCTCAATCTGTTCGCCCAGATGCGCGCCACGGAAAGGCGCCTGCTGGAGGTGGCGGCAAGTGTGAAACCCGAAATCATCCATGCCCATTCACCCGCCCTCAATGGCATGCCGGCGGTGCGCGTGGGGAACGCGCTCAATATTCCGGTGGTGTATGAAATCCGCGCATTCTGGGAGGACGCGGCGGTGGATCACGGTTCCACCAGAGAGGGCAGCCTGCGCTACCGCATGACCCGCAGCCAGGAATCCTGGGTGGTCAAGCATGCCGATGCGATCACCACCATCTGCCAGGGCTTGCAGGATGACCTGATCGCGCGTGGGACGGGCAGAGAAAAGATCACCGTGATTCCCAATGCGGTCGATATCGAGCAGTTCGGTCCGAGCGGCCAGCCCGATCTCGCGCTGCAGCAGCAACTCGGTCTGGCGGGAAGCCGGGTGCTGGGATTCATCGGCTCGTTCTACGCCTATGAGGGCCTGGACCTGCTGCTGGACGCCTTGGCGGAAATCCTCTACCACCTGCCTGATATCAAGGTGTTGCTGGTTGGCGGTGGACCGCAGGAACAGAACCTCAGGGCCCAGGCCCAACGGCTGAGTATCGTAGACAGGATTGTCTTCACCGGGCGGGTTCCGCATCACGAGGTGAACCGCTACTACGATCTGGTGGATGTACTCGTCTACGCCCGACACTCCATGCGGCTTACCGACCTGGTGACACCGCTCAAGCCGCTTGAAGCCATGGCCCAGGGCAGGTTATTTGTCGCCTCCGATGTGGGCGGGCACAAGGAATTGATCCACAACGGCCAAACCGGGCTGCTGTTCCCGGCAGGCGATGCCCACGCACTGGCAAGGACTGTGATGAATCTGCTCGATCACCCTGACCAGTGGCCCCGGTTGAAGGCCAATGGGCGCAAATTTGTGGAATCCGAGCGCACCTGGAAGACAAGCGTGGCCAACTATATTCCGGTCTATCGGGGATTGCGTGACGGCCATCGATTGCGGAGTGTGGCGGTGTGAGCAAGTTTTTCGGCGGTCATTGTGAGCAAAGCGAAGCAATCCAGACGGCTCGTCCGCCGTTCATCTCTGGATTGCCACGCCGCTTCGCGGCTCGCAATGACAAGCAACACACGGCAGTTGTTCCGCCCGATCATTCGACGGAAGTCGCGACATGAATTCGCGTGGGCCCCGCCTCGTGGTGCTGAGCAGCCTCTTTCCGAGTTCGGCGCAGCCGGGCGCGGGCCTGTTCATCCGCGAGCGTATGTTTCGGGTTGGCCGCGAACTGTCCCTAGTGGTGGTCTCCCCACGCCCCTGGTTTCCTGGGCAGGGATTGATCAAGCTTCTGAGGCCCGGCTATCGCCCCATGCCTCCGCGCCACGAGGTGCAAGAAGGCACTGATGTTTATTTCCCACGTTTTCTTGCTTTGCCCGGCCTGTTTCGCCAGTTGGATGGCTTGTTCATGGCACTTGGCACGCTGCCCTTGCTGTGGCGCTTGCGTCGCCAATTTGGCTTCAACCTGATCGATGCGCACTTTGCCTATCCGGACGGCTATGCAGCGGCGCTGCTGGGTCGCTGGTTCGACTTGCCGGTTACCATTACGTTGCGTGGAACCGAGGTTCCGCACAGCCGCAACCCCTCTATGCGTGGCAGACTGAAGGAGGTGCTGAGCGGCGCAACGCGGGTGTTCAGCGTTTCCGAATCGTTGCGCCAACTCGCCATCGGGCTCGGGATGCCAGCAGCCAAGGCCCGGGTGGTGGGAAACGGGGTGGATATCCATCGCTTTCGGCCCGAGGATAGACATGAAGCGCGGGCCCGCTACGGCTTGGCCGATTCGGCCCGGGTGCTGGTTTCGGTCGGCGCGCTGGTGGAGCGCAAAGGCTTTCATCGCGTGCTCACCGTGCTGCCGGCGTTGCTCGCGCACAATCCGGATCTCCACTATCTCATCGTCGGAGGCGCAAGTCCGGAAGGCAATCTGGAACAGGCGCTGCGCGAACAGGTGGCAGCGCTAGGTCTGGTCCTGCAGGTGCATTTTCTCGGGACCGTCGCTCCCGATGAACTCAGGTGGGCACTGTCCGCTGCCGACGTATTCGTGCTGGCCACTCGCAACGAGGGCTGGGCCAATGTGTTTCTCGAAGCCATGGCGTGCGGACTGCCGGTCGTGACCACGGACGTGGGCGGCAATGCCGAGGTGGTGTGCGAAGCCGGGCTCGGCGAGATTGTGCCGTTTGACGACGCCGACTCGCTCAAGCGGGCACTCGCGCACGCCCTGAACAAGGACTGGGACCGTCAGGCGATCCGCGCCTACGCCGAGAACAATGGCTGGGATACGAGGGTCGCGGTGCTGGTGGAAGAATTCAGGCAGCTGGTCAATGCTGGTCTGGATGCGGAGACCAAACTGCCTTTTGCCCAACGGGAGCTGAAGCCTTGATGCCCTGGTTTTCGCGCCGCATTGTCTATCCGCTGCAGGAACGGGCGGTGGGCCGGCCCACGTTTCGGTATTTGGAGCAACTGGAGCAAAGCCAGTGGTTATCCAGGCCCGAGTTGGAAGCCTTGCAAGCGCGCAAGTTGAATCGCCTGCTGGTGACCGCGCTGGAGCAAAGTCCCTGGCACAGTCAGCGCATCCAGCGGGCTGGGCTGGAACAGCAGGTACGGGAAGGAAGTTTGAGTCTGCAAGACTTGGCGCGCCTGCCATTGATGGACAAGCGTGATGTGCGGGAAAACGTGGATCGCATTGTCTGGAAGGGCGTGCCGGGTGGAGCCTTCAAATACACGACCGGCGGTTCCTCCGGCGAGCCGCTGTTCTTTTATTTCGGCCGCACCCGACAGGCCGCGGATGCCGCAGGCCGGATGCGGGCTCGGCACTGGTGGGGAGTGGAAGTTGGCGACCGGGAGGTCTACCTGTGGGGTGCGCCGGTGGAGCTCAACAAGACTGATCGGATCAAGACGCTGCGCGACCGGCTGATCAACCAGCTGGTGCTCAATGCGTTCGAGATGTCGCCAAAGCGCATGGATGCATACCTCGAAGCCATTTCTGCTTGGCAGCCGCGCTGCATCTATGGCTACGCCAGCTCCCTTGCGCTGCTGGCCGCGCATGCTGAGGCCAAGAATGTTCGACTTGGACTGAGCCAACTCAAGGTAGTCAGTACAACCGGCGAACCACTTTACCCGCATCAGCGCGAGCTTATCGGCAGAGTGTTTGGTGTGCCTGTATCCAATGAATACGGCGCGCGGGATGCGGGGCTGATTGCCCTGGAAAGCCCCACTGGGCGGCTTCTGCAAATGAGCGAAACCCATATCATTGAAGTACTGGATGAGCATGGAAAGACGCTGCCGGTCGGGCAGCTTGGGGAGGCGGTGATAACCAGTCTGGTTTCAGAAGCGCAGCCGTTCATCCGTTATCGGACAGGGGACATGGTCCGGCTGGCGCCGGACTCAGATGCGGCTGGCAGGGGATTGCATGTTCTTACCGAAATTGCCGGACGGCAGACAGATTTCATCGTCCGTGAAGATGGCGCCCTCATGCACGCGTTGGCCGTGATTTACGTACTCCGCGCCGTGCGTGGCGTCGCCCAATTCAAGATTATTCAACACACGCCGCTGGATACAGAAGTGTGGGTAGTGCCGGATGCCGACTGGAATGAAGCTTCGGGCCAAACGGTTACGGCAGGGCTAAGAGCTCGGCTGGGCCAAAGGCTGAGAGTAGATCTGAAGCTGACAAATGAAATTCCAGTGGAGAAATCCGGGAAATTCCGCTATGTGGTGAGCCATGTGGCTATCGCCGAATACCTAAAACAGGCAGTTGCCTGAAAGCAGATGAGCAACTGTTCTGAACGGGTAGTCGCAATTGAGGGACATCTGCGGAGACTTGTCAGGCGGATGATAGATTGGAGCATATATGGCGAGTGAAAGCAGGTCATGAGGGATCTATTCGTTACAGCCACGATATTTGCTGGTCTATTTTTTGTGTTTCGACGGCCTCACTACGGAATCTACCTATGGTCCTGGCTGGCCTATATGAATCCGCATCGGCTGTGCTGGGGTTTTGCCTATGATTTCCCTTTTGCGCTCATAGTGGCCATTGTCACCCTGCTGTCCTATGCCTTTTCGAAGGAACCAAAACGGATTCCGTGGACAGCGGAACTCGTCGTCTTGCTTCTTTTCGATGTTTGGATCCTGTTCTGCAATTTCTTTGCCTTCTATCCCGATTTCGCCTGGGTAGAGTGGGACAAGATCTGGAAGATCCAACTCATGACATTTGTAACCATCATGTTGATTACTGACCGACAGCGGCTGCACTGGTTTACTTGGGTAATTGCACTTTCTCTGGGCTTCTACGGAGTCAAGGGCGGTATATTTACTATCATCCATGGCGGCATTCACCGGGTTCAGGGACCTGAAGGAACCTTCATTGGAGGAAACAATGAAATCGCCTTGGCGCTTATCATCACGGTTCCCTTGATTCGCTACCTGCACCTACAGGCCACGCAAGTCTGGGTCCGCTGGGGCTTGGCGGGGGCCATGGTGCTGACGGGCGTAGCGGCCATCGGAAGCCAGTCTAGGGGAGCCTTGTTAGCTATGCTGTGCATGGGCATCTTCCTGTGGTTCAAGAGCCGCAGCAAGATCATGACCGGTATTTACATGGCAACGGCTATAGCAATAATGGCAATGGTCATGCCGCAACAGTGGTATGACCGGATGAACACTATCCAGAATTATCAGGAAGATGACTCAGCCGTGGGCCGGCTCAACGCCTGGCATACCGCATTCAATGTCGCCAAGGACCGGATCACGGGAGGAGGCCTGGATATGTTCAAGGTCCCAACATTCCGGCGCTACGCACCTGATCCAAACAACATCCATGATGTCCATAGCATTTATTTCGAGGTCATGGGGGAAGCAGGCTTCATCGGATTCGGACTATTCATGCTGCTTGGTATGTTGACCTGGTGGAGAGCCAACAAGGTCATCAAGCGATGTAGGAAGAACCCCGAGCAGAAATGGGCGGCTGACCTGGCTGCCATGGTCCAAGTCAGCATGATCGGGTATGCCAGTGGCGGCGCTTTCCTTGGGCTGGCTTGGTTTGATCTCTATTATCATTTGATTGCCATCATAGTGATACTCCATGCCCTGACCCAAGCACAAACGGTAACCCAAGCGTTGCCGACGACAGGGGGACAACTCGCCCGTGGACCCGTCCGGCTGCTTCAGCCCAGAGCCTAAGGACGACCTTGGTCCATCGGATTTGTGGAATTGATACCTGAGGTAAGGCAAACTTGACAAGACATCACGGTGATCGGCGAGCCTTGGTCGCCGGCTGTGTCTAACAAAGTCAGTGATTGTGGGCTTCAAGCCACTGCTCCAGTATCATCGCGACCCAGATCATGATGCCGTAATAACTGGCATGAGTATTCTGCTGATGGTGCAGAATCTGATCTAGATAAGTCTTGCGCACCCACCTGCGGCGGGTGAGAGCAGAAAGGCTGTCGCCGACCAGTTCGCGCAGTGGGCCGTGCGAGACGCTCCAGGGGCCAAAAGGCAGACCGAAGCCATGTTTGGTCTTGTTGATGATCTGTTCCGGAAGCAGGTCGCGCAGTGCTTCCTTGAAAAACCAGCGCAGCTTCAACCCCTTGACCAGATACTCGGGCGGCAGGTGTCCGGAAAAGCTCACCAGACCATCGTCCAGCAAAGGGAAGCGGACTTCGATTCCGGCGGCTTCGCACATTGTGACCACCTTGCGCAGATCGTTGTCGGCCAAGGTGAATTTCAGATCGACGTGCATCATACGCTTCACCGGATCTGCATGATTCGTTCGGTCATATACGGCGCGCAATTGCCGGCTGGTTGCCGAGGGGTCGACGGCTGCGAGGAAATCCCCCTCGAAGATTTCGGTGAGCGGGCTGCGATGGAGAAAATTATAAGCTTCCAGACGGTCCGGGAGGCGCACATTCGCCTGGTCGACATAACTCTTCAGTTTGCGCAATGGCAGGTAATCGGAGAGGCCACGCAAATGAGCTAGCGGCTCTATGAGCCCCTGACGCAAGAATGCGGGAATATGAAAATACGCCTCGAAAACTTTTTGCTTGGCATAACGGGCATTACCCCCGAAGATTTCGTCGCCGCCATCACCCGCCAACATGACATCTATGCCGTGCTCGCGCGCCACCTTGGCACAAGAATAGGCCGGCACTGCAGAGTCATTGCCGAAGGGCTCGTCATATTGCGCGGTGACGACCGGAATGGCGCTCACGATGTCGGCAGGCTTGAGGTAATACTCATGGCTGTGGGCGGCAAAACGGCGCGCCGCAAGGCGTGCATATTCCATCTCGTCGAAGCCCTCGGCGTCGAAGCCGATGGAGAAGGTTTCCGCCGGATGACCCTGAACCGCGGTCAGGGTTCCAACCACCGTGGAACTGTCGGTGCCGCCGGACAGGAATGCTCCGGCTCTGGAGCTGTCGAGGCTGTGCCTGACGCCGGTCGTCAGATGCTCGCGGAAGTCCTTGCGAAAGGCCGGAAAATCCCGGTCGCCTTCCGGCGTGTAATCCATGGCCCAGTAAAAACGCCGCGTTGCCGTACCCCGGTCATAGCTCAGCACTTCGCCCGGCAGCAGTTTTTCAACCTTCTGGTAGACCGTGCCGGGACTGGGCATGACGTGAAAATAGAAGAAGTCGTAAATGGACTGGAGGTCAATCTGCCGACCAACCGCCGGATGGCTGGCGACGACATGGGCGCTGGTGGAAAATGCGAGCTGATCCTTGACCGCGGCGAAGCACAAGCGTTCGATTCCCATCGGATCAATCGCCAACCAGGCTTTGTCGGCGGCGGGCTGCAAGACGGCAAGCGCAAAGGAGCCGCCCAAGTGCCGCAGCGCTTCCGAGGATTCATCGCGCCATGCAACCCAAAGCGCTTCTGCGGGCGTATGCTCACGCGCCAGACGGGCGAAGTCCGCGCGCTTGAACGAGGGCCGGCCATGCAATGCGATGATAAAGCCGTCACGCGCCAACAGCGCGCTGCGGCCAAAGGCGTCCCTGAGTCCAACGCCATACTGCGCGCCCGTACTTTGCAGCAGACCCACGCTATCAGGATGAAGAATGGGTGCCAGCAGTCGGTGCAGGGAATCCGGGACATCATGGCGGCCGAGCCAGCCGTATAGTCCATTCATGGTTGGATTATGGTGAGAGTCAGCAACAACGATGGGAAAAAGGGCAAGAGTTTGAGTGAATTCTTCAACAAAGTCGATAAGACGTTAAGCTACCATGGCGAACACTTGTTAATAGGCTTGCGCGGCATCCTGTGGCGTTTGGTCAAACGGCCCGCCCAGCGGCCGATCATCGTGGTTGGTTGCTCCCGGGCGGGGACGACGCTGGTGTACAAGACGCTCTCCGAGTCCCGGGAAATCGGCAGTCTGCAACGGGAGACGCATGACTTCTGGACCGGCCTGCATCCGCTGCAAGACAAGAACTGGGACACCCACGGCCTGGACGCCCCCGATGCCAGCCCGCAGGAGCGGGATTTCGTCAGCCGCTATTTCTACGCCCGCACCGGTCATCACCGTTGGGTGGACAAGAACAATCAGAACGGCTTGTGCGTTCCCTACCTGCACGCCTTGTTTCCTGACGCGGTGTTCGTCTACGTAAAGCGCAGCCCCGGTGACAATCTTAACTCGTTGATCGAGGGGTGGGGGAAACCGGAGGAATTTGCCACCTGGTCAGACCGGTTGCCGGAACAGGTCAACATCGGGGGACGATACAGGAAATGGTGTTTCTTTCTTGCCGAAGGCTGGCGCGATTTTCTTGCGCGGCCCATAGAAGATGTCTGTGCCTTTCAGTATCGGGCCATCAATGACGCCATCCTCGATGCCAAACAGGCCATTCCATCCGGCCAGTGGGTCGAGGTCTTCTATGAGGATTTTCTGCGCGATCCGGTAGGCGCCTTCCGTGGGATATTTCTGGCGTGTGGCCTGGGATTTGATCAGAAGCTGGAAGAACACTGCGCCGAAGTGCTGGAAATCCCCTATAACGCGTTCTCCGAAATTCGTTTGGACAAATGGAAAGACGGGCGCAACCGCGACAAGGTGGCGCGAGCCCTGCCCCAGGTAGCCCAGGTTGCGACGCGCATGGGATACGCGCTCACATGATGCATGGGGTCGTCTTGCTGTTCGCCGCCCTGGTTGCGATCTGGCTGCTGCTGGTGCTGGCATATGCAAAGCCTTTGGCGGCTTGCTGGAAGGAGCCGGTGCTTAGGCGCCCCGTGCTGATTTTTGAATCAGACGACTGGGGGGCCGGGCCTCTTGAGCAGGCGGGCGCACTGGAGAAGATTGTTGGCTGTCTGGCCGGATTCCGCGACCATGCCGGCCATCCGGCGGTGATGACTCTGGGCATCATCCTGGAAGTGCCTGACGGACGGCGCATCCAGAAGGATGAATTCCGTGTCTATCATGGTCTGCGGATTGGCGCGCCGGATTTCGCGTCCATTCGCTCTATTGTGGCTGCCGGCATCGGGTCGGGCGTATTGGCTCCGCAGCTCCATGGCCTGACCCACTATCGGCCGGCTACCCTGCTGAACCTCGCCGTTAGCAACCCCCAGTTGCGCGAGTGGCTGACCGGATCCTCATCGGCAGCCACTGAATCCCTGCCCGATGCCCTGCAGTCCAATTGGATCGATGCGGCCAGCCTGCCGCCCTTACAATTGACCCATGTCGAGATTGAGCGCGCGGTCGGGGAGGCCTGTGCCGTGTATGGTGAGTTTTTTGGCCCGCCCCGCATTGCGGTGGCCACCACTTTTGTATGGAACGATCGGGTGGAACTGGCCTGGGCGAAACAAGGCGTGGATACCGTTATCACACCGGGGCGCCGCTATACATCACGCAACGCCCGGGGCCAGCCGGACGCGGTGGATGCACAGATGTACAACGGGATGATTTCGCCGCAGGGCTTGCTGTACCTTGTGCGGGACGTGTATTTCGAGCCTGCGCGCGGCCACACCCCGGACCGCGTGGAGGCAGGCGTGGCGGCGCGGACCGCTCTGGGCCGGCCAACCCTGGTGGAAACCCACCGCTTCAATTTTCTCGGCCAGGCCGAACAGACGAGCCTGGATGCGCTCTCGGATGCCCTTGCCCGGGTCATGGCACGCTGGCCCCAGATCGGCTTCCTGTCGTCTGTGGAACTGGCGCATGCCTACAGAACCCATGATCCAGCCTGGATCGACGACAGACTCGCCGTGCGGGCGCGAATCTGGGTCAGGCGGGTCCGGCAATTGCCGCGCTTCTGGAAGCTCGCGCGCCTGACCGGCCTGGGCTGGGTGCTTGCTCTGGTGGGCTCAACATGAGCGCACCGCGTTTTTCCGTGATCATTCCTGCATACAACAGCGCATCAACCTTGGCGCGGGCGATCGATTCGGTGCTGGCGCAAACCTGGCCGGCGCAGGAGATTCTGGTGCCGTCGTATTGACGCGGTCTGTCAGAGCCTGGGGGTGTATGTAATACGTGGCGGTAGCCCCACCCCCATGACCCACCCGCCGGCAGCGCGAAAACGTGCGAACCCTCACCGATTTTGTCAGGATAGGGCAAAATCGTCTTGTTCCAGTTAAACAGGGAGTGGTAATAGGGATGCAAAGCGCGCTCCACAACCTGGGTTGTACGTAAACAAGAGCGGCCGGTGGATTGCCGCTGTGGGCACCGTGTTGCCAAGCCTGTCTTCTATTACCGAACTTTGCAAACGATACGTAACGTCTTGTCGATGTTGAAGGAGTAAAAGGCTATGAATTCAATACATCGACACCTTCACAACTGGCTGTTGCGGCAAGTTTCGGTATGGCAGGCTTACCCAGGATTACAGAAATTGGCAGAGTTGCCAATGGAGGAATTTCCATCAATGGGGATGCCTACATGCAGTTTTGCCAGCGAAGCGCATCACTTAATCGATGAGGGCAACACCACACCTGAAATGTTCGCAGCTATTCTCCCTGGTGCGCTATACGATGGAAGTACCAATATCATGCTTTCCGGTCGCGGTCGCATTTTGTCCGAGTCGGAAAATGTCTGGCGAGAGTTCCCCGGCGTACCTGCCAATCATCGTTACTACTGGCGTTTTCAATACACAAAACGACGCAAGATATTAAATGGCGTTTGCATGGTACTTCGCTCGCCCGCCAATAATTACTATCACACGCTTGTTGATAATCTGCCGCGTTTGTTCTGGCTGCATCAACCGGCTTTTCGTGGTATGAAAATACAAGTCTTGGTACCGGGGCCATTGCGGCCATGGGAGCAGTTCTATTTGCCTTATCTGTTGCCAGAGAACGCACAGTTGACCGGGATTGATCCGAAGTATTTGTGGCAATCCGATCAAATGGTGTTTGGCAGTTATCTTAGCCGCCAAATGTCAGGCGCACTGCCGCGTCGCTACCTGGATTTTTTCCTGCCACGCGTATCGCCGGATCGGGCACGCCAGCGTCGGTATAGGGTTTATGTCACCCGTAAGCAGGCGCCGGGCGGACGCCGGATTCTCAATGAGGCGGCGTTGATCCGCTTGCTCAAACATTATGGTTTTACTCCCAGTGTGCTGGAGTCACTTGGTATCAAGGAGCAGATCGACCTGTTTTACGACGCCGAGATCGTGGTAGCGCCGCATGGCGCCGGGCTTACCAATATCCTCTATAGCCAGGCTATTGATCTGGTCGAGCTCCACCCCACACCCGCCATCATGCCGCACTACTATTTCATGGTGCGCGCGATGGGGCACCGTTACCATGCTTTGTGCGCCAATGAAGTTGGCAGGCACAGTAGTTTCGCTGTAGATATAGCGGCGCTCGCCGCGATGCTTGAGGGTATAACATCAGATACCCAGGGAGAGCGTTCATGAGAATGAGTCTACGTAAACGAGTTCTGGTGACAGGTGGGGCCGGATTCCTTGGCTCACATTTGTGCGAGAAACTGCTGGAAAAAGGCCACGATGTCATCTGCGTCGATAATTTCTTTACCGGGACGCGCGAGAATGTCGTGCACCTGTTAGGGCACCCGCATTTCGATCTGATGCGCCATGACGTGACCTTTCCCCTCTATGTGGAAGTAGACGAGATATATAACCTGGCATGTCCGGCATCGCCCATTCACTATCAGTTCGACCCAGTACAGACAACCAAGACCAGCGTGCACGGTGCAATCAACATGCTAGGTCTGGCCAAGCGCACCCGGGCACGCATTCTTCAGGCATCAACCAGTGAGGTCTACGGAGACCCGGAAATACACCCTCAGATCGAATCGTATTGGGGACAAGTGAATCCGATTGGCCCACGCGCATGTTATGACGAGGGCAAGCGTTGTGCGGAGACCCTGTTCTTTGACTACCACCGCCAGCATCATCTGCAAATCAAGGTGGCGAGGATTTTTAATACCTACGGCCCGCGCATGCATCCGAACGACGGCCGCGTGGTTTCCAATTTCATTATGCAGGCGTTAAAGCATGCCCCCATCACCCTGTACGGCGAAGGCCTGCAGACCCGGTCGTTTTGTTATGTGGATGATCTGGTCGATGGCCTTGTCCGCTTGATGGAATCGGCCGACGCGGTCACCGGGCCGGTGAACCTGGGTAATCCCAACGAATTCAGCATTCTGGCGTTAGCCAAAAAAGTGATTGCGCTTACAGGTTCCCGGTCGGAACTGGCGTTCCTGCCCTTGCCCCAGGACGATCCGCGTCAACGCCAACCTGACATCACCCTCGCCAAGACCACGCTGGGCTGGCAGCCGGATATCCAGCTGGCCCAAGGCTTGCCGCAGACCATCGCGTATTTTCGCGCTCTCATTGACAAAGGCTTATCTTGATAACAGCTAGAAAGCGGAAACGCACTCCATGAATAGCCCACTTGCACTGGCTGAATTTTCTCTGCCCGCCGAAGGGCGCACTGGTGTTTGGGCGGCCGAGGTGTACAAGCGCGTGGGCGGCAAGGAAATCCACATTGTCAGCGTCGATGTTCCGGGAGAATTGGAAGGCGCGGTCCACGTCAACACCATTCACCGGCCGAGTCTCAAGTGTGTATCCTGGCTCAGGCCGGAGTCATTTGGAAACTGTCGCATCCGAGCGGCTTGGATTGGGTACTGAATCTGCCGGGCTCAAACGCATGAGCGCACCGCGTTTTTCCGTGATCATTCCCGCTTACAACAGCGCACCAACACTGGCGCGTGCGGTCGATTCGGTGCTGGCGCAAACTTGGCCGGCGCACGAAATCCTGGTGGTGGACGATGCTTCGGGCGACGCGACGGGGGAAGTCGCGGCGCGGTTCGGACCGCCCATACGCTACCTGCGCCGCGAGCACAATGCCGGTGTATCGTCGGCGCGCAATTACGGGGTGGAACAGGCCACCGGCGACTGGCTGGCCTTTCTGGATGCGGACGACTGGTATTTCCCGGATCGGCTCAGGCTGCATGCGGAGTGGATCGTGGAGGATTCGAGCCTGGACTTTATGACTGGCGATTATGAATACCGCGACGACTCGGGTGCACTGCTTGGCTTGTCAATGAACCAGCACGCATCGGGCAACATGATGTTGCGCAAGGCGGGAGCAGAAACACGAGTGGTCATGCAGGAAAACGAGTTTGAGGCCTTTGTGGCCGATCATTTCGGCGACACCCACACCCTCAGCGTCACCCGCAGCCTTTTTCTCCGCGCTGGAGGCTATCCGTTGGGCTTCAGGGTTTGCGAAGATGTGCACCTGCTGACCCGGGTTGTGGCGCTTAGCAGAAGAGCA
This sequence comes from uncultured beta proteobacterium, assembly GCA_963746955.1. Lineage (GTDB taxonomy): Bacteria > Pseudomonadota > Gammaproteobacteria > Burkholderiales > Thiobacillaceae > DASQBT01. The sequence goes on along the minus strand of CAVVDR010000009.1, from coordinate 274,210 downwards.
GGGGTCATCTGTCTGCCTCTGGGTGTCTATCTGGTCCATGGCGCCAGCGCCACCCGGCGTGATCCGGTGATGGCGCAAAGGGAAAATGTTCGCACCTTGCTGGATCTCAAGCTCAGTGCCAGAGACTTTCCCGCTCTGGTGCGGCGCGGCGTCATGACGCGCCTGCGCAATGCCCGCCTCAATCTGGGTTATGCATTGGCCAAGCGCAACCAGCGCTTGGCTGCGGCGCAGGCGGTGCTGCCGTCTTTGCTAGAATCCCCGGGGCCAGCCAGCCTGCGCAATCTGATTTCGGTGCTGATATGAAGCCGCGATATCTCGTGTTGACCGAGCTGTTTCTGCCAACCAAGGGGGGCACGGCAGTATGGTTCGACGAGGTCTATCGCCGTCTGGACGGCAAGACTACCCACATCGTGACGGCCGATGTGCCCGGTGCAGCAGAGCACGACCGCGATCACCCAAACGCGATACATCGACTCGACTTGCGCCGGGTATCCTGGCTGCGGCCCGAGTCGCTGCTCATGTATGGCCGGCTGTTCCTGCATTCGTTCTGGCTCGCGGCCAGCCGTCGCTTCACTGCCATTCATGCGGGACGTGCATTGCCAGAGGGACTTGTGGCCTGGGCTGTCGCTCGGATGACTTTCCACCCGGTGGTCATTTATGCCCACGGCGAGGAACTCACGACCTGGGGCCAAGGAAGAAAGTACCAGGCCATGCGGTTTGCGCTGCGCCATGCGAACAAAGTAATCGCCAACAGCGACTACACACGGGATGAATTGCTGAAGATAGGTGTGGAGAGCGGCAAGATTGCGTTGATATATCCGGGCGTGGATGTTAAGAGATTCCGGCCTGGGTTGTTATTTGATGATCTTAAGAATGGCTTAGGCCTTGGTGTTGACCAGAAGTTGATCCTTTCAGTTGGCAGACTATCTAGGCGCAAAGGTTTCGATATGGTAATCAAAAGCCTTCCTGAGTTAGCAAAGAAAGGGTTAAATGTGCATTACGCTCTTATTGGAATCGGTGAAGATTGGGATTACTTAAGAAATCTTGCTCAGGAACTTGGTGTTGCGGACCTAGTCAGTTTTTTGGGGCATGTCAGTCCTGAAGATTTGCCACGTTGGTACAATGCATGCGATGTATTCGCCATGCCTAATCGCGAGATTGACGGGGATACGGAAGGTTTTGGCATGGTGTTTGTCGAAGCCGCCGCGTGTGGCAAGCCGGCAATTGCGGGTCTGGGTGGGGGAACCGGGGCGGCAGTCCAGGATGGAGTGACTGGATTCAGGGTTGATGGTGCAGAGTTGATAGGAATAAGCGCTAGACTATATGAGGTATTGACTGCACCAGATTCAATTGACTCTATCGGGAATGCTGCACTTGTCAGGGCGCGTAGCGAATTTAACTGGAACAAAACAGCAGATAAGACTCGTCACATACATGATAATTTTTGTTGAAAGATACGAGATATGGCAGTAAAGCTCTCATTCATTTTTCTTGCAGCTCTCTTGGGCGCTCCTGGCCTAGGTGTAGCAGCAAGCGAGTTGACACTTCATCACCCGGAAGAAGTCGCAAGACTCCCTCCCATTTGCAAGGCAAGACTTGGGCCTGGCGGGACGCCGGAATGGAAGGAGTGGGCAAGAAGAACCGGCAGCAATTTCCAAGATATTCATCACTATTGCTTTGGGGTGAATTATGTAAACCGTTCCTGGCGGGCCGGCACAACCACTGAGCGTATGTATGATCTGCAGCTGGCAGTCGGTGATTTTACCTACGTTGTGAAGGCCGAAAAGCCGGACTTTAATCCGGAGATACGCGCTGAAGTATATTCAGGCAGGGGCGAGGCTTACCAGCTCATGGGCAAGCCGGGTGAGGCGCTCAGTGATTTTAATAGAGCATTGGCTATCAACCCCAAGATGCTCAGAGCTTATCTGCAACTTGCTGACTTGCAGGTGTCTGGTAAAGCAACAACCAGCGCATTGGACACGATCACCCAAGGGTTGCGCCATATACCCGATTCCAAGACGTTGCAACGCCGCTACCTGGAACTGGGCGGCAAGAAACCCTTTCCCAAACCCTATGTGATGAAAGCAGATGAGCCAGAATCTCCGCAGCAAGTCGAGCCTCCCTCCACCGCTGCCCAGGGTGTTCCGGATGTACCGGCTACATCATCCGATAATCAAAACAAGCCGACGCCTGCCATTGCGCCGTCTATAGGAACCCCGAGCAATCCTTATTGTCGGTTTTGCCCACCAGAATAAGGTTCGCCACCAACTGTTCAACGTCGCACATAGCGCAGCAGCAGCGTTTCGAATTCTCGCACCGGGCGAGTAGTGAAATCCTGTTCCACCCTGGCGCGGCCCGCCTCACCCATGCGACTACGTAAGGCCGAGTCGGCAATGAGTCTGGATACCCGATCAGTCAGGGCTTCTACGTCCCCGGCTTCTACTAGATAGCCGTTCACCCCATCTTCAACCACCTCGGGGATGCCACCCATGCGTGTAGCCACCACCGGCTTGCGGCATGCGCCGGCTTCCAAGTTTATAAGTCCCAATGGTTCCTGCCAGCGCGACGGCACCACGACAATGTCTGCGGTGTGGTAGACATTTGCCACTTCCTTCACGTAGCCAACGTAGCGGATGCGGGCATCGCCACCTGCCATGTCTTTCAGATCCCGCTCAGAATATGAGCCGGTATATTTATTTGGGTCGCGGCATTCGCCGGCAATCAGGAATCGGACGTCCGGATTTGGAATTTGACGGGCCATTGCAATGAAATCTGCCACACCCTTGATTTCACGAATTTGCCCCAGAAAAGCTACCACGATGCCACTCTCAGATAAGCCCAGTTCTTCCCGCAGACTGTGCCCGGCATCAAAGCGATCCAAGCTGATTGGGCTGTAGATCACGGGTTTGTACATTCTTGTCGGCAACGATTGCTCAGCAGTGTAGCGCGACACTGCTATGGCTGCTTGGCACCAAGCCATAGCTGGGGCCGGCTGGTCGTTGATTACGTGATAATGGGCGAGGATGGGAATGCCCAATAATCGAGCTGCAAGCAGTTCAGCCGGACGCCAGAAGTTGGAACTATTGACGTGAATTACCGCCACATGCTCACGTCGAAAAAAAAGCCAGGCCCGGAAAAAGCTGCGCAGATAGGCAGTCGGCTTGCCCGGCTCGGTTAATGGTCCCCATATCAAATAGCGCAGTTTGAGTTGCCTTAACTCAGGCTCAATGGGGCCAATTCGTGGCAGGAGCAGAAGGGGTGTCAGCCTGTCACGATCCATCAGGCGCAGATTGGTAAACAGGACCCGGCTGGCTCCGCCCCAGTCGCCGGCACTGAAGGTGAGGAAGCAGAGGACAGGTTTCTTTTTCATTCGCTTAAGGTTCTCGGTTCTGCAACATGCTTCCTTAACATCCAAGAGTTCGCCGATGAGGCTTACTGTTTGACGACGTAATATTTCCAAGTGCATTTTGGATGTTGCTGAAAACTCATCAATGGCTTTACTGACCCCTGGCCAGCGCTTGTCACGATACTCGTCAAACATGATGATGCCACCGGGCTGTACCTTATCGTAAAGAGTTTCGAGGGGAACCTTGTACGACTCATAAAGGTCACCATCGAGATGCAGCAAGGCAATGTGGCCATGGTATGCAGGGAGGGTCTGGTCGAACCAACCCTTTACCAGACGTATGCGTTTGTCGATGACGTCGTCACCTTCAGGTCCATCCTTTAATACCTTCAGCACTGTTGCGGGTGGGTTGGCCAAAAACTCCTTTCCCGTGATTGGCGCAGTTTTAGCCATCTCGACCGGGTCAGGAAATCCTTCGAAAGAATCAAACCCGTAATACGGCCGGGGTACTCCGATGTAATCGGAAAGCAGCGTAAAAAAGAAAAGCTCCATGACCGATCGAAACACCGCATTCTAACGATATCGCCCTCCACCAACCTGACCTGTTCCACGATATCGTTGAAATAGAAATAGCGGTCCAGTGCGCCGCGATAGACGCGAGGCAAGAAAGGCGAATGATTGTAGTCGGCCGGTATGCTTTTACTCCATAGGGTCGATCTTCTCGATTTTGTATCCCAGGGCGTGCAGGGTTTGTTTAATGGTGGATTTGAGTGTCATTTGGATCTTTCATAAGAGTCAAATAATCGCTTGGGTGGAAGGTGAACGTTCGAGCCAATCAGACAATTGCCGCCATAACGCATCAGCAACTTCCGGATGTCGATCGATCAGATTATGCCGGCACATGGGGTCTGCCACGACGTCAAATAGTTGCAAGATATGGCCATGGGTGAGGGGTTGGTAGGTAAGTTTCCAGCGACCCCTGCGGATCATACGATCCTTTGCGTCCATGATGCGCATCGTATATTCCGGTTTGATCGCGAGCGTACCGCTTTCGCGATTGGGCACTTCCATCAGTTCCAGAAGATTGGGGTAGCGAAGATGGGTTTCGGGCAGGCCGGGAACATCCGCGATCCAGATACCGGTTTCGTTGAAGGCATCGAGGTCCGGGCAAGGCGTCGCGCCCGCCAGACAGGGCGCGAGCGAGACGCCATCCATGCGCGCGTCTGCCGCGGCCCCTGCTAATTCAAGCAGCGTCGGCGCAAGGTCGATGGAGCGGACGACGTCGTCTATCTTGTTGCGAGCAGTGCAGCGCGGGTCACGAATAACCAGTGGGATTTTCGGGCTCGCTTCGCCGACTGCTGAGTTTCCCTGTCCCCAGGTGTCGTGCTCGAAGAACTCCATGCCGTGGTCGGAATAGACGACAACGATGGTGTTGTCTGCCAAGCCGCAGGTTTTCAGATGTGCGAGCATTTTGCCAACCTCATGGTCGAATTCCGCTACGCAGCCATCGTACAAGTCGATGATCTGATCGAGATCGAATTCTTCTTTGGGCGCGCCCTGTCGGCGGATGATTTCGAAAGGGTCGGTTAAGCGCGCCATCGCGAACCGCGATTCACCCTTGTAAAGCGGGTCGGCAAAGCGGCCGTACCACGGCCATTCCGAGGCAAACGGGGGGTGAGTGGTGGAATAGAACACATTGAGAAAAAATGGCTGGGGACTCTCGGACAGGCGCGACACCAGCCGCCGGGCGCGCTTGCCCATAGGTTGCGTCAGCGGCACCCCGCCCAGGTAATAGACTTCCGGCAGCAGCAACCGACCGAGCCGGTTGTGGGTAAACAGCGAAACGAACAAGCGCAGATCCTTGGGGCCCTGACGGATAAGGTATTTCAGGTTCCACTGGTCGGCCGGCAGGTCGGTGTATTCAAAGCCGAAGGAAAACTTACCCATATCACCGCCGCACCAGTCGGACATCGCGGCGCTGCGGTAGCCCAAAGGTTTCAGCAACTGCGGCAGCGTGGCAACTGGGAGACGGACTTGATCGTCGGGTACGAAGTTGTCGCGGATGCCGTGCGTGTGCGGCCAGGTGCCGGTGAGCAGTGAAATCAGGCTGGGCGCGGTGCGCGCGCAGGGCACGTAGCAGTTGGCGAACAGCGCACCTTGCGTCACCAGTGCGTCGATGTGCGGCGTGAGCGCGCGGCGGTAGCCCAGCGCGCCCAGCCGGTCGGCGCGCAGCGTGTCCGAGCCGATCATCAGAATATTCGGCGGTGCGGCCGCATTGTGCGCAGTTGTGCGTCTCGGCGCACTCGCCTGCGGCTCCCAGCCCGCCCATGTGATTGTCCCGGCAAAAAACAGAGTCGCCGCCCACAGCGCGATTAGGTCGCCAATCCGGTTATCCTTCGCCAAATGCTGTGATGCGGCGATGATTAACAGGCCGGCCACCCCGATCAACAGCGCCTCCGCCAGTGCAATTCGCCCTGGCGTCATCCAGCGCCATAGCCAGTACACCCGGCTCATGCGGTAATGCATCGACGCCATCAGCAGTCCGGGATTGAAGCGCAGTTTGCGAATGAATTGCAGCGCGAAACCACTGAGGATGCCGAGGATGGCGGCGAGGATCGCCAGCCACGTCGACCAAGCTGCACCAAGCACTGTGTTGAGCATGAAATAGATCAGCACGCCTGCCACGCCGGTGAAAAGCATGATACCGAATGCCCATGTCGACAGCCGTGCAAGAGCAAACAGGGTGTAGCGCCGGTAGTGCGTGAGCACTTCCTTGCGGATGCCCGGCCCGGTCTGCGAAAAATCCGACAGGGATTTGACCAGCAGCGCGGCTGTCCCCACTGTTGCCACACCCAGCGCTGGCAAAACGCCTGCCCAGCGCGCCCCACCACTGACAAACCAGGCGACCACGCCGCTGGCGACGGTGAGCATTGCCAGTGCGTCGAGCAACAGCATGCTGCGATCTGACGGAAGTTGAAGATGCATGCTGCGGAACCCAGATTCACTGCGGCCCTGAATTTCACCCAGCGCGGCGGCGGTCCGCACCAAATAGAAGCGGCGACTGGCCCAAGAGATACTGAGTAGGCTGTGAACGCCGTATTCCACAACTTTGCGCCACATATAGAGTGGCACGGTGCCATTGCCGCGAATGCGCGAAGTCGAGCGGCTGCGCTGATAGCCTTTTTTCAGCAGATAGCCAAGTCGCAGCCGTTCGGCATCAACATAGTGGTATTGCACCATGTCCGGCACATACTGGCAGCGGACGCCGCGAGACATCGCGCGCAGTACGTATTCGCTGTCCTCGCCGCCGCCCAGATCGTGGCCATGTGGTCCCAGTTCGGTTGAAAATTGCCCGGCGAGTTCAAACACCTGGCGCCGCAATACCAGATTGCCACCCCCGGGGATGGGACCTTCTACAGCCGTGATAATTTTGGGTTGATCGCCTTGGTCATTGCGCGGGACGGGCAAGGGATAAATGCGATAAGGCCCTTCGTCATGAACCCAGGCAGGTTCGGTGCCATCCCAGTCTGGCAGGATGCGACCGCAATACAGGCCCGCATCCGGCCAATTGTGGGCAGCCTGTTCGATGGCAAGCAAATAGTTTTCATCTACCCGGTGGTCGTCATCGACGAAGGCGGTCAATTCAGTTTCGATCATTGGGATGGCCCAATTCAGTGCATGCGACTTACCGGCTGTTGGGACTTCAAGCAGGCGCAGCGGTAGCCAATTATGCCCGGCTTGCTGCACCTGATACGCGTGCATCCGCACCACCGTGTCGTCGGTGCAGGCGTTGGCGGCTACCAAGAGCTCTACAGGCATGGCGGGTCGTTTCGCCGCATTCAATGAGGTCAGAACGCGTTCAAGCAGATCGGCACGGTTATGGGTACAAATGAGGATAGTGAGGCCAATACCCATAATTCAATCAAGTATCAATTGGCGATTGTTATTATGGCGCTGGCTGCACGGCAGAAAGACTGTGGTCAGGCACTATGCGATAAATCAGCCCATCCCGCAGTCGTGCCGCCAGCTTTACCTGTTTGCTGCCCACGCCAGACAACAAACCCTCAACATATGGGCCATAGCCTGGTACTGGCATCAACGGCTCTCTCTTTCCTGTAATCAGTATTACCCACTTACTATTCACGTGTCGGGCTGCACTCAGCAAATCTGCCTCTGTCCAACGTGTATTGTTGGTCGATGCATCTCGGGCCGGAGGAATCGGCAACCAATAATACTTATTGCTCTCAGCGAATAGCTGATAGGTGCATTGGCTACCGATGAGCACGGATCCTGGGTGTATATGCTGCTTGATCCAGGCAATGGCTTCCGGGGCAGGACAAAATTCCCCCTCTCGGTTGGACATTAACTTCTTATAGCGACTGACCTGACCGTGTGCGTAAACAGATATCATCAGCACACCCATTGCCACAGTCGCATATCGAGCGATTGTGGGCAGAAGACTGAACTTGGCGCTGACTGCGTAAACAAATAACAGCACGATAAGACTTTCCACTGGCATGTTGTATCGGGTGTCGAAATATGGTTTGCCTTGCCCCCCTAATTGCACGATCAACATGCCCATATATAGAACCACAAAGGCCACCAGCAAACGCAGGCGGGCAGTTCGCCAGGACCACACCAGCAATGCAGCCAGCAAGCCATAGCTCAAGGCCACCACGATATAGTCTTTCGGTGAGCCGTTAGCAAGCCATATATACACATCACCGAGGAAGCTGCGCTGCCAAGCGCTCACAATGCCGGAGATAATCAAATACCATGTGGGTTCGCCCGTATCGAAACCTGGTTTGGCACCGGAAAGCAAGATACTTATGAATCGAAGCAGGGGGAGAAGCCCAACCACGGTCACGCCGGCAGCATAGGCCAATAACGGTCGGCTGCTTTTCTGCTGCCAGGCGAACCAGAGAGCAGCCCCCCCTAGGCAGATCAATAAAGGCAATCCCTGGTAACTGGTCATCATGGCGAGGCCAACCAGAACACCAGTCATGAACTGCTTACGGATGAACTGCCATCCCTCTTCTGGCGTGAGCCCCATCTGTAGCCATAAAGCAGCAAAACTCAGAGCCAGGAATAAGGACTCTTCATGCAAAGTAATTCCCCAACGCACCGAGGTCATCTCTGTTGCGAATACTGCGACCACAACACTTGCCGAAGTTCGGAAAACGACGCGTCTTGCCAGCAGATACAAGAAAGAGCCTGCTAAAGCGTACGCTACAAAGGTTACGGTCCAGCCTGCCATCTTCGGAGATAATCCAAGAAACATCAGCAAGGCGCAAACGGCTGGGAATAGTGGGGGCTTAGTCACATCCGGCCGAGCCGCCGGCGTGGTGTCGGATAAATTAACGAACTTGATTACCTGTCCCTCGCCGTCCCGAATATTCTGTGCGACATGTAATGCGTGCGCCCCATCTGGATCAATTCCCGGCTTACCGTGAGCAACGAACACGAGCCACCCTAGAATCAACAAACCAATCAGGGATGCAGCCAAATAATCGAACACAATGCCAGATGGCTGTTTATTTACAGGATTCTTGGAATGAAGGGTTGCTGTGACAGTCATAGTGCCTCAAGGATCTGTCGGATGACATCAGCCTGGTATGCCTCCAGCCCAAGCCAGAGTGGTAGGCGTACAAGCCGGTTTGATAGATCGTTAGTTATAGCTAGATCACCACATATACAACCGAATCGTTGTCCGGCAGGGGAGCTGTGTAACGGCACGTAATGGAACACTGTTTGTATGTCCGCCTGCTTGAGCCGCTTGATGAAGCGGGTGCGCGCCTCTAGGTCGGGCAGCAGAATATAATACATGTGCGCGTTGTGGGCGCAGTGGGCCGGGATGACCGGCCTGCGTAATCGGCCCTCGGCCTCTGGGGTGGCCAGCCACTGATGGTAGGTGCTCCACAGGGCGAGGCGCTGCTGGGTGATGGCGTCCGCCTCCTCCATCTGCGCCCATAGGAAGGCGGCGATCAGTTCCCCAGGCAGGTAAGATGAGCCGATATCGACCCAGGTGTATTTGTCTACCTGGCCGCGGAAGAACTGGCTGCGGTTGGTGCCCTTCTCGCGGATGATCTCCGCCCGCTCCACCAAGCGGGCATCGTTGACCAGAAGCGCGCCGCCCTCGCCGGAAATGACGTTCTTGGTCTCGTGAAAGGAAAACGCGCCCATGTGGCCGATGCTGCCCAAAGGCCGTCCCTTATAGGTGGACATCACCCCCTGGGCGGCGTCCTCGATCACGAGCAGATTATGTGTTTGGGCGATGGCCATGATGGCGTCCATCTCGCAGCCCACCCCCGCGTAATGCACCGGCACGATGGCGCGGGTCCTGTCGGTGATGGCTGCCTCGATCCTGGTTTCGTCAATGTTCATGGTGTCTGGGCGGATGTCCACGAACACGGGTGTCGCGCCCCGTAGCACAAAGGCGTTGGCGGTAGAGACGAAGGTGTAGGACGGCATGATCACCTCGTCGCCAGGGTGGAGGTCGGCCATTAGTGCGGCCATTTCCAACGCGGCTGTGCAAGAGTGGGTGAGCAGGGCCTTGCGGGTGCCAGTTCGATTTTCCAGCCAGCCATGGCATTTCTTCGTGAACGAACCATCACCGGCCAGGTGCCCAAGAGCGTGGGCCTGGGCGATGTACCAGAGCTCCTTGCCGGTCATGTGGGGTTTGTTGAAGGGGATCTTCATGCCGTGCATTCCATGATCCAGTGGGTGTAGGGAATCCAGTTGCGATGCCGCAGCATACCTTCGACTCTGCCGAAAGAACTGGCAGCAAGGGCGCGGTAGCCCTCCGCCGTGCGCACATTCTGGCCGCGGTCACGCTGGATCAGGAAGCGCGCAATGGGGTTCTGGCCGACGGCCAGGCAGGGGTCGATGGTGATCACACGCCCTCCTTCCCCAAGGGCATCGCGGGCGAGACCGAACATCTCGGCCGCCACCGGGTCATCCAGATGGTGCAGTACGCCAACGGCGATTACGGCATCGAACTTGGGTAGCTTCTCCAGTTCCGCCCGGTCCAGTTGCCGGCATTCGAAGTGGCCACGTCCGCCAAATCTTCTTCTGGCGGCATCGATGTATTCCTGGCTGATGTCGTAGCCCCAGTATTCGACCCCATCCGGAAGATGGGGCAGGATCTCCGCCGTGCCGCAGCCGATGTCCAGGATCCAGACACCCGGCCGCGGACGGATGAAATTGGCCACCAGATCCCGCCGCATGCGCTGGGCGCCCATGATGTTCTGCAGGGTGTCGTAGACGAGGGGCTGGGCGAGTACAGCACGGATCCCGCTGGTGATCTGGCTTATGTCCTAACCCCTCGCAATGATGACTATGCCAAGAATAACTAATGCGCTGCCGGCGAGTTTCGTTAGGCTCAAGGATTCCTGAAACAGGAGGAATCCTGCCGCTAGGACCAGAATGTAGTTCAGGCTGACGAAGGGATAGGCGTAGCTGATTTCGAACTTAGTCATGGCCAGCATCCAGGAAACTCCGGCCAGGAAGGTCGCCACGATGCCCGAGATTACCCAAGGGTTCAGCAGCAGGGCGACGATGTATTGGACCTTGCCGGTCAGGTCGGTTGGCAGTGCCCCCGCCTCCGTGACCCTCCAGCGCATGATGAGTTGGCTATATACTGTGAACGCCACGGTGGAAAGAATGTACGCGTGATCAATCAGGCGGTTCAAAAGCTTCTATCTCCTTATCGAAGTGAAGATTGCCTGTGGATCTGGTGTCTGGCAAATTCTATTTCGACTTGATTCCTTCATCATGCAGTCACTTCTTCGTAATGTACCCGGTCAGGTAAATCTCGTGCGAAATTGCTTTAGTGGAATTAGGGACTTAGCGTTTTCGTCTTCATACATCTCGATTATTTTCAGCATGCCTGTGCCGCATACGACTATTGGAAGGCGGCCATCCACCCATGCCACTTTCCCGGGGACTCGGTTCTCTATCTTGACATCCGGTATGGGTTCAACCTCGATGAGTCGCGCCGGGCTGCCATTCACCAAGGTGGATGCCCCTTTGTAAGGGAAACCTACCGCATCAACAAGACGAGCGATCCATTCTGCCGGCTTGTCCCACGGAACACAATAATCCTTGTCATCTCGCCATAGACTGAAGCTTGCACAAGACTCATCCTGCGGTACTCCCACCAATGGTTGGCCGTTTGCAATCGTTGCGAATATCTCGCGCGCGAGCACTTGATATTTATTCGTAATAAGTTCAATTGCCCTGGCGATTTTGATTGGGTAGTCTATTTCGACACTCGCCTGTGCAATGATGTCGCCGCGGTCGTATTCGTCTGCGCCAAATAGCGCTGTAACTCCAATGTTGGTCTCACCATTGATCAAGTATGAAACCAGTGGATTGAAACCTCTGTATCGAGGTAGTAGCGAATCATGGAAAATGATGAGCCGGTGTGGGGGAAGATCGATCAGCCATCTCCATGAGATGGCGACTGCATACCCTGTACCAACAGGTCTTGCAGAAGATCTTTCAATCCACCTGAGCCCCACTTCATTACATAAAGCCACGATTTCTGCAAAATAATCATTGCTGACGTTCGGGTCGCGGGCAACAATCACTTCCTTGAATAGATGCTGAAAAACGCCTACCGCATCTCTCAAGACGTGGTAACCCTTGTATCCCATGAGAAATAAAGTGATCGGCCTCATGCTTCGTCCGGCATCCGTCGATCCGCATTCATCTCACTGACTATTAAATAGGGCGGCCGTTCCATAGTCCGGAAATGCATGCGTGCTAAGTACTCGCCGAAGATGCCTAGGGCGAAGAGTTGAACTCCCGAGAAGATGGCTATGATGGACGCCAGGAACGGGAAACCCGGCACGCTGTCGCCAGCCATCAGGTATCGGCCAACCACGTAGGCCAGAATCAGAAAGCCGATGGCCGCGAATACGAAGCCCGCGACGCTGGCCATCTGCAGGGGCAGTGTGGAGAAGCCGGTCATCATGTTTAAGGCATGGGTGATCAACTTGCGCAGAGTGTAGCCAGAGGCCCCGGCCTGTCGCTCGTCTTGGCGCACGGGCACAGCCGCGAAGCGTGTGGTGCCCCAGGTGAGCAACACATCGATATTCACTGTGGGGCTGCGGTAGGTGTCGAAGGCCGCGCGCAGGCGGCTTCGGAAGGCGCGGAAGGCGCTGACGCTGCGCGCCGTATCGGCTCCCATAGTCCCCTGTAGAGCCAGCTTGGTGATGCGTGAGGCCGCATCGCGCAGCAGACCATGCGTCTCTGCGAACGGCGTACCGTAGACCACGTCGCATCCTTCATCCAACTTGGCGAGCAGTGCGGAGATTTCCTCGGGCGGGTTCTGCAGGTCGTCGTCCAGCGTCACAACGATCTCGCCCTTCGCCGCACGGATGCCACAAAGCAGCGCATTGTGCTGGCCATAGTTGCGGGCGAGCTGGATGCCGCGCACCCGGGGATCGGCGGCAGCCAGGTCCGTGATGACTGCCCACGAGTCGTCGCCGCCACAATCTTCCACCATTAGGAGTTCGAAATTCAGATCAATGGTTTCCATTGCTGCAACGACACGACGATAGAGTTCCCGCAGACAATCTTGCGAACGGTAAACGGGTACAACGAGCGACAGGCGCGGGTTAGTATGGCCGTTCATCATCTATTGCAAGACTTAGACTCATTTTGTAAATAGATCTTGCTGCTGATCCTTGCGTTATGCAGCTTGTCATCGCACATACAGCCAAATGGGATGAGACAGCAGCAAGTGCGCCGGGAGTCGACGCTGCAACCGCCAGTGCAGCTGAGTCTTGCGCTGATGGCGTGCCTGAATAGCCCAGCCTTGGGGAATCTTCATTTTTTCTGCGATTCGTCCTAAGGTTGTAAAACGTACATCACCCTTGTCGCGCAGCCAGAGGAGGTCTTCACGGAAATCCCGCAGGAATAACTGACCCGGGTTTGCGCGGGCTTCCCGAAAATCGTAGTGGTGCATGATGGAGACAATCGTGGTCGAGAGTGGTAATCGGCGCCGTGCCTCAGCATAAGCTTGTCGCAGACTGACCACTTGGCTGGTTCGGGGAATCAGACGAAGGCCTGGTTTCGCTGCAAGCGGCGCAGGGTAGCCGGCGGAAAGATATGTGTAGCCACCTTTCTCAAGAATCCGCACAGTATGTGCATCATAAGTATTCCAGGGGGGAATAAAACCACGAATCGGACTGGAAAAGGCGACTTCAAGAAGGTGTCGCCCCTCGTCGATCCGGCGTGTTTGTTCCTCAATAGACACACCCTGAAATTCACTTTGCGATCCCCCATATACTCTGGTAAGCGACTCATGTGAAAAACCATGCTGGGCCACCTCAATGGTGTTTTTGGAGTGGGCGTGCACTAAGTGTGGGACGTTATCCTTGCCAATGGGAATGAGGTGACCTTCGTTATTGCCATACGGTACAATCGCCACCGTGGCAGCGATCTCCAGTTCGCTCAGGATGTCGAAGATTTCACGCTCCAAGGCATGATCGCTGGTGGGAGAAGGGTCATCAAATCGAAGCGCGATTTCTATCATGGATTGTTTCTTGCGCGGTAGCCAACCAGCCTCCCAATAGCGTGGGCGGCATTCATCCCCTGTCGTAGAGTCCCTGCTCCCCCAGCAATAAGCATGCCTAAGGCCTTTAGGCTTTGCTGCATGCACTGAGTAACAAGAAAAGGCGGAATGCCGAATAGGGTACGAGAGTAATAGGGCAACTCATGGCGACCTGCACGCAGGCCTGCTCGGTAGTGCAACTTCAGGAAATAACGTCGCTTAAGTCTCCATGGCTCTACATCGTGCAGTACTACCATGCCGGGTGCATAGCGTACTCGAGCTTTTCTATCGACCAAGGTGCGGAACATGACTTCGTCAGATCCCCCCCCTACGACATTGCCTTTGCGGTCATACCGCTTGTCAAAACGAAGTGTTGGGTCATCACGAAACAACTGCATGTCATAGGCAACATTGGCTGTCCAGATCGGGGTACTTGAATCAACGATCCAGAAGGCGTCGTTGCCATGGTCTACTGCGGCCAGAAACCCCAGCAAATCGTCACCCAGCCATTTGGGCCGAGGATGATTCGAAAAATCCATTTCTACCTTCCCCCCGGCGCATTGGGCGCCTTCATTGATGAGCGCCTTGCAGGCAGACTCGAGCAGGCCCGGCAATGGAATCTCGTCGTCATCGATGAATACCAGGAAATCGTTACCCATTGATTCTTCGATGGCCCGATTACGTGCCGACACAATTCCCTGGGTGCTTTCAGTGACGTAACGTAGTGGTGGGCCAGGTTCATTCGAAAGCTTTTCGAGAATTTGCAGTGTATGGTCCGTGCTGTTGTTGTTAATCGCCAGAATCTCGAATGGGACGGGGCAGCTTTGCGCACGCATGGCCGCAACCAGCTTTTCCAGACGATCTGCACGCTGATAAGTACAAAAAGCAAAGGTGAGCATGGTCATTCTTTTTCAGTGTTGCATTTATTGCGCCAATCATGACCCAGCAGCCGAATCAGGGCGTGGTGCAAAGACAAGGGGAATATGGCCGGCAGCATGTATTTCCAATCCCTTGCTTTGCCATACCCTTGCCCCATGACGGCACGAAATATTCTTCTGGCCGAAATCAGATCCCGTTTCCAATAACACTCATAGCCGCGCCTGAGCAATTCACCGCTGGTTAGTTCGTTCAAATGGCCCTTCCCAAGTTTACTGAAAATGGATGGATTGGCGCGAAGGAATTTCTGCTGCGCACGCCAATGATTAATCGCTATACGGGCGCGATTCCGGGTAATTTGCTCGCCTCCATGATGGTGATAGTAAGCGAGCACACGTGGGACCCGAATCAATCGTTGAATTGCTCCCAGGCGGAGCCAGAGGTCGTAATCCATGCATGAGCTTAACGCTTCATCGAAACCGCCGACATCGTGAATCGCCCTGCTACGCACCAAGGCAGCATGAATCGGCCAGCGGCAACCGCCCAACAGGGATTCGATTTTGTCACCATTCTCGTATTCCGGCGGCACGAACGGGTCGTCACGACCCGCACCAAGCCCAAGGTTCTGCCAGCCGCAATAAGCGATGCCTGCCTCCGGAGTACTATCCAGAGCATTTACCATGAGTTTCAGAAATTCCGGATGCCAAGTGTCGTCAGCATCCAGGAAAGCAGTAAAGATGCCGTTAGCTCTGGATAAGGCGTGGTTGCGTGCTGCAGCAGCACCTGAGTTGGCTTGCTGATAAATATGGATTCGTGAATCCGTCGCGGCAAACCCTTGCATTTCCTTCCAGGAAGAATCTGTGGAGCCATCATCGACTATGACTAATTCCCAATCGGTGAGCGTTTGGGCCATTACACTGGCCGCACTCTGCGTCAAATGGGATGCTGCGTTATAGCAGGGCATGATGATGGATACTTTGGGTGTCATCGTGCGCTGATGCCTAGCCTATTCCTGGCTTGATGCAGAAAGTCATGTGTGAGGGTTTTCCAGGAAACATCATTGCTTGCGAACCGCAACTTGCGTGCTAGGGTGCTTGTGGTATCCGTATTGAATACCGTCAGGCGCCTGAGCAGATAAGGGTTGTTGTCACGCAGAGCCCAGCCGGTGCGCGTGGTACAGGCCGTCGCATAGCCTGACTGCTTGATCGCATCGGCGCTGCGTGCATCCCATGCGCCATACGGGTACGCAAAGCTGTCCACTGCACTCCCAAGAACCTCTTCCAGTGTCATTTTCGATTCTGTCAGTTCTTGGTGCAGGCTGTCATCATCCACCTCCGTCAAGCGGACGTGACTGACGGTGTGCGAGCCAATTTCCATACCTGCAGCCCGCATCTCGCGCAACTCGGCGATATTAAGTAGTCGGCCATCGGAGCGCGCATCACGGGGCCAGTCAGGTTCCCGTCCAATAGAGCCTGTAACGATAAACCAGGTGGCGCGCATATTGCGCTTCTGCAACTCTTCGCAGGCTGCAAGATTGTCACAATAGCCATCGTCAAAAGTGATAACGACGGTGCGCCCCGTCCATTGGTGAGGCTCTGCAACCAGTTCACCCATCGTTGGGGTTGTGTAACCTTGTGTCACCAGAAAATCGAGCTGGTCGCGAAATCGCAGCATGGAAACGGCCCACGGCCAGTCAGGCGTCGTGCTTCCGGGCAATACGGCATGATACACGAGCATTACCGGGCCATGCTGACCAGCATGGCGGTGAAGCAGGGAACTTGGCAGGTCGATATTCATCTGGAGGCATTCAGCTGGGCGGATACCGCGCGTTGTGCAAATTGGTTGAGTGCTGTCTGGTAATTTAGGCGATACGCTTCTGCGCTGATCGTTTTCGGATCGATGCCCCATCCTTGCGGTGATCCGGCCAGCAAGGCACGGGCGATCGAACGATTCACTTCTGGTCGGTAGTGCGAGCCATCATAGGTGTTATCGATACGCCAGGTGACGGGCGAGGGAATTGAAAAATCCATGAAGATGGGGAAATGGGCAGCTGTTGCATACAAGGCGCCAACATAACCCGATAGCACCCCCTTCCTGGCCATGTCGGCTACGTGCCACGCGCTGATGGGCGGGACATAGGCCACTTCCAGCGCGTCGGGAAAAATGACGGCCAGTTGCGCGTAGCGCTCGGCATTGCCGGGAACATAGCGCTGCTTGCGACGCTTCTCCGCATCCGCGCGGCGCAGGCCTTCGCCTTCAAGGCTGCGTTCCGGGTGAAAGGCAGGGGCATCCTGAGTAATTATTGCGTCGAAATGCTTGTCATAGTACCGGGGATACGGCGATTTAGCCGTCAGCGTCCGCATCGAAAGTTGTAGGGAGTCGACAGACAGATAGGTTCTCAAGAAAGAAGGCGGGGCATGCAAATGCGTGACAAAGTCTGGAATGCTTAAGGGGTCACGCCCGCTCTCCAGAAAATTGAAGCCATCGACCCCTACAACGATATAGCGAGGGCGAGCGCCAGCGTATTTCAAGTAACGGGCAAAAGCAAGAAACTCATCAATTTGTCCGCTCGAAAACGAAAGATTGAAGCACCGATAGGGTGGAAACGCCTCTACGGGCATCAGTGTGCTGCGCGAACTGCCGAAAATCAGGCAGTCATATTGTTTCGGGTCCTGCAAAAATAGGTTGAGCTTGGATTCGCGTTCATTGAACGCGAAATTTCTTCCTGTAAGCTGATTGCCACGGAAATACCACAAGGGGTCAACTAGGATGTTGATCGTGATTACCGCCACGCATGTTAGCGCAGAGAAAAACGCAAAAAGCATGACGTACCTTCGCTGCAGGCCAGATTGGAAAATGTGTGCCATCAGAACTGGAAATACAAGAATTCGCTGACTCGTGTCAGATGAAGCAGGGCAACCACAGCGAGTACGCCAATCGAGATAGCCCATCCCCGACTGGGAGACCATTGTGGGCGGTTGGGCAAACCCTTTGCGGGTTCCAGGGCCGGGCTGAAGTGGGCCATGAACTGCTGTGTGTTGGGCATGTACCAGGCAATGGCCAGAAGGGCAACGACCCAGTAAGGGCTGTGGCCGGCTGGGTCGAAATTGCTGCCAGGCGTTCCAAGTTGAACAGCCAGGCCCAGTCTGTGCAGCAACGCATACAGATACCACGCCCCCGGCCAGCTGCTGGGGACGACGATGTCATTCGCCCCTGTCATGGCATGCAGAATCGACAACGCGGCGCCGGTATCTCTGGCTCGGAAGAACACCCAGCCCACTACCACAGCAAGAAAGGTCAGCAGCCAGGCCGCGAAACGTTCAGTGCGGCCCGCTTCACGGGTGCCGAACAGGCGGGAGCGGAGCGTGATCCAGGCGTGATTGAGGCAAAGATACGCGCCGTGCAGTCCGCCCCAGATGATGAAGGTCCAGCCAGCGCCATGCCACAGCCCCCCAAGCAACATGGTGGTCATCAGGTTGAGGTAGCGTCTGACAATGCCTTTGCGATTGCCACCTAGAGCAAAGTAGAGGTAATCACGCAGAAAGCGCGACAGGGTAATGTGCCAGCGACGCCAGAAGTCGATGATGTTGGCGGCTTTGTAGGGCGAGTTGAAATTGAGCGGCAGGCGGATGCCAAACATTCGCGACAGGCCGATGGCCATGTCCGAATAGCCAGAAAAATCAAAATACAACTGCAACGTGTATGCCAGTACACCAGCCCAGGCTTCGAGCAGCGTGAGTGTGTGACCGTGAGTTGCCGCATCAAAAACCGGCAAGGCGAATGGGGCGACGCCATCGGCGAGGACGACTTTCTTGAACAGCCCTATCACAAAGACCGTCAGACCGACGGAGAGATTTTCCCAGTGTGGGTGATAGGTTTTTTCCAGGGCGAACTGCGGCATCATTTCCTTGTGGTGCAGCACTGGACCGGCAATCAAATGCGGAAAATAGGAGACGAACAGGCCGTAGTGTACGAAGTTGCGTTCCTTGACTTCGCCCCGATGGGCGTCCACCAGAAAGGCAATCTGGGTAAACGTGAAGAAGGAGATGCCAAGCGGCAGGATCACTGCTTGCATCGTCCAATCCAGGTCCAGCAGCTGGCTGGCGCTACGTAGAAAGAAGTTGGAATACTTGTAATAGCCTAGCAATGCAAGATTGGAACCCACAGCCGCCATCAGTAAGAGCTTCTTCCGCACCTCATTCTCATGTTGGTGCTCTCTGGAAATGGCTGATCCCATGCCGAAGTTAAATAGGATGGACCCAACTAGCAAACCCACGTATGCCGGGTTCCACCAGCCATAGAAAAACAGGGATGCAGCAAACAGCCAGAGTGCGGCGAGGGCGCGGCTATATCGGCTAATCGCAAAAAATCCCGCGATGGTGATCGGGAAGTACAGAAACAGGAACTCGTAAGAATTGAAAAGCATCTTCAGGGCGCTACTCGAATCGCTGTATACGTTTTACGGCTCCCTAGTAAGGATGCAGGTGCCATCCACCGTATCGAAGCACTGCGATTTCCATCCTGGATCTTCTGCTTTCCATTTCTCAATCATTCTTGATTCAGTTTCCCGATTGACGTCGTCCACGAATATAAGCGCATGCGGCGACAGGCGCTCACGCAACATCGGAAAGGCGGGGTACCTTGCCTGCGCTGGGTTGTTTTTAGCCTGCGGGGGACCATCGACGAGCAGCAGATCTATGGAACCCAAATCGTCAAGACTGCCTTTGGGAATGTCATACCATTCAATTGACTGGTTGCCTGCTTTAAGGCTTTTCAAGGGGGCATCGACTACTGATACGATGTCCTGGAGCCCCAGATACGCTACATAGCTACGTGTCTGGTTAGCCCACATGGGGTCATGATCTACTGATAGCAGGCGGCCCCGGCCATTTCTTTTTAGGATTTGCCCTAAAACCAAAGTCGAAACGCCGGAGCCAAGTTCGAGGATTGTTTCGGGTTGCCGGACTAACGCTTCACGCGCTAGCAAAGCAGCTGAATCACCAGTCAGTGCCCATCCCCCACCAATCGGTAGTGGCAAATCTTTCGTGTAGGGTCCGAGCCGAACCAGTCCGTGAATATCGCCTATATCCCGGCGAATTCCTTCGACGTGATTTCTTAGGGTATGCGTACGATTATCCAGCATCCCGGTAATTGCCTGTCTGGCGTTGTGAATTAATGCGCCCATCACTGAGCAAATTATCAGCACTGGCCAGACTGCAGCAAAGGATGTGAATCCAACGCTTGCTCCTATGGCAGTAATGCCCCCTCCCATGAGGCCGGCGCCCAGACCAAGCAAAAGGCTTCTGGCAATATGCTTCCCCATTTGACCTCCTGCAACTATTTTCTGAATTGAACCAGTGATTCTCAATTATCCATCGTTCTCAGCCACGCAAGGTAGGCCACTACGTTGTTGATACGAATGGAATGATCCTGCTTGTAAGACATATGATCATCCAACAATTTCTTCAGGGCAGGCATATGAAACCAGTCAGCGGCAACTGAATTATCAAGCAAGTTTGCGCGAAACCACTCGGGGGCGATGCGCCGAATACTTTCATCATGGTGGATGTAGTAATCGCGGTTATGTGGGCCAAGCCATCCGCCTGAAGCAGAGACAAGCAAATCGCCCATGCTGCCCCGGATTCTATTTAGCCGCCACTGCAAACCTGGGGGAAGACAACGGGTGCGCTTATTAGTTGCAGACGCAGCGTGCACCCCATGTACATCCGCATAGGTCACCGGCCTATGGGTCTTTATCTCGGGGATGGCGGCCAGTCGGGGGGCATGACGAACCAACATGCGCCGGTAAGCCCGCTGACCTTGGCGGTGGGCAAGCGGCATGGAAAGGAAGGTATCCAGAACATCCTGGTCAAGAAACGGGTTCTCGACCCGATAGCGCGAACTGAGCAAGCGGCCGAAATAGGAGATGTAGCGGGATTGCCGGTGGTAGAGTTCCACCACCAGCGCCTTTTCATCGAGTGTTTCGGCGTCGGCCTTGTCAAGAGCGGCTTGCATGAGTTCTCGACTCCGCCCTTGGGCGGCGTGGTATCGATCGGGACGCAAGACCTGCTCCAATTCTTCTTCCGAGAATCCCTTGCCCAGATATTTCTTGAGCCACACCGTGTCCACTGTAATTGGCGGGTTCTGGGCGTGCCTCAGATCCAGCAAATGGCCACCGGACAGAGCATCGCCCAAATATCCCGTAAGCATGGTCTGACCAGGTAGACCCATCCCGATAAGGCGGAAAATTGGCAATGCCTCTATGGAGACCTCTCCGTCACATAGCGCAATCACCGGTTCAAGATAGCGACAGAAGAAATCCGCGGGAATCGGCAGGTACTTGAAAGACGCGCCAAGTGTGCGGGCGACCTGCCGGCCATAGCGAACGTCATAGCAGTGGCGATGGCCGAAGGATCCGGCCATCGCGGCTACGGCAACATGGGGTGGAATAAACGCGGCCACGGAACGCGAATCCAGCCCCCCGGAAACGGGCAACAGGAGCGGCGCTTTGTCACAGCGGGCCCGCACCGCGGGCGCAAGCGCCTCGGCCAATCGATCCGCCCATCTATCGAGACCGTCGTCACGGCCAGGCACGATGCGAGGAATCCAGTAGTTCTCAGACGCTATCCCCGTGCGATTGATTCGGGTGACGGTGCCAGGAGGGAATATGCTCGCATCGCGGATCAACGAACGCGTGTCGATCAAATGGCCCGTGATGAGAAATTGCTCGAGGGCGATTTCATCGATCTCGCGAGCTACCCAGGGATGAGCGAGCAATGCGCGAAGTTCTGTGGCGAGTAAGCGCGTTTCCCCGGAATTCCAGAAGTAGATCTTTTTTGTGGCCAGCCGGTCGGTAACGACGATGAGGGTCTCGGCCTGTGGTAGCCAGACAAGAATGCCAAATGAGCCGCCCAGGTGAGTGAGTGCAATCTGCCCATCGCGTAAGAAATTGTGCAGGAGGGTCTCCGCACGAATCTCAGTGGTGCCTAGCCAGGCTCGCCCAAGCAGGGTCAGGCAGGCATCGGTGGCCGGATCATGTGCGGTGGGTGAGTCGATCCAACCGACCGTCCGCGTACGCAGGGTAACTGGCGCAAAATCGAAGGCACTCAACTTCACGTTTTCTATGGGCACGAGTTGATGAGCCATGTCGTCGACATGAACGCGTGCATGGGGGTCAGGCGAAAAGACACATACCAGGCCGACTTCCATGCTGGCTAATGCCTCCCCGTTTCCAGGTTCGCCAAGCCGGCGGCCGCCGTCGCTAAGTCCGACCTGTTGCCCGCAGGCATCGCGTTGTTGAGGTGTTCAGCATATTCGTCACGCGCCTTATTGACACAGAAGGCATATAGGAAGGAATCCAGTCGGGTCCATACCATGCAGATGCGCAGCGGCTGACCGAAGAGACGCGCCCAGGCGTAACTGACGAACCAGAGCAGCGGGTGCTTGCGCCGGTCGTAGAAGTAGAGGCTTGGGTTGTTCCAGTAAATCCAGTTATTGAGGCGATGCGCGAGTGGCAACAGCCAGATGCCCAGATGACCGAACAAGTGATTCCTTCTCAAGTGGCAGAAGAATTCAGTGCGCAGCGCCGGGGTTACTGGAACGTTTGGGGTGGGCCAATGCACGACGGAAGCCAGCTTGGTCTGCCCGAACATCTCCCGCGGCACCCCCGCTTCTTCGGCAATGCGGCGGGGGATGGGGCGGTCATATTGGCCACCGATTCTGAATTCGTGCATCGAGTCGTCTTCCGTGATGTTCAGAATGTCGGCTCGCCTGCGAGCCCCGATAAACGGCACTGCTACCTGTATGAAACCTGCAGTTAATCGAACTTCCGCCAAGCCATGCCCGGCTTGGTCCCAGCGTATCAACTCATCGTTGAACGTCGGCAACCTGGCTTCGCCTATTGCCTCTGCGGTATACCAGATTTCCCCCAGGTTTCCGGTCAATAGCAGGGTGGGCGCCTCAATGAAGGTCTGGATATGGTGAAGATTGAGGTCCGTGTTGTTATCCAGTCCAGCCCAATAGAGGTGCTCATAGACCATGTCTTTCCTGAAGAAAAGTCTATCAATGGGTGTGCAGACTAGGCCGAGCGCTTCACAGATTGCGGTGCCATCGTCATTTGGGAAGGTAGCTTTGTTGCCCAGGTGGAAGGAGCGGTGTTCCTTGGATTGGGCGCTGGAAAAAACCTTGTCTATTCCATACGGCGCAGCCAGTGCGTTGACTGCTGTGGAGTCATATCCCCTGGATTGGGTGGAATAGATCCGCATCGGTTTGCGACGCGCCGGGTGGCGCGCATTATGAAATAGCGCTCCAATACGATTTCGCATGAAGTCACGGTATTCCTCAAACTGCTGAAAGCGTGGCGGGAGAGGTTTATCCACCAGGCTGATATCATTTAATCCGAATTGGATATTACTGTGCATGACCCTGCGGACGTGGCCTTTGCCGGTGGGGATTTCAGATATGAAATCGTGAATGCCGTCCAGGATGGACATGTTGATCCGGCTGTAATCCTCGCACGCAGGCAGAGACTCATCGCCCAACGTGGCAAGCAGCAGCGGCAAGGAATTGGATATGACGAAGTGCCCGGGATCGTCGCTGTAATACAGATAATCCGTCGTTGCCGTGCAACTGACGAAAGTGACTGCGTGATCGCGGAACACCGCACCGCTGCCAAACACAGTGTCAGAGTTTTGTATCTGGCCTTCTGCAAAGTCTCCTGCCCAAGCGCCCTCCACAAAGAAATGCGGGTGTGTTTCCACGAAGCGGCCGTGCAGCACGGCAATTGTTTCCCGATTTGGCTGAAGGACGGCGACCCAAGCCAGGGGAGGGGAAGCCTCAATAAGTTTGTATGTGAATTGCACGGTCGTTTTAGTCAAAGGACGAACGAGTAGGTGGTTTCCTGGCGACTCAGGCGTCGCTTCAATTCGCGTATGAACAAGGCTGGGGGTAAAAAGGCACAGGCTTGGTCAGCGGCCGACAACCGGCCGTCGAGCAGTGCCTCATAGCGCTCAGCAGCTCTTTCAAATTGAAGAGCGGGTGCCAGCTCACGCAAGGCCTGCTGTTGCCGTACGAAGTAATGGTGCTGATCCATGACGCCGACATGAAAATTGAAGGAGGCGTTTCTCTTTTACACCTATCGCCGCAGGCTCGGCAAGTGCTGGAGAATCTTCTTCGCGCGCCACTGCATCGCTGCGCGAAGGGGAGCGTCAGATATCGGCTGTCCGGTCTTGGCGTAAGGAATGTCGGCTACCAAGGGCAAATGACGCCTGATCATCTGCTTGTAGAGCTTTCTTTCATAGAGCGTGTCATAGGGGACACCCACTGCAAAGTCCATGAAATCAGTATCCAGAAACGGTGTTAACGTCAGCCTGTCGCCTTCGATACACTGGGCTACCATGCTGGTGTGCCGCCGTTGCCGGTGCTCAAATTCTGCCCGCGTCAAGGCATAGAAGGGTGGCAGCTGGGCAATCGGCGACAGCGTTGAATTGGCGATGCAATCAAGGGCATTTCTAGCCTCGGTCGCGGCCTCAGGGCCAAATAGATCAAGGACCGCCTCGATGGGCGCATATTCCTGAGCGACCCGGTAGTAGGCGTCGCGCAACTGGTCTGCGCCAAGTGGTGCGTCCCCAGCCTTTCGTCTGTAATTAAAAAGATCACTGCCAAGAACGATGTCGCCGAACATTCCGCTCAGCACTCGATAGCCCGACGTATTGCGTAGGCTAGGGTCGCGATAAGCAAATCTGACCGCCCAATGCAGTTCAGCGCTCCACTCAGCATCAAAAAGCCATGCATCGTCCTCAATGCGGTGAGTCACAAAATCGACGGGTGTGGGAATCGTGACGTCCCGATATCCCAGCTTGCTGGCGATGGCGCGTCCGTAGCGCACGTCGCGGCTGCTGGACTGGCCGTAGCTGTATGCCAGGACGTCACCTGAGAATCTGCTTTGGTGCAGAAGCCCAGCCATGGTGCGCGAGTCCAGCCCGCCGCTGATGGGTAGCAGGATCCTGTTCACCCCCCGCAACTGCCTCTTCAGCGCGGCCATGAGATGGCCGTGCAGGGCCTCGGCTAGCTCCTTCTCGGTGCCATCCAGGGGCGCCATCTCTCCAAAGGGATAATCCCAGTAGCGATTGATGGTCAACTGCCCACAGGCGGCACGGTATTCGAGACGATGCGCATTGGGCAGGCACTTCACGTCCTTCAGGATGGTGAGGTCGCCGATGTGATAACCGAAGGTCAGCATGCTGGCCAAGCCGGCAGGATCAACCTCGATGCGATCGAGGAAGACCGCGAACGCCTTGACCTCGCAGGCGAGGTGCAGCGCGCCTGCGCGTTGTAAGACATAGTGGCGGTTGGCGCCGAACCGGTCGCTGACCATGTGCAACTCCCGGTTGCGCCGATCCCAGACCACGATGTCGTAGCGGCCGTTGAGGTGCTGGAGCGCGTCCACGCCACGTTTCAGGAAGCGGTCGAACAGGACCCTACGGAGGGGCGCTCCATCCGTAGCGGATGCCAAATCGTCCTCGTAAATGTTGCCGTAGCAGGCAAGGACATGGTGTTCAGTGACCAGGATGCGGGGCGCTTGGCAGACTTCCGGATGATAGAGGCAGGCGAGTTGGAAGCCCGGTTCGTTGTATTGCTCCAACACATGCTCCGGATGGTGCTGAACCAGCTCCAGCCCGCGCCGCCACTTCGGCTCAATGGTCAGGTCTGTGGGGTCATAGGCGCTGCATAGAATCCCCGGCATGGCCTCGTCCTTATTGATTGCCGAGCCGGAGCTTGATACGCCATTTGGCAGATTCGGTCTTTAGGCTTTCTATGGGAAGGAACAGGAATGCAGCGACGTAGACAGCACCCCCGATACAAGTCATGAGTATGGAATATAAGCCTGGAGAGCTTTGGGCATAATGCCAAAGGAAAACGGTGTGGGTTAGCCACAGCACTAGAAATAGCAGGGTGTTAAGCAACAGCGCGGGCTTGATGGCTTTGGCCAGAGCAAGAGGTGTTCCCTGGAGATCGCGTCCTGCCACGACTGCCAAACTGGTAGAGAAGAAAATCGACATGACTACAATTGCCCAGGCCACCCCGACCAGCCCCCACTGCAGGCCGTACAACACACCCACGATGAGAATCAGCCAGGCGACGATATTTAACCTGATCTCGGTTGCCACACGGTTGCGTGCCTCAATGACCGCACCAGATGGGTTGCCCAGGCAATTGAAAAAACCGGTTGTAGCGAGAATGGCTAGGGGCTCGGCAGAGGCAAGCCATTTGTCGCCATAGATGAAGCGTATCCCCGGCTCAGCCAGCCACCACGCCAGGACATAAAGTGGCAGGGTGTAGGTCATCACCAGGGTAATCGTCCGGTAGTAGATATACCGTGATCTATCTAGATTGTCCTGTTCGGCGGCCAGAGCACGGAAAACAGCTTGGTAGGGGGTGAAGCCTACGATGCGCATGGGCATTATTGCCAATGAGGAAGCGCGGTTGTAAAGGCCGACGGTGGCGGGGCCACTAAGTTTACTCAGGATGAGTACCAGGGACTGGCCGCGGAAGTTCTCAATTAGACTGTTCGCGGCCACCTTGATGCCATATCCACCCATTTCCTTGATGATGGTCTTGTCCCATATGAGGGAATATCTTTGTTTGACATGAGCATTAAGAATGATTGCGCTCAGCAACGAACCAAAGATTCCGCCGAATATCAAACTCCAAACGCCATAACCCATGACGGCCAGGGTAATTGATAGGCTGCTTCCGGCAATGACACTGGCGACATTGGTGAGGACCATGGCGCGAAAGCGCATTTTTCGCTGGAGCAACGCGCTGGGCAGGTTGGCAAAAGGGCGCAGGAAGAAACTCAAACCTGAAACAAGCAGCAGGGATTGATAAATGGGTTGTTTGAAGAAGCCGGCAAAGGCCGGCGCAATTATCACGAAGATGAGGTAAATAATGCTGCCCACGAGTAGTTGCAGAGTGAACACAACATTGATGTGAGATTGATCGATCTGTTTGGCACGTATAAGCGCTTGGCTAGTGCCGGCGCCAGCAAAGTAGCCAGCCAGCCCGGTGAGTACGCCCACTGTAGAAATCAGCCCAAAATCCTTCGGTAGAAGAAGGCGTGCGAGCAATATTCCTGCTGCGAAATTCAATATTTCGTTTGCCATTGACCCCGCAAAGGTCCACTTAGTCCCCGTGCGGATTTTCTTGCCCAGGTCCGGTATTGATTCAGCCATGGCTGTCCGGATTATCATGCGGCATGGGGAGTTGCGGCCGGCGAGTGATCACGCGCGATCCTCGATAAAGAAATGCGGCCGCCGCTTGGTTTCCATATAAGTCTTTGCAAGGAATTCGCCGATCACGCCCATGCTGAGCAATTGAACGCCGCCCAGCAGATAAATAGGCGCAACTGTGGAGGTCCAGCCGGGAACGGTTTGGTCCGAGAACAGCCGCACATATAACGCCCAGAGCGTTATTCCAAAGCTGGCAAGCGAAATCAACAACCGGAGTGCGGTAGTCATGCGCAAGGGCACCGTTGAAAAAGACGTAACGCCCTGCCAGGCGAGCGCGAGCATTTTCTTCAGCGGATACTTGGATTCACCGGCAAAGCGCTCTGCCCGATCGTAGTAAACGATAGAGGAGGGAAACCCGAGCTGCGGAATGATGCTGCGCAGGAACAGGTTCACCTCGCCAAATTCCCGCGGCGCCTCAATGGCGCGGCGGCTCATCAGGCGATAGTCTGCATGATTGAAAATCACCTCGACGGCGAAACGTGCCAGCACCCGGTAATAAGCCTCGGCGGTGAAACGCTTGAAGAAGCTGTCGGTCTCGCGGCCTTTTCGCACCCCATAAACGATGTCACTGCCTTGGCGATGGGCCATGATCATTTTTTCAATCGCGCCAAGGTCATGCTGAAGGTCCTCTATTCAGCAGGTGCTTAACCATGTGGGAGCCGATATAGCCGGCGCCGACGACGACGAGGATATGGGGACCTGAAGCCATTCGTGTTTATCGGATGAGGCGATCGTCATTGTATCTTGCAAATCTGATGCAAATGTTATGCCGATCAAACAGAGTCCAGGGGGCCATTCCTTGAAAGGCGTCGGGGGAAAGCTCGACGAAACCAAAACGCTGGT
The DNA here is from genome assembly GCA_963746955.1 of uncultured beta proteobacterium. Classification (GTDB taxonomy): domain Bacteria; phylum Pseudomonadota; class Gammaproteobacteria; order Burkholderiales; family Thiobacillaceae; genus DASQBT01. Next base: position 246,294 of record CAVVDR010000009.1, on the reverse strand, counting down.
GACGGTTTGTCTACAGATGAAACGATACGCATGAGCCCGTTCCGGCGATTCCGGCGGGTTGGGGGCAATCAGGGGACTGCCCGTCTTATTGGGAATTCATTGTGCGTCTCCGTTCGTAATGCCCAGGTCCAGCCGAGTCATGACTGGTCCGGCTCTTGCCTGTCCTGACTCAGCCAACCCATGACCTTGATCAAATTGTGGCCACCTTCCGCCGGACGCAAGTGCTCAAACAACGAGACAATTGCAATCGGACACAGGTTCAGCGTCACGCGGAACAGGTCGCTTGAACTTCCGCTCCAATCAACCTGACCATGTTTGGCAAGATCAGGCCGAAATGCAAGGTTTGTTACTGTGAGGAATGTCGATGGCCGCCTTATCTTTTTGCGTCGGATCGCATTAGCGACGCGATCGGAAGCGCGCCCTATCCTTCCGGTCTGGCTGTGAAGCGTCCTCAGAAAGTTGCGGACTCCGCAGGCCGCGGAGTGGCCTGAATTGGGCCGAAGCCGATCGGTGGATGTCCGTGATGGGTGTTGCGCCCGGAGTGCGGCTATCCGGTGCGGATGCGTCAGGTGCCTCATGGACACGCCCATTGGTTAGAATAATCCATTGGACGCTTTTCCCCCAGCATCTGGATGCAGACCTTAACCGTCGATCTTGGCGAACGCAGCTACCCCATCCACATCGGCCCCGGCCTGATTGGCCGGGCCGACTTGCTTGCGCCTCATCTGGCCCAAAAGCGGGTGGCCATCGTGACCAACACCATCGTGGGCCCGCTCTATCTGGATCGGCTGACCCGCGGGCTGGAGTCCGCCGGGGTTAGCGTGTTGCCCATCGTCCTGCCGGATGGGGAAGCGTACAAGGACTGGGAAACGCTCAATCTGATATTCGACGCCTTGCTGCAAAACCGTGCCGAGCGCAAGACCACGCTGATTGCGCTGGGCGGCGGCGTGATCGGCGACTTGACCGGCTTTGCCGCCGCCAGTTACCAGCGCGGGGTGCCCTTCATTCAGGTGCCCACCACCCTGCTGGCTCAGGTGGATTCCTCGGTGGGCGGCAAGACCGGCATCAATCATCCACTGGGCAAGAACATGATCGGCGCGTTCTACCAGCCGAAGCTGGTGCTTGCCGATACCGACACACTCAAGACCCTGCCGTTGCGCGAATTTTCGGCAGGCCTGGCGGAAGTCATCAAGTACGGCCTGATCTGGGATGAGGATTTTTTCGCCTGGCTGGAAACCAACATGGAGAAGCTCCGCGCCCTCGAGCCTCAGGCCATCGCCTACGCCATCCATCGATCATGCGAGATCAAGGCCCAGGTGGTGGCGCAGGATGAGCGCGAATCCGGTATTCGTGCGCTGCTCAATCTGGGCCACACCTTTGGCCATGCCATCGAGGCGGGCATGGGCTACGGCAACTGGCTGCATGGCGAGGCGGTGGGCGCGGGCATGGTGTTGGCCGCGCGCGTGTCCCACGCCATGGGCTTGATTAATTTGAGCGACCTGACCCGGGCCGAATCCCTGATCGCGCGGGCCGGGCTGCCGGTTGAAGCGCCGGCGCTGGGGGTGGAAAAATATCTGGATTACATGGGGGTGGACAAGAAAGTGGAAGAGGGCACGATCCGTTTTGTCCTGCTGAATAGTATCGGCGGGGCCTTTGTCACGGCGGATGTGCCGGGCGAGATCGTGAAGGCTGTGTTGTCTACCCTGAAGGGCTGACCGGATATGCACGCCCTAGCTTCCTACGCAACCCAGGACGCCCAGAGCCGAGGCCGACGGCACCCGGAGCCGCCTGCCGCACCGCGCGGCGAATTCCAGCGCGACCGCGACCGCATTATTCACTGCACGGCGTTCCGCCGATTGGAATACAAGACTCAGGTGTTCGTGAACCACGAGGGCGATCTGTTTCGCACGCGGCTCACCCACAGCCTGGAAGTCGCCCAGATCGGCCGCACCATTGCCCGCATGCTCAGGCTCAACGAGGAACTGACCGAAGCGGTGTCGCTGGCCCACGATCTGGGCCATACCCCATTCGGCCATGCGGGGCAGGACGCGCTCAATCATTGCATGCGCGAGTTTGGCGGATTCGAGCACAACCTGCAAAGCCTGCGGGTGGTGGATGAACTGGAGGAACGCTACGCCGAGTTCGACGGTTTGAATCTTTGCTTTGAAACCCGCGAAGGCATCCTCAAGCATTGCACCCAGCATCATGCCCGTCTGCTGGGCGACGTGGGCGAGCGCTTCCTGCTTAAGCAGCAGCCCGGGCTGGAAGCCCAGGTGACCAATCTGGCGGACGAGATCGCCTACAACAACCACGATGTCGATGACGGCCTGCGTTCGGGCCTCATAGGGCTGGAGCAGCTTGAGGAAGTGAGCCTGTTTGCCCGGCATTTGAATGAAGCCAAGACCAAGTACCCCAGGCTCAATGGCCGCCGGCTGATTAACGAAACCGTGCGGCGCATGATCAACACCCTGATTCTGGATCTGGTGCAAAACACAGTTGAAAGTCTGAATGTGGCTGGCGTGCAGAGCCTGGAAGAGGTGCGCAAGGCGGCGCCGCTGGTGAGTTTTTCCACGGGCGTGGCAGAGGAAAACCTGGCCCTCAAGCAGTTCCTGCGCAATCACTTGTACCGTCACTACAAGGTGGCGCGCATGACCAAGAAGGCCGAGCGCATTATCAGCGAGTTGTTCGAAGCTTTTCTCGCCGAGCCCCGCCTGCTGCCGCCGGAGCACCAGCACCGGGCTCATCATGACAAGGCACGGGCAATTGCCGACTACATCGCCGGCATGACCGACCGTTATGCTAGCCTAGAATACAGGAAACTCTACGGTATTGATGAACGTGTCTAAGGGTCTTGCAATCCGGCATCCTTTGCTTACGGTGCATCCGCGCCATCTTGATATCCGGAATTCGCGCTCACGTCTTGTGGCTAAAGACGTTTCTCTTCACCAAGGCACGGAACGTCTACCGGTCCTGAATTGGGCGTTAAGGATCTCTTGGCCTATCAGATCATCTACTGGCGGGCTCAACGATATTGCTTGTAGTTCGAACGCCGTGGTGCCATCCCCCTCGCATCGCCCGGTACAGTCGGCGATGACCTGATCAGTTCCTCGGCATCTCCTTGATGGCCTTGCGCGCCGTCTCCGCATACACCCCGTTTTTAAATCGGTGAGTGCCGATAAAATGCACGAATGCGGACCGTTGCGGGTTGATACTGGGATCATAGGATGCGTACTTGGGGAAGGGCAGAACGACAGCCCCGGCGGTATTGGCGACAAAGTAGTTCGATGCCACCTGCTGGCTTCCCCATTCGAGCCACTTTGATTTTCCGACGATCTGTGTCATGGCCAGCGAGAACTCATCGATCACGCTTCGCGACACGCTTCCCTTGGCAAAACCGCTGAATCCGCCGCAGCCGCGCACATACTTCAGTTGGTCGCCATTCTTCAGTTTGTCCAGTTTCTTTTCCGATAGTATCTGGACATGCTCACTCTTCAGCGCCGCAACACTCTCCCGCACTTCATGAATCGACACGATCTGCTGATCGGGCCAAGTACCCAGAGTGAAGCTGTTGTTGTTGTGGACGGCGTCCAGCACTTCCGGGAGCGGGGACAATGTGAGCGTGTCGGCATCGAGCATGATGCAGTAATGGCTGCTCGACATCTCTCCAATCAACAGGAATCCCTCCCAATCGCCGCCGCTCGGGCAATGATCATTGCGCACCTCGGTGATGGGGATGATCTCGACACCCTTGGCATGCTGCCGCAGAACCCTCTTGGAGCGCTCGGTCAGAGACAAGTCATCTATCACATAGATCATCTTTGGCGTGATGTATCGCGCTATCGACTTGAGAGCGAGCAGATAAGCGGAGAAATACATCTCGCAAACATGGGTGACAAATACCGCGTCGCCGTCGGTGTTGCACGCGATCGGGCCAGTTTCGAGAATCGCTTTCACTTTCTGGTCAAATGCAAGAAATCTAAGTTTTCTCTTGATCGCAAAGAACATTTTTTTCTCCTTGAAAGATAGGAAATTCAACCGCACAAGCCAAGTATTCCGGGTTACGCCCCCTTGGTCAAACGTCGATTCCCCCAGGAAATCTCCTCCGGAATTGACATGTGGTAGCACCAGGCTATCGAAGCGGCCGTCCTGCGGGCTCACTGCTCCATAGGCGTAGGTGTCTGCGTCACCATGGCGTACACGAGCGGCCGGGCCGGACGGCGGCACCACCAGTAGAATGCTCTGCCAGAGATGCCTTGAATTCCGCCCTGCCTTTGAGGAGCCACAGTGGCAGGCGAAGCAGAATCAGTGGTGATTGCTTGATCGCTCTAATCACCGCCTCAACCAGAGTGTCCGTTGGCGTAAGCGTGCCGTCCAAATCGACAACCAAAGGTGCGTTCGATGCAAGTTCGGCTATCCCCCCTGAGACTGAACTTGTTGCAATATGGTACGTCTTGTTTGGTCGAGACAGCAGCGTACCGAACAATTCGCTGTTTGTGAAATCGACAGAATCGGGCTAGAAATCTCTACTTTGGTGATGTTGAAGCCTGTCCGACTTTACTGAGGCTGCTGCAGTTTTGGGAACGTTTGAGAGCCGAAATGTGGACCGATGATACGGCAGAGCCGCTGCGGAGCGAGGCTCAATTTAGCCCATAATGAAGGCTCACTTATCGATCGTACCGGCGTCCAGTGACTGACCCAGCCACTTCTCAATCCGCATGTCGCACGTCACCTTTGGGCCTTGATTGTCCGCGTCTTCTGCTGCTGATTCTCTGCATTGTGATGGCACATGGCGTGCAGGCCGGCAACACGCTTGCTGTCAAGGCATCCGGTGACCTCCGGCCTCTGCTGGAAAAACACCTGGACATCGTCACGCTCCTGGAAGACAAGCCCGACGCGTTGCCTGCCGACGAATGGCAACGGGTGTTTGACCAGGGTCTGCAAACAGCCCGGGAGCTCTTGGCGACCGAGGGCTATTTTTCGCCCACCGTGACGGGCAAGCTCGAAAGAGCGCCAGCGGGATGGCGTGCCACCTATCAGGTCAAAGCCGGCCCGCGCACTCTGGTTTCCGAAATCAATGTCCGGCTTGACGGGCCGCTGGCCCGACAGGCCGAGGCCAAGCGGCGCATGGCAATTATGCGCAGGCAAGTCGCCCTGAAGGTTGGAGAACCCTTCCGCCAGGCCGGCTGGGACAAGACCAAGACAAGCGTGCTTGAACCGTTGTGGAGCAAGGGCTATCCGGCGGCCCGGCTGGCCTCGAGTGAGGCGTTGATCGATCCGGAACATCAGCAGGCCAGGTTGAGCCTGGTGGTCGATAGCGGACCGCTGTTTCATTTTGGAGATGTTCAGGTGGAAGGACTGGAACGTTATCCACGCTCGGCAGTAGAGAACCTCAAACCCATGAGCCGCGGCGAGGTTTACGATCAGGCGCGCCTGCTGGCGTATCAACGGGCGCTGGAGGCTACCGGCTATTTTGCGCAAGTTTCCGTATCCGTTGACGCCCGCCCGGAAGTCGCGAACAGTCTGCCGATCAAGGTTCAGGTCAAGGAGAACAAGAAACAGCAGGTGAGTATCGGCCTGGGGGCAAGCACCGATACCGGACTCCGCGCCCAGTTGGGTTACCGGCTGCGCAAACTGGGGGGATCGGCGCTGCGGCTCAGTCTGGACACGACATTCAACGCGCGTGAGCAGCAGGTCACTGGCCAACTGTCACGGCCCAGAACGGTGCGCGGCTATGATGACAGCCTTGGCCTGACCCTGAAGCGCAGCGACGTGGAAGGCGCGGTCAGCCGCACTTTGCAGGTCCCGGCCACGCGCAGCCGTCAGAGAGGGCCGCTGACTACCACGCTGACAGCACAATATGAGAGCGAACTGCTTGCTCTGGCGGGCAGCCAGGAACACAACCAGGCGGCCAGCCTGAACTATGGCTGGGTGTATCGCACGGTAGGAGAACAGTTCTACCCCAGACGCGGCTGGGTCACGAGCCTGCAGGGCGGAGGCGGTTTCGATCCCGGCCAGCCCAATGATTACTTTGTGCGTTTGTACGCTAGGCACAGCCAGTTCATCCCGCTGGGGCGTCGCTCCAGGCTGATTGCGCGCGCAGAGTTCGGCAGCGTGCTGACCAGTCGAGATTGGGGGGTGCCGAGCGACTTCCTGTTTCGCGCCGGCGGCGACAACTCGGTGCGCGGCTATCCCTATCAGAGCTTGGGCCCCAAGGTGGCCGGGGATGTGGTGCCCACCCAATATCTGGTTACGGGCAGCGTCGAATACAACTGTTTCTTTACCCGGGACTGGGGTGCGGCCCTGTTCGTCGATACTGGTGATGCTGAGGAACAGTTGAGTGAATTGCGCATGCACACGGGGGCGGGCCTGGGCGCGCGCTACCGCTCGCCCATTGGGCCGGTCAATCTGGATGTCGCGTACGGCGAGCAAATCCACCAATGGCGTCTGCACTTCACCCTGGGAGTCGCGTTTTGAAGCCTGCCTGGCGCTGGCTGGCGATCGTTGCGACGCTCTGTCTGGCGTTGCTCGCGACAGTGCTGGTCCTGCCGTTTCATCCCGCGGGGCTTAAATGGCTGGTGCAGCAGGCGCAGGACCTCAGCGGCGGACGTTTGCAGGTAACGGGCTTGTCAGGCGATATCCGCGGTCCGCTGAAACTGAAAACGCTGACCCTTTCCTTGCCTGACAAGCGCATCCGCCTGCAGGGCCTGTCGCTGGAGTGGCAACCCGCCGAGTTGTGGGAGCGCTCCCTGCATGTCACGCGCGTGCATCTTGCCCGGCTGGAGATTGACCTGCTGAAGCCGCGCAGCAAGCCACTGGAGGCGCCGCAGAGTCTGGCGTTGCCTGTCAGCCTGAGAATCGACGAGGCCGGCCTCGACACGTTGGTGCTGTCCCGGCCGGGCGGCAAGCAGACCTTTACCGACGGGCGCGCGAAGCTTGCCGACGACGGGCGCTATTTGCTTGAGTTGCAGCATTTGCAAAGCCAGTGGGGGACGCTGGCGGGGCGACTGCGACTGAAGAAGCGCTCGCCCTTTGCGCTGGCGGGCCAGCTTTCGGGCACGCGCCAGAGCCCTGTCCTGCTCGGCGTGCAGGCGGACATCGCGGGCAGCTTACTGGAGCCGGTCATCAAGGCTCTGGCTGCCGGTGACGGACTGAAGCTGAAAGCCTATCTGAAACTGGCGCCCTTCACTGCGCTGCCGGTGCAGCATCTTGTCATCGCTGCGGAAGGCCTGAATCCCAGAACGCTTTTTGCCAGCGCGCCGCAGGCGAGCCTGAACCTGTCCGGACAGTTCAGCAGCAGCGCACAGGGTGGTCTGCTGGGACAACTGGCGGTTGACAACGACACCCCCGGTTCGCTCGATCAGGGCAGGCTGCCACTGAGCGCGTTGCGTGCAGTGGTTGAGGGCGATGGACAAAATGTCACGCTGGATCAAATGCAAATCGATCTGAGCCGCGCCGGGCAGTTTCAGGGACAGGGCCACTGGCGTTCCGGCCAGGCCGATTTTCAGTTGAACTCACCCGGCATCAATCTCAAGGCGATCGACACCCGGTTGGCCGTCAGCAACTTGAGCACGCATTTGAGTCTGACGGGCGATAGCCGGCAGCAGGTGCTGACCCTGAAGCTGGCTGAAGGCAAGGATGCGCTGGAAGGGCAGATCAGGCATGCGGGCGATGCGCTGACCCTGGAATCCCTCAAAGGGCACTCGCGTGATACCCGCCTGCAGGCCAGTGGCCGTTATGCATTGACCGGGGACGGCGCGTTTGCCCTGGGTGCGCGCGTGGAGAATCTGAACCCGGCGCGCTTCGGCAAGTTTCCGTCGGGCAGCCTGAATGCCGCAATCCAGCTCGACGGCCAGCGCAAACCGGGCCTGATGGTGCAGGGGCAGGTGCGCCTGGATCGAGGCGAGCTGCAGGGCCGGCTGGTGACTGGACACGCAAGCGGAGGCTGGCAGAATGCCCACCTGGCCGGGATCGATGCAGACTTGCTGCTGGCCGGAAACCACCTTCAGGTAAAGGGCGCGTATGGAAATGCGCATGACCGACTGAACTGGGACATTGATGCGCCGCATTTGGAGAACCTGGGATTCAAGCTGAAAGGCAGCCTGCAAAGCAGTGGGAGCCTGCAGGGCAGACTGGAAAACCCGGGCCTGAACTTGACTGCCCGGGCCAGCCAGTTGCAGATGTTTGGCGGGATCAGGGCGGAAACGCTTGAGTTGCGCGCACGGCTGCAGCCCGGGCGTACCGGTCAAGTCTGGGCTGAGGGGTCCGGGCGCCAGGTGAGTTTGGCTGCTGTCCAGCTCAAGACCCTGGTAGCACAACTGAGCGGATCGCGCGCAGACCACCGATTGACGCTTGGCTTGAGGCTCGCACAGGGCGAGGTCGAAGCCAGCCTGCACGGCGCGCTTGCAGACAACGGGCAGTGGGAGGGCTGGGTCGAAAGTCTGCACGGCCGGTCGATGACAAAGTCGCCCCTGACCCTGAGCTTGCTCGCCCCTGCACGCCTCGGGCTGAGCGCGCAGCGCCAGTCCCTGCAGGCTGCGCGGCTGAGCATTAACGGGACCGATGTCAACATTGAGAGTCTGCAAATCGAACACAAGCACGTCGCCACCAAAGGCAGCGTACGCGGCCTGAAATGGGCGGCGCTTGCCCCATTTGTTGCGCCGACCCTGCCGCTCGAATCGGACCTGGCGATGAATGGAAGCTGGGACGTGAACCTGGACCCGGAACTGAATGGACGGCTGACGCTGGCGAGAGTGTCGGGTGACGTCAGCGTGAAGGATCCGCATCAGGCACTGCAACTGAAAGTGTTATCGCTGGCGTTGAATGCCCGGCAGGGACAGGTCGACGCGCGCCTGGAAATGGAGTCTGGCACGGGAGGACGGGCAAGCTTGAGCGGCCGCATGCAATTGTCCGGCGATCCGCTCAAGACGGCGTGGCGGCAGGCGCCGCTGGCTGCCAGCGGCAAGGCAAGCCTGCCCAGTCTGGCGTTGCTGCAGCCCTGGCTGCCGGTCGGAACGCAAGTCGACGCTCGTGCTGACGTGACGTTCGATGCATCGGGTACCTGGGATCGGCCTGAAGTGAACGGGAGCCTGAATCTGGACAAACTGCAGGTGCGCCTCCTCGATCCGGGGGTGCGGATCGTCGATGGTGAGTTGGCGCTCACCCTCAAGGATCGAAAGATTCAGGTGAACAAGGGCGTGATCAAAGGACAGGACGGCCAGATCAGGCTCAGCGGCAGCGCGGATCTCGATCGCGATGACGCGCACCTGCAACTGGAATTTGAGCACTTTGCCGCCTTGCTGCGATCCGGTGCACGCATGTGGGTGAGCGGGCCGGCTGATCTGACTCTGCAGAAGCGTCGTCTGGGTTTGAGCGGAAAGCTGAAAGTGGACCGGGCCCGCATCGAGGAACTGGGCGGAACACGGCCGCGCCTTTCGGATGATGTTGTTGTCAAGGGCGCGCCTGTCCAGAAGACCAGGGGCAATCTGGCATTCCCGCTCGATATGGCGCTCACGCTTGATCTCGGCGAGGACTTCCTGTTCAAGGGCTATGGGCTGGATGGCAAGCTGGCCGGGGCGCTGACGTTCAGATCCAGTGCGCCGGAACCCCTGCAGGCGAGCGGCGCGATTCAGGTGGTGGAAGGGGACTACTCCGCGTACGGGCAGAAGCTGAAAGTCAGCCACGGCACGGTGCGCTTCATCGGTCCGCTGAACAATCCCGGCCTGGACATGCTCGCCGTACGTGAAACGGGCGACATCACGGCGGGCGTCCAGGTTGCCGGTACCGCGCGCAATCCCAGGGTTACGCTTTACTCAAAGCCCGATATGCCGGACGCGGAAAAACTCTCCTGGCTGGTCTTCGGCCACGGCCTGTCCAAGGTCGGAGGACAACAGTTCGGCCTGCTCCAGGTTGCGGCCAGCGCGCTGCTGTCGCAAGGACAGTCATCCAGCCTGCAACGCGATATCGCTCAGCGACTGGGCATAGACACGTTCGATGTCCGCTCCGGCGCGGGCGAGGACGTTGCCAGCACGGTGGTCAGCGTAGGCAAGCGTTTGTCATCCAAGGCAACGTTGAGCTACGAACAGAGCGTGAATGGCCTGAGCGAGGTGGTGAAGGTGATTTATCAGTTGAAGCCGGCTATCCGGTTCGAAGCGTCGACCGGAAGCCAGAGCGGTTTCGACGCGTTTTACAGTCATGATTTTGAGTGAGGATCCCAGCCATTAATGATGTCGGCGGCGCGGCCTCCTTTCTGCTCCAAGACCAGACTCACCGCGTTACGGCACGGGCCATTACCCAGCATTCCACTTCGACTGCGCCAGCCCTCTTCAGGGTGGCGGCCAGTTCATTCAAGCTGCTGCCCGAGGTCATCACATCGTCCACAATCGCAATGCGTTTGCCGCGGACTTGTTCTGTCCTGGCGACAAACGCGCCGCGCAGATTCTTCCGCCGGGCCTTTAACGGCAGGGCGGCTTGGGGTGGGGTATCGCGGATGCGCAGGCAGACATCGCGCTCCAGGGGCAAATGGCATTGCGGCGCGAGGCTCCGGGCCAGTTCCAGGGCCTGATTGAACCCCCGCTCCTTTATCCGCGCCGGATGCAGGGGCATGGGGACGAGCAGGTCCGGCAACGGATCGGGCATAGCCTCGTCCAGCCAGATTTCAGCCAACGCGGAGCCGACTTCCAGGCGGTGACCATACTTGAGCGCCTGGATCAGGCTGGCCGCGGGAAAGTCATAGACCAAAGCGGCGTGGGTGCGGTCAAACGCGGGAGGATGTCTCAAGCACGGACCGCAACGCTGACCATCCGGGCTGGGCTGCGCGCATTGCGGGCAGCAATTCTGCCCAAGCCAGGGCAGGTCGGCATGGCAGGATTCGCACAGATATTTGCCGTCAGCAGCTCCCCCGCACAACAGGCAGCGTGGCGGGAAAAGTCGATTAATTAATGAGCGGCTGTTCAATTTTTGCAAGGTCTGTTTTTGACAGCAAGTAGGGCCAGCAAGGATAATCCGACAGTCATTGACCAGTTTCTTCCCATGAAGGCCAAGCGCGTCATCGAGGGCAAATCTTCCCGGTTTGCCGCCCAGATCTTCAACATGGCCAGCGTGGCTGCTCTGTGCGCCGGCATGTTCGCCCTGGTGCTGGGCAAGTTGCTGGCCGGGCAAAGGATCGGCTTTCTGCCGATGGTCCTGTCCTTTCCTCCGTTGATGCTCTGGCTGGGAGCGTCCATTTTCGTATATGCCAGCGTGGCCCACCACCCCAATCCGCGCACGGTGAAGTACAACCGCTGGGCCGCTTATCGGTTTTATGGTGCAACCGGCGCGCTGGTGGTTTTCGGCCAGGTCATTTATGCCGCATTTGATTCCTGGACCGGACTGCTGGCGGTGTGGGGGATACTGTTCCTGACCGTCGTGCCGGCCGGGCTGTACGCCATTTGGCGGGCGCAAAGGGAAGACTGGCAAGACCTGGTCATTGAAACCGCAATCAACGAGTAAAGCAATGAGCACCCGCAAAGCAGTTCATTTAAATGCGCCTTCGCCGACCACGGTCACCGTGGAGTCGGTCCTGACCCTGTTCGAAAAGCCTTTTAACGATCTGCTGTTTGACGCGCAGACCGTGCACCGTCGGCATTTTGACCCGAACAAGATCCAGTTGTCCCAGCTTCTGTCGATCAAGACCGGCGGCTGCTCGGAGGACTGCAGCTACTGTTCCCAATCCGCTCGCTACGACACGGGCCTGGAAAAGCAGGGCTTGCTCGAACTGAATGCGGTGGTGCAAGCCGCACAGGCTGCCAAAGCGGCGGGGGCGAGCCGGTTTTGCATGGGGGCCGCTTGGCGCGGCCCCAAGCAAAAGGATCTGGAGCCGGTGCTGGAAATGGTGCGTGCGGTGAAATCTTTGGGTCTGGAAACCTGCACCACTCTTGGGATGCTTAAAGAAGGCCAGGCCCGGCAACTGAAAGAGGCCGGGCTGGATTACTACAACCACAATCTGGACACCTCACCCGAGTTCTACGACCAGATCATTACGACCCACGATTATCAGGACCGGCTGGATACGCTTAATCAGGTGCGCGCTGCGGGCATTCATGTGTGTTGCGGCGGCATTGTGGGCATGGGCGAATCGCGTGCTCAGCGCGCCGGGCTGATTGCCCAACTCGCCAGTCTGGATCCGCCGCCGGAATCCGTTCCGATCAACCTGCTGGTTCAGGTGGAAGGAACGCCCCTGAAGGGGACCGAGGCCCTCGAACCGCTAGAGTTCGTGCGCACCATCGCAGTGGCGCGGATAGCGATGCCCACATCCTTCGTGCGCTTGTCCGCCGGCCGTCAACAGATGAGCGAGACCATGCAGGCCTTGTGTTTTCATGCAGGGGCGAATTCCATTTTCTATGGCGAAAAGCTGTTGACCACCGGGAATCCGGAATGGGAGCGGGATCAGGCGCTGTTTGAGAAGCTCGGTCTTGTTTCACTCTAGCCAATGTCGCATCGTCAGCTTTCCCGGCTCGCCCAGCAACTGGCGGGGCTGAAGGCGGACTCCCTGTTGCGCTCGCGCCGCCTGCTGGAATCGCCCCAGGGCGTGCGGGTAAAGGTGGACGGCCGGGACGTCATCTCGTTTTGCAGCAACGACTATCTGGGACTGGCCGCCGACCCGGCCCTTATCCTTGCTGTGCAACAGGCAGCAGGGCAGATGGGCGTTGGAGCGGGGGCGTCCCATCTGATCACCGGCCATCATCGCGCCCATCAGGATTTTGAACGGGCTTTCGCTGCCTTTGTCGGCATGCCGGCCGCCTTGCTGTTTTCCACCGGCTACATGGCCAGCCTGGGGGTGATCCCGGCATTAGTGGGTCGAGGTGGCGAGGTGTTTGCCGACAGGCTGAACCATGCCTCGCTCAATGATGCCGCCGTGCTGTCGGACGCGAAGTTCTCGCGCTACGCTCATGGCAGCCCTGATGCATTGCGTGGCGCGCTGGAAAAGAGTGAGGCCGGTGAAAAGCTGATCGTGACGGACACCGTCTTCAGCATGGACGGAGACTTGGCGCCGATTGATGAACTGCTGGCGTTGGCGGAAGAATTTGACGCATGGCTTTATCTGGATGATGCCCATGGCTTTGGCGTCCTAGGCGACCGGGGCGAAGGCGCGCTGAGCGCTGCTGCCAGGGAATCGGATCGCGTCATTTACCTGGCGACACTGGGCAAGGCTGCGGGGGTATTCGGCGCGGTCGTGGCCGCCGATGCAACTGTGATCGACTGGCTGGTCAATCGGGCCCACACCTACATTTACACCACTGCGATGCCTCCCCTTCTGGGGGCCGCGTTGGGGGCGAGCCTGCGGCTGATTGCTGCGGGCGATGTACGGCGCAAGCGATTGCGTCGGCACATCGATCGACTGCGGGCCGGCCTGCGCGGACTTGGTGGTTGGTCGCTGATGAATTCGGAGACGCCTATTCAGCCGCTGCTGGTGGGAGACAATGACGCGACACTGAGCTTGTCGCGGCAACTGCTTGCGCATGGCCTGCTGGTCCCCGCCATCCGCACTCCTACGGTGCCCAAAGGCACGGCACGGCTGCGGATTTCCTTGTCGGCCGCACACACGGATGATGACCTGGAAGCCCTGATCGGCGCCTTGCAGGAGCGGAATCGTGACTGAGTTGGTATTGTTGCATGGTTGGGGTATGCACCCGGTGGTATGGGAGCCGCTGCTTGAGCATCTGCCAAGTGATTGGCTCATTCACAATCTGCCGCTGCCCGGCTACGCTGGCGCCCATTCCGTATCGCCTTATGGTGTGGAAGCCCTGGCCGAAGCGCTTGTGCCCCAACTTCCCGACGATGCACTGTTGGTTGGCTGGTCTCTGGGCGGTCTGGTGGCGCTGTCGATCGCGCGGCGCTGGCCGGAAAAATTGCGCGGCCTGGTCTTGATCGGCGCAACACCGTGTTTCGTCACCCGCCCAGGCTGGCCCCATGGCGTGGAGCAAGAAGTGTTCGCGGGATTTTCGCAAAGCCTGGCGCAGGATTATGCAGATACGTTGAGGCGTTTTCTTGCCTTGCAGGCCCAGGGTTCGGACTCCGTCCGCACGGTGATTAAGGTCTTGCGTGAGCGCCTGCTTGCCCAGCCTCGGCCGGAAAATGCCGTGCTGCAGGCGGGACTGGCAATTCTGCAGGACACCGACCTGCGGGGCACTCTGACTGGTCTTAGGGTGTCCCTAACTCTGGTGCACGGATCCGGCGACAAGCTGGCGCCGCTTGCCGCTGCCCGCTGGCTGGCGCGGCTCGTGCCCGGCACTCCGGCTGCGGGAAATTGATAAAGCGGGCCATGCCCCGTTTCTGTCTCATCCGGCTGAGGTGGCAGAAATGATCCAGGCTGCGGCCCGTGGCTGAGGAATTCCGCCTGGACAAGCGGGAAGTGCGCCGGGCCTTTGAGCGGGCTGCGGCGAATTATGACGTTCATGCGGTGTTGCAGCGGGAAATTTGCGATCGGCTGATACAGCGTCTGGATTACCTGAAGCTTGCGCCCGTCCGCATCCTCGACGCAGGGTGCGGAACCGGTTACGGGTCGCGCAGTCTATTGCGGTTCTTTCCTCAGGCCGAGCTGCTGGCCATGGACCTTGCGCCAGCCATGCTGCGGCTGTCACGCGGGCAAACATCGGGGTGGAAGCGCCGCTGGCAGAACTTGGGAAGACCCGCGCCGAGTTATGTGTGCGGCGACCTGGAACAACTGCCATTAATGCCATCGACAGTGGACTTTGTCTGGTCCAGCCTGGCCTTCCAGTGGGCAGGCGACCTGGCGGCGACATTGCGCGAGCTGTATCGGATTCAGAGGTCCGGCGGTGCGATTCTGTTTTCCACCTTTGGGCCGGATACACTAAAAGAATTGCGCGCCGTATTTGCTGCCGTGGATGCGAGGCCCCACGTGAGCCGTTTCACAGATATGCACGACATAGGCGATATGCTTGTCCATGCGGGTTATCAGAACCCGGTGATGGAAATGGAGCAGATCACGCTTACGTATGAGAATCTCAAGACATTGATGCAGGACATCAAACGCATTGGTGCCCACAACGCGTCGGTCGACCGGCCGCGTGGAATGCTGGGACGGGGAGCCTGGCAACAGTTGGAGCAAAGCTACGAACGCTATCGCATGAAAGGCCGTTTGCCCGCGACCTATGAAGTCGTCTACGGGCATGCCTGGGTGGGGGACAAGTCCCGGCTCGCCGATGGCCAGCAAATTGTTCATTTCAATCCCGCAACGGCGTTCCACCGGGGGCTGAGGTGAGCGGATTCTTCATAACCGGAACGGACACAGGTGTCGGGAAAACGCTGGTCAGCGCGGGACTCATCCACGTCCTGGTTGCCATGGGCTTGCGGGTGGCAGGAATGAAGCCGGTTGCCACCGGATGCACATGGAAGGGCGGCCAACTGCGAAGTGAAGATGCGGCGCTCTTGATGGCAGAAGCCAACGTCAAGGCCCCCTATGACTGGGTAAATCCCTATGCCTATGAGCCGGGCATTGCGCCTCACATAGCGGCCAGGCAACATCGCGGCTATATCAGCCTTGCGCATATCGCCGATTGCAAGGCGCAATTGCTGGAAATGGCCGACATGGTCGTCGTCGAGGGTGTGGGCGGTTTCCGCGTCCCCCTCAATGACGATCAGGACACGGCAGATATGGCGCTGATGCTGGGTTTGCCAGTCATTCTGGTGGTCGGATTGCGTCTGGGTTGCCTGAATCACGCACTGATGAGTGCCGAAAGCATACAAATACGGGGCTTGAAACTGGCAGGCTGGGTCGGTAACCGAATCGATCCAGGCATGACGCAAATGGAGGCCAACCTGGACACCTTGCGACAGCGATTGACCGTTCCCTGCCTGGGCGTCATCCCCCTTATTGTGCCGGTGCTGCCAGAACAGATTGCCCCGTTTCTGGAAGGTAATTCAGTATTTCAGAATACAGTAACATAAGATTCTTAAATCTATAAATCAATCACTTAACTAACAAAACGCTTGTCGCAATCCACCTCGCCGGTGTAAAGTCGCGGCTTAATGTGGCATGTTGGTGAATCGAGTTAATGGCAGTAGTCGTGCAAAGTCGTGGCCAGCTTGACCATTCAGGGGCTTGCCGGTTTGAGTCCCGTCCGAATTGTTCTCTTTCTGGCGCATCGCGCAAGTTGGCATTCCGGATCATTGCCACAGTCAGCCTGGGGATTGCAGGTGGATTTTGCCTGCTTGGTTACTGGCCGGTGATGCCGTTTGCCGGCCTGGAAGTGGGTGTGCTCGCCTGGGCGTTCGATGTGATAAGGCGGCACGAGTCGGATTACGAAGATCTTGTAATCGACCGGGACCGGGTGAGCATCATAACCAGGCGCGAGGGCCGGGTGGAAAAACGTGAACTCAATGCGCTCTGGACCCGGGTCCGGATTGATTGCGACCGGCGGGGAACGAATTGCCGGCTGCTGATTCGGTCACAGGGTTTGGATACCGAGGTTGGGCGTCACCTGAGTGATGAAGGGCGCATTGAACTTGCTCAGGTGCTGAGCAAACAGTTGTCAGGCTGACACACATACACAAATGAACAAAGTGGGGGAGAAATGAATCGACGCGTAATTACCCAGGCGCTGCTGTCATTGGGCGGGCTGTTGATGTCGACGACGGTCCGCGCGAGCTACGAACTCAATTTGCGTGAGCCCCATTCCCAACTGGCGCGGGATGTCTACAACCTGCATACCCTGATCATGCTCGTGTGTCTGGGCATCTTCATCGTCGTATTCGGCGCCATGTTCTACTCAATCTACAAGCACAGGAAGTCGGTAGGACACGCCGCCGAGCATTTCCACGAAAATACGACAGTCGAAATCATCTGGACCATCATTCCGTTCATCATTCTGATCGGCATGGCGTTGCCGGCGACCAAGACGGTCCTCGCGATGAAGGACACGTCGAATCCCGATTTGACCATCAAGGTTACCGGTTATCAATGGAAATGGGGTTACGAATATCTCGGTGAGGGCGTGTCCTTCCTCAGCACGTTGTCCACTCCCAGGGAGCAGATCGAAAATCAGCAGACCAAGGGCGAGCACTACCTGTTGGAGGTTGATCAACCGCTGGTGGCGCCAGTCGGCAAGAAGGTCAGGCTGCTGATAACCGCGGCAGATGTCATTCACTCCTGGTGGGTACCCGAATTTGCCCTGAAACAAGATGCCATTCCCGGATTCATCCGGGATGCATGGTTCAAGGCCGATTCAACTGGGACATTCCGCGGTCAGTGTGCGGAATTGTGCGGCAAGGAACACGCTTTCATGCCGATAGTCGTCAAGGTGGTCACCGAGGACGAATATCGCGCCTGGCTGGCATCCAAGAAACAGGGCGCGACAGCAGCCGCTACGGCGGAAAACGGCAAGACCTTTACCCTGGCTGAATTGAAGGCCAAGGGCGAGCAGGTTTACAACGGCCACTGTGCAGCCTGCCACCAGGTCAATGGCATGGGAATTCCGGGCACGTTCAAAGCGCTCAACGGATCGACGACGGTCAATGGCCCGATTGAGGGCCACATCAAGACCGTCTTGAATGGTCGTCCTGGCACGGCCATGGTGGCGTTTGGTACCCAGCTGTCTGATGTCGACATCGCTGCGGTGGTGACCTTCGAGCGCAACTCCTGGGACAACAAGAAAGGCGACATGGCGCAGCCTGATCAGGTTGCTGCTCTTAAAGGCGGCGGGTCCGGGGACGCTGGAGCACCGGCAGCCCCTTAAGCATCGATTCCGGAAGATATTAGAGCATTTTAGGAGAGAAAGAATATGGCGCACGACGCAGTTCACGCCCACGACGATGGCCACGGCCACGCGCATCACCCTAGCGGAATCATGCGTTGGGTGAAGACCACCAATCATAAGGATATCGGCAGCCTGTACCTGTGGTTCGCAGGGATCATGTTTCTATTGGCGGGTGTCATGGCGCTGATTATCCGAGCCGAACTCTTCCAGCCAGGACTGCAGTTGGTCCACCCCGACTTCTTCAACCAGCTCACCACGATGCACGGGCTTATCATGATTTTCGGCGCGATCATGCCGGCTTGGACTGGCTTCGCCAACTGGCAGGTTCCTCTCATGATCGGCGCGCCGGACATGGCTTTCCCGCGCATGAACAACTGGAGTTTTTGGCTGCTCCCGGTGGCTGGCATTCTCCTATTAAGCAGCTACTTTCTACCTGGCGGCGCCGTGGCGGGAGGCTGGACTATGTACCCGCCTCTCTTCATCCAGGGCGGCATAAGCTATGACGTGACCATATTTGCTGTGCACATCATGGGTGCGTCGTCGATCATGGGTGCAATCAACATCATCACCACCATCCTCAACATGCGCGCGCCCGGGATGACGATGATGAAGATGCCGCTCTTCGTTTGGACCTGGTTGATCACATCTTACTTGCTGATCGCTGTCATGCCGGTGCTGGCGGGTGCGGTGACCATGCTGCTTACGGACCGGCACTTCGGCACGCATTTCTTCAATGCCGCGGGCGGCGGCGACCCGGTCATGTTTCAGCACATCTTCTGGTTCTTTGGCCACCCTGAAGTGTATATCCTGATCCTGCCCGCTTTCGGCATCGTCTCCCAGGTTATCCCGACCTTTGCCCGCAAGCCGCTGTTCGGCTACGCGTCCATGGTCTATGCGACCGCTTCCATCGCAATTCTCTCGTTCATCGTCTGGGGGCATCACATGTTCACCGTGGGAATGCCCGCCACCGCCCAGTTGTTCTACATGTATTCAACGATGCTGATCGCCATACCTACCGGGGTGAAGGTGTTCAACTGGGTTGCCACGATGTGGAAGGGTTCGATGACCTTTGAAACGCCAATGCTGTTTGCAGTGGCTTTTGTCTGCTTGTTTACCATCGGAGGATTTTCCGGCCTGGTGCTAGCCATAACCCCGGTGGATATCCAGCTTCAGGATACCTACTATGTGGTCGCCCATTTCCATTATGTGCTCGTATCGGGAGCCCTCTTTGCGATCTTTGCTGGTGTTTATTACTGGTTGCCGAAATGGACCGGTCACATGTACAGCGAGAAAATGGGCAAATGGCATTTCTGGCTATCGGCAATCGGAATGAACATCACCTTCTTCCCAATGCATTTCCTCGGTCTGGCAGGTATGCCTCGTCGCACGGCGGACTATGCACTGCAGTTTACGGACTTCAACCAAATTGCATCGGTAGGCGCTTTTATTTTCGGGTTCAGCCAGTTGATTTTCCTCGTGGTGCTGATCAAGGCCATGAAGGGAGGGCAGAAGGCGACAGACCGGGTATGGGAAGGCGCTCATGGGCTGGAATGGACGATTCCTTCGCCTGCGCCCTACCACACGTTTGAAACTGCGCCGGTGGTCATGTGACGTATTGGTACACGGGGGTCAAACCCCGGCATAGTGATATCGAGCCATGAATCAGGAATCTCCAGAACGCAAGAATCTACGCACGGGCCTCATCTTGGCGGCCATCGTGATCAGTGTGTTCGGGTACACGATCTGGGCGGTCATGCATGACCGGTTTTGAACCATCGTGACGGGTCCGACAAATGCGCGGGTAATGAAGAAGCTGCTCGTGGTCGCGGCCTGCATGTTCGGCTTTGGCTATGCCTTGGTGCCGCTTTATGACCAGATCTGCAGGGTGACCGGGATCAATGCCGGAGAGGAGCAGGCATTGGCGGCGAACACACAGGTGGATAGCGGGCGCTGGATCACGTTGCAATTTGACGCCAATACCAACCCGTCCATGCCTTGGCATTTTCGGCCGCTGCAGAGCAGTTTGAGAATTCATCCTGGCGAGTTGGTGCGGACCGAGTTTGAAGTGGAGAACATGGCTGGCTCGAAGATCTCCGGCCAGGCAATCGCAAGCTATGGCCCGGCTTTGGCCGGGCGCTACGTGAAGAAAATAGAGTGTTTCTGTTTTAGTCAGCAGGCCCTAATGGGTGGAGAGAAGAAGCGCTTGCCTGTCATGCTCGTTTTGGATCGGGGCATCCCGAAGGACGTGAACACCGTGACCTTGTCCTACACCTTTTTCAAGGTGGCGAACAACCAAGCACAAGATGGTTGACCGGCAAAGACCGGGCTGGCGAGCGGTTCTGGCGGTGTTCTGGGGGTTTTTCGGAGTACGCAAGCGGCGTGATTACGACGCCGATGCGGCGCATTTGACTCCCGCCCAGGTCATTATTGCAGGCTTGGTGGGCGCCGCACTGTTGGTGGGGATGATTTTGCTGCTGGTGATGCTGGTGACGCGTTAATGATCAATGTCGAATTATTAAGGAGGAAGACACAAGAATGAGCAGCCATCCTGGTGGTTATTATCTACCCGAACCCTCGCACTGGCCGATCGTGGGATCAGTGGCGTTGCTGTTGATGGCGCTGGGCGGGGCCTTTTACATCAACCATGTGGCTGGCGGGGGCTGGATTCTGATCGCCGGTCTGTGCGTACTTACGGTAATGCTGTTCGGATGGTTCGGCACGGTCATCCGGGAAAGCGAATCCGGCGTCCACAACAAGCAGGTGGACATGTCCTTCCGCTGGAGCATGAGTTGGTTCATTTTTTCTGAAGTCATGTTTTTCGCCGCATTCTTCGGCGCCCTTTTCTACACGCGGGTCTTGTCCGTGCCATGGCTGTCGGAAGGCGATACGATGAAGCAGTTGTGGGACGGCTACAGGGGCGGCTGGCCGAGCGCAGGCCCCGGGCTGCAGGCGGAGGGTTTGAAGTTCACGCCGATGGAGGCCTGGGGCATTCCCGCCATCAATACCCTGTTGCTCCTATCCTCTGGTGTAACAGTCACCTGGGCCCATTGGGGACTCAAGAAGAACAACCGCAATCAACTCATCTGGGGGCTGGCAGCGACGGTCGCCCTGGGCCTTACCTTTCTGTTCTTGCAGGCGCACGAATATCACGAGGCGTACAGCCGGCTGGGACTGACCCTGGGCGCAGGCGTTTATGGCGCCACTTTCTTCATGCTGACCGGTTTCCATGGTTTTCATGTGACCATCGGCACATTGATGCTCATTGTGGTGCTGTTTCGCGCCATCAAGGGGCATTTTACGCCGGAACATCATTTCGCATTTGAGGGGGTGTCGTGGTACTGGCACTTCGTCGACGTGGTCTGGCTGGGCCTGTTCATCTTCGTTTACTGGCTCATTTGATCGCCCGACAGGCCAGAACGATGGCCGCGCGAGCGGCCATTTTCTTTCATGTCCGGGCGCTTAGTGTCCTCTGAGCCCCTGTGCAGGGATGAGGCCGAAGTAATAACTCGCCATAAGCAGCAGGAACAGTGCCAGAGAAAGGGAAATCCGGATGGTGAGCGCCTTGACCGTACGATCGCTTCCGCCCTTGTCATGCACGAGGTAATAGAGAGCGCTGCCCAGACTGAACAGGATGAGTAGAAAAATGCCGATGACGAGAAAGCGCATTGTGTCCTCCGATGGTCTTCGCCAAATAGTTTAACGGAAACTGGAATGATAGGGTTTCAATTCGGGGCCTACCAATTTCGCCCGGGCCTCTGGCCGGCTCTGGCGGCGTTGTTCTTTTTCGTGCTGACCCTGTTCTTGGGAAACTGGCAGACCCATCGAGCAGAATACAAGCGAATGCTGCAAGCCCGTTACGACCGGGGAGAACAAGCGGGGCTTATCCAACTCGGAGCGCAACTTCAGGATAAAGAGAGCCTGCTCTTTGACCGGGTGGAAGCGCGCGGGGAGTTCGACCAGTCCGGCCAGATTCTGATCGACAACCGTGTGGTCAACGGGGTGCCGGGTTATCATGTGGTGGCACCCCTGCGCATCAATGGATCCGGACTGTACGTTCTGGTCAATCGAGGTTGGGTGGCGGCTGGCACGGATCGCAGTCATTTGCCGTTCGTTCCGGAGTTGAAGGGGCAGGTCAGGATTGTCGGCATCGCGGTCGATCCGGTCAGCAGGTATTTTGAGTTCGCTGGGGCTGAACCTCGCAACGGAGTCTGGCAGAATCTCAATTTCGAGCGCTACCGGCGGGATTTTGCCAAGCCGCTTCAACCCATCCTGATCCAGCAGACCGGCGATACCCCGGATGGCTTGTACAGGCAGTGGCCCCGGCCTGATGCCGGTGTCGCCACCCATGTCAGCTACGCGCTGCAGTGGTATGGTCTGGCGGCAACCATCGTGGTGCTTTTTTTTGTCTTGAATGTGAAGAAACGTGTCCAGAGCTAAGCTGATACTCATCTTTTTCTTGTTTGCACTGCCTGTTCTGGCATCGTATCTGGCGTATTACCTTTGGCATCCCAGCGGGCGCAAGAATTACGGCGAGTTGATAACCCAGGTAAGTCTCAACGACGGTCGGGACCAGGCCGGACAGGTCATATCGGCGCAGGATTTCAAGCGGAAATGGACGTTGGTCTATATAGGGGGCGGCAACTGTAGCAAGCCCTGCGAACGCTTGCTGTATTACATGCGACAGATACGCAGTGTCCAGGGGCCGGAGCAGGGTCGCATCAATCGTTTGTGGATGGTGACTGATGGCCAGGAACCCAGCGCGGCGCTGCTGGCACAACATCCCGGTCTGCGAGTTGTCCGGACGCAGGACCCGGTCTTCCTGGCCCAATTCCCCGGAGCGCAATCCGGCAGCCATGTCTACATGGTTGACCCGCTGGGCAACCTGATGATGCGCTTTCCGGCCAATCCAGATCCATCGCGTATGATCAAGGACCTTAAGCAGTTACTTAAAGCCTCACAGATAGGCTGAACTGATGATTTTTTTTCACCGCCTAATATTTGCTGCTCTGTGTCTGGCCTTCACTGTCGTGGTCTTGGGCGCATATGTGCGTTTGTCCGATGCAGGCTTGGGCTGCCCAGACTGGCCTGGCTGTTATGGACACATCAGCCCGCATGACGCAGCTGAAAATATTGCTGCTGCAGAGTCCATGCAGCCGGGCGGCCCGGTGTCCCAGCCCAAAGCCTGGAAAGAGATGATCCACCGGTATCTTGCCGGCACCTTGGGATTGCTGATCCTGTCCATTGCGGTTGTGGCCTGGACCAGGAGAGGGGACATGACGCAGGGGCGAGGTCTGCCCGTGCTATTGCTGCTTGTGGTCGTGTTTCAGGCCTTGCTGGGCATGTGGACCGTGACCGAACAGCTCAAGCCTCTGGTGGTTACGGGTCACCTGATCGGCGGCATGACCACGCTTGCCTTGCTGACTTGGCTTTGGCTGAGGGAAACCAAGGTGTATGACGCCTCCTACCTGCCGAAGGCACCATGGCTCAATCCCTGGGCCGTCTTGGGCTTGGCGCTGCTTGCAGCGCAGATTGTATTGGGCGGCTGGGTCAGCACCAATTACTCGGCACTGGCCTGCCCGGATTTCCCCACGTGCCAGGGCGCATGGGTCCCAAACATGGATTTTGTTCCGGCATTTACGTTGCGCCGGGAGCTGGGCATGGACAGCCACGGTAGACTGTTGACCCATCAAGCCCTGACCGCCATAAACTGGACTCACCGACTCGGGGCTCTGGTTGTGTTCATGTACCTGGGCTGGCTGGGCTCCAAGATGCTCAAGATCCCCGGGTTCAAACTGATTGGGATGACCGTTCTGGGTTTGTTATCCGTGCAGGTGTTGCTGGGAATAACCAATGTGCTGGCTGGCCTGCCCTTGCCCATCGCCGTGGCTCATAATGCAGGCGCCGCGCTACTGTTAATGACCCTGGTCACCCTGAATTTCAAGCTGACTGCATGAGATGAAAGCATGACAACCACTTTATTGATTAATCAGGCCGCTTGCCGCTGCCAGCAGTATCTCGCGTTGTGCAAGTTGCGGGTAGTTTCACTCATTGTGTTCACTGCGGTGATAGGGATGTTCTTGGCAAGCCCTGGCATGGTGCCGTGGACGGTGCTATGGTCCGCGACCGCTGGCATCGCCCTGGTTGCGGCAGCAGCGGCTGCCTTTAACTGTCTGGTGGAGCAGAAGATCGATGCGGTGATGGCGCGAACCCGCGCGCGCCCGTTGCCTCGGGGTGAGCTATCGAGTGTGCATGTGCTGATCCTGTCCGGACTGGTTGGCGGGGCTGGACTCTATCTTCTTGATGTCCTGGTCAATTCACTTACCATGTGGCTGACACTGGCCACCTTTGTCGGCTACGCGGTGGTTTACACGGTAGTTCTCAAGCCTCTCACCCCGCAAAATATTGTCATTGGCGGCGCTTCAGGCGCCATGCCCCCGATTCTGGGGTGGGCGGCTGCAACCGGCACCGTAAGTCATGATGCGCTGTTGTTATTCCTGATCATATTTGCCTGGACTCCTCCTCATTTTTGGGCCCTGGCCCTCTACCGCCGGGAAGAATATGCCAGAGCCGGACTACCCATGCTGCCGGTGACACATGGCGAGAAATTTACCCGGCTGCATCTCCTGCTTTACACCCTGATCCTCTTTGCAGTCAGCCTTCTGCCGGTGGCAACGGGCATGGGCGCGTTGATTTATTCGGTTGCTGCCGTGGCGTTGGGCGCCCGCTTTATTCAGTATGGCTGGCAATTATGGCGTAATTATTCAGACGCCCTGGCGCGTCGATGCTTCCGCTTTTCCATCTCGTATTTGAGCCTGCTCTTTGTTGCACTGCTGGCCGATCATTATTGGCCGCTACATTTTTCCGCGCGGATATTGTAATTGGCGATATTCGGACTAGTTTGTGCTAAAGTGCATGGGGTCATCTTATGCTTAAGTGACTTACTCCATGATCCTTTCGCGCACTAGCCAGTACGCAGTACAGGCCCTCATCTACATGGCTACCCAGCCACCCGGGGCGCCCGTGCTCAACAAGGATATCGCGGTCAAATTGAACGTTCCGGCACCCTATCTCGCGAAGATCCTGCAGGGGCTTGCCAAGGGTAATTTGCTGTACTCATTTCGCGGTCGCACCGGTGGATTTTGTCTGCGGGAAGACGGCGGGAAGATCAATCTCATGGACATCATCCATCAGACGGAAGGGCCAAACTTCACTCAAAGCTGTCTCCTGGGGCTCAAGAAGTGCTCCGATGAGACGGCTTGTCCACTGCATTTTCGCTGGGTTCCGGTAAAGGAGAAAGTAATTGATCTATTGCAGGAGACTTCGCTGGAAAAACTGGCCAAGGCCGTGGAGTCAGGCAAGTACCGGTTGGCCGATTTACCGGGAGACATGTTACTCCGGCCGGTAGATCAGCAATGAGCGCCAAGACGGCGCAATGTTGTCGCCAAGAAACCGCCTGGTCAACGCTTGATGACGCGTAGGTTAGTCATGGAGCCGCCTAAATAAGCCCCCTGTTTTGGTTTGGCACAGACTGCGCAGCGTGATCCTTTTACCAGATCGTGCGGGTCTTGCGTTTATTCAAGATTTTTCCGTGCCACATCTCTAAATGAAATATATTCTTTTCGGCTTGGTGAGCCTGGTCCTGCTGACGGGATGCGGTCAAAACGCGCCGCCCCCTCCCGCAGTCTTGTTTAATGCCACAGACATCAGTGGCGTTCCCTGGGGCAAAGACTTCAAACTGACCGATCACACGGGCCATGGTCGACGCCTTAACGATTTTCGCGGCAAAGTCGTGGCCCTGTTTTTTGGGTACACGCACTGTCCCGATGTTTGCCCTACCACCCTGTCAACGTTCGCAATGGCGCTCAAGTCGATGGGCAAGGACGCGCGGCGGGTTCAGGTCTTGTTCGTTACGGTTGATCCGGAACGTGACACCCCGGCACTACTTGCGCAGTATGTTTCCGCGTTCAATCCCGATTTTTTGGGACTATATACGGACAGCGCATCTCTGGCCAAACTGGCAGCAGAGTATAAGATCGTGTACCGAAAGAGTGGTGGCAACAGCCCGCACGATTACCTGATTGATCATACAGCCGGGACTTTTGTCTATGATCCCCAAGGCAGGCTCCGCCTGCTGGTTCCCTATGGCAGTCAGCCCAAGGCGATCGCACAGGACCTCACTGCCCTTCTACAAGGGCATTAGGCATAGGGGGTGGGTCCCCCCGGGCCACCGCGCTCCATCCTCATCTAGCGGTCTATACGAGTGGAGTCATTCTGGCCCAGTTCCGAGCTTAACCTGATCAGGCGCGTTCGCCATGCCGACTTGCTTTACAGCGCGGCGCCTGAAAATACTCAAGCTGCAAACCTGAGCCTGATATTCTTGTGAGGCTTCTGCTTGTTGGTGCCAAACACCAAGCACTTGGCCTTGAAGCGTTCTGCGCCCTGCTGATAGAAACAGAGCCATTTGTATGGTCCTGATGTACCTTGCCCGCGAACAGCGCAAACGATTACAATTTTACGTTTGATAATATTCGACTCATCCGAAGGGGCGGGCAATGTCGGTAACGACCTACGCGAGCGCTGAACAATATAACTTTGACGTTGTAAAGAAGTTCTCCGTAATGGCGCTCGTTTGGGCGGTGGTCGGCATGCTGGTGGGAGTCTATATCGCTTCCGAACTGGCCTGGCCGTTGCTCAATTTTGACAGCCCCTATATCTCCTTTGGTCGCTTCAGGCCGGTCCACACCACCACGGTGATTTTCGGTTTCGGCGGCTCGGCCCTGTTTGCGACTTCGTATTACGTGGTGCAGCGCACCTGCCAGACCCGCCTGATTTCTGATGGAATGGCCAGTTTGACCTTTTGGGGTTGGCAGGCGGTTATTCTGCTGGCAGATGTTTCCTACATGCTCGGCTATACACAGGCGCGCGAGTACGCGGAAATGGAATGGCCCATCGACATTCTGATCGAGGTAATCTGGGTGACTTACCTGATTCTGTTTGTCGGCACGATCATGCGGCGCAAGCAGCCGCACATTTACGTTGCCAACTGGTTTTATCTGGCCTTCATCCTGGCCACCGCCCTGCTGCATACCTTCAATAATCTGGCCGTGCCGGTTGACTTGTTTTCGATGAAATCCTACAGCCTGTTTTCCGGCACTCAGGATGCAATGGTGCAATGGTGGTACGGCCATAACGCCGTGGGTTTCTTCCTGACCGCCGCCTTCCTCGGTATGATGTATTACTTCGTCCCCAAGCAGGCCGGCCGTCCGATCTACTCCTACCGGCTGTCCATCGTTCACTTCTGGGCGCTGTGTTTCATGTACATGTGGGTAGGGGCGCACCATCTGCACTGGACAGCCTTGCCAGACTGGACTTCCACGCTGGCGGCCACCTTCTCCATCCTGTTGCTGATGCCCTCTTGGGGCGGCATGATTAACGGCATCATGACCCTGTCCGGCGCTTGGGACAAACTGCGCACAGATCCGATCATGCGTTTCCTGATCGTGGCCTTGTCCTTCTATGGGATGTCCACGTTTGAGGGGCCCATGATGTCGCTCAAGGAAGTGAACGCGCTGTCGCATTACACCGACTGGACGATCGGCCATGTGCATTCCGGTGCGCTGGGCTGGGTGGCGATGATTACCTTCGGCTCGCTCTATCACATGATTCCCAAGTTGTGGGATACCAAGCTGTACAGCACGCGTCTGGTGGGTGCGCATTTCTGGCTGGCCACCATCGGCATCCTCCTCTATATCACCGCTATGTGGATTTCCGGCATTACCCAAGGCCTCATGTGGCGCGCCTATGATGAGTTTGGCAACCTGCAGTATTCCTTTGTTGACTCAGTGGCAGCCATGCACCCCTTCTATGTCATGCGTGCCATCGGCGGGGTATTCTTTCTCGCCGGCGTGGTGCTCATGATCTGCAACGTGGCCATGACCATACTGCAGGTCAAACGTGAAGAGCTTGAACTGGAAGCAAAGCTGGCGGCCAAGATGGCTCAAGCGGGCGCCTATCCCAGGTAAGGCAAGCCATGAATTTCAACTTCAAGCATGAATGGATAGAAACCAACATCGGCCTGTTGCTGGTGCTTACCATGCTTGCGATCAGCGTGGGCGGTCTGGTGGAGATTGCGCCCTTGTTCCTCATTGACAAGACGGTTGAGAAGACACCGGGTGTCAACGTCCGCCCCTATACTCCTCTGGAACAGCGCGGCCGCGATATATATACGCGGGAAGGCTGCTATCTCTGTCACTCACAGATGATTCGTCCCTTCCGGGATGAGAAGCTGCGCTATGGCCACTATTCACTGGCAGCCGAATCCCAATATGACCATCCCTTTCAGTGGGGATCCAAGCGTACTGGTCCAGATCTGGCAAGAGTGGGCGGCAAGTATTCCAACGAATGGCATGTGC
The DNA here is from genome assembly GCA_963746955.1 of uncultured beta proteobacterium. Classification (GTDB taxonomy): domain Bacteria; phylum Pseudomonadota; class Gammaproteobacteria; order Burkholderiales; family Thiobacillaceae; genus DASQBT01. The sequence goes on along the minus strand of CAVVDR010000009.1, from coordinate 218,129 downwards.
AGCACCTGAACAATCCGCGCTCAGTGGTGCCGGTATCGGTGATGCCCAGCTATCCGTGGCTGGCGACCACGCCCCTGGATACTTCAGATCTCGAACAGCGAATGAAGGCTTTGCGCACTGTAGGAGTGCCGTATTCTTTGACGCAGGCTGAATTCGACGCAAACGTAAGAAAATTCGGCCCCCAGGTTGCCGCCATGTTGCATATTCCGGACGCGCAAAAGAATTTGATCGAGCAGGCCAATCTGGGCAATTACGACGGCAACAAGGCGGGGGTGAGTGAATTGGATGCTCTGATCGCCTATCTGCAGGTTCTGGGCACCATGGTGGACTTCAGCACAGTCGATGAAGACGAGCTGATCCGTTCGCGGTGATATCTTCTGGCGCACAAGGCTGGGTAATGGAGAGTCTCAACTGGTTTTCCAAGCCGGAAAATACCAAGCCGCTTGCCCTGATCATATTTTTCGTGACCTTCGTCGGTATCCTTTACTACGCGTTCGGGAGCCGGAAGCGCAGCGAACGGCTGGAATCCTACCGACAGATGCCTTTCATGGATGAAAACAGGGACGAAGAGGAAACGTAATGAGCGAGCAGTTGCAGTCCCAATCTGTTCAGACTACCGGCCATGCTTGGGATGGCGACCTGCAGGAGTTCAATAATCCGTTGCCAACCTGGTGGGTATACACGTTTTATATCACGGTTGCGTTCGCCGTTGTCTACTGGTTCCTCTACCCATCGTGGCCGGTGGGCAAGGGATTTCTCCATGGCCTTGCCACCATCACCTACGTGAACAAGCAAGGCGAAACCAAGACTAGCCATTGGAACACGCGGGCACTGTTGATGGAGAAGCTCAACCGGGCGGCTGAGATGCAGAAGCCGTTTTTCAGAAAGATTGCGGCTTCCTCGTTCGAACAGATCGGCAAGGATCAGGAGCTTTCCGGTTTCGTGCAATCCACCGGGCGTGCGCTGTTCACCGACAACTGCGCACCCTGTCACCAGCAGGGCGGGCAGGGTCTGGTCGGCGCCTATCCCAACCTGACTGACGATGACTGGCTCTACGGTGGCAGCTACGAAGCGATCGACGAAACCATCAGCAACGGCCGGCGTGGTTACATGCCGGCCTTCAGTGAAGTTCTCAGCCAGGCGCAGATTGACGCCTTGGCGAACTATGTCGCCAGCCTGTCCGGCATCGGCCACGATTCGGCCAAGGCAGACACGGGCAATCAGCTTTTCCATAGCGAAACGGCGGCCTGTTATTACTGCCATGGCGACGATGGCAAAGGCAAGCAGGCTATCGGTGCCCCCAATCTGACTGACAAGATCTGGCTGTGGGCCGATGTATCCGGAGCAGCTAGCGACGCAGCCAAGCTTGCAGCGATTCGCCAGGAAATATATAGGGGCGTTAGCCGCGGCGTTATGCCAGCGTGGAGCGAACGCCTTAGCCCGGAACAGATCAAGGTGCTCACGGTCTACGTGCATGACGTGCTTGGTGGCGGCAAGTAATTTTTTTGTCATGCGGATTACAGAAAACCCCCGCCAGGCGGGGGTTTTCTGTCTGAGGTCAACGCGTGCAACAACTTGAAGAACAGTTAGCGCCGTTACAGAAGCGCATTCCTGTATTTACTCGTTCGGTGAAGGGAAGATTCCGGCGCTTCAAGTGGGCGGTTCTTAGCTTTGCCTATGGCATCTTCTTTGGACTGCCGTGGCTCCCTTGGGCACGGTCAGATGCGCCTTCTCAGGCCGTGCTGTTCGATTTGCCCGGCCGCCGCTTTCTGATTTTCGACTTGGTGGTCTTTCCGCAGGATGGGATCTGGCTGGCCCTCCTGCTGTTTATCGCAGCCGTGTTGCTGTTTTTCGTCACCGGCCTGGTGGGGCGGGCGTTCTGCGGCTATTTCTGTTTCCAAACCCTGTGGACCGACTTCTACCTCTGGATCGAGACAAAGATCCAGGGCGAGAGGCCCGCTCGCATCCGCCTGTTTCGTCAGCCATGGGATAGAGAAAAGACTCTCAAGCTGGGGCTCACCCATCTGCTCTGGCTGCTGGCTTCCTTCTGGACCGGCATTAGCTTCGTGGCCTATTTTGCCTATGCGCCACAACTGCTCAACGACTTCTTCACCGGGCAAGCGGCTGCGGCCGTCTACCTGACCGTGGGCGTGATTACGCTGTCTACCTATGCGGCAGCAGGCTTGATGCGAGAACAGATCTGCACTTATATCTGCCCGTACGGCCGATTTCAAAGCGTGATGTACGATCCGGAAACCCTTGCGGTGCATTACGATGCAAAACGGGGCGAAGGTCTGCATGGCCGGGCCAGCGCCCGCATCGGCTTGCGCAATCTGGAAGAGCGTCATGCCCAGGGACATGGAGATTGCATAGACTGCGGCATGTGCGTGCAAGTGTGTCCGGCCGGCATTGATATCCGCGATGGCCTGCAATATCGCTGCATCTCCTGCGGCCTGTGCATCGATGCATGCAACAGCATCATGGATTCGATACATTTCCCGCGCGGCCTCATCCGCTACGATTCCGAAACCAACCTGGCTCAGCCGCAAGTGAAGGAACCACATCTGCATTGGAGGCGACTCAAAATCGTAGGTTACGGCGTCGCCCTAATCGGCATGACCGGATTTTTGATCATTAGTATCGCCACCCGCAACGACTTTGAGCGATCCGTCAGCCAAGTGCGTCAACCGTTGTTTGTGACGCTGTCCAATGGCGACATTCGTGACCGCTATCAAATCCGCATTACTAATACGGGGAAAAACGAAGAAACCTACGTCATCGGTGTCCGGGACCTTCCGTCGCCTGCGCTGGATCTGGGAAACTTTGCTGCAGTCAAGGTGAGGCCGGGCCGCAGCACAACGATCATAGCGTCGGTCAAACTGTCTCCGGAGAATGCGGCCAAAATTCATAAATTCTATTTCTTGATCAAACCGCAATCCAGACCCGATGAGACTCAGGCCGAGCTTGCCCACTTCGACTCCAACCTAGGCCAGCCATGAACCATACCCTGCCCACCCTGTTTGGGGGCCTGGTACTTGTTTTGATACTTTATGCCGTGACCGGCAGACTGCCACATCTGGTCCGGGCGCTCGTGGCCGCGGGCGCTCCCCTGGCGGGATATCTTGCCTATATCATTGGCCGTTGGCCCGGTCTAGATGTTGTGTCCATCCACGTCGCGGTGTATTCCAGCGCAAGTCTGGTCATGCTAATGATCACCCGCTTTCAAACCAAATCGGGCGGCAAGCTGCACTGGGCGCCGAAGGCGCTGATCACTTTCTTTCTGCTGTTGACTTTGCTCATGGCGGGTTTTCTTTACATTTCCACCCAGGGATTGCCTCCGCGGCTGGCCTCAATGGTGCTCCCCGGCGCGGACAAGGTAAGAATACATACCGGATTTTCGGGCGTGCTGGATCATGGTCAGGAAGCTGCCAAGACAATCAACAGCCAACTGAGCGAACAATATCGGCAGAATCAACTTGGCTGGGATGTGGCGGTTCAAGGTTTGCGCATGCCCAGCAAAGGCGATAATTCAATCGTGGTGGAAGTGGGTGATGCAGACGACCGGCCCATGACCGCCCTGACTGCGGTGCTCTATGCCAAGCGGCCGGGCGAGACTGGCGAGGGAATGCCACAGGTCATGCGCGAAACCGCGGCAGGAACCTTCGAAACCCGCGTCCTTCTGCCCGCCAGCGGACTGTGGCTGGTCAGCCTCCGCCTGACCCGCGGCGAAGACCACTACCGGCAGGAGTGGGAGGTCCGGGTACCGTGAGCGGGATTCTTTTGTTCCTGTTCTCCTTGACCGCGATTTTCATACTGGTGATCGTGGGGGGAATCTATTGGGCCATCAAGAGCGGTCAGTTCGACGATCTCGAAGGGCCCGCCGAGCGGATCCTCATGGACGAAGATGATCCACTGCTGCCGCGCAATCGCAAGTTGAAGGACACATCGGATTAAACTAGAATTTGCCTGGACTCAGCGAACTCGGGCATGAAGAACTATTTCAGCTTTCAGCAACTTCCCATGGTGGTAGTGGTCGCCATGGTCTTATTGGCCTGGTTGAGCCTGTTTTCCGTATTGGTTGGTTCCTTGTTCTAAGCGAAGGCGCGAATGCAGTAAGGCAGCATTACTTGCTGCCGGTACGGACATCTGCCTTCGTTTGAGTTCATCGATGCAGCCGCGGCCTGGACTGACCGGGTACGACTGGCTTGGAAGGCTTCCCTGGGGAGCACGTCCCCATTTCTGCTAGCAGGTACAATCTTGCTTGTTAAATCCCGGGTGCCCTCGAAATGAATTCTATTGATCGCCTCATCGTTGTTTTCGACAACAGCTTGCGGACGGTACTCACCACGCCGCAGGCCGGCCGCCCCAATCCGGCACGGCAGTTCGAAGAGAACACGCTTTCGGAATCCGAGAAACGGGAAGTGGTCGGCTTGATGCGGGTTAATCATGTGGGCGAAGTGTGCGCCCAAGCGCTTTATCAGGGCCAGGCGCTGACCGCTAAAGATCCAACCGTGCAGTTTGAACTGGAACAAGCGGCCAGGGAGGAAAACGATCATCTTGCATGGTGCGAATCCCGCATCAACGAACTGGGTGGGCGCAAGAGCGCGCTGAATCCATTCTGGTATTCCGCGTCCCTTGTGCTGGGAGCGGTTGCCGGGACATTGGGGGACAAGTGGAACCTGGGTTTCCTGGCCGAAACTGAGAAGCAGGTGGAAGCGCATCTGGAAGAACACCTTGCCGAACTGCCCGTGCAGGACCATAAGAGCCGCGCGCTTGTGCAGCAGATGAAGGAAGATGAAAGCCGCCACGCGCAGACGGCCATCAAGCATGGCGGGGCGCCCTTGCCGCTGCCGGTAAAGACTGTGATGAAACTGGCTTCCCGGGTGATGAAAAAGACCGCGTATTATTTCTGAGAGACAGCTTTCCCGAAGACCTGGCCAAGCATCCGGCAGCCGATGACATTGAGCAACTGGAACTGCGAAATGGCGCCGGTCAATTGATTGGCGCGATCAGGATCAACCCGGTTTCGCTGGGTCGGTGCGGGCCTGCGCCGACGTAGCCACAAAGTGGGGCGGTATCAACCCGCAGCAAAGCCAGGAGGCGCTTGCGATCTACGACGAACATGCGGAAGATGCGCTCCTTCATCCGGGCAAGCATCCCAATTTTGATTCACTGCTGGCATGCGCGGCAAAGGTTAAACGGCATACGGTGCGGGCCGTTCCTGAGGAGCAGGCAATAGTTGGAATCCAAAGCTCGTTTTGCAGGCGAGCTGATTCCTAGGGAAGGTCTGAAGAAGCCCCAATTTTCATGAGCAAATTGGATGCATGATCATCAGCGGCAAGGTTTCGGGTTGATTCCGGGTGTTTCACCCCGTTATCGCTCGCCCTTGCGGGCCATTTTTCATTCATTGGACGTACCTTGCCCCTTGAGATCGCAACAAGTGATGCCGTGCCAGGTACAAATTCGCCAAGGCACAGGTAGCGAACATTCGGTTCGCGTTCTTCATCAGCCCCTTGTAGCGCACCTTCACGAATCCGAAGATGTTCTTGATCACGCCGAACGCGTGCTCGACCTTGGCGCGCACACGCGACTTGTTCCGGTTCTTCGCCCGCTCGACTTCATCGATTTCACCCTTGCGGCGGCAACGACGGTTGGTCATGTCCTGTGCCTTGGGCGCGCATTGCTTGATGACCGCCGTTTGCCCCTGATAGGCACGGTCGCCCCACACCTTGGTTTCGTCCCCATGCAGCAGATCCGGCAGTATCTGCGAATCCGCCACGTTGGCGGCGGTAGCCACCACCGCGTGGATGATCTTGCTCTTCGAATCGACGCCGATGTGCGCCTTCATGCCGAAGTGCCACTGGTTGCCCTTCTTGGTCTGGTGCATGTCCGGGTCGCGCTTCTTGTCGCGGTTCTTGGTCGAGGAGGGTGCTGCGATAATGGTGGCATCCACGATGGTGCCGCGCGCCACTCTCATGCCTTGCGCTTCCAGGTGCCGGTGCACCTGCTCGAACAGCTTCTTGCCCAGGTGGTGCTTCTCCAGCAAGTGCCGGAAGCGAAGAATGGTGGTCTCATCCGGCGCAGCCTCGCGCCCCAGATCAATACCGACGAAGCGGCGCATCGCGGCCGAGTTGTAGATCGCTTCCTCCACTGCCGGGTCGGAGAGGCTGAACCATTGCTGCAGAAAGTAGATGCGCAGCATACGCTCCAGCCCCACCGTCGGCCGACCGCCTTCGCCTTTCGGATAGAACGGCGCAATCACCGCACACAGTTCAGACCACGGCACGACGTGCTCCATCTCGGCCAGAAAGGCCGCGCGCCTCGTCGTCTTGCCATGCAAGTCAAAGCTGCCGTCGGCAAAGGTTTGTTGTTGCATTCGCTTCCTCCCTATCAGCTTCAGCATTCAACACAGGATAGGAGTGTTCAATGACTTTTGCAGAGATTCCCTAGCCCTCGACGATCTCGAAGTCATGCGTAATTTCGGCGACTTTGCCCAGCATGATGCTGGCCGAGCAGTATTTCTCCGCAGACAGCTTGATTGCCATTTCCACCTTCTTGCGCTCCAGGCCTTTGCCGCTCACGATGAAGTGGACGTTGATTTTGGTGAACACCTTGGGGTTCGCATCGGCGCGGATGGCGTCAATCTCAGCGACGCAATCGGTAATGTGCTGGCGGCTCTTGCGCAGTATGAGGACCACGTCGTAGGCCGTACAGCCTCCCATGCCCAGCAGCAACATTTCCATGGGGCGCACGCCCAAATTCTTACCGCCTCCGTCGGGGGAGCCATCCATGACCACGGTGTGGCCGGATTCGCTTTGCCCGGCAAATGAAACGCCTTCAATGAGCTTGATCCGTGCTTTCATGTGCGTGTCCATGCAGAAAGGAACGTAGCCTATACCATACCAAACCCAGCCATTCGTGCAGAGCCCAGGTAGACTCTGTCAGGGATCGCGCGTCAGGCAGGAAAATCAATGGATCGTCGATTCGAACACGGGCGAAGCGCGTTCCGGCAGGGATGACCTGCAGCCCTTGCTGGCGGAACAGCGGAACCGCCCGGCGCAGGTCACTTGCATGAGTAACCAGGAGAATCCGCTTGATCTTGGCGCGTTTGAGGATCGGCGCAGCCTTGACGGCATTTTCCCAGGTGGTGAGGGAATTGGTTTCGGTCCAGGTAACCGGAATGCCGTAGTCGCGCTCCAGGACTTCTTTCATCAGCGTGCCCTCCGGCTCGGTCCCGCCTCCGGGCGCGCCGCCTGTCACCAGGATGGGCAGGTGTTTGGACTTGTAAAGTTGGGCGGCGTAGCGCAGTCGCTCCAGGGTTAGTTCATTGACGGTGTCGCCACCGTATTCCGGCATATCTACATGCCGTCCGCCCCCCAAGACCACAATGGCGTCGGCCGAAGGCAGGTCGGACAGTGACAGTGGGGGCGCGATTTCGAGGCTCTTCTGCAGCCAGCCTGCGCACCATGCAGTGGATAGCAGGTAGAGGCCGAAAAAGCTGAGCCCTAGAAATATCCGCTTGAGCCAGCGCCATGGACTGACCCAGGCTGCGAGAAGCAGGAGCAGAAACGTTCCTGGCGGGAGCAGGAGTGTGCCCAGAACGTGGGAAAGGTAGAAATTGGTCATTTGCTGGCATTATCCCATCTATGTTGGGTTTGACACGGGTGGCCGGGTGTCGCTAAACTAGGCGGCTTTTCAGATATACGCCGAGCCACGCGCTTGGGATTTTAGGGTCTGGACATGAAAACCTTTTCCGCAAAGCCGCACGAAGTGAAACGCGACTGGTTCGTGGTGGATGCAACTGACGTCGTGCTTGGCCGCCTGGCAAGCGAAATCGCTCGCCGTTTGCGCGGCAAGCACAAGGCTGAATTTACGCCTCACGTGGATACCGGCGACTACATCGTGGTGGTTAATGCAGGCAAGATCCGCGTGACCGGCAACAAGTCCGAAGACAAGAAATATTTCCGCCATTCCGGCTATCCCGGAGGAATTTATGAAACCACATTTGCCAAGATGCAGGAGCGCTTTCCTGGCAGGGTCCTGGAAAAGGCGGTTAAGGGCATGCTGCCCAAAGGCCCCTTGGGTTATGCCATGATCAAGAAAATGAAAGTGTATGCGGGTAGTGACCATCCCCATATTGCCCAACAGCCGCAAGCGCTCGACATCAAGGGCTAAGAGGATCAGACAGATTATGATTGGTGATTACAACTATGGTACCGGCCGTCGCAAGGAATCCGTGGCCCGGGTATTTCTGAAAGCCGGTTCGGGCGCAATTGTGGTCAACGGCAAGCCCGTGGACGACTACTTTTCGCGCGAAACTGGCCGCATGGTGGTGCGTCAACCCCTGGTGCTGACCGAGAACCTGCAGCGCTTCGACATCATGGTCAATGTGGCGGGCGGCGGCGAAACCGGTCAGGCCGGCGCAATACGCCACGGCATTAGCCGTGCGCTGATTGACTATGACGGCAATCTCAAGCCCGCGCTCAAGGCCGCCGGACTGGTGACCCGAGACGCCCGATCGGTGGAACGGAAGAAGGTCGGCCTGCATAAAGCCCGTCGGCGCAAGCAGTTCTCCAAGCGTTAATCGGCTTGCCAGAGAAAAGCCGCCGTCAGGCGGCTTTTTCTATTTTTGACTGCGCTCAGTAAAGGGAAGAGCGGGTTGAACGGCAAGGGTGTCGCGGATGACTGCGAATCTGCGGGAGACGGAAGGCAAAGCGCTTTCCTGACAAACAGGAAGCGGATAGAGGAGGAGCAGCGGGGTGAGGCGGCCCATATCCTGAAAGCGCGCAACCTGAAGCGTGCGACAACTGCAGTGTCAGTCATGAACCACCCAGTCCAGTGTGATTTTCAGCAGCGGAGTGATGGAGCTGTTGTATTCTGGGCAGGCAAGTAACAGTCCCGCGTGCTTGGTGAACAGCCGTTTCAGTGCGACTGCGTTCTCCGCAACCCCGCTCACGCTTTCCCGGTCCTGGTCAAACAGGGGCATTGAATAATCCCTAAGATCGATCAGATTCACATCCGCTCCCGCAGCCCTGGTGCCGGCCACCGCGCAGTCCAGCGCCTTGCGGTTGAAGGATTCGCCGGAGCGAGCTGGCGAAAGCAAGCACTTTGATGGGCATGATTGTGTTCTGTCGAATCTATGGGTGTCTTCGGATTACCGATGATAGTGCAGGGCAATTTCTACAATGCCGCGTTCCAGGTGGTCTGCGGTTTTCAGGTCGGATTCCGCCATCACATCCATGCACTGATCCACATTGGACTGCAATAGGGCACCCGCATATGAAGCCCAATGCATTCTGCTCCCGGCGCAAGCTTGATCGTGCTGTCCATGTAAGCCTCGAACGCCCCGCGTGGGCCATCGGGCGTGGGTCATCGTTCGCTGGTGCAGAACCAATTGGCACTTGAATTCTTGGCGGCGTCTGGTCATCCTCTTGGCAACGCTGCAAGGTCCCTTGTCACAGGATGCGCTCTTGACGGTCAGCCGGTCCTGCCTGGAGCATGGATGGTCGGTCGTGGGGCGAGCGGCGACGCGGCGGGTGCGGAAGCATCCGGGGCGCGTGCGTGAAGCGGCCCCACAGCTTGAAAACGTTGTTGCTGGCGGGAATTGAGCATCGTGGATAAGGTCAGAATAGACAAATGGCTGTGGGCCGCCCGGTTCTTCAAAACCCGGTCGCTCGCCACTCAGGCAGTCGAAGGCGGCCGGGTGAGACTGAATGGAGAACGGTGCAAGCCAGCGAAGGAGGTGCGGGCGGGAGACCGCTTGCTTGTCCATATCGGTGAAATCGAGTGGGAACTCGCTGTTCTAGCCTTGTCCGATAAGCGCGGGCCCGCGACTGTGGCCCGCAGCCTGTATGAGGAATCGGAGCAAAGCCTGACACGCCGGCAAACCCAACTGGAAGAGCGGCGCGTGCAGCTCAATCCGGCCGCTGCGCTCAAAGGCCGACCAACCAAGAAAAACCGGCGCAGGATACGCCGATTCAGCGAGAGTCTTGAATAGGAACCCGCGTGTTGTCCTCACAATCACAAGCGCCAGCCCGGTCGTGAGTCCCAAGTCGGGTGGTGCACCTGTAGAATGAACGATTCTTCCTGTTGGCTTTCCCTTGCTCTCTGACATGCCTCTCTTGACCCGACTGTTGCGCTGGAGCGGGTTCGCCCTGCTGGCGGCAATGGCGATGGGGGGGGGCTTGCTGGGCTACCTGTACCTGTGGGTGCTGCCCCATATCGCGGACTACCGCAGCACCATCGAGGATCTGCTTTCATCCGCAACGGGATTTCAGGTCAGTCTGGCGGAGGTGGGCGGCGAATGGGGCGGCGCCCGACCCTGGTTCACGCTCAAGGGCGTAACCCTGCATGATGGGGACAACCGGCCAGTTCTTCATTTTGACCGCATTGATGGCCGTTTTGGCTGGCGCAGCGTGTTGACCCTGGAACCGCGTTTTCACACTTTGACTGTGCAGGGCTCGATACTTGCACTGCGTCGAACGCCGGATGGCAACTACCGTTTGGGGGGGATCGCCATCGATCCTCATAGCTCCAATCATGCCTTCTCGGACTGGCTGCTGAAGCAGGGCGAAGTGTCGGTGCAAGGACTTACCCTGGCCTGGATCGATGACTTCAGACAAGCCCCGCCGCTCGTTCTGACCGGCGTAAGAGTCGATCTCAGCAATTTGGGGCGCAGGCATGAATTCGAACTCTCCGCAACGCCGCCGGCACGCGTAGGCGGTCCGCTTGAATTGGGCGGTATGTTGCATGGGCGCGGATTCTTCCGGCTGAGTGAATGGTATGGAACCCTCCATGGACTGTTTCGCAACATGCGGCTCGATTCCCTGTCCGCATGGACGGACCTGCCTTACCTTAAAGCTGGCCGCGGAGGCTTATTGATGACGGCCCGGATAGACAGGGGCCGGATTGTGGCGCTGGATGCGCGGCTGAACATGCTTGAGGTTGGCGCTCAATTCGACCCGCAGCAGGCGCCGCTCAATTTGCGCAGGCTGGTGGGCGAGGTGGGCTGGCAATCGAAAGCAGGCACCCAATCGGTAAAAGTGGGGGGCCTTTCATTGCAGCCGACCGGAGGTGCGTCGATCGGTCCGCTCAACGGCCAGGTGAGTTGGGCCGGAAACGGCAGCTTCCAGTTGGCAGCGGACGTACTGCAACTGGCGTCCTTGCGCCCGCTGCTGGCGTCGCTGCCGATCAAGCCGGCGTTGCAGAATCGCTTGAGCGCCCTGCAGGCGCAGGGTCGTGTGGATCATCTGCAGGCAAGCTGGCATCCCGCTTCCCGCCCGGGCGAAAGAGCCACATTCAGCGTGAATGCACGTTTTCGGCAACTTGCCTGGGAAGCGCTCGACCAGTGGCCGGGCGCAAAGGGATTGAACGGCAGCCTGGCAGGAAACCAGGACAAGGGAGAATTCAGCATCGAGGTCCGGCCAGGCCAGCTGGACCTGCCGCAGGTATTCCGCGACCACAAGATGGATTGGACCCGGCTTCTTGCCCAGGGAGGCTGGCGCTGGAAGAGTTCCGGGTATGAATTGCAGCTTGCGAATGTTGACCTCGAAAATGCCGACCTTGCCGCGACCCTGGCCGGCACCTATCGAATCGGCAGCAACGGCCCTGACCAGGTGGATCTGTCGGGCCGCCTGGAACGGGCGGCCGGCGCCGCAGTCTATCGCTACATGCCCAAGACGGTACATGACGAGGCCTACTCCTGGCTCAAGCAGGGCTTGCTTGCAGGCGTTGCCCGGCAGGGGACTTTTACCCTGCGTGGAGAAGCGCGCCGTTTCCCGTTCCGCAACAATGTCGGTGGGCTGTTTCAGATCGATGTGCTGGCGAATGGCGTTTCGCTTCACTATGCCGGCGACTGGCCAAACATCGACGGAATAGACGGGCAACTGCGCTTTCGCAATGAACGGCTGGAAATTCTTTCGGATCAGGCGCACATCTTCGGCGCCCAATTACACGGCGTGCAGGTGGTGATCCCTCATCTCGGGGCAATGGATGAAATTCTCGATGTAAAAGGGGAAGCGAGCGGGCCCGTGGCAGAATTCGTTCGCTTCGCCAATTTCAGTCCGGTGTCGGACCGGATCGACAACCTTACCGAAGACATGACCGGAACGGGAGATCTCGGTCTGGCGCTCAACATCAAGGTGCCATTGGGCCACATTTCCGACACCACGGTGGCCGGCCGGCTGGAATTCAACAACAACACCATCTACCCCGGACCCGACGTTCCCCGGCTGGAACAGGTCGGCGGCCATCTCAACTTCACCGAAGGGGCGGTCAGCGCGAACCGGATTAGCGCCCGGACCTTGGGCGGACCGGCACTATTCGCCGTCACTACCCAGGACTCCAGAGCGCGCGTTCTGGGGCAGGGCGTATTTACGGCGGCGGCGTTGGAAACCTGGCTGGGCAAACCGGTCAGCCGTCTGTTGTCTGGCCAGGCAAAGTGGAAAGGCGAGATGCTGCTGGGCAATGGGGCGCATGCCAGTGTCAAGGCGGAATCGAACCTGGTGGGCCTGGAATCTGCTCTGCCCGCGCCGCTGGCCAAGCGCGCTGCACAGGCGGCGCAGATGACCATTGAGCAACAGCCGCTCAAGGATGGATCGACCTGGTCATCACTCAACTATGGCAGGCAAGTGTCTGGCGTATGGGTTAGCCGGCCCACGGCCAGGGGCATGAAAGTGGATCGCGGGGAAATTCGCTTCGGTGCACCGGCCCAGTTGCCTCAGCAACCGGGTTTGTCGGTGGCTGGCTATGTGGGCGATTTTGATCTGGGCGGTTGGCTGGACCTGGTTCCCCTGGGCGGGAATGATCAGGCACCGCTCAACGGGATCAACCTGACCCTCTCCCACCTGGAATTTCTCGGTCGCCGGTTTACCGACATCAATATCGACGGCAAGCTGAAGGGAGGCATCCTCAAGGTCGATGTTGGGGGACACGGCGTTCAGGGCAGCATTGCGTACCGGCGCGCGACGGAAGGGGCGGTTTCCCGGGTGTCCGGCGTGTTCAAGCAATTGGTGATCCCGGCACCGATGTCAGCGGGTGCAAAGCTTCAAGGGCCGCGTGTTGTCGCAGCGGATTTTCCCTCGCTGGATGTTTCGGTGGATGACTTGCGCATGCCGGATCTGACCCTGGGGCGGCTGGAAGCCTTGGCTCATGGCAGCAGCGCAGGCCTGGTAATCGATCAATTGCGCTTGACCAATCCTGACAGCGTCATCTCCATGAGCGGTTTGTGGAAAGGGGTGGCCGGCGACGAAACCCACGTCAAACTGGAAACGGACATCAAGGATGCCGGCAAGATGCTCGCCCGCTACGGCTTTCCGGGCATGGTCAAACGAGGAAGAGGCAGCGTATCCGGGGACGTCACCTGGCAAGGATCGCCGGCCGACTTCGCGTTTCGCACCCTGACCGGCACGCTTGACTTCAAGGCCCAGAGCGGCCAGTTCCTCAAGGCCGACCCAGGCGTCGCCAAGCTTCTGGGGGTGATCAGCCTGCAATCCATTCCGCGCCGCATGAATCTGGATTTTCGCGATGTGTTTACTGAAGGTTTCGCCTTCGATGACATTTCCGCTACGCTTAGAATTGTTGGCGGCAATGTTTACAGCGATGACTTCCGTATGAAAGGCCCAGCCGCGACGGTGAAGATGTCCGGCGTTGCCAGGCTATCGGATGAAACGGTCCAGCTTCGGGTCAAGGTCAGCCCCAAGCTGTCGGAAAGCGTGGCGGTGGCGGGCGCGCTAATCGGCGGGCCACTGGCGGGGCTGGGCATGCTGGCGGTGCAGAAAGTCCTCAAGGACCCAATCGAGGAAGCGACCTCATATGAAATACTGGTCAACGGACCTTGGGCTGAACCCAATGTCACCAAGTTGGCCAAACCGAAATTTGGCAAGGAACAAAACCAAACGAATGCCTACCCCGTACCCTAAGACCAGCAGGAATGCAAAATCGAGCGTAGCCCGAACGCGCGGCAGCCAGAAGAGGCCTGCGCCCCAGCAGCCCGCCGGTACCGTGCGGGTAGCGGCCATCCAGATGGCGTCCGGGCCCAATGTGGTGGCCAATCTCGCCGAAGCGGAGCGTCTCATCGAACAGGTGGCTGAGGCCAACGCGCGGTTGGCGGCCTTGCCGGAATATTTCGCCATCATGGGCCTGAAAGACACCGACAAGGTGAAGGTTAGGGAGAAGGAAGGCAAGGGTCCGATGCAGGACTTCCTTTCCCGCATGGCCAAAAAGCACAAGCTCTGGCTGGTGGGAGGCACAGTGCCGCTTGAGTCTTCCGACCCGAACAAGGTGCGCAACGCCTGCCTGGTCTACGACGAGCGCGGCAAGCAGGTCGCGCGCTACGACAAGATCCATCTGTTTGGCCTCGATCTTGGCGTCGAACACTACCAGGAAGAGAATACCATCGAGGGGGGCGACACAGTCGTGGTGGTCAACAGCCCGTTCGGCCGTATCGGCCTGTCGGTATGCTACGACCTGCGTTTTCCCGAACTCTACCGCGCCATGCCCGATGTGGATCTGATCGTGGTGCCATCGGCATTTACCGAAACCACCGGCAAGGCGCATTTCGAAACCCTGGTGAGGGCTCGCGCGATCGAGAATCTTGCCTATGTCATCGCCCCCGCCCAGGGGGGCTATCATCTCTCCGGCCGCGAAACCCATGGCGATAGCATGATCGTCGATCCCTGGGGAGTGGTGCTCGACCGCCTGCCGCGCGGGTCGGGCGTGGTGATGGCGAACATCAATTCCAAGTATCAGACCAGCCTGCGCAAGAGTCTGCCGGCCCTCAAGCATCGTGTCCTCGGCGTCGAGCCGACCCGGGTGGTGACGCTGGAACGGCGCACCGCCATGAGCCGCGACACCGCAGCCAAGAAATAGGAGGTTCCGTAATGAAACTGAAAGATACCCAGCCTGCCCTTCAGGTTTCCGAACAATTATTCGAAACCGCCCGCGCTATCCTGCTGATGCCCAATCAACTGGATGCCAGTCAACTGACCCCGGTGTTCGGCAAGCTGATGGCCAGCGAAGTGGATTACGCCGACCTGTATTTCCAGTACACCCGTTCCGAAGCCTGGACCCTGGAAGAAGGCCAGGTCAAGTCCGGCAGCTTCAATATTGACCAGGGTGTGGGTGTGCGTGCGGTATCCGGCGAAAAGACCGCATTTGCCTATTCCGACGACATTTCGCTCGAGGCATTGTCGCAGGCGGCGGACGCTACGCGGGCCATCGCGCGCGCCGGGCACGACCGCGCGGTGCCGGTCGCGGTGGCGGGTGCAGGCCGCAACCTGTATCAACCGGTCGATCCGCTGGCCAGCCTGCCCGACCCGCATAAGGTGGCGCTGCTGGAACGAGTCGAAGCCATTGCGCGCAAGCTTGACCCGCGCGTGAGTCAGGTGATCGCGCATCTGGCCTCCGAATACGAGGTCGTGTACGTTGCGCGCTCCGATGGCCAGACCGCAGCTGATGTGCGGCCGTTGGTGAGGCTTTCCGTGCAGGTCATCGCTGAGCAGGACGGGCGGCGCGAACAGGGTACCGGCGGTGGGGGCGGGCGCTTCGACTATGCCTATTTTACCGACGACAAGCTTGAGGACTACGCGCGCCAAGCAGTGCACCAGGCGGTTATCAATCTTGCGGCCAAGCCTGCGCCGGCCGGCGTCATGCCTGTCGTATTGGGGCCGGGCTGGCCCGGCATCCTGCTGCACGAAGCGGTGGGTCACGGACTGGAAGGCGATTTCAACCGCAAAGGCAGTTCGGCATTCTCGGGCCGCATGGGCGAGCGGGTGGCGTCGCCGGGAGTGACGGTGATCGACGACGGCACGCTGCCCCAGCGGCGCGGCTCGCTCAATGTCGATGACGAAGGCAATCCCACCCAGTGCACCGCCCTGATCGAGGACGGTGTGCTGGTCGGCTACATGCAGGACAGCCTCAATGCCCGCCTGATGGGCGTGCCGGTTAC
This sequence comes from uncultured beta proteobacterium, assembly GCA_963746955.1. GTDB lineage: Bacteria > Pseudomonadota > Gammaproteobacteria > Burkholderiales > Thiobacillaceae > DASQBT01. The sequence continues at coordinate 202,183 of CAVVDR010000009.1, read as the reverse complement.
GGGAAATGGAAGGCGCGAATCGTTCGCCCACCTGCCCATGCCACGCATGACCAACACCTACATGCTGGCTGGCGATAAGGACCCGCGGGAGATCATCGCCTCGGTCGAACGCGGCGTCTTTGCCGTCAACTTCGGCGGCGGCCAGGTCGATATCACCAACGGCAAGTTTGTGTTCTCCACCGCCGAGGCCTACATGATCGAAAACGGCAAGGTCACCTACCCGGTGAAAGGCGCGACACTCATCGGCAACGGCCCCGATGCGCTGACCCGCGTCGAGATGATCGGCAACGACATGAAGCTCGACCCCGGCGTGGGAACCTGTGGCAAGGAAGGGCAGAGCGTGCCGGTGGGCGTGGGGCAGCCGACGTTGAGGATAGATGGGTTGACGGTGGGGGGGACGGGGTAAGGCTGAGAAAGGCCTTCAACATGCCCGAGAGATTCGTCGCCATTGACTTTGAAACGGCAAACGCCGACCTTGCCAGCATTTGTCAGGTAGGTTTGGTTACGTTTGAGGATGGAAGAGTTGTTGAGAGCTGGGGGTCACTGGTCAATCCGGAGGACTACTTTGACTGGATCAACGTCGATATTCATGGAATCGATGAAGTCACAGTCAAAGACGCTCCCACATTTCAGCAGATTTACGCTGCAATGCTAGTTCGCCTACAACATCGTCTCGTAGTTAGTCATACGTCATTTGATCGAACAGCCTTGTCCCAAGCCATTGCGAAGCACAACCTTTCCGGTATCTCTTGCCAGTGGCTTGATTCGGCTCGCGTTGTCCGCCGCGCATGGACGCAGTGGTCACGCAAAGGGTATGGGCTAACCAACGTGTGTGGTGAGTTGGGAATATCCTTCACCCCCCACGATGCCGTAGAAGATGCGCGGGCTGCTGGAGAGGTTCTTTTGCAGGCAATCAAGACAACAGGCGTTGGGCTTGATGCCTGGATGACTCGCGTTCATCAGCCAATAAATCCCAGCTCCGCTGAACCAATCACGATGGAGGGTAATCCTGATGGCGTGCTCGCTGGAGAAGAAATGGTATTCACAGGGGCTCTAACGCTGCCACGACGCGAGGCCGCAGCGCTTGCGGCCAAGGCTGGATGCGATGTCGTGACGGGCGTAAGAAAGACAACAACACTTCTAGTTGTTGGCGACCAAGATATTCAAAAGTTGGCCGGGCACGAAAAGAGTATCAAGCATCGGAAAGCCGAAGAATTGATAGCTAAAGGCCATGCGATTCGAATCTTAAAGGAAAGTGATTTTCTTCGTCTTGTCGATCTCGCGGGTTAAACGCCATGCTTCCCAATCGGAATCCCCATCATGCTGACCGACGCACCTGACGCGCACACCGTTCGCCGTTTACTGGAAAACCTTGAACTTAAAATCGTCTTGGATTCTCTAGATAACGACTGTCGTTTTGAATATTTCACAACGTCTATCAAGGACCGCCAGACAGGGGAGCCGCGGTTAACTCGGACGTATCGTCTTATCGATCTCACAAGGGGCGGAGTTACCCCTGAACCGTGGGATACGTATGATCTTGACAAGCAAACAACACTGGTAACAAACCTGATGAGATTTGGCCGTTACCGCATGACCAAAATTGTCTGTGGGTGGGAAGTTATTTGTCCGGCATGTGGGCATGTTATGCAAGGCAAGACATGGGAATCTATCCCAAAGACATGCATGGCCGATAACCCAATAAAATGCCGAACCAGAATTGATGGTGAAGGCATTAGCGAGATTTTGTTTTCAGCCCCGTAGGGTGTAATAGGCGCAGCACATTACTCCGAATGCTATTGGTTTGATTAGGGCAGGAGGCCGGGGGTTGCCCGGCGGCAAGTTACTTTCTTTTGGTTCGCCAAAAGAAAGATAACCAAAGAAAAGGCGACCCCGCTGTACTGCCCCTGCGGGGTGAACCTCGGTCGAAGGCTTGAATTGGGCGGCTCGCAAACTCGCACGATCCGCCCAGGAAAATCATCTGGGCGTCCACGTGCTCAAACATGCTCGCCTCAACTTCCCCCAATTCAAGCCTTCGCCCTCGGCAGCACAGAGGGGGACTTCCCCCCCGGCCCGTTGGGCCACCTTCTCCCCGCAGGCGGGGCGAGGGGAAGGAGTTTGAAGGACTATGACTGGACTGCTTCGTCGGCGTTGCCTCCTTGCAATGACGTCATTGCGAGGGCCGAAGGCCCGTGGCAATCCAGTTCGATCAACAGGCAACATCTCGTTTGGTCTTACCCCCTCTGGGCTGCCAGGCTATCCCCGGCCCATCGCTCTTCTACCCCATCATCTTCTTCAGCATGCCAACGATGTCGCCGCCACCGGCCGGGATGCTGCCTTGCGGGGTTAGCTTGTTGACGATTTCGGGGAGCAGTTCAGTAAGATGCTGCGCGGCTTCATTTTCGGAAAGGCCGGCGGCCTGCGCGAGTTGGCCCAAGTGGCCGGAAGCGCCCAGCGCCTGTTTGATCTGGTCGGCTGAGACGGGCTGGTTGTCGCCGGTGCCGATCCAGGAATCGACATGCTCGCCCAGGCCGGCCTTCTGGAACAGGTCGCGTATGCCGCTGAGTCCGCCCAGCGCCCCTTCCAGATTTGCTGCTGGCGCCGCGGCGCCGGTCTGGTTGCCGCCGCCGAATAGGCCGCCGAGAATGCCGCCTAAACCCGCACCGCCTTGAGCGCTTCCCCCCGTCAGACTGCCGAGGATGTTGCCCAGCGCGCCGCCACCCTGGTTTGCGCCGCCGGCCTTGTTCATCATCATGGTGAGCAGGGCAATCATCAACGCGCCTTTGCTGCCCATGGCGCCTTGCTGCTGATTGCCGCCCGTCATGCTGCCGATAATTGAATCAAGAAGTCCCATGCTTTCATCTCCACGAGTTGGCCGTCCCGTGATTATAGGCGGCGGGTTGCAACGAGCCGGCCCTTCAGAGGTGATACGGGCATCGTGCATTCGCCGGGAGGAATTCCCTCCACATGTCCGACGCGCAACGCAAGGTTCACGGTTGCGCGTGGCCAGCCTGTGTAGGCTCCCGGATTCATCGACTTCAGGGGGGCATGGGCCCAGCGCGGACCAAGCGCTTTGCCTGCTGTTCCCTGCGCTTGCCGTGCGCGCCGGGCCCTGATTGTCTCAGCCGATTTGGTCGCCGGACAACGTGGGAAAGCGGTGCAGCCTATGATTACCCGCGCTGTTCACGGTACTGATGGGAGATAGGAGCAAGTTGGATTTGCTGCCAGTCGAAACGAAAGAAAGCAGCAAGCCTGAGGCGAAGGCAGGTTCTGCTAAGAATTGACGTTGGTGGCTGGCTCTCAGATCATCGGGAAACTACCAGATAAGGCTCACGCCTTTTCCGCATGGGTCTTTTTAAGCTTGCGCCACAATGACACCCGATCGATGCCGAGGATCTGGGCGGCCATAGTCTGATTGCCGGCGGTCTCCTTCAACACCCACTGGATATAGTCCCTTTCTTGTTCCTCAAGGCTGGGCAGCCGTCCGTCCTGCTTGCGGAACGGGCGCCGGGAGGCCTTCCGCACGGCGTCCGGAAGGTGGTCCAGTTCTATCTCGTTGCCGTTGCACAGCGCAACGCCCCGTTCGATGATGTTTTCCAGTTCGCGCACGTTGCCCGGGTAGTTGTAATCCTTGAGCAGATCCAGGACTTCAGGGGAGATTTGCGTGACCTCTCTATTCATCAGTGCAGTGCATTTATTGAGGAAGTGGTGGGCCAGCAGGGGGATGTCGTCGCGGCGCTCGGCCAGGGGCGGGATGTGCAGGTTGACGACGTTCAGGCGGAAGTACAGGTCTTGGCGAAATCGACCGGTCTTCACTTGCTCTGGCACATCCCTGTTTGTGGCGGCACAGATGCGAATGTCCACCATCTTGGGCTGTGTGCCACCCAGACGCAGCACTTCTCGTTCCTGAATGACACGCAGCAGCTTGACCTGCATGGCTGTGGACATTTCCGTGACTTCGTCGAGGAAGAGCGTGCCGGTATTGGCGGTTTCGATCAGGCCGTGCTTGCCAACAGCGCCGGTGAAGGCGCCTTTTTCATTGCCAAACAGTTCGTTGGCCAGCAGTTCCTCGTTGAAGGCGCCGCAGTTCACCGCCACAAATGGACCGTCGGGCCGACCGCCATGTTCGTGCAGGTAGCGCGCAAACAGTTCCTTGCCGGTGCCTGATTCGCCGGTAATTAGCACATTGCACCCGGTTGGACCTACCTGGCGCACCATCTCCAGCAATTTCTGCATGCGCGTGTCTTCGGTAATGATCTTGACTCGCCCCCGGAAACTGTCCAACTGATCACGGAGTGCCTGGTTTTCCCGTTTTAGCCTGACCTTATCCAGTGCCTCGGCGACCACCTGGCGCACCTCGTCGAGTCGGAAAGGCTTGGCAATGTAATGGAAAGCGCCCTCGCGCATGGCGGCCACCGCGGATTCTGTCGTGGCGTAACCGGTGATCATGATCACCTCGGCGCCGGTCTGTCTTTCCTTGCATGCCCTGAGCAACTGCATGCCGTCAATGTTTTCCATTCTCAGGTCGGTCAGCAGCAGGTCGAATGACTGACCGCCAATCAGCGCCATGCCTTGCGTACCCGTGCTCGCCGTAGTCACGTCGTAGCCTTCCTTCTTCAGCACGTGTTCCAGATTCTGCAGGGCAACGTCTTCGTCATCGACGATCAGGATCTTTCCAATTCTTTTGCTTGTGTTTTCCATCGTATGTGCCCGCTATTCGGTCCGCAACGGCAGCCTGATTTGGAAGACCGCGCCCTTGGGCGTGTTGTTGCCTGCGACAATACAGCCGCCATGTTCATCGACGATTTCGTACACGATAAAAAGGCCCAAGCCCATGCCGTGCCCCACATCCTTGGTGGTAAAGAAGGGATCGAAAATCCTTGGCAATAAATCCGGCGCGATGCCCGGACCGTCATCGGCAACCACAATGTCGATGGCATCGCCGTCCACCTGGCAGCCAGACGGAAACAGTTTCGCGGTGCGATCGACCGGCGTCACCTTGCGTGCGGTGATTGAAACCTCGCCCGCATTTCCAACGGCCTGGACTGCGTTCTTTATCAGGTTCAGCAAGGCTTGCTGCAATCGCTGCCTGTCGGCGGGAAGGGTTGCGTCATCCGGGACGTCAACCGTGACTTTCACCCCCTTCGGCACGTCGCTCTTGAGAAATTTCACGGTCTGCTCGACCAGCGGGCGTAGCGGCAAGGATTCCATCTTGAAATGTCGGTCGCGTGCGAAGTCTAGCAGTGAACGGACAATGAGGCGGGCCCGTTCGCTTTGCTCGTCAATCTGCAAGAGCAATCTCTTCTGCGCTTCGGTATCCGCCTCACCGATTTCTTCCAAAAGGATTTGGCAAGAGGACCAGATGTTGGAAAGCGGGTTGTTCAGTTCGTGGGCGACGCCGGAAAGCATGGTTCCCAGAGAAGCCAGTCTTTCAGAGCGCATCAGATGCTTTTGCCGCTGCTCCAGTTCCGTCAACATCTGGTTGAAGGCATTGATGATGGCGACGATTTCCCTGTCCTGCGAAGGCATGGGCAACTGGCCCCGGTTCCCCTGGTGGATGGCTTCAACACTGCCGACCATCATCCTCAGAGGCCGGACAACGCGACGAGAGAGAACTTGTCCAACCCCGACCATCAGCAGAGCAAGGCCAGCGATGTAGATCACAAGAGTGAATCTCAAATCCCGCAGGAAAGTCCGAACCATGCGTCGTTCAGATGTCGTTGCATCTTGGGTGATGGCCACAATTTCCTGACCGGCGCGCCGGATTTTTGGCTCCAGTCCAGATTGCTGTGAGGTGTTATCAGCACTGGCGCGGGCATATGCTGTCATCAAGGCTTGGTAGGCATCCAGGTCCTTGCGCAGGGTGCCCACATGTTGCGACGCGCCCAGCTGGGAAAAATCTGCCTCACTCTTGTTCAGCAGCGTACGCAACTTCTCGACATAAAGCGCGTTTTCACTTCGATCGATCTCTTGTCCGTGCAAGAAGAAGTTGCGTTCAAAGCGGCGGATTTCCATTGCGACATCAAACAGTTCAGTCACCCGCTCCCCGAGCAGGACTCGTTGTTCAACAACGCGGATCTTGTCAAACGTATAGATGGAAACGGCCACGGTCAGGATGGCGACGAGCAGGTATCCGAGTTTGAGCTTGCCTTGAAGTGATGCTTGCATGTCGGATATCGAGGATGGGGAAGAGTGTTGCATTTTACAACAGTGAGCGTCAGTAACGCAACAATACGCTGTCGGGAAAGACTACCCCCGTGTCTTGTTTGGCTGCCTAAGCATCGGGGCTGCTCGGACCATTTAAATCTGCAATGGGCTTTCAGGCGAAAAAGTGAGATATACCTTAAAAAACATACAGATATACTAGTGGCACGCCGCTTGCTTACACAAGTTCCGGATAACCCTCAAAGTATATAGGAGTGCAGCAAATTGTCTTCTCTGACACTGAAATGGCTAGGGGACGTAGGTAGGTTCACCAATGTGGGCAATCTCGGTGACTTCCTGCGAATGGTAGATCGCAAGGCTCCGTCGCAAGACAACAGCAACGTAGTGCCCTTGAAACGAGCGCCCGGAGCAGTTCACGGGCGCATCGGCATAACGAAGAAGACGCCTGTCCGGAAGTAGCGGTAATAGATGAAGACATGGCTCTGGCGGATTTGAATCTATCCCCTCCATGTGCATCTCAGACGTTGCTTCCAGCACTTTGCAATCATCGGGGAAAGACACAAAGATAACCCGCTCGCTGGCATTGCCGTTTCTCGGCTGACCTGACGGCTAGCCGGTGTGTGGCTGGGAGGCGCGGGCCAGCCATGGTCCACCAAATGCCTCGTTGGTTCACGCCAGTTGCGTGGTCCTGTTCGGACCCTCGCGCGCGAGTTCTGCCGGCCGCGTGGGGATGACACCGCTGGAGGCGCATGGTTGGGCAAGACTTAATTGCCACGTGTTCCAAATCACTGGCACTGATTTCGGGAGTATTCCAGATCCCCTGAGGTGCGCAGCACCCAGGTTCCGTGTTTAGGGAGTTTTATGCACAAAAAACAATATTCTGCATGGCAGCTGCGCGCGCTGCCATTTTTGTCGTGGCGACATCGAGTCAACGCCGAAACCATTCGCGCCGACCTCATCTCAGGCCTCACAGTGGCCATCGTCGTAGTGCCGCAGGCAATGGCCTTCGCCTCGATCGCCGGCATGCCTCCACAGTATGGCCTCTACTGCGGCATGATCCCGCCCATTATCGCGGCGCTATTCGGGTCTTCCTGGCACCTGATGTCGGGTCCGACCACCGCCGCGTCCATCGTCCTGTTCTCCACCCTCAGCGCCTTTGCCGCACCGATGTCGCCGCATTATGTGCAGCTCGCCTTTACCATCACCCTTATGGTCGGCGTGATCGAGCTGACCCTGGGACTGGCGCGTATGGGCACCCTGGTCAACTTCATCTCCCATTCGGTGGTGGTCGGTTTCACCACCGGCGCAGCCATTCTCATCGCCGCCAAACAGCTGAAGAATTTCTTTGGCGTGCCTATTCCGCGCGGGGGCAACCTGTTCGAAACCCTTGGGCATTTCGCTAATCAGATACCGAACATCAATGGTTACATTACAGCGATCGCCTTGCTGACACTGGTTTCCGGACTGTTTGTGAAGTATCGCTACCCCAAATTGCCGTTCCTGATTGTCGCTCTGTTCTCCGGTACCTTCCTCGGCGTGGCGTTCAATCTGTCTATCGGCGGCGACGCCACCCATATCCAGACCGTTGGCGCGCTGCCGCAGACCCTGCCGCCCCTGTCGATGCCCGACTTCTCTTACGACACCATGCGAGAGCTCGCTCCAGGCGCCTTGGCGATGACTTTGTTCGCACTCACGGAGGCGGTTTCAATCGGCCGCGCCATCGGTATCCGCAGCGGCCAGTTGATCAACGGCAACCAGGAGTTCATTGGCCAGGGCCTGTCCAACATCGCTGGCAGCTTCTTTTCCGCCTATGTCGCTACGGGCTCGTTCAACCGCACCAGCCTCAACTTCCAGGCTGGCGCCAAAACCCCTATAAGCGCCATGACCGCAGGCGTCCTGGAAATCTTCATCGTCCTGGCGATCGCCCCCCTGGTGGCATTCCTGCCGAACGCAGCCATGGCCGGCATCCTGTTCGTCGTGGCCTGGGGTCTCATCGACATTCCGGCGATCAAGCACATCTTGCGATCGACCAACTCCGAGCGTGCAATACTCATCGTCACTTTTGCCGCGACCGTCACGCTCGACTTAGTGTTCGCCATCATGCTCGGCATCCTGCTGTCGCTGGTGCTGTATCTGATGCGCGTGTCCAAGCCGCGCATCGTTACCCGTGTCCCCGACCCGCACCTGCCCAACCGCAAGTTCTCCACCTTGGGCAGCAACGGCCACCTGCGCGAATGCCCGCAATTGCACATTATGCGCATCGACGGCTCGATTTTCTTCGGTTCGGTCGCCTATATGCGTGAGGAACTCGCCCGACTGGAACAGGACCACCCGGAGCAGAAACACCTCGCCATCGTCGCTCAGGGAATCAGCTTCGTCGACATTGCCGGCGCAGATGTCCTGGCCAACGAGGCCGAGCGGCGCCGTACCGTCGGGGGTGGCCTTTACCTGATCAACGTCAAGCTGGGGCTTTGGGAGTCGCTAGAGGAATGCCATGCGCTGGACAAGATTCATCCCAACCACATCTTCCAGGGCAAGTCCGCTGCGCTGCATGCCATATTCCAGAAACTGGACAAGTCAACCTGTCGTAGCTGCACGGCGCGCTGTTTCACCGAATGTGCGAGCGTGGAGCTCGTTCCAGAGCGGAAGTTGTTCGCGGAAACTGGCGAATCGATCGTGGGGCTGAAGGCGCCCGCGCTGTTGCCAGGCGTGGAGGCGGCCGTACCAACCTGAGCCTGGATGCCAAGTGAAAGTGGCTGGGACATGGTGCCAGCAGCGTCAGAGTGATGGACGGCCGGTCACCCTGGTTTCCTCTCGCGCCGAACTGTCCGCATGCTGGGGCATCCGCTACAGTCGCCATGTAAACTCCGTTCGTGAAACAAAATGCGGCTGTGAATTTTGCAGGCTGGCCCGCGCCGAGGCTCGCGCGGCCACGTACATTGAATTTAGGATCAGAACAGGATGAAGTTCTTCTTAAGAACCCAGCGCAAACACTTGCGCCGCAATCAGCGTAAGTTATTTTCCGCAAAGGCTTGGAAGGTGCGTCTAGTGTTCTGGGCAGGCGCTGTGCTGGTTGGGGGTCTGTGCGCCCTGTTCGCGCTCCTCGCGGTGCAAGCAGGCCATATCTTCAGCTGGCTGGTCGGGCTCGGTCCCTGGGTACCCTTGCTGGCGACCCCGTTGGTCATGACCGGTCTGGCCTGGGCAACCATCAACCTGTTCCCCGGCTCCCAGGGCAGTGGAATCCCTCAGGCCATTGCTGCGCTGGAGTCGCGGCGCAAGAGTGCGGTGCTCTCGTTGCGTATCGTTATCGGCAAAATCCTGTTGGCCCTTGGTGGCCTGGCGGTGGGTGCCTCCATAGGACGCGAGGGCCCTTCGGTACATGTCGGCGCCTCGATCATGTATTCCCTGGGCCGCCTGTCGCGCTTCCCCGCCCACTACATGGAACGTGGCCTGATTCTCGCCGGAGGCGCCGCCGGCATCGCAGCCGCCTTCAACACGCCGTTGGCCGGGATTGTCTTTGCCATCGAGGAGATGAGCAAGAGCTTCGAGCAGCGTACCAGCGGCATTGTTACCATTGCGGTCGTCATTGCCGGGGTCACCGCGCTGGCCACCCTTGGGCCTTATCACTATTTCGGTACCTCCGACGCCAGCATGGGCAGTTACACGGACTGGCTTGCCGTGCCAGTATGCGGCGTGATCGGCGGACTCCTGGGTGGCCTGTTCGCCACGTCCCTGATCAGCGGATCCCGGCGCCTGGCACCGGTGGTGCGGCAGCACCCTTACCTCGTGGCGCTCGCCTGCGGCTTGGCGGTAGCCACCGTTGGGTATCTTTCTGACTACACCTCATCCGGCACTGGCTACGAGGCAGCGAAGGCAATCATCACCGGCACGGCGGACTGGAACCCCATCTACCCGGTGACCAAGTTCGCCTCCACGCTGGCCTCTTATCTCAGCGGCATCCCTGGTGGCATCTTTGCGCCTTCCTTGGCTACGGGCGCCGGCGTTGGCGCTGATCTGGGCCACTGGCTGCCAGTGGCGCCCATGGCGGTGATGGTCCTGCTCGGCATGGTCGGATATTTCGCAGGCGTCGTGCAGTCGCCCTTGACGGCCTTTGTCATAGTGATGGAAATGACCAACGATCAGGATATGCTGCTGGCGCTGATAACGACCTCATTCATCGCCTACGGGGTCTCCCACCTGGTTTGTCCCCAGCCGATATATCATGCCCTTTCCCATGCATTCTTGAGTTCCGAGAAGCCTTCTGAAGCGCCTTCCACTGAGGAAGCATTAAGCGAAGCGCAGGCGGCTGAAACTTGAATAAGCGTTTGTCGCGCGAACGCTGGTGCGGATCCAAACAAGACGTATTTACGTCGTCTGCGACGAACGAGACTTGGCTATAAACCAAGCTCATTCCCAAAGCTTGGGTTTATTGAACTGGCTCATATAATTCTTGTTTGGCCAAGAATGGCTTTAACAAGCATTAACAATGAATCATGAATGAATTAATGGCTCACCGCCCGTGGTTTCAGGAGTTCGGCGTCGATATGAGCGCCGCCCTTTTCAGCGTAGTGCTGATAGGCCTCTATTATTTCCGCTTGAATGCCCGTATCCGACGCGATCCAACCTACTCAATCCATGGGGTAAATGCGCTTGCCCGGGCGCTGTGGGTCAAGAATGTCATGACCCATCCCGGCTACGAGGTGATGGCCGTGCAGAGTTTGCGCAATTTCATCATGGTCGGCATCATGATGGCCACCACGGCCTCGTTGCTGATCATGGGAACGCTCACGTTGTCCGGTCAGGCCGAAAACATAACCCACAGCTGGCACGCGATCAGTTTCTTCGGCTCGCAATTGAAGGAGCTGTGGATTGTCAAGGTCATTTGTCTGTTGGCAGACTTCATCATCGCTTTCTTCGCGTACGCACTGGCCATACGATTGGCCAATCAAGTGCTGTTCATGCTCAACGTGCCACGCGACGACCAGGTGGAGAATCCTGTGCTCGCGTACGAAAGTGTGGCCAAGAGACTGAACCAGGCGGGGTACATGATTGCGGTTGGCATGCGCGCATTCTTCTTCGCGATCCCCCTGGTGTTCTGGCTATTTGGACCACTATTTCTGATCGTTGCCACAATCGGGCTTGTTATCGCGCTACATCGGCTGGATCGGTATCAGGAAGACTAAGGGAAATCTTTGCGGCTTCCCTTGTGTTGCGCTGGCCTGGCAGGTCTGATTAATCAGGCTTTTCAGCATGGTGATGATATCGCCGCCGCCGGCCGAAATGCGGCCTTGCGGGATCAGGCGGTTGATGATGTCGGGCAGGAGCCGGGACAAGTCTTTGCTGTTGAGCTCCCCTTGTCGAAGCATGCCGCCGCGGTGGATTCACGCCGCCTTGTCGTTCAGTGCGCTGAGAGGCGGTACATAGCGCTCCTTGTTGCCTGGCGCGCCGAATTCTCGACCTTCTTCCTCGTTGGCGGCGTTGGCAAGATTATCCGGGGCACGGTCCACATGGTAAAGCACGACGATCAGCCCGATGCTGGCCGCAAACAGGAAAGCCGGCCCAAACAGCCAGAACACGAAGGGCACGGACAGGTAGTAGCAGCGCATCCCCAGGCTGTAGTACGAGCCGCCGCGGTTAAGCAACCGGGCGACATAGGCCGGAGTGGTAGGCGAAGACGGATGGCCGCCGCTATTGATCAGGTAACCCACATGGTTGTACATGCGGATGGCGAAAGAAAAGAAGAAAAAGGCGCCAAACAGATCCAGAAGCAACGGCACCTCCTTCAGCATTCGTAAGGACAGCACCGGCTGATGCGAGTCGGCGAGCGCCTGAAGGACACCCCCCTGCGAACTCGAATGACTCATGTTAAGCACGCCTATGATCAGCAGCACCGAGGTGGACGCAAGAAACGTGGCCGCCATGGTGGAGTTTCTCAGCGTCTGCACCGCCAGCACATCCTTGTTGGAATTGGCCATGATGTTTTCTACCCACGCTGCGCGGGCGGTGTAGTTCACCGACTGGATGGTGTAGTGCGGACTCCGTCGCAATTGGTAACGCAGATAGAGGTGATAGGCACCTAACAGCAGCAGACTGGCAACGAAGGCCAAAAGGTCGGGGTAAATGTTCACGGGTAATTCAGTCACCTTAGTTTAATTTCCCAGGCTACAAGCGGCATTTGAGAGGGCGGCGTTCAGCCCAAGTCTTGCTGGGTGTCGTAGGTGCGAACATGGGCTGCGCGCACCCTCCACTGGTCGGCCAGTGCGGGGCTGGCGGTTAAGCCCCACGAACCCTCGCGATATCCCTTGGCCAGGGTGTCCATCGCTACCGGGTTGCCACGTTGCGCGGCCTGCCGCAGCCAGCTCAGCGCCAGCTCTGGATCAGCCATGACACCCCACGAACCGTCGTGATATCGCAGTGCCAACTGGTACTGCGCCACGTTGTCGCCCTTGAATGCCGCTTGCTCGAGGTCGGCAATGTCCTGATTGCCCGTGACGACCCGACGCCATTGGTCGTAGAGACTGGCAAACAGACTGTTTCCCTCCCGTCCGCCGACTCCGGAAGCCGTTGTGGCTCGCGCCGAATCGACTCTGACCGCCTGAAGGGCTTCGGTATCGCCGCTGGCGGCGGCTCGCTGCAGCCATTGTTGAGCCTCGTCATTCACAAACGGCGTGGCGGCGTGCTGCATCAAGCTGAGGCCGATCTCTGCGGTCGCGTGCACGTTGCCGGCTTGGGCGGCCTGGCGCCACCAGCGCATGGCAGTTGCCTGGTCTTGCTGAACACCCTCGCCCCGCGCATACATATCGCCGATGAGCATTGCCGCGTAGGCGTTTCCCGATCCAGCGGCTTTCTCGAACCACAGCACGGCGGTATGCTGGTTCCTCGCCAGGCCATAAAGCCCGTCACGATAGGCCATGCCCAACTCCAGTTGGGCTTTGCCGCTTTGTCCGCCGGTGGCCCGCTCATATAACTGGGTCAGGATCGATTGCTCCGCAGGATGGCGAGTTGCAAACGCGGCCAGCGCCAGCCCAAGCACGATTGTGCCTATCAGGAAGCGACCGGCCTTGGGCAGGCCAGAAGTCGGAACGCTGGCGTGCAGCGCGGAACCGGCATGGGTAGATGCGTATGCCAATCGCTTGCCGGGTTTGCCAGGGGCGGAAAATGGAAGCATGGTCAATTCAGAATGGTGGTCTTCGGATACTCACTATCCTTACACAGCAAACCCCGGACCAGCTCGAGTCAAACAGGCATTATCTTTTCATTACAAATAGATAGCATCTGTCCGGCCACTAGGCGTCGCCTTTTCAAGCAACAATTTGTGTAGCTGGCTACAAAATGCGTAGCCTTCCTTTTGAGCTTGCAGTGATCTCGGACCGGAACGAATGGAAGAATCCGTTGCTGCCACGCCGTGCTTGCTTGTGTTATTGATTCGGTATCGTCCCTTTGACCAATAACGAGCCCATGACTGAAGCCTCTGCGCGTCTTAAAGAACAAGCACGCCGATTCCATCATTGGCCGCGTGTGAGTCGTTTGCAGCGCAAAGTGCTAGGCATCGTCGTGGTGATTATCGTGGTGCCCATGCTCGTAACCGGGATACTGACGGCGTCCTGGGTCAGCTCGCACATGGATGCTTCGATCGAAAACTGGCTGCGCGAATCAAGCCAGTTGAACCTGGACTGGTTCCGCAACCTGCAACACAACGAGCATCTGTTTGCCGATCTGCTCGCAGACGTCAATCACGACAGGTGGGAATTCGACTCAAGTCATCCTCTTGTCCCGCCTCGGCTCGCACCGCTTGCCAAGGAACTGGGGATCAGTTTCGTTCAAGTCTATGACCTTGACGCGCACCTGATATATTCCACCGCGCCCATCAAGCTCATGTGGACGCCCGGCCTTGGACGCGATCAGGGGGTGGTGCGTGTCGTCAAGGGCGATCAGCGCCTGCTGGCTGCGGTGACGCTGGTCGACGCGCCGCGCCACGGCAGCCCCCGCTACCGCGTGGTGTTTGGCGCTCTGTTCGACAAGCCGCTGCTGCAGCGGCTGGGCTTGATCAGCGGACTCAGGACACGCCTGTTCTACTCCAACGGGGAGGATGATTTCGCGAAAGCGTTCTCCGAGCAGGAGAGTCGGTCGCTGCGGCTGCGCCTGCCGGCAGAGGCCTTCGCGCAGCTCAAGCAACGGCGGGAATACTTCAGCCCGGAGGCTGAAGGCGGCCTCTACTGGGGGATATATACGCCGGTCGTCGACGCCGACGGACAGGTGGAGGCGGTGCTGTTCAGCGGGCTCATGCATCGTGCCGGCGACCAGATCTTCGCTGATCGCACCGCGCTGACATTGGCGATTGCATTGTTGGGAACGCTGTTGGCGGCCGTCACCGGCCTGCTGCTCAGCCGGCTGGTGGTGCGGCCGATCGAGGAATTGCGTGACGGTGTGTTAAGAGTGGCAGCGCGTGATTTTCGCGCCTCTATCCCGGTTCGTACCAAGGATGAGCTAGGCGACCTTGCCCAGGCCTTCAATGCCATGGCAGGCAGCCTGCACGACGCGCGTGACGAGCAGCTGCGCGAGTTCCGGGCCGACAAGCTGACCGCTCTGGGCGAATTATCGTTGGCCATGGCGCACGAGATTCGCAATCCCATCGGCGTGATCAATACGGCGAGCCAGTTGCTGGACAAGGCCAAGAGCAACTCCGAGCGCCAGACCGAACTGGTGCGCATGATTCACGAAGAAACCAACCGCCTGAACGGATTGCTGCGCGACTTTCAGCAACTCGCGCGCCACCACGCACCGCAGCTTGCCGCGATCCCGCCGGATCAGCCCATTGAAAAGGCCCTGCGTTTTGTCCTGGCCGCCCGGCCGGATGTCACCGTAATTCGGGATTTCCGGCATGGCAAGCATCAAATCCTGGCGGATGCCGAACTACTGCATCAAGCCTGGTCGAACCTTATCAACAACGCGCTGGAGTCCATAGGCGCGGCGTCTCCGGAGTTGACCTTGCGATCCTGGGTGGACGAGGACGCGGTATTTGTGGCCCTGGAAGACAATGGCCCAGGCGTGCCGATCGACATGGTTCCACGGCTGTTTGAGCCGTTCTACACTACCAAGGCGCAGGGCAGCGGCCTCGGGCTCACCATTGCGAATACCCTGGTCGAGGCCAATGGCGGCCGGCTGGAATATGTCCCCGGGAAAAATGGAGGCGCATGTTTCGTGATGCGACTGGTACCTGCTGCGGAGAAAGCCTGATGCAACACACCGTACTTGTGGTTGATGACGAGCCCAACATGCTGGTTGTGATCGCCATGGCGCTGGAGGACGTGGGCTACCGGGTGCTGAGCGCCGAGTCAGCCGAGGAAGCCCTGAAACATCTGAACGAACCGGACTTGGGGGTGATCGTCACCGACCTGAAGCTGCCGGGCATGCGCGGCGAGGAACTGGTTGCCCATTGCCGACGCGAATGTCCGGAAGTGCCGGTGATTGTCTTGACCGCCTTTGGCTCTATTCGCTCCGCCATCGAGTGCATCCAGGCCGGTGCCACGGACTATCTGACCAAGCCTTTCGAGTCCGAGGAATTGCAGATCGCAGTGCAGGGCGCGTTGCGCTTGAATGAACTGTTGCTGGAAAACAGGCGTCTGCATGCGGTGGTCAGCGGTGCCCGCCCGCGCCGCCGGCTGATTGGCGGCAGCGCACCGATGCGCCGCCTCCGCGAGGAGATCGAGCGGGTCGCGCCGTATCGCAGCAATATCTTGATCACCGGCGAGTCCGGCACCGGCAAGGAAGCCGTCGCGCGCAGCATTCACGAGCAGGGACCGCGAGGCGAGCAGGCCTGGGTCGCCCTCAACTGCTCTGCGATTCCACGCGACCTGATGGAAAGCGAATTGTTCGGTTATGTGCGGGGCGCCTTTACCGGCGCAACTCAGAATCGGCTGGGGCGGCTGGAACAGGCCAATGGCGGCACCTTGTTTCTGGATGAGATCGGCGATCTGGATCTGCCGCTGCAGAGCAAGCTGCTGCGGGTGCTGCAGGAACGGGAATTTTCCCCCGTGGGCAGCGATGTGGTGAGGCATGTCGACGTGCGCATCATCGCCGCCACCAACCGCAATTTGATGGAACTGGTGCGCAGTGGCGCATTTCGCGAGGACCTTTATTACCGGCTCGATGTCTATACCATCCATGTTCCGCCCCTGCGTGAACGCGGTGGAGACGTGCCGGAGCTTGCACTCGGCTTTCTGGCTGAATTGCGCGCGGAAATGGACAAACCAGTCCGCGAGTTCAGTCCTGAGGCACTCGAAGCCATGTCCGGATATCCGTGGCCGGGCAATGTGCGCGAATTGCGCAACGCCGTGGAGCGAGCCTTGTTGTCGTGCCGTGGCAATCGCATCGAAGTAGCGGACCTGCCAGAGCGCATTCAGGGCAGCGGGCCGCCGATCGAGGGTCCGGCCAGTGCCGGACCAGGAAGTGAAGGCCTCGACAACTGGCTGGAAGAGCGCGAACGCCGGGTGATCATCGCCGCGCTTGAGGCCAGTCAGGGCGTGCAGGCCCAGGCGGCGCGCCGCTTGAATATCACCGAGCGCAGCTTGTGGCACCGCATCAAGAAGCTGGACATCCATGTTGAGCGCATGGTGAGGGATCCGGATGGATCCTGAGTCCGGCTGGGTCAGCCCGTCAGTCGAGCCACCATAAAGATCAACGCTGCCCCCAGGCAGGTCAGGGCGATCAGCCCGAAGGCGGTGGAGGAACGTGCACGGGAGTGGGCCTCGGGCAGAATATCTGAGGCGGCAATATACAGAAGGAAGCCGGCAAAAAAACCCAGATAGAGGGTGAGAACCGACGGGGGGACTCGGAAGGCCAAGGTCGAAACGGCCCCCAGCACCGGGGCGAGCGCGTCAAACAGGAGCATGGTCAGCGAGCGCCGCGCGGAGTTGCTGTGGACCAGCATCAGGCTGACCGTATTGAGTCCATCGCAGAAATCATGGGCGATGACGGCGATTGCCACCGTGATGCCGACCGCGGATGACACCTGAAATGCCAGACCGATGCCGACGCCGTCCATGAAGCTGTGGCCGATCAAGGCAAGTGCGGAGAGCACCCCCATACGCGGGTGATGATGGGCGGCATAATCGGCCTCGTGTGCATGATGGACCAGAACGAATTTTTCCAGCCCGTGAAAAAGTAGAAAGCCGCCAAGCAGAGCAACCATTGCACCGCTGGCATCAATCTCCTGCGCGTGGGCCAGCCGGAAGATCTCAGGCAGGATGTCGAAGCTCACCACGCCCAGCAGTACGCCGGCGGTGAAGCTGAGCACCAGGTGTAGCTGCTTGCGGAATCGAAGCGCAAATAGTCCGCCGAGCAGAGTCGAGAAAAAGGTTGCGAACGATAGCAGGATGGCGCTCATGGATTTTTCGGGCAGACGGTCCGGGGCGTGCTCGACCCCGGAGCGTGCCCGCTGACCGTCTCAATGGTAATTGGCTGCACGCGGGATGCGCTGAAGCGGCCATGATACCAATACCTTCAGAGCCTGCGGGGGGCTTATCCGTTGCCTGCTTGTCCCGGCCGGATGGCGAGGAACAGCAAGCCGTCGTTGCGCTTGATGAGCAGCGGCACCGGTTTGCCGTTCGGCAATGAATTCACCAAGCGTTTCATTTGCTCCGCACTCGTGATGTCCTTGTTGTCGAGGGACAGCATGATGTCACCCGGTTCGATGCCTGCGGACTCGGCCGGGCCGGATCCCACCTCGGTCACTCGCACGCCGTGATCGACGCCGAACTGTGCGTGTTCGGCCGGCGCGAGATCTTCCACTCCCAGATTCAGGCGGGATGGCGAGGGCTCGGCACTCGCCACACGACTGGCCTTGTCCTCCGCTAGCTTGGCGATGGTCACGGTCAGCTCACGCTTCTTGTGGTCACGCAGAATTTCGACTTGGGCTGGCTGGCCCGGCGGGGTAAGCGCCACCAGCGGGGGCAGATCCTTGGAGCTTTCAACGGGCTTGCCCGCGTAGCTCAGGATTACGTCCCCGATCTTGACCCCCGCTCTCATTGCGGGACTGTTGGGAAGCACCTCGGCAACCAGCGCGCCCTGCGGCATGGCAAGTCCAAATGAACTGGCCAGGTCCTGGTTCATGGTCTGGATCGATACCCCCAGCCAGCCCCGGGTGACGTGGCCGCTTGCCTTGAGCTGGTCGGCGACATTCATGGCAATGTCGATGGGGATGGTGAAGGACACGCCCATATAGCCGCCGCTTTTGCTGTAAATCTGCGCGTTGACCCCGACCACCTTGCCGCTCAGGTCGATCAGCGGTCCGCCTGAATTGCCCGGGTTGATGGGCACGTCGGTCTGGATGAAGGGTACATAGGTGTCGTCCGGAAGGTTTCGGCCCAAGGCGCTGACAATCCCTTGCGAGGCCGAATGATCGAAGCCGAAGGGCGAGCCGATCGCGACCACCCACTGACCGACCTTGAGCGCCTTCGCGTCCCCGACTTCAACCGTGGGCAGGCCTTTCGCGTCCACTTTGATCAGGGCCACGTCGGACAGGTCGTCCGCGCCCACCACCTTGGCTTTTAGTTCGCGTCGGTTATTGAACTTGACCGTGACTTCGCTGGCCCCATCCACTACATGGGCATTGGTAAGGATGTACCCGTCCTGCGAAATGATGAAACCCGAACCCAGTGTGTGGATCGGCTCGGCATCGATCCGTGGATGGCCATTGGGCATTTCGAAAAAGTGTTTCATCCAGTCCTTGAGCGGCGACTCATCCGGAAGATCGTGCCAATCATGCGGAACCCGCATCGATTCGCCGTTTGCCGTATGTTCAATGCTGATGTTCACCACCGCATCGGCATTCTTCTGCACCAGCGGTACGAAATCGGGCAAGCCTGAGCCCTGTGTGACGACAACTTCAGGCGGAACCGCAGCCGTTGAGCGCGACCACGGTATTTCGTTGACCGCCAGGCCAACGGCGAAGGCCGTCGCCGCGGCCACGGTGCCCAGGGTATATAGCTTGGTCTTGGCATGCATTGTCATCTCCTGTAAGACTTGAGGAACAGTAGGGCGGGCGGAATTGAGTCTCGGCGCAAAGGAAGGGTTGGCGCACCCCGGGCAGCCTGGCGCAGCCGGTTAAAGGCTATTCCACCGCTCGCGTCAGTCTGCCGCCGAGGCGACTCCCGCGCGTATCAGGTGGTAAATTGACGCGGTTGCAGCGGAAGGGTTCCTTCGCACCGGGGGCTGGTCAAACTGACCATTACCCGACTATAATACTCGGGTATTTGGGATGCCCGGATTTCCGGGTCCAAGAGTGGAGAAAGCCATGTCTGAACAATTGCATGAAGCGGTTCGCGCGGGTGAAGTGGCGCGCGCCAGGGAACTGATCGCTGCCGGTGAGGATGCCAACGACCGCGACGGCTACGGGGCCACGGCGCTGATGAACGCCGCCCACCAGGGCAACGCGGAAATGGTGCGTGCCCTGATTGCGGCGGGTGCGGATGTCAATGCGGTCGACGAGGCCGGCTGGAACGCGATCCACAAGGCTGTCTACAACAGCGAGCTGGATCGTGGCTTCGCTGAGGTGGTGGACATTTTGGCGAAGGCTGGGTGTGATGTGGACGCCAGGATAGGGTATGGCATCCGTCCCCTGATGCTGGCTGCGGGTTACGGCGAAGCGGCAGTTTGCGAAGCGCTGCTCGCCAATGGCGCCGACATCCTGGCGCGCAATGACGGCGGCCTCACCGCGCTGATGATGGTGAAGGACAAGTTCTATGTGGAGGTGATCAACATGCTGCATGCCGCGGAACAGGACGCCGGAGTCGGCGAGGGTAGCTGTGCGAGCAAGAATGCGCCGGGTTCCAATGTGGTCACTTTCCTCAAGCCTCTGGCGAAGACTCCCGACCACTGATCCAGACCGTATGACACCCCCCACCCCGCCGCGAGCGGGGTTTGTCGTTTCTGGCGCTATCATGGAAGAGACTGCCCCCATCCTGCACTTGGCGATGCCCGCACCCCCTTTCGAAGCCGCGATTTCCGAACAGATCTGGCAACAGAAATACCGGGCGCTGGATGCATCGGGCGCGCCGGAATTCTCTATTTCCGACAGTTGGCAACGGGTGGCGCGGGCGCTCGCCAGCGTAGAGCCCAAAGACCGGGCCGACTGGGAACAGCGATTTCATGAACTGCTGAATGATTTCCGCTTTCTGCCTGGCGGGCGGATCTTGGCAGGAGCGGGCAGCGGTCGGCAGGTGACGTTATTCAATTGTTTCGTCATGGGCGTGATCGAGGATTCCCTGGACGGGATATTTGATGCGCTCAAGGAAGGCGCCCGCACCATGCAGCAGGGCGGCGGGGTGGGCTATGACTTTTCCACCCTGCGGCCGTCCGGCATGGCGGCAAGAACCGTTGGCAGCACTGCTTCGGGGCCGGTGTCTTTCATGCACATCTGGGATGCCATGTGCGCCACCCTGATTTCTGCCGGCAACCGGCGCGGCGCCATGATGGCCACCCTGCGCTGCGATCATCCGGATATCGACGCCTTCATCGAGGCCAAACGCGACCCCTCCCGGCTGCGCAATTTCAATGTGTCCGTGCTGGTGAGCGATGCCTTCATGCAGGCGGTCGACGCCGGTGCGGCCTGGCCCTTGGTGTTTCCAGCGCGCTCGGTGAATGGCGCAGGTCCGCTGGTGGAACGACGCTGGAGCGGCGCTGCGGTGGCCGAACCCTGCCGGGTTGTGAAGACCGTCAAGGCCCGCGAACTCTGGGCCCGCATTACCCGGGCCGCCTTTGATTGCGCGGAGCCAGGCGTGCTTTTTGTCGACCGCATCAACCAGTGGAACAATCTGGCCTGGTGTGAACAGATCAGCGCGACCAACCCCTGCGGCGAAATTCCCCTGCCGCCATATGGCGCCTGTGATCTGGGCTCGCTCAATCTGACCCGCTTTGTGCATGAGCCTTTTGCGCCGCAGGCCCGGCTGGACCTCCCCGCCCTGGGCGAAGCGGCGGCACGCGCCGTGCGGCTGCTGGACAACGTGATCGATGCTTCGCGTTACCCCTTGCCCGCCCAGGCCAGCGAAGCGCATGCCAAGCGGCGTATCGGACTGGGCATCACCGGGCTGGCCGATACCCTCATCATGCTCGGGCTGCACTATGGCAGCGAAGAGGCGCGGCGACTGGGTGCCGACATTATGCAGACCCTGCGCGATGCCGCCTATGGCGCGTCGGTTGAACTGGCGCGCGAGAAAGGCCCGTTTGCCCGGTTGGAGAAGGATGCGTTTCTGGCCGCGCCCTTTGTCCGCGGGCTGCCGGATTCGCTGCGCGACGGTATCGCCCGCCACGGCGTCCGCAACAGCCATCTGCTGGCGATTGCGCCAACCGGCACCATCAGCTTGTTGGCCAACAACGTATCAAGCGGCATCGAACCCTTGCCGGCAGTCACCTATGAACGGCGCGTTCGCGACCGCGACGGCACCTTGTTCAGCCATACCCTGGAAGCGATGTCGGTCAGGCTTTGGCGCGCAAATCGGACCGGATTGCCACCTGCGCTGGTGACGGTGGATGAACTGAAACCCGACGACCATCTTGCCATGCAGGCGGCCATCCAGCCCTATGTGGACAATGCCATTTCCAAGACCATCAATGGCCCGGCGGATATGAGCTTTGCCGAGTTTCAGGATGTGTATGCCCAGGCCTGGCACTTGGGGCTCAAGGGCGTAACCGTGTTCCGTCCCAACCCGGTGACCGGGGCGATCATAAGCGGCATCTCGGAGCCGGGCGCCCCCTGCTGCGAAGTGGGTCGCGAGCCGGAGTGACCGGGTCACGAGCGTATGTCGTTTGTTGGCAGCGCAGCAGCGCGTTCCAAGGCCGATTTTGCGGTGTCGGGAAACGCGGTTGATCGCGGCCTGGACCTCGCTCCAACAATCAGGCCCCAAGGCTTGCCGCAGGGGGGGGCCTCTGTTAGCATTTGACCGATGGACACGACTTGCGCTTACCTGTCTTTCTTTATTCCCACGCCAGCGGCGGCCGGGACGAATTAGCGCAAGCTACATGGTGCCCCAAGAGACCGCCAGTCCACTGGCGGTTTTTTATTTGGGGACAGAAAGCAAACCGAGATGACTCATCATAGAACCGACGACACCCGCATAGAGCAAGGCGATGAGTTGTTGCCGCCGATGCAGTTGATGCAGGAGTTGCCGGCCACGGATGCGGTAACCGAAACCGTGTTTCGAGCGCGCAACCAGGTGCACGACATTCTGCGCGGTGCGGACGACCGGCTGGTGATGGTGGTTGGACCCTGCTCCATTCACGACCCCAAGGCTGCGCTCGACTATGCGGCGCGGCTGAAAAAGCTGGCAGATGAACTCCAGCACGACCTGGTCATTCTCATGCGAGTCTATTTCGAAAAGCCGCGCACCACGGTGGGCTGGAAGGGCCTGATCAACGACCCGCACCTGGACGAGAGTTTCGACATTCAGGAGGGCTTGCATCAGGCGCGTCGCCTGTTGCTGCAAATCAATGAATTGGGTTTGCCTGCCGCCACCGAGTTTCTCGACCTGGTGTCACCCCAGTACATCGCCGACTTGGTGGCCTGGGGCGCCATTGGCGCGCGCACCACCGAGTCACAGTCCCATCGGCAGCTGGCTTCGGGGTCTTCCTGTCCGATCGGATTCAAGAACGGCACAGACGGAAACATCAAGATTGCCGTGGACGCGATCAAGGCCGCAGCGGCGCGCCACCATTTTATTTCGGTAACTAAGGCTGGCTACGTGGCAGTGTTCAAGACTGCCGGCAATGAGGATTGCCACGTCATTTTGCGCGGCGGCAGGAAGCCCAATTTCGACGCGGAAAGCGTCAATGCGGTGTGCCAGTACCTGGCGGCGGCGGGATTGCGCCAGCAGGTCATGATCGACTTTTCCCACGCCAACTCCAGCAAGCAGTATGAGAGGCAGATCGAAGTGGGGCATGATGTGGCCCATCAGATCGCGGGCGGAGACCATCGCATCATCGGCCTGATGATCGAAAGCCACCTCAAGCCAGGACGCCAGGATCTGTGTCCCGGCAAACCGCTGGAATATGGGTTGTCTATCACCGACGCGTGCATCAGTTGGGACGAAACCGAGCCCTTGCTGCGAGAGCTGGCCGCCGCAGTGCAGGCCAGACGCATCAAGGCGCCGCTGGACGAGCAGTAGGGTAGAATGGCGGCGGCGGGCCTCCCCGCATGGCAGCCCCGTGAACCTGGTCAGGTCCGGAAGGAAGCAGCCACAGCGGATCGTTACCAGTGCCGGGGTCAAGGCTCGCCACCCTTTCTCGCCAGTCCGTGAGCGTCGAACATGAACAAATACATACTGTCTTTGCTGCTGGTGGGTTGGGGCCTTTCACTTGATGTTTTCGCCGCAGACAGTATTGCCCTCGAAGCAGGGCATGGCGATGCGACCGACATGGGCCAGCTCAGTTATATCCAACCGTGGGACAGGCAGTGGTTTACCGGTGGCGCTTGGTACCTCACTGGCTACTGGGAGGCCTCGATCGGCCGCTGGCGCAGTTCCGCGGTGGGCGGCCAGGATATCTGGGATTTCGGCCTGACGCCCGTGTTTCGATTCCGCAAGGGAGCGGGTACCGGCATCAAGCCTTATTTCGAGGGCGCCATCGGCGCGCACATCATCGAGCATACCCATGTCAACAAAGGGCTAGACATGGGCAGCGCATTCCAGTTCGGCGACCACCTGGGCACGGGAATATTGTTTGGCGACCGTGGTCAGTTCGACCTGGGCTATCGCTTCCAGCATTTGTCCAATGCCGACATCAAGCGTCCCAACAACGGGATCAACTTCCAGCAAATCCGGTTTGTCTGGCAGTTCTAGCGGCAGGTGGTTTGATTGCATCGAGACCGGCGTGTCGCTCTGTTAAAATTCCGGCATGAGTGATTTGTTCGGCGAAACTTCCCAAGCGACCCTGGCCCTTGCGCGCAAGTGGCGGCCGCGCAGATTTGCCGATTTAAAAGGGCAGGACCACGTGGTCCAGGCCCTGTCCAATGCGCTCACCCAGGGGCGATTGCATCACGCCTATCTGTTCACGGGCACGCGCGGAGTGGGCAAGACCACGCTCGCCCGCATCATCGCCAAGTGCCTCAATTGCGAAGCCGGCGTCAGCGCCACGCCCTGCGGCGTGTGCTCCGCCTGCACGCAGATTGATGCCGGCCGCTTTGTCGATCTGCTCGAACTCGATGCCGCTTCCAACACCGGCGTGGACAACATGCGCGAGGTGCTGGACAACGCGCAGTACGCGCCCACGGTCGGGCGCTACAAGGTCTACATCATTGACGAAGTGCACATGCTGTCCAAACCGGCCTTCAACTCCATGCTGAAGACCCTGGAAGAACCGCCGGCGCACATCAAGTTCATTCTCGCCACCACCGACCCGCAAAAGATTCCCGTCACAGTGCTTTCGCGCTGCCTGCAATTCAATCTCAAGCCCATGCCGGTGCAATTGGTGGCTTCCCATCTGGGTGAGGTGCTGGCAAAGGAAGACGTGCTGGCCGAACCGCTCGCGCTTATGCAGCTCGCGCGCGCTGCAAATGGCTCGATGCGCGATGCGCTGTCGCTCGCCGACCAGGCCATAGCCTACGGCGCAGGCAAACTTGAGGCCCATGCGGTAGAAGCCATGCTGGGCAGTGTCGGCAGTGAACATCTGTTTGCACTGATCGAGGCTCTGGCCGCTGGGAATCCCACCCGGTTGATGGACTTGGCAGAGGACCTGGCTGCCAGAGGCTTTTCTTTTGACGCCATCCTGCAGGACCTGGGCGCCTTGCTGACCCGAATTGCGCTGGTTCAGCTGGCGCCGGAAACCTCTTCGGAAGACGGCGCTGATGCGTTGCGCATCCGCGAGCTGGCGCAGGCCCTGGACCGGGAGGGAGTGCAACTCTATTACCAGATCGTACTCAACGGCCGCAAGGACCTGCCGTTTGCGCCGGACGAGATTTCAGGCTTCCGCATGACATTGCTGCGAATGCTGGCATTTACTTCGGCGCCTGAGCCCGCCGCGTTGGCATCCCGCACTGGCCCTGCAGTTGCGCCCCGGAAAGTACCAGCGACCGACAACAGTGGCCAGTTGCAGCAGGCAGCCAAATATTCCGCAAAACCAGCTTCGGCCGCAGAGGCGCCGTCTGAAGGGGACTGGCACCAACTGGTCGCCAGTCTCAATCTGGGCGGCATGGCGCGCATGCTGGCGGATAACTGCGAACTGGTCCGCCGCGAGCCGGGCAGGATGGTGTTTGCCCTGGACTCAGTGCACAAGCATTTGGTCGAGAAGGCCTTTCAAGACAAGTTCATCGCTGCGCTCAAAGGCAAATTTGGCAACGACCTGGAGGTCCGCATCGAACTCGGCGGCACTCAGGGTCTGTCCCCGGTGGAGATACGCAACCGGGAAAAGAGCCGCCGACGCAGCGAAGCCGTGGCGGCGATTGAAAGCGACCCATTCATTCGTGAACTGGTGGATGAGTTTGACGCAACGGTCAACGAGACTTCCATCCAGCCCTTCGAGCAGGGCGAGGCACAGTCTGCCAAGTCATGATCGCCATGCGCGCGCCGTCGCACCTACCCTCACTCCGCCCCTCTCCCGCACTCGGGCAGGGGAGTCTGTCGTGTCTTTACACGACCTTAACCTTTAATGGAGACAAGTCATGATCAAAGGCGGAATCGGCAATCTGATGAAGCAGGTTCAGCAGATGCAGGACAACATGCAAAAGGCGCAGGCCCAGTTGGCTGATATCGAAGTGGAAGGCCAGGCTGGCGCCGGCATGGTCAAGGTCGTCGTCACCTGCCGCAACGATGTGCGCAAAGTCAGCATCGATGCGAGTGCCATGGATGACAAGGAAATGCTGGAAGACCTGATTGCCGCAGCCATGAACGACGCGATCCGCAAGGCTGAAACGACCTCGCAGGAAAAACTGGGTGGCCTGACCCAAGGTCTGCCGCTTCCGCCTGGATTCAAGATGCCCTTTTAAGCCCCGCAAACGCGCACTCACGCCTTGGCTAGGGCTTGATCGCGCGGACGTACACGGCGAACAGCAAGATGGCGAGGGTCAGGACCCAGACCACCAGGTAAGCGGTCATGGCGCGATTGGCCTTTTCCTTTTCCCACCAGGTGCGCGGTCGTATGCCCTTTACCAGGAATACCAGTTTGCTTGCCAGGTTGACGCACACCAGGTTGATGGCCAGCAGCAGCGCCGCGCCGGCTGCCAGTCCGGCCTGACCGTGGCCAAGCGTCAGGCCGAGTGCTGCAGCGGGGGGAAGCAGCGCGACGGCGACCATCACACCGACCAGCACGCTGGACAGGCCGGATGTGACCGAAAGCGCAGCCGCTGCTCCGGATGCGAGGGCCAGGGCCACCGAGTCCAGCCCTGCGTCGGTACGCGCAAGTAATTCTGGACTGGTGAGGGGGAATGGCCAGATCAAGCCTATAGCCGCCGACAGCGCGATGGCGATCCCTACTCCAACGGTGGTCACGAGCAGCGCGCTTCGCATCAGATTTAGATCACCCAGCGCAGTGCCCAGTCCGAGTGCGAGGTTAGGACCGAGCAGCGGCGCGATGACCATTGCGCCGATAATGACCGCCACGTTGCTTTCGATCAGGCCGATGGCTGCGACGATGGTCGAGAGCACGACGAGAACCAAGAAATTCAGGTTGAGCTGGGCATTTCTTGCAACTTCACCGTACAAGGCTTCACGTGTCGCCGCGGCCGAGTGCTCCTTGCGGCGTTCCTCCTCAGTTGGAAGAGGCAGCGTTGCCTCGACAGGTATGACCAGAACGCGGGCCGCGACTTGGGCGCCCAGCACGTTCTGAGAGGCATCCAGTACCTTCTGCACCTGATCATTGGCCACCAGAAGCCGCATGGCCTGTAATCCATCAGCCCCGATCTGCCCGGGACGAAAATCGTAGGCCTTGCAATTAACCGAGATTGCGCGGATGGTATCCGCGCTGCCTGCGTCGGCAATGATTTCAACCAGCTTCATGCGCGCAGCGCGCCCGCCAGCGGTTTCTCAACCTGCCAGACTGTCCCGCACGCGCAGCAGCCTGGCCTTGGCTTCGACCGCCACTTTGCGTATCTCGGGATGCTCCACCAGCTTCACCATCACGTCGGGGTCGAGGAAAGAAACGGTGATCTTGCCGTCGGCCTCTTCCCGCACTACCACGTTGCAAGGAAGCAGCAGGCCGACGTCAGCGTCGGCACTCAAGGCCTGGTGGGCCAGAGGCGGATTGCAGGCGCCGAGGATGCGGTAAGGCCGGCCGTCCACGTTCAACTTGGCTTTCAGTGTGGCCTGCACGTCTATATCCGTCAGCACGCCAAAGCCTTCGTTTTTCAGCGCGGCCGTAACCTTGTCCACCGCGGCGGCAAATGGACCGGTTGTCTGTACGTCAAAACCGAATTGGCTCATGGTTCTTTATCCTGAATGAGAGGTTGAGGTCATGTCGCAGCTTTGTCGGAAACAATCTGATCAACTCTAATGCTTGCCTTCGCCTTTGCCCGGCGCCCTGATCTGTACCGCTTTGACGGTGCGCTCCTGGTCCGGATACATGGGCTTGGCGGGAGTGAGTTCCAGCGCGTCGGCCAGTTCCTTTTCGCGCAGGGAAATGATGCCCAGACAATCGCGGATCTGCTCCACGGTTTCATCCGACAGAAAACCAGGCATGCCGGGACGCGGGGTGGCATCCTTGACCACGCTGGTCAGGGTCTTGCGCATTGCCCGCAGGATACGGCGTTCGCTGTTGGTTTCGGTAGTCTGTTCAGTCATGGTATTCCTCGAAAGATATGCGCCCGCCTAAACCGCCAGCGCGACAAGTTGCTGGTCGCCGACACCGGCGGCCTTGAATTTTTCCGCGGCAGGGCCAACGTATAGGTCGGGCCCAGCCAGATAGATGTCGTAATTGCGCGTCTCTGGATGATCGGCCAGCAGCTTGTCCACGGTCCAGGCGGCTTCCAGGGTCGGATTCTGCCCGGCAATTGTCACCGGGTCGAAACGGAAGTTGTCCAGGGCATCGGTCCAGGCCCGGCACAGGTTGGCCATGTAGTGGCCGTTGGGTGGGTAGCCCGCCCATACCAGTAGCATGTCGTTGGCCGACTCCCGCGCCATCGTGTGCTCGATCAGGCTCTTGATCAGGCCAAAACCCCGGCCGAAGGCCAGAAACAACATCTCATGCCGGCCATCTTCCTTGTAGTCGTAATCTTCCCACGGCCCATACACGCTCACGCTCTCGGTATTGCTTAAGCCCGCAAACACCTTCTCGCCGAATGCGCCGCCCTGGCCGCGCTCGATATGAAATTGCAGATTACGATCATCGCACGGACAGGTGGTAATGGGAAATTCCGCGCTGCCAGCGCCGGACAGACCCAGGGTGACGGTTTGCCCGGCGAGAAAGCGCAGACGGTGGGAACGCGGTGTCTGCAAATGCAGCAGCATCATGTCCGGCCCCAAAGGGGACACGGCCTTGACGCGGGCGACGAGTTCCTGGGAAGGGATGTCACTGGCCGAGTTTGCTTCGAGGGCTTCTATGGTAAGGTCTGAAACGGCGGTGTAGCTGCACATGAGGCAGTATCCCTGCTGTTTCTCCGCGTCGGACAGCACATAGTCATGGTGCCTGGTCTTGAGCACCTGTCCATCGACCACTCGGGCCTTGCACAAGCCGCAGTTGCCGCTGCTGCATCCATAGTTGAGCGCGAGCCCGGACTTGAGGGCGGCCTCGAGCAAGGTGTCGGTGCCTTCCACGAAGAAGTCATGGCGGCTCGGCTGGATGGTGACGTGGGCGCTCATGACTCTCAGCATATCATCCATGACGGCGAGTGCACTCGGAGCCTGGGTGTCCAGTACGGCTTGCAGCTGCTGTTCCAGCCAGGCGTCCAGCCCGGCCAGGTTCTTCCGTTCAGCCTCCGGCGCCTGCCGGGACAGTTCCTGCAACTGCTCCTGCATTTCGATCACCAGTGAGTGATATCGCTTGAGGTGGATCTTGACATCTGCCAGTTCCCGGCTCTGTTCGAACAGGCGCTCGGCCAGCACTTCCTTGGGAGGCAGCAAACGGTCGCGCACCCGGCGGGCAAACGCTTCCTGCTTGATCTGGGTGGTCTTTTCCAGTATGCCCGTATCTTCCAGCTTGATTTCCGGATAAGCCTGCAGGAGTTCGTCGGTCGAGATCATGCCCTCGTAAGAGTGCAGACTTCCCTCCTGAACCCGCTTTTGCAGGGCAGCGCGCGGGACGCCAACCAGACGGGCGGCACGGGAAAGGGCGAGCAGTTGTGGCATGGGCGGCTCCTGGTCGCGAATGATCAGATCATTGGCCTAGACGGAAAGAAGTTCAAATCAGGTTCCGCTGATGCGATCGATGTAACGTCCCCGGTAAAGCGTGCGCGGCGCCTCAGGGTTGTCGATGTAGCCGGTCCGGTCGTGCAGCACGTTGTTGCACAGCAAGCCCATGCCGGCGTTCAGCCGGTTCTTGAACATGTAGGGCGAATCGCCTGCAAGTAAATTTTCAAGCACGGCCAAGGCGGTCTGGGTAGTCTCATCCCGCTTCCATACGATGCTCTTGGTGCGCGCGGTATAACGCATGTAGAGTTGGCCGCCTTCCAGAATGTCGAACACGGGGCCGGTTTCCGCGGCCCGAGCGATTCCGGATTCGCTCTCGCGCGGCGGGATAGTCATGACATCTTCGCTCATCAGGGCGCGAATGTAGTCCGGGTTTTCATCGCGCAGCAGGAGATAGGCGATTTCGTGGTCCAACATGGCATTTTCGCCGCCGGATGGTGCCGGCTGCACGCAGTGTAGGGTCATTGCGCATATGCGCCGGTCGGGAACGTTGTAATAGCCATCAGTGTGCCAACGTATGGGACGGTTCGTATAAGGGATGAACTCACCTTTGACATGGCCTTTTTCGGCGACCGTCAGGGTGCTGATGGCATCTTCATCCGACAGGTAATTGGCGTCCAGGCGGGTGAGGCCGAAGTGCCGCCCCATGTCGAGCAGTATGCTCTTGTCCGGCGCATTGCCCTGATTGGTGGCGTAGATCGCCATGTTGGTCTTTCTGCAGCGTGCCAACAGGGCTTCATGCTCGGCCGCGGTGAGGGCCTTGGGGTTTGCCACTTCGACGATCAACTCACCGGCGGACTGCGGATAGCCCGACAGTTTGGCTGCGCGCCAGGTCTGGTAGTCGGCGGCATTGTCCGGATGAAAGGGGCTGCCACGAGGGATCACGTCGCCTCGTTTCCGGCGGTCGGGAAGAAGCCGTCGATGGTTTTCTTCATATCTTTCATCATGATCGGCACCTCGATTTCCCTTACCTGGTCGACGATCCAGGGCTGGTCCGAACCCTCCATGATGTCCCGCATGGCATTGCCCAAATAGCGCAGCTCCACGTAGCCTGGCTCGTTGCCGGGGAATTCGAAAGTGGAATAATCGGCGATGCGCTGGTTGACCTTGTCGATAAAGGCCTGCTGATAGGGGTGATCATCGTCGCCGAGCACAGAATGGATGTTGCCTTCCATGATTTCCGCGAGTCGGATCACCATGCGTTTGATCAAGGCGGCCCGGTCTTCATCGTCGAGCCGGCCATATACCAGCCGGTCGGTCATGTGTACGAGGAACGCAATGAACTCGGTGATGATGGTGAAACCGCGCTGTGGCGTGATGATGTCGTAGTCGGCCTTGGACAGGTTGATCACACCCAGGTCCGCCAACTTCCACACGTTGGTGGCGATGGCGGTGGCGACTTCCTCGGGTCCGCGCGGTTCGTCCCCATCGTTGTGCCACTGGGTCTTGACTCGGATGGCCATGGGTTATTCTCCTGTGGCGATCGGGCGCGTCGCGTCGGTGATCCACTCGCTCCACGATCCGGCATACAACTTGGAACCGGGCAGCCCGGCGACTTCCATGGCCAGCAAGCTGAGGCATGCAGTGACGCCGGAACCGCACATGTGCACCACCTCTTCCGGCGCCGTACCATCCAGCAGTGCCTGGTACATTTCGCGCAAGGCCTCGGGCGCCAGCAAGGTTCCGTCCATGTCGAGGTTCTCGTCGAACGGCCAGTTGATCGCGCCGGGCACGTGCCCGGCGATTGGATCGATCGTATCGACTTCACCGGAAAAACGCGTTTCCGGCCGCGCATCAAGCAGCTTGAAATCGCTTCCTCCAAGCTTGGCGAATACTTGTTCGGCGCTAAGCCATTGACTGCGCTCAGGCAGGGAGGGGCACACCCCGCGCGAGGGCGCGGCCCAGGTTTCGGTCGTGATGGGCCGTTTCTCCCGTACCCATTTCTGATAGCCGCCATCCATCAGCGCGACCGAAGGATGGCCCAGCCAACGTATCAACCACCACATACGCGCCGCGATGGAGCCGTAGCTGTCGTCGTACACCACCACCTGTTTGTTGATCCCCACCCCCCAGCGGCACAGCTTGTCCGACAAGACTTTGGGATCAGGCAGGGGGTGGCGCCCGGTTCCCGCGCCGATGGGCCCCGCGAGGTCTTCGTCCAGGTGGGCGTAGAACGCGCCGGGAATGTGCGCTATTTGATACGCGTTGCGCCCTACTGTCGGGTCGTTGAGGGTGAAGCGGCAGTCTATGATGACCCAGTGCGGATCTCCCAGACGGGCCGCGAGTTCCTCGGTGCTGATCAGGGTGTTGTACATCAGGTATCAGGAATCAGGAATCAGATTGGAGAATCGGGTATCAGGTGGGAATCTGATTCCTGGTTCCTGTCCTCTGATCCCTGATCAGTACCCGCCCTTGCCGTAGGGCTTGGGCAGGCCGGCAACGCGCACGGCCTGGCGGGCGGGCTGATTCGGGAAGAGGGTGTAGAGCAGGGTCTTCCAGTCCTTGCTATCGTCCTCTTCCTTCAACGCGATGAGCATGTTGCGAAAGTTGGGGGTGTGACCGTGCTGTTTGTATTGTTCGCGCAGCCAACGGATCACAAACCAGTGATCATCGTTCAGGGTGATCTTTTCCCTCTCCGCCAGGATCGGACAAATCTCGTCATCGTAAACGGCCTCCAGCAGGAAATCCTCCTCGCCGGTTTCCAGTTCTTCACCGTTGTACATCACTCCCATGATCTTCTCCTCTTTAGGTCAAATTGAACAAGTAGATACCGCTCAGGGCGAGTCCAGGGCGCCTACTGCGGAAATGGATTTGTGGGGGATGAATATCCCGCACCCGAGCTTCCGGTGCAGGCCCAGTCCCTGTTGCTGGACCTGGATCGCATGCGCGATGGGCAGGCCATGCAGCATTAGGCTGTAGCCTGTCGTCATTTTCTCACCATCGAAAACTTTTTGGGGCTTGCCGCATATGAAACGGGTGTTGATGTTCATCGCGTCCAGCCTGCGGATCACATCCTGGGTGAATGTCCTTTCGTCGTCGCTGCCGGTACAGACCGTGTGGGCGTATAGCGGTGTATGCATGGTCAGGGGTTTGACCCGGCTTTTGCCCAGGCTCAGGGTTTGCCCGCCGACCATAAATGCCCGCCCTTCAAGCCTGGCCAGATCTGTCAGGCGGCTGGCCGGGCAACGGATGACCAGTTTGGCCCTGCGATTCAAGATCAGTTCACCACTCCCAGTGTTGGCGCCATGCACCGGATGGATGCCGAGCGCGTCCTCCCCGGCAATCCAGGGCGCGAGCGGGATCAGTGCCTGGTACAGCACCCAGCCATGATCAATCGGCAAGGCATGCCCAACCAGCTCAAAATGGACGTCGGATACAGCGGAGACGTCGATGTTCCCTGCCTCTGCGTGATCCTCATATAGCCAGCCTATTTTTCATCTCCGGTGGAAACCTGGCCGCCGATTTTACCCAGGGCATCGGCCCAACTAAGCATTGCCTCGCCCCACAAGCGGGCAGTGCGCTCGTCGATGTCAAAAATGGTGAACCGTTTAATTTCGCGGATTCTCACCCGCAAGGTGACATAATCGGCCCGGTGGGTGACATGCTGCAGTTCAATTTCCTGCCGGTAAGGGCTGGCGGTGAATTTCTGCAAGGGTTTGATTTCAATCTCATCCATATTAATATGCCTGATCTCGGTAGGTGGATTCAAGCTGGCCTCTTGGGATAATCGCTGCCCGCGCGAACGTCTCGAAGGCGTGAAGTCTGCATGAACTGGCTGGTGAAAATAAGTGACCCGTGTGGGTGGGAAGTATATAGCCCATCTGGGTAGGTAGGGGCTACCCATACTGATGATGGCATTACCCGGATTGCCGGATGTACCATCGCGGAATACAAAGGTGGTCGAATTTGTTGTAGGGCTTTTCCAATTGGGGCCCAGACACCTGAACACGAAGGATGCAGGCTTTGTTGGACTGACATTCCGGACCTTGGGGTAACCCGAAACTTCGTTAAATGGAGATTGATCATGGCAAAGAAAATGTACGATACGCCCATGCTTGACCAGCTGGAAAGCGGGCCGTGGCCCAGTTTTGTGACCGGGCTGAAGCGGCTGGCCAAAGACAACGATATGGCGGTTGACCTGATGGGTCAGTTGGAAGCGTCCTACGAGACAAAGAAAGGCTACTGGAAGGGTGGCACGGTGGGCGTGTTCGGTTACGGCGGCGGCATCATCCCCCGCTTCACCGAATTGAAAGATGCGAACGGCAAGCCCGTATATCCTGCTGCAGCCGAGTTTCACACGCTTCGCGTGCAGCCGCCGGCCGGCATGCACTATGACACCAAGACTCTGCGCTGGATGGCCGACCTGTGGGAAAAGCATGGCTCGGGCCTGATTGCGTTCCACGGCCAGTCCGGCGACATCATGTTCCAGGGCATCAAGACCGAGAACGTTCAGCCTGCCTTTGACGAGCTGAACGAACACGGCTTTGATCTGGGCGGCGCCGGTCCCGCGCTGCGCACCTCCATGTCCTGCGTCGGTTCGGCGCGCTGCGAATTGTCCTGCTATGACGAAGCCCGCGCGCTGCGCACCGTCATCAACAACAACCTGGACGACATGCACCGTCCGGCCCTGCCTTACAAGTTCAAGTTCAAGTTCTCCGGCTGCGGCAATGACTGCGTGAACGCCATCCAGCGTTCCGATATGGCCACCCTGGGCACCTGGCGCGACAACATGCAGGTCAACGAAAGCCTGGTCAAGGCCTGGGTGGCCAAGAACGGCAAGACCGAGCTGGTCAACCAAGTAATCGGCATGTGCCCGACCAAGGCCCTGACCCTGAAGAAGATCGGCACAGAGAGCAAGGCTGACGGCATGGTCGCGGTGGCGGTGGACAAAGATGACTGTATGGAAGTCGACAACCACAACTGCGTGCGCTGCATGCACTGTATGAATGTCATTCCTGGTGGTCTGCTCCCTGGCAAGGACAGAGGCGTGACCATTCTGGTGGGCGGCAAGGGTGTGCTCAAGATCGGTGCCACCCTGGGCACCGTGGTGATTCCGTTTATGAAGCTCGAGTCCGATGAAGACTTCGAAAAGCTTAACGATCTGGCGCGCAGCATTCTCGACTTCTTTGCCGAAAATGCCCTGGAGCATGAGCGCACCGGCGAGATGATCGACCGTATCGGGCTGGTGAACTTCCTCGATGGCATCGGGCTTGAAATCGATCCCAACATGATCGCGTCTCCGCGTACCAATCCCTACGTCCGGACGGACGGGTGGGAGGAAGAAGCGGCCAAGTACATGGAGCGCAAGAACGCTGCCGCCTAAGCGGCGAGAGATCTTTCGGGCGCGGAACGATTCGCGCCCGAAGTTACAATACCTGGAGAAACTCTAATGGCAGAACTCAGAACTCCCATCGAAAGCGGGGCACCGGACCCCATGCCGCTCATGCACCCGGTGATGAAGAAGAACTATGGCAAGTGGGTATTCCATGATCATCCGAAACCCGGTGTGTTGCGTCACCGCGCTGAAAGCGGCGAAGAGATCTGGACCGTCAAGGCCGGCACCCAGCGTCAAATGGATGTATATACTATCCGTCAACTGTGCGACATCGCCGACAACTATGCCGACGGACACGTGCGCTTCACCTCCCGCTCAAACATTGAGTACATGGTGGCGGATCCCGGCAAGGTTGAGCCTCTTATCAAAGCGCTGACCGATGCAGGCTATCCCGTAGGCGGCACCGCGAACTCCGTGTCCATGATCGCCCACACCCAGGGATGGCTGCACTGCGACATTCCCGGCACTGACGCCTCAGGCGTGGTCAAGGCGCTGATGGACGAGTTGTACGACGAGTTCATCAAGTGCGAAATGCCCAACCGGGTGAAGCTGTCGACCTCCTGTTGCGAAATCAACTGCGGTGGACAGGCAGACATCGCGATCATCGTTCAGCACACCAAGCCGCCCAAGATCAACCACGATCTGGTGGCCAACGTTTGCGAACGGCCGGCTGTTGTGGCCCGCTGCCCCGTGGCGGCGATCCGTCCCGCGCTGGTGAATGGTAAGCCTTCACTGGAAGTGGATGAGAAGAAGTGCATTTGCTGCGGCGCCTGCTACCCACCCTGCCCGCCGATGCAGATCAACGATCCCGAGTATTCCAAGATTGCGATCTGGGTTGGGGGCAAGAACTCCAACGCCCGCTCCAAGCCCACCTTCCACAAGTTGGTGGCGGCGGGTCTGCCCAACAACGCACCCCGTTGGCCCGAGACCGCAGAGGTCGTCAAGAAGATCCTGCATGTTTACAAGGAAGACGGCCGCCCCTGGGAACGCATGATTGACTGGATCGACCGTATTGGCTGGCCCCGTTTCTTCGAGAAGACCGGCCTGCCTTTCACCAAGTATCACATCGATGATTGGCGTGGTTCAAGGGCGACGCTGAACGCCTCCAACCATATCCGTTTCTAGGCAAAGTGATTGTAAGTTGCGCCCGCCGGCCTCCGGTCGGCGGGCGCAACTAATTAAAATTCATACAGCACAGGGATAAGGCATGAAGTTTGGCATTATGGTTAACGAAGGCCCCTATACGCACCAGGCCTCCGATTCTGCTTATCAGTTCGCCAAGGCAGCCTTGGCGAAGGGCCACGAAATCTATCGCGTGTTTTTCTATCACGATGGAGTGAACAACGCGACCCGCCTGACGGTACCGCCCCAGGACGATCGAAATGTTGTGAACCGCTGGTCGGAATTGTCCCTGCAGCACAACCTCGACATGGTGGTTTGCATCGCCGCCGCGCAGCGTCGCGGGCTGCTGGACGAAAACGAAGCCAGCCGGCAGGGCAAGGACGCAAACAATATCGCCCCCGGCTTCCGGATTTCTGGTCTGGGTCAACTGGTTGAAGCGGGCATTCAGGCTGACCGCCTCGTTGTGTTCGGCGATTGAGCGGGAGCTACCATAAATGTCAGACGAAATGGATATGGAAGAAGGCGGCGTAGTCAAGAAGTTCATGTTCCTCAACCGCAAGGCACCCTACGGCACCGTTTATGCCTTGGAAGGTCTGGAAGTGGTGCTGATTTCCGCTGCGTTTGATCAGGATGTAAGCTTGGCTTTCATTGATGACGGCGTATTCCAGTTGACCAAGGGTCAGAATACCAAGGGCGTGGAAATGAAGAACTTCTCGCCCACCTATCGTGCGCTGGAAGGCTACGATATCGAGAAACTCTACGTAGAGCGCGAGTCCATGGAAGCGCGGGGTCTGTCCGAGGACGACCTGCTGGTCGACGTTCAGGTCAAGTCGGCTGCCGAGATGGGCATGTTGATGAATGAACAAGACGTAGTCATTAGTTTCTAAGGGGAACCGGAATGCTGCATATCGTTAACAAGTCTCCCTTTGAAAGAAACTCTCTGGCCAGTTGCTTGCGGGCGGCGGCAAAGGGCGGCGCCCTGCTGCTCATCGAGGATGGTGTGTACGCAGTAGTCAAAAACAGCGCCGTGGAGAAGGATCTTCGCGGCGCGATGGCTGGCATGCCAGTGTATGCTCTTCAGGCTGACGTCGAAGCCCGCGGCCTGGCCGACCGGGTTATAGATGGCATCAAGCTGGTGGGTTACGACGGCTTTGTCGA
Source organism: uncultured beta proteobacterium (assembly GCA_963746955.1). Lineage (GTDB taxonomy): Bacteria > Pseudomonadota > Gammaproteobacteria > Burkholderiales > Thiobacillaceae > DASQBT01. The sequence goes on along the minus strand of CAVVDR010000009.1, from coordinate 165,079 downwards.
TTTGGTGGCTGAGCACAGCAACGTGCAATCCTGGCTGTAATTTCATTTTTATTGATAGAAGGAGTAAACCATGGCGAGTATTGAAGCCGGCGGCAAGTCCTACGAAGTGGACGAAGAAGGTTATCTGCAGAACCTGAGCGAATGGAACGAAGACGTGGCCAATGTTCTGGCCGCTGGAGAAAACGTGACCATGACAGAACAGCACTGGGAAGTGGTCAACTTCCTGCGCGAATACTACAACGAGTACCAGATCGCCCCTGCGGTCCGCGTGCTGACCAAGGCCATCGGCAAGAAGCTTGGCGCGGACAAGGGCAATAGCAAGTATCTGTATGAGCTGTTCCCGTTCGGGCCCGCCAAGCAGGCTTGTAAGATCGCCGGCCTGCCCAAGCCTACCGGCTGTATCTAGACAGAACTTGATCCGCGACAGCAGATCTGCCGTCGCGGATTGATTGCAAGTGTTCTTTTGCTGAACTGACTAAGGCTGCGAGTTGAATGTCCGCCCTGACAATCGTCTACGCTGTGGTGTTTTATGCGGCGACCGCCCTGCTGGTTGGTGGATTGGCTTACCGTATCTATGTGTACAGCCGCACGCCTGCGCCATTAAAGATTCCCACCACTCCGGCCCCCACCACCACCACCGGTGTGGTGATGCGCATGGGGCGCGAATTAGTCCTGTTTGAAAGCCTGTTCAAAGCCAGCAAGTGGACCTGGCTGTTTGGCTGGCTTTTCCATCTTGGCCTCTTCCTGGTTCTGGCGCGCCATCTGCGTTATTTCCTTGAGCCCGTCCCCTTCTGGGTGGTGGCGATCCAGCCGTTTGGCAAGTACGCTAGCTTCCTGATGGTGATCGGCTTGGGCGGCCTGTGGGCGCGCCGTTTCCTGGTGGATCGGGTGCGTTATATCTCCACGCCTTCCGATCACCTGATTCTTGTTCTGCTCATCGCCATTGGCTTGTCGGGCATGGCGATGACCTACGTTTCGCATACCGATATCGAGGGGCTCAAGATGTTCGTTCTGGGTCTGCTCTACGTTGATATCCAGCCCCTGCCGCCTGATCCCATTCTGATGGTCCATTTGGCCTTGATCGCTTCACTGATGGTTATCTTTCCCATCAGCAAGCTGCTGCATGCGCCAGGTGTATTTTTTAGCCCGACCCGAAACCAGGTGGATAACCCGCGCGAAGAGCGCCATATCGTGCCCTGGGCCATCAAGCTCGAAAAATAAGCTCAGGAGATCGCTGTGGCTGCAGCCAAATTTGATGTTCCGGTACTGAAAGGCGAGATCGACGTTCCCCATCTCAGGGACGGGGCGATGGCAGGAATCAAGTCCTTTCAGGCGGCCGAGAAGATCCAGGGCGATTTGGGCTTTCCAGGCCAACTGGTGGACAACTGGCACGATGTTGCCATCGCCAAGATGGGTGACCTGTTGGACAAGTACCGGGGCTTTCGCGTATTTATGGATGCCTGCGTGCATTGTGGCGCGTGCACCGATAAGTGCCATTACTACCTAGGCACTTCGGATCCCAAAAACATGCCGGTGGCGCGCCAGGACCTGATGCGCCAAGTCTATCGACGCTACTACACCTTTAGCGGTAAATACTTCCCGAAGCTGGTTGGCGCAAAAGACCTGACCAAGGAAATCCTTGATGACTGGTACAGCTATTACTATCAGTGTTCCGAGTGCCGCCGCTGCTCTGTCTATTGCCCTTACGGCATAGATACCGCCGAGATCACCATGGCCGGACGCGAGATTCTGGACAGCGTGGGCATCGGCCAGAAATACACCAACGAAATCCTTGGCAAGTTGCACCGTATAGGCAACAACCTGGGTCTGCCCGGCCCGGCGCTGGAAGACACGCTGCTCGGCCTGGAAGAGGATATCGAGGCCGATACCGGCGCACCGGTCAAGTTGCCGCTCGACAAGGAAGGCGCGGAAGTCATGCTGGTCACGCCTTCTGCGGATTTCTTCTCCGAACCGCATGTGGAGTCCCTGATCGGCTATGCCAAGGTGTTCCATGCGGCCGGCATTAACTGGACCCTGTCGTCGCGGGCGTCGGAAGCAGGCAACTTCGGTCTGTTCATTGGCAGCTATGAAAACATGCGCAAGGCGGCCCTGCGGATTCGCGACGCCGCCCTGGAACTGGGGGTGAAACGCATCGTTGTAGGCGAATGCGGCCACGCCTGGCGCGTGGCGTACAGCTTCTGGAATACCCTGACCGGCGTGGGTGACGGTGCGGCGGCGGATGATGAATTCGCCAGGAAGCTGCAAGCCCAGCTGGATCATAGCGTTCCACAACCTGCGCATATCTGCGAGGTCACCTACGACTTGCTCAAGCGCGGCGTGATCAAGGTCGACCCTTCCCTCAACGATCACCGGGTCATTACCTTCCATGATTCCTGCAACGTTGCGCGTGCCTCGCGCATGGGTGATACGCCAGGCGGTCAATTCACGATTCCGCGTGAAATCATCAAGATGGTGGCCAACCACTACCAGGAAATGGCACCCGGAACCACCCACGAGGCCACCTTCTGTTGCGGCGGCGGCGGCGGTATCTTGACCGACGATCTGATGGAAGTGCGGGTCAAGGGTGCTTCACCGCGTATGAATGCGCTGAAGGATGTGGCGGACAATTACCAGGTAAATTTTCTTGCCTGCATCTGCGCGATCTGCAAGGCGCAGTTCACCAAGGTTTTGCCATATTACGGCTATGACATGAGCATGGTAGGCGGGGTACATCAGTTGGTCAGCACGGCCATCCTGCTGGAGGTTCCGGCTGAAACACAAGAACAAGCCAACGTGTAAACGGATCAAACATTTTCTAGGAGAGCAGTGATGTCTACCACATCTGACAATGCAAAGAAACTCACCTTCCGCAAGTTTAAGGATGGCGAAGCGATTCCTGCTAGGGGCGCCGATTGGATTTTCGACGCCGACCACACGCACAAGTGCCCTGAATATGTGCTGGCCTCCCCGCCCTGCCAGGCGAGTTGCCCGGCCGGTGAGGACATTCGCGGCTATCTCAATATCGTGCGCGGCATCGAAAAGCCGCCGACAGGCATGAACTGGCAGGAATACGCGTTCCGCCGCATCGCTCAAGCCAACCCGTTCCCATCGGTGATGGGCCGCGTTTGTCCCGCACCGTGTGAATCTGGCTGCAACCGAAACCAGGTTGAAGACCATGTGGGTATCAATTCGGTGGAACATTTTGTTGGCGACTTTGCCCTTGAAAACAAGCTGGGCTTCAAACGCGAGGATAGCGTCCAGCCGACGGGCAAAAAGGTCGCCATCATCGGCGGCGGACCTGCAGGTCTTGCTGCCGCGTATCAGCTGACCCTCAAGGGCCACGCTTGCACCATTTATGACGAACACGAATTGCTCGGTGGCATGATGCGCTATGGGATCCCCGGTTTCCGCACGCCGCGTCACGTGCTCGACGGCGAGATCCAGCGCATCGTCGACCTGGGCGTCGAAACCCGCATGAGGACCCGAGTCGGTTCCGATGTGAAATTCGAGGACCTGGAAAAGGAATTCGATGTCATCTTCATGTCCATGGGCGCCCAGAGTGGCCGTCCCCTTCCGGTACCCGGCGCTGAGGCGCCAAACTGCGTAACCGCGACCGCCTTTCTCAAGGCCTTCAACGACGGCCGCCTGCAACACGTCGGCAATCGCGTGGTAGTGATCGGGGGTGGTGACACTTCGATCGACGTGGCGACCGTGGCCCGCCGTCTCGGGAACATCACCAATGTGACCGATCTCGATCGTCCGGAGAACGTGCTGGCCGGCCATGCCGCCCACGATGTGGCAGAGATTTCCGCCCGTGGCGGCGCCGACGTGGTGCTGGTGTCGCGCGCCACGATGGACAAAATGAACGCCGCCAAGCAGGAAGTCGAACACGCCCTGGAAGAAGGCATCAAGATCCTTGGCGGTGTGACGCCAGTTGCCGTGGTGGTCGGCGCCGACGGCCGCGCCACTGCCCTGCGTGTGGCCGAGTTCGAAGTGGTCAAGGGCGAAACCATCCTCAAACCAGGCACCGAGCAGGATCTGCCGGCTGATCTGATCGTGTCCGCGATTGGACAGGCCGTCGACTTCACCGGCCTGGAACAGTTCAACAACAACAAGGGACTGATCAAGCCGGACGGCAACTACCGCTTCCCCGGCAAAGCCCACATCTTTGTTGGCGGCGACGTGATCAAGCCCCACCTGCTGACCACGGCTATTGGCCACGCCTCGATCGCGGCTAACGGCATTGACGCATTCCTGCGCGAAGGCGCGACCGAACTGGGCAAGCGGCCAAAAGTGGACGCGGACCGCTTTGACATTCTGCGCAAGCTGGTCGAGTCCGGCATGCCGGTTGAACAATACAACCACAAGCAGGATTGGGGCACCGACCACGCCAAGTATGCAGTACACAATTACGAAGACCGTTCTTCCAAGTACGTGATTCCGGCCAATGAACTGTTCCTTGGCCACTTCATGTACACCGATCGCATCAAGCGCGACATGGTGCACCTGACCGCTGACGAGGCGCTGGGAAATTTTGAGGAGCGCCTGAAGCTCTTGACCGAGAAGGAGGTCGTGGATGAAGCCAAGCGCTGCATGTCCTGCGGCCTTTGTTTCGAGTGCGACAACTGCGTGGTGTATTGTCCGCAGACCGCCGTGTTTAGGGTCAAGAAGACCGATCGCACTCTTGGGCGTTATGTCGACACGGATTACACCAAGTGCATAGGCTGCCATATCTGTGCGGACGTGTGCCCCACCGGGTACATCAAGATGGGTATGGGCGAATAAGGGGACGAGATGCGGGGATTTGGATGGCTCGCAGCCTGCCTGGGTGCGCTTTGGATCGCCGTATTTTCCATCCTGGCGGTGGCTTCGGATGACGACGAGGAGCGCGCCTCCCGTGTGCCAATGCCCGCCGAGGCAAAGCCCCTGGGTGAGCATTGCGTTGAACCTACTGAGTTCATGAAGCGCAATCACATGAAGCTCATACTGCATCAGCGTGACAAGACCATGCACCAAGGCATCCGCACGACCAAGTACAGCTTGAAACACTGTATCTATTGCCACGCCACGGCCACCAAGGAAGACCCTGCGGTGCGCAGCGTGCTGGGCGAGGGACATTTCTGCCAGAGCTGCCACGCCTACAACGCGGTCACGATTGACTGTTTTGAATGCCACTCAAGCAAACCCAGTAGAGATGTGGCGATGCCTTTGACCCGTCCGCCCGGTACCTCCGCAAGCGACAGTTTGCACTCGCAGGCAAGCCTGAGCCAGAAGACCGCCCAAGCTGGAGCTGCGAAATGAGCTTTGACCACTACCGCAGAAATTTTATCGGCGGCGCCCTCGCAGTAGGCGGCGCCACGGCCTTGCCGGGCATGCTGTTCTATGAAGTTGCCCAGGGGCGGCCACCCGAGGAAGGCGTGACCAGCAAGAACCGCTGGGGCCTGCTCATCGACACGACCCAGTGCGCCACCGGTTGCGATGCGTGCGTGACGGCTTGCAGCACCGAGAACGGCTGGGCCATGAAAACCGGTCCGCAGGATCCGCAGTGGATCCGCAAGGTGGAACTCACCAACAAGAGCACCGGCCAGAAACACAACCTGCCCTTGATGTGCCAGCATTGCGAGGAACCGCCCTGCGTAGACGTGTGTCCGACCGGCGCGTCCTTCAAGCGCGCCGACGGCATCGTCCTGGTGGACCGGCATATATGCATCGGCTGCCGCTACTGCATGATGGCCTGCCCCTACAAGGCCCGTTCACTGGTGCATGAAGACCTGCACGACACCCAGGTGGCCCACACCCCCCGCGGCAAGGGCTGCGTGGAGTCCTGCACTCTATGTGTCCACAAGGTGGACGCCGGTGATAACACCACTGCTTGTGCCGAAGCCTGCAAGTCGGAGGGTCATCAGGCCATCCTTTTCGGCGATCTCAACGATGCGGGTAGCGAAATTTCCAGGAGGCTCGCCCAGTTTCCCAGCCGAGAAATTCGGGCGGACCTGGATCTCAATACCGGCGTACGCTACCAGGGCATTTAAGCGGATAACACTTATGCACATCGTCAATCGCGAGATCGAAGGACGCAGCCTGGGATACTGGGCGCTGCTCGGCGGCCTAGGGCTACTGGCTCTGCTGGGGCTGATTGCTGCCCTCAACATGGAGCACCATGGCCACATCATCACCGGCATGAACAACCAGATCGTGTGGGGACTGCCCCACGTGTTTGCCGTGTTCATGATCGTGGCGGCTTCTGGCGCCCTCAACGTGGCTTCCATCGCCACGGTGTTCGGCAAGAAGCTCTACAAGCCGATGGCGCCCTTGTCTGCGCTGCTGGCCATTGCGCTGCTGGCGGGGGGCCTGATGGTGCTGATGCTGGATCTGGGGCGGGCGGACCGGGTGATCGTAGCGGCGACCTATTACAACCCCAAGTCGGTGTTTGCCTGGAACGTGCTTTTGTACACCGGCTTTTTTGGCTTCGCTGCGGCTTACTTGTGGACCATGATGGACCGCACGGTAGGTGCGTACAATAAATACGCCGGGTTTGGCGCCTTCATCTGGCGCCTGATCCTGACCACCGGTACCGGCTCGATCTTTGGTTTCCTGATTGCCCGCCAAGCGTTCGGCAGCGGTCTGATCGCCCCCATGTTCATCGTCTTCTCCCTAGCCTACGGCACCGCCGCCTATCTGCTGGTGCTGCTCGCCGCCTATGGCTGGAGCGAGCGTCCGCTGGGGAATGAAGTCGTGCGCCGGTTGAAGAGTCTGCTGGGCATTTTTCTTGCCGCTTCGTTCTTCTTCGTGTTCATCTATCACATGACCAGCCTGTACTATGCGAAGAACTGGCCATTTGAACGCTTCATCCTGCTCGATGGCGGGGTCTATACGGCCTTGTTCTGGCTGGGACAGGTGCTGGTCGGCTATGTCATTCCCATGGTGCTGGTGTTTGCACCGGCCACCCGCAGCAACCGTACTGCCATTGCGGCGGCCGCGGCCTTGGCTGTGTTGGGTGCGCTGGCGCAGATGTATGTCACCATCATCGGCTCGCAGGCCTTCCCGCTGGAAATCTTCCCGGGTTATGAAGTTACCAGCAGCTTTTACGACAGCGGTATTCATGCGTACAACCCCAGCCATTGGGAGTTGATGCTGGGTGTGGGTGGACTGGCGGTGGCCCTGGCCATGGTGACTTTTGCGGTCAAGATTCTGCGCTTGCTGCCCGAAAGCCTGGCAGATGAAGTGCTGAGTTTGCATACTCCCGCCGCCTGATCGGTAACATTCTATGACTCAACGGAGCAGGGCGTTCGTTGCCCGACTCTCTTCACAACAGGGCGCGGCAACGCGCCCTTGTTGCCTCAGGGGCGGCGATAAATGACTGCGCGCTTCATGGTTTCCGCGGCGCACAAGTCCTCCGGCAAGACCACCTTGTCGATCGGCCTGTGTGCTGCCCTGCGCGCGCGGGGGCTGGCCGTCCAGCCATTCAAGAAAGGCCCGGACTACATCGATCCAATGTGGCTTACGCGCGCCAGCGGCCGCGCCTGCCGCAACCTGGATTTCTATCTGATGGGCCATGGGGAGATCCACGACAGCTTCGAACTGCATGCACGCGATGCCGATGTCGCGCTGGTCGAGGGCAACAAGGGCCTTTACGACGGCCTGCATCTGGATGGCAGCAACAGCAACGCTGCGCTCGCCAAGTTGCTCAATATTCCGGTGGTGTTGGTGCTCGATACACGAGGCACGATTCGCGGCGTGGCGCCCCTGCTGCTGGGTTATCAGGCCTTCGACAAGGATATCCGCATCGCCGGGGTGATCCTCAATCAAGTCGGCGGGGAGCGGCATGAGAGCAAGCTGCGCGCGGTGGTCGCCGAATACACCGATATTCCGGTGCTGGGCGCGGTGCAGCACGATGCCGCGATGAATATCGAGGAACGTCATCTGGGACTCATGCCGAGCAATGAATCGGGCGAAGCTCGGGTCCAGATCGCGGCCATCGCGGCCGCCATCAACAGCCAGGTTGATCTGGACCAGTTGCTGGCCTGCACCGAATCCGGTCAGGCAATTGCCATTCCCGCGCCGGCACAAACTGCCAGTCCACCGCGCTATCGAATAGGTGTGGCCCGGGACCGGGCTTTCGGCTTCTATTACGCCGATGACCTGGATGCGCTCAAAGCAGGGGGTGCCGAGACTGTGACCATCGATACCTTGCAGGACGCCCACTTGCCCGATCGTCTGGACGGACTGGTGATAGGTGGGGGGTTCCCCGAAATGTTCATGCGCGAACTCGAGGCCAATGTTCAGTTGCGCCAGGAAATTCATCAGGCCATCGACGCCGGCCTGCCGGTTTACGCGGAGTGCGGCGGCTTGATGTATCTGGCGCGCAGCATGCAGTGGAAGGACCGCCCCTACCAGATGGTCGGCGCGATTCCGGGCGACATCCACATGCACGAGAAGCCCATGGGCCGCGGCTATGTGCGGCTCAAGGAAACCGGCAGCGGACCCTGGCAGGAAAATCCGGTGGACGACATTGCCGCTCATGAATTTCACTATTCCAGCCTTGACAACCTGCCCGCTGACCTCATGTACGCTTATGAAGTCAAACGCGGCCATGGCATCGATGGCCGGCGTGATGGCATCGTGCGTAAGAACTTGTTGGCCTCCTATACGCATTTGCGCTCCGCCCGGAACTTCAGTTGGGTGCAACGATTTCTCTCCCTGGTGGCGCGCCATGCGTCATCGCAACCAAACCGCCGCCAGCACGCGGCTTGAACCCTGAAAGGAAATACGATGGTGACGGTTACCCCGAATGCCGCCAAACAGATTCTGGATTACGCCGCCGGGGCCAAAGATCTGGACGGCATGTCCCTGCGCATCGGCGCGCGCCTGGGTGCTGATGGCTCGGTGGAATACGCCATGGGCTTTGACGAACTTCGGGACAATGATTTGCAGCTAAGCTCCGAAGGCATCAGCCTGCTGATCAGCGAAGCCAACGGCCCCCTGCTCAATGGTGTGACCCTGGATTTCGACCAGATCAACGGTGAGCCTTCGTTCATCTTCATCAATCCTAATCAGTTCGAGCCCACGGGTGGCGGCGGCTGCGGCTCCGGCGGTTGTGGCAGCGGCGGCTGTGGTTCAAGCTCTGGCGGGCGTGGCGGCTGCGGTTAGGCGAACGGCTCTTGGCCAGCATCATGAGGACAGCGCGGAGTGGATCGCCGCGGCTCTTGGCGTCGTGACAGCATTGCGAACGAAGCTCGGCAGTTTAGAACTTACCTCTGAAACGAACGTGCAATGAGCTGGACTCGCAACGCTGTCGGACGCTCTGAAACGGGGATTACCTAGGCTCTTGAACTTCCTGCCCATCTTCATGGACCTTCGCGGCAAGACCTGCCTGTTGGTTGGGGGCGGCGAAACCGCGGCACGCAAATGCGCCCTGCTGCTGCAATGCGGCGCCTGGGTGACCGTGGCGCACCCAGGCGAGCTGGTCCCGGCATTCAACGAGCTGAAGGAGCGGGACCGCATCACCCACAGGCGCCTGACATTCAGCGCGGAACTGCTGGACGAAGTGGCGCTGGTCATCAGCGCCGCCGAGGATGATGTCATCGACAAGCAGGTGCACTCCGCCGCCAAGACGCGCCAGTTGCCGGTCAATGTCGTGGACAAGCCAGCCCTGTGCAGCTTTGTCCTGCCGGCCATTCTGGACCGCTCGCCGATGATCGTGGCAGTAGGCACCGGTGGCGCGTCGCCGGTGCTGGCCCGACTGCTGCGCGCCCGGCTGGAGACCTTGATTCCTAACGGCTACGGCAAGCTCGCTCATCTGGCGGAAGATTTCCGCGAGCGGGTCAAGGCCAAGTTCTCCTTTCCACCACAGCGGCGCATTTTTTGGGAAAAAGTCCTGCAGGGCCCGGTCGCTGAACTGGTGTTTGCCGGCAAGGAAGAGGAAGCGGAGCAAGTCCTCCAGTCGATCCTGGACAAAGAGATCGACAGCGCGCCCAGCGGTGAGGTCTATCTGGTCGGCGCCGGGCCGGGGAACCCGGACCTATTGACTTTTCGCGCCCTGCGCCTGATGCAGCAGGCCGACGTGGTCGTTCATGACAACCTGGTGACCAAGGAAATCCTCGACATGTGCCGCCGCGATGCGGAACGCATCTACGTCGGCAAAAAGCGCGCCGATCATGCTCTGCCGCAGGAAGACATCAACCTGCTGCTGGTCAGGCTGGCCAAGGAAGGCAAGCGCGTGTTGCGGCTCAAAGGCGGCGATCCCTTCATCTTCGGCCGCGGTGGCGAGGAAATCGAAACTCTGGCCGAGCACGGCGTCCCGTTCCAGGTGGTGCCCGGGATCACTGCAGCGGCGGGGGTCGCGTCCTATGCCGGCATTCCGCTGACCCACCGCGACCATGCTCAGTCCGTTGTGTTCGTCACCGGGCACCTGAAGGACGATTCCATCAATCTGGATTTTGATTCGATCGCGAAGCCCAACCAGACCATTGTCATCTACATGGGGCTGCAGGGTCTGCCCGTTCTGTCACGCGAGCTGACGAAACACGGCCTGCTCGGCACCACGCCCGCCGCCATTGTGCAGCAGGGCACCACGCCACATCAACGGGTTCTCATCGGAACCCTGGACACGCTGCCGATGCTGGCGGTTGAAGCCCATCTCAAGGCGCCCACCTTGATCATCGTCGGCAGTGTGGTCAGCCTGCACGACAAGCTGAAGTGGTTTGTCAGCGAGGATGAGCAGGCGGTAGATACCTGAAGCGCACTGGCACGGCGTGTGGGGAGAGGGGTTGGGGGTTGCGGGGAAGTAGAGTGAGGTGCCTAAATCACCCCAGATGCTTCCACAACTGAATCAACGGCACACCAATTGGGCCGCGATATCAGCTCCCCGGGTTCCAGTACGGCTCGTCCATGCCGGCTTCGCGATTGAGCACGCGCGCCAGAATGAACAGCAGATCAGACAGGCGGTTGAGGTAGGGAACCAGCAGGGTGGAGCGGCATTCGGTTCCGGCGAGGCTGACCATGCAGCGTTCAGCCCGGCGGCACACGGCGCGGCAAGTGTGGCAAAGGGCAGCGGCGTGGCTACCGCCGGGCAGGATGAATTCCTTGAGCGGCGGCAGGCTGGCGTTGTAGTGTGCGACGGCTTCGTCCAGCAGGGCCAGCCTGGCTTCGGTGACGCCCGCGTGTTCGGGCATGGCCAATTCCGCTCCCAGGTCGAACAAGTCGTGCTGAATGCGGGTAAGCAATTTGGCCACCGGTTCCGGCAAAGACTCGGTGAGCAGCAGGCCGATTTGACTGTTGAGCTCGTCTATTTCGCCCATTGCTGCGATACGGGGCGCGTCCTTGCTGATCCGAATGTTGCCTGCCAGACCTGTGGTGCCGTCGTCACCGGTACGGGTGGTGATGCGGGTCAGGCGCCTAGCCAAGCCTTGCCTCGCCGTTGGGCAGTTTCACATCACATTCCTGGAAGATGCGCGCGCTGCACTTCCGGCAGACTTCGCTGTCCAGTCTGGGATACACGGTGCTTATCGCTATGCCCTTGCCCGCAAAGATGTTCTCCTGCCCCACATGATCACCTTGACCGCCAGCTGCCAGCATGGTGGCAAACCCCGGCTGCACGCCCACCAAGTAGAGTCCACCCCCCAGTTTCTGCCGGCGCTTGGCTTCGCCGGCGAGCATTTCGGCACCGGCGAGGTCGATAAAATTCACCGCGCGGGAAAACAGCATGAGATGCTTCTTGCGCGGATCCCGTTCATCGATGGCTTTCAGGGTCTGCTGCACGTGGTCCACCGCGCCGAAGAAGATCGACCCTTCCATTCGCAGCATCTCCATTTGCGGGCAGCCGGGGTTGGCCTGGTCCGCATCGATGAATTTTCGATTGGGGTTGAACTTCTCGACTGCAATAGGAACCATGTGTCGAATGCTGGGGCGCGAGGTGCGGTACAAATAGAAGATGAGCGAGACGATGATGCCGAAGAAGATGCCCTTTTCCAGGTCCACCAAAGTGCCAATGAAGGTGACCGCGAGGACGACGGATTCCTTGCGGTGACGTTGGAGAACTTCGGCAATATGGTGGAAGTCAATGAGTCCCCAGGCAACAAGGAACAGGATGCCGGCCATGGCCGGAATGGGAAGATAGGCCGCCAAAGGGGCGACCACCAGCACGATCACCGCCAGGAAAATGGCGGAGAAGACCGAGGCCAGGGGTGATCTGGCGCCTGCCGCGTAGTTGACCCCGCTGCGGTTGAAGGACCCGCTGGCCGCATAGCTTGAAAAGAAGCTGCCGAAAATATTCGACAGACCCTGGCCGACGAATTCCTGGTTGCTGTCTATGGCCTGGCCCGATTTGATGGCCACGGAGCGGGCGATTGCAACCGCTTCAGTCAGAGCCAGGATGGTGATGATCATCGCACTGAAGACGGAGTGCTTGAGCGCATTCGCGGAGAAGTCAGGCAGGGACAGGGCGGGCAGGCTCGCAGGCAGCGGTCCTACGGTACTGATGTGTGCGCCGTATTGATGGTTGAGCATATAGGCGACCAGGCTGCCGACCACCATGGCCACTATCATATAGGGCAGCTTGGACAGGTATTTCTTAGCGAGAATGCCGCTTACCAGCGTCACCAAGGCCACCGCCATGACGTTGGGACGAATGTCGAAAAGGTGGCCGAAGAAGTGGATCATCACCTGATGAAAATGGGCGCCGCGCGGGATGTCAAGGCCGAAAAAGTTCTTGATCTGGCTGCTGGCAATCAGGATGGCGGCACCGGCAGTGAAGCCGATGATGACCGTGTGGGAGATGAAATTGACCAGGGCGCCGAGCCGGGCGAGACCCATGGCCAGTTGAAAGACGCCGGTCAGAAAAGTCAGGGTCAGTACCAGGCCGATGAACTGGGGGGTGCCCGGTTCTGCCAGAGGACTGGCTGCTGCAAACACCACAATGGAAATCGCCGTGGTTGGGCCGGAAACCAGGTGCCAACTGGAGCCGAACAGAGCGGCAATGATGGCGGGGACCATGGCGGCATAGAGGCCGTATTGAGGCGGCAGGCCGGCAATGGTGGCAAAGGCGACCGCCTGGGGCAGCACGATAATGGCGCCGGTTAGGCCGGCCACGCCGTCGGCCTTGAGCGAGGTCTTGTCAACCAAAGGCCACCAACGCAAAAACGGCAGCAGCTTGTACAGCCACAAAGGGCAGGCTGCGGCATCAAAAGTGAATTTCTTGGCCGTACTCATAGGCGAATTTTAACCGACGAGTGCGCTTGCAGATATTCCATGTTGCGGCTGGCGGGTAAAGGGGAATAAAATGCGTCAGCACTAAGGTTGCCAGTCGAGCAACCAAGACGCATGACCAACCAAAGAGAGAGGAACATGAAACTCGCACAACCCCTATTTGTGTGCGCTGCTTTGTTGAGCACGCTGTTTGCCTCATCGGCTTTTTCCGCGGGCGATCCGGTTGCAGGGAGGGAGAAGAACGCCATGTGTGAAGGCTGCCACGGTATTCCGGGTTGGCGAACCGCTTATCCCACTACTTACAGCGTGCCCAAATTGGGCGGTCAGCACGCGGACTACATCGTCGCGGCGCTCAAGGAATACAAATCCGGCGATCGCAGCTTCCCGACCATGCGGGCCATCGCCAGCGGCCTGAGCGACCAGGACATGGAAGACTTGGCAGCCTACTATGCCTCGTCCTACAGTGGCCCTGCCAATTAAAATTAAGAGCGGAGGAGAGCATGAATTCCAAAATGAAAATCGCCGTGTTCGCAGTCGCGCTCGCAGCCGCACCTGCCTTCGCTGATGGTAATGCCGAAGCGGGCAAGGCCAAATCCACCACCTGTGCAGCCTGTCACGGCCCAGATGGCAACAGCACCTCATCCATGTTTCCCAAGCTTGCGGGCCAGCATCCTGATTATCTCTTTCAGGCCCTGAAAGCCTACAAGTCCGGCAAGCGCAAGAATGCCATCATGAACGGTCAGGCGGCCAGCCTGAGCGAGGCGGACATGGCTGATCTGGCGGAATATTTTGGCAGCCGCAAAGGCCTCACAACCAAGTACTGAACGCCAAGCAATCAGACAAGAACGGCCGGGTAACCGGCCGTTTGTGTTGTGACAGGGCAAACCCAACTGGCTCTGCGGCGACGCACACAGGCCTAGGCATCCAGGCCCGGGCTGGCGAGTGTCAATGAACCGGGCCCTGATTCGCCGCCGACTCCTGCATGTTGCGCCCGCGCTCAATAGCGAAACTTCGGGACGGCTAGCGTTGCTTCCCCAGCTTCGCGTCCAGGCAGTTGAAATAGACGGCCGAGCTGTATTCCCTTCCCTGGCGCTGGGCCTGCCAGATCATTTCCGCGAGACAATCCATGATGTCATGCTGGGCGTTCATGACATTGCCGTGGAGCTTGAGCAATTGCTCATAGCGCTCGCGTATGCCTGACGGCTGGTCGATCGACGCCTGTTCGGCGATCGTAAGATGCATCGAGAGGTGCAGGAAGGGATTGGTTTCGCCAAACTCTGGGGGATAGTCCTGATCCTGATAGCGTTCCGGCCGCCCGAGCAGACCATGATATTCCGGGTGCGCCAGGATTATTTCCAGGGCCACGCTCTCTGCTCCTTCGAGAGCTTGCCGTGCCTGGTATTTGGCCCAAGTGTCGAAGAAGAACCGGCGGGCCTGGTCGCGGGTGGGATTGAACATCAACCCAGTTCCTTGGCCTTGTAATCGCACAACTCGATGATAGGACAGCGAAAGCACTGGGGCTTACGCGCCTGGCAGATGTAGCGGCCATGGAGGATCAGCCAGTGGTGCGCGTGCTGCATGAATTCCCCTGGCACCTGGCGCAGCAGTTTCTTCTCCACCTCAAGCGGCGTCTTGCCCGGCGCAATACCGGTACGGTTGGCCACCCTGAAGATGTGGGTGTCAACCGCCATGGTGGGCTGGCCGAACGCCACGTTGAGGATGACGTTGGCGGTCTTGCGCCCCACGCCTGGAAGCTTCTCCAGTTCTTCCCGGTTCGATGGAACCTGGCCATGGTGCTGTTCGATCAGCATCCGGCAGGTCTGGATAATGTGTTTGGCCTTGCCCTGATACAAGCCGATGGTCCTGATGTAGTCCTTGAGCCCGGCCTCGCCGAGGGCAAGGATGGTTTCCGGCGTATTGGCTTTGGCAAACAGCTTGCGGGTGGCGACGTTGACCCCCTTGTCGGTGGCCTGCGCCGACAGCACCACGGCCACCAGGAGTTCGAACGGAGTGGAATATTCGAGCTCGGTTTCCGGATTGGGATTGGCGGACTGGAGGCGGCGGAAGATCTCGGCGCGCTTGTTCGCGTTCATTCAGGCCCAGTCGTCAGGCTTCTTAACGGTCTTGCGCAACCTTTGTTTGTCGCGCAGCCGCTGCGCCTTGGCATTCGGCACGTGGCTGCCTGCCTTGCGCTGCTTGACCAGCGCCACCAGCGGATTGCGCGGTGCCCGGATGCGGAACTTCATGCAGCCTGCGCGGAGGCCGCGGCAACTCCCGTCCGCTGTTGGGCGCGTTGCAGCGCGCGCTGATCGAGCCAGTTGCGCAGGGCGATGAGCAGGCCCAATCCGAGGAAGGCGCCTGGTGGCAGGATGGCGAGCAGGAAGCCCTTGTAGTCGGGCAGCACATGAATGACCCATGTCTTGGCATCGGGGCCGAAGGCGAGGTCGATTCCGGACAGCAGGGTACCCTTGCCGGTGATTTCGCGCAGCGCGCCCAGGACGGTCAGCACCGCGGTCAAGCCCAGGCCCATGAAAGCGCCGTCGAAGATAGCGGGGCCAATCTTGTTCTTGGCCGCAAACGCATCCGCGCGGGCCAGCACGATGCAGTTGGTGACGATCAGGGGGATAAAGATTCCCAGCACCAGGTAAAGCGGATGGGCGAAGGCGTTGAACAGCAGGTCCACGATGGTCACCAGGCTGGCAATGATCAGGATGAACACGGGAATGCGAATCTCGTGCGGCACCATATTGCGCACCGCGGCCACCATTGCGTTGGAGCCTGCCATGACGAACACCGTGGCCAGACCCAGGCCCAGGGCATTGACCACGCTGTTGCTCATGGCCAGCGTCGGACAGAGACCAAGTAACTGAACAACGCCTGGGTTCTTCTTCCACAGGCCGTCCTGAAAGATGGTGAAAGCTTCCTGCTTGTTCATGGTGTCTGCTCCTGGGTTGGAGAAGGTGGCGTGCCCAAGAGTTCAGCGCGGTGCTTGGTCGCATACTCCAGGGCACCGCGCACCGCCTTGACCACGGCGCGAGGCGTGATGGTTGCCCCGGCTACGGAGTCAAACGCGCCGCCATCCTTCTTCACCTTCCATAGTTTAGCCGCTGGCCGGGTCAGCGAGTGGCCGTCGAAACTGCGGATCCAGTCGCTCTTGGCAATGTCGATGTAGTCACCCAGGCCCGGCGTTTCGTGGTGCGCGGTCACGCGCACGCCGAGGATGTCGCCGGCAACGCTGAGCCCGACCAGCAGGGAAATGTCGCCGCCGTAGCCGTCGGGGGCAATGGCCTCCAGCACCAGTCCGATGATCCGCCCGTTCTTACGAGCGGTCCAGAAGGCCGACGGTTGGCTGGTACCCAGCAAGTCGGCGGCGGGCAACTCGCGCTGGCTGCCAATCAGGTCATTGTCGTACAGCGCGCGCGGCATAACTTGATTGAGCAACCTGAGCTTCTCCGCCTTTTCGCTCGCTTCAATGGCCGGATGCGTCAGCCCAAAGGTCCAGGCCAGCGCAGCGGTGCCCACCAGGGCGAACACCAGCAGAATCAGGCCGGTGCGGGTAGCGTTGCGCGTGGCGGAGGTCAGGAGGCTCATTTCTCGCCGAACACCTTGGGCTGGGTGTAGGCATCGATCAGCGGCGCGCAGATGTTCATTAACAGGATGGAAAACGCTACGCCGTCTGGATAGCCCCCAAACGCCCGGATCAGCACAGTCAGGAAGCCCGCGCCCGCGCCAAAAATGATTTTGCCGAGCGGGGTGGACGAACCCGAGACCGGATCGGTGGCAATGAAGAACGCGCCCAGCATGGCGGAGGGCGTGGCGATCTGGAACCAGGGCGGTGCATTGCGGCCGGTATCGGCAAAATGCAGAAAGCCGGCGGTGAGCCAGACGCCGGCAAGGAAGGCCACCGGCACGTGCCAGGTGATAATACGCATGACCCAGAGGACGAGGCCACCCAGCAGATACATGGCGGCGATCCATTCCCACCCTGTGCCGCCGATGCCGCCGAAGATGGACTCACCCATGATCTCCTGCAGGGTATGTTGCTGCATTAACTGGGTGCGCAGCGCATCCAGGGGCGTGGCCTGCGCAATGGCATCGAGCCTGACCCCCGAGGGCAGACCCCCGCCGAGAATGTAGTTAAGGCTCTCCCCGACTCCCAGCGGATGATGCGCGAGCGCCAGAGGCAGGGACCACTGGGTCATCGGTACGGGAAAGGAAATGAGCAGGACGGCAAAGCCCACCATGGCCGGATTGAATACGTTCTGCCCCAGGCCGCCGTACAGGTGCTTGGCCACCACGATGGCGAATAACACGCCCGTGACGGTCAGCCACCAGGGCGCGAGGGGCGGCAGCGACAAGGCCAGCAGCCAGGCAGTGACGACGGCGCTGTAATCCGTCAGAAATGGCTTCACCGGATAGCCGCGCAGCCGCAGCATAACGGCCTCGAAGCCCAGCGCGGCGAGGCTGGCAACGCACAGGTTGATGAGTATGCCGGGGCCGATTAGCCAAGCGTAGGCGACGATGCCGGGCAACAAGGCGCCGAGCACCTTGAGCATGACCAGGGAAACGCTGTCTTGTTTGAGGATAAAGGACATCGGGCCGCATTTTCCTATAGGTGTCGTTCCGGTTCTACCGGCTGCTTGGCAATCTCGCGTATCTTGGCCCGGCGTGCTTCAATCTCTTTAATCTCCTCGTGTTGCTCAGGCGTGAGGTCGACGACGTTCTTGGGCGCGACGCCTTCCTTCTTCGCCTGGGCCCGCGCCAGGGCAGCATCGATCAGGGCTTTCTTCTTGGCGGCTTCGGCATCCAGACTAGTGCCGGCGCCGGCCAATTCCTCTTTCTTTGCCTGGGACTTGGCAGCATGCTTCTCCGCCCGTTCCTGTTTTTCCCGGTCTTCGCGGAACAGGCGGAATTCGTGGCGCCCGCGCGCCAGGTCGGCGGCCTTCTTCTCTTTCTCCCGCGCCCAGATTTCGCTCTTGGCGAAGCGGTAGTACTCCACCAGGGGGAGGTGGCTGGGGCAAACGTAGGTGCAGCACCCGCACTCGATGCAGTCGAACAGATGCAATTCCTGGGCTCGGCCGAAGTTGCGCGACCTGGCAAACCAGTACAGGTCCTGCGGTTGCAGATCGGCCGGGCAGGCCTGCGCGCAGGCGCCGCAACGTATGCAGGGCATGGGCGGCGGTTTGGCCGGAAACAATTCCGTCGACATGGCCAGCAGGCAGTTGGTGGCCTTGACCACGGGCACACGCGGTTGCGACACTTCAAAACCCATCATGGGACCACCCATGATGATGCCGGTCATGCTGTCCCGCTCGCCCGCATGGACGATCAGTTCATCCATCGGCGTGCCGATCAGCACTTCGAAATTCTGCGGACGCAGCACGTTGCCGGTCACCGTGACCAGGCGCGATATCAGGGGTTCGCCATGGAACACCGCCCGGGCCAGGGCATAGGCGGTACCGACGTTGAACACCTGCACCCCGATGTCGGTAGAGCGGCCGTTCCACGGCGCCTCCTTGCCCGTCAGCGTTTTGGTGAGTTGTTTGGCTCCGCCGCCGGGATAGCGCGTGGGCACCGCCACCACTTCGCACGCGAACGGCAGGCCTTGTGCCGCCGCTTTCATTGCCGCGATGGCTTCCGGCTTGTTGTCCTCGATCCCCACCAGGACCAGGTCGGAGTGCAGCATGTGACGCATTACGGCCGCGCCCTGCAGTACTTCCATCGCGCGCTCGCGCATCAGCCGATCATCGCAGGTGATCCAGGGTTCGCATTCGCCGCCATTGAGGATCAGGGTGGGAACCTTTTGCTCGGCGCCCGGATTGAGCTTGATGTAGCTGGGAAACACCGCCCCCCCCAAGCCTGCGAGGCCCAAGTCGCGCAATTGATTGCGCAGCGCGCTGGGGTCCAGGTTCAAGTAATCGATCGGGCGGTGCTCGACCCACTCATCCATGCCATCGGTTTCGATGCTGATGCACAGGTCGGGCAAGCCGGAAGGATGGGGCACCGGTTCCATGCCGATGGCGGTCACGGTCCCCGAACTGGGTGCGTGGACGGCGGTGGAGACATAACCGTCCGGCTTGCCGATCATCTGGCCCTTGAGCACCCGCTCGCCCATTGCCACGATGGGCTTGGCGGGCTGGCCGATGTGCTGGCGCACCGGCACGATGAGCTTGTGCGGAACGAAGGCCGGATGAATCGGCTTGGCCGAGGAATCGTCCTTGTGTTCCGGCGGATGTACGCCGCCGTTAAACTGGTATAGCTCCCTCATGCGGCGGACCTGATGCGGATCTGCGGATACTTCCACTTCCAACTGCTCAGCTCTTCCGCGATCGGCACCATGGCGATGCAGTCGACCGGGCAGGGGCTCAAGCACAGTTCACAGCCGGTGCACTCGCTGGCGACGACGGTGTGCATATGTTTGGCCGCGCCGACGATGGCATCCACCGGACAGGCTTGCAGGCACAGCGTGCAGCCGATGCACAGATTCTCGTCGATGTGCGCCACGCTCTTTGGCTTGGGCTGGCCATGCTCGGCATTGAGCGGCTTGAATTCCACCCCCAGCAATTCCGACAGTTTGCGGATGCCGTCCTCCCCGCCGGGCGGGCATTGATTGATATCGGCTTCACTCTTGGCGATTGCCGTGGCATAGGGCCTGCAGCCGGGAAATCCGCACTGCCCGCACTGCGTCTGGGGCAGGATCGCGTCGATCTTTTCCACCAGCGGGTCGCCCTCGACCTTGAAGCGGATGGCGGAAAACCCCAGGACGGCGCCCACGATGATGCCGATGCCGGCCATGACCAAGATTGCTTCAAGCATTATCTGAGATTGATCAGCCCGGCAAAACCCATGAATGCCAGGCTCATCAGCCCGGCGGTGACCATCGCGATGCTGACTCCCTGAAAAGGCTTGGGTACATCAGCACCTTCCAGTTTTTCCCGGATGCCCGCAAACAGGATAAGCGCCAGGGTAAAACCCAAGGCGCCGCCCATGCCGAAAAACAGGGACTCGACAAAGTTGTGGCGCGCCTGCACGTTGAGCAGCGGAATGCCCAGCACGGCGCAGTTAGTGGTGATCAGGGGCAGGTAAATGCCCAAAACCTGATACAGAATGGGGCTGGTTTTATGGATGATCATCTCGGTGAACTGCACGATGCCGGCGATGACCACGATGAAGGACAAGGTGCGCAGGTAGAACAGTTGGGTGCCGAGCACGTATTCGCTGATCAGGTAACTGGCGCCGGATGCCAGGGTCAGCACAAACGTGGTGGCCAGGCCCATGGATATCGCGGTCTCGAGTTTTTTCGAAACCCCCATGAAGGGACACAGGCCCAGAATTTTGGCCAGGACGATGTTGTTGACGAACACCGTGCCCAGCATGATCAACAGGTATTCCAAGGCTGGACGGAACGTTATGAGGACGTGTAATTATCCGCTTAGATCGCACTACCCTCAACCACACACTCAGGATGGCTTGAGCTTTTCGATCGCTCCAATCGCAGGCAGGCCCAGGGCGGCTGCAACGACGGGGTGGGTCAGATGTCCGCGGTGCAGGTTGAGGCCCGCGCGCAACTGAAGGTCGTCCGCCAGGGCGTTCAGCCCCTTGTCCGCCAGGGCCAGGGCATAGGGCAATACCAGGGGTGCCAGGGCCTGGGTGGCGGTGCGGGAGCAGGCCGCAGGCATGTTGGTGACGCAATAATGCACCACCCCCTCCTCGATGTAAGTGGGGGCGGTATGGGTGGTGGGGCGCGAGGTTTCGGCAATGCCGCCCTGGTCGATGGAAACATCGACAAAAGCCGACCCTTCCGCCATCGAGGAAATGTGCTTGCGGGTCAGCAGCCGGGGTGCCAGCGCGCCTGGATTGAGCACTGCGCCAATCAGCAGATCGGCGCAGGCGGACCACTTGGTCACGGATTCCGGCGTGGAGAGAATGGTCTTGATGCGGCCGCGGAACACCTGGTCAATATAGGCAAGCTTGTGTGGGCTGCGGTCCAGTACGATCACCTCGGCTCCCATGCCCGAGGCGACCTGGGCGGCGTTCATGCCCACCGTGCCCCCGCCAATGACCACCACCCGTCCGTGGGCGACCCCGGGAACGCCCGGCAATAATACGCCGCGTCCGCCGCCCGCCATGGTCAATGCCTGAGCCCCAGCCTGCACGGCGATTCGCCCGGCCAGGGCCGACATCGGCACCAGCAGCGGCAGGCCGCCGGTGCTGTCGGTCACGGTTTCAAATGCGATGCCGGTGACCTTCCGGTCCAACAAAGCGCGGGTCAGCTCCGGTTCCGCCGCCAGGTGCAGATAGCTGAAAACGATCTGGCCTTCATGCAGCAGTGCCACTTCCTCAGCCTGCGGCTCCTTGACTTTGACGATCAGCTCAGCCGCGTAAACTGTCCGGGCAGCCGGCACAATCTCCGCCCGCGCGGCCGCATAGTCCGCGTCCTGATAGCCGATGCGGGACGCGGCGCCGGATTGGACCCGCACCCTGTGGCCGGCGTTGACCAGTTGCCGGACGCCCGCCGGTGTGACTGCAACCCGGTATTCGTGGTTCTTGATTTCCTTGGGAATGCCGATCAGCATGTTCAAGTCCTGTGTGCTTTGGGGGTAGTTCCGCCAGCTTACTCCCGTCTGAACCGAGATTAGAAGCCTTAGAGGGACGCTGATCTATTCGATAAATCCACGGTGACCAGGAAGACACGGGCCGGCAGAATTGAATAATCAGGATCGATCCCGAGCAAGCCTATGAGCCACCGGATTCTGACCAATTGCAATCGGGCATGGAGCAGGCTCTGCCGCGATTGACCACCAGGTCCGTAACGCATAGAGGTTAGCCCCCGGTGGTATCTGACCTCGGCCAAGTCAGTCGCTCAGTGTCGTCGAGTTATCCTTTGGCTTGCGCAGGATGTCACCCACATCTTCGATCTTGTCGTGCAGAAGGTTGATCCTGTGGGCGAGGCCCTGGATTTCAGCATGCGCCCGGCGATTGACGTCGAAATCAAGCTCACTGCGCAGCCGATCCTTCTTGTCCTGGCGGTTCTGACTCATCATGATGACGGGCGCTTGGATTGCGGCCAGCATCGAGAGAAAGAGATTAAGCAGGATGAAGGGATAAGGGTCCCATGCCTTGTGCCCGAGCTCGACGTTGATACTCGAGTACACGATGAGGACCACGGCAAACGTGATGATGAACGTCCAGGAACCGCCGAAGGACGCCACCACGTCGGCAACCCGTTCGCCGAGGGTTTCTGCCTCCTCGATCACATCGTTGGGGTTGCGCGCGGCGCGGAGTCGAACAAGTCGTTCCGCGCCATGAAACTGCTTGCCCATTACCGTCAGCAGGTCCAGACCGGCGTCAGGTTTCTTCCTTATCAGGACGGTAATGTCATGGAGGTCCACCTCAATGCATTCGGTCTCCTCGATGGCAGTGGCTTCGGTCTGATGCGGAGTCTGTGCCAGCATTGACGCGAAGCCGAATACTTCGCCATGGGTCGGCATATCCAGTTGCACGACCTGGTTGTCTTCGTCGATGGTCGAAACCCGAACGGAGCCGGACACCATGATAAAGGCGCGCTCGCTTGGGTCACCGATCTTGTAGATTCGCTGGCGTGGCGCAAAATTGCGCAGTTCAACCTGGCTCGCAAGAACGGCCAGTTCTTCGTCATCGAGCAAGGCGAATAGTTGAACTTGTTTAAGGACATCAGGGTTGCAGGCCATTGATCACCTCGGGCTCTAGACACACATGAATTGGGGCGCTCTGACCAGACGCCCAGCCTGACCGCCTTAATGAATTATTTTAGCAAGGTACGAACGTTCGTTCAGGCCGACCCGGCGACGCCAAGCCGCATCACTACGACGGGCCAATCATCCAGCTTGCCTGTCGTTCGCTGCATGGTGCAGCAAAGGCCAGCATGGAGCCATCGTCTGCCAGGGGTGCGTTAATCAGCTCGAGCGACCGCTTCCCTGTCCCGCGTTCCTTCTTGTGCCGGTCATTTCGCTTGGCGGGAATGCCGGACTGCAGCGGTCAGTTGCCACTTGCCTATGCTCCGAATACGCGTAGACTTTTCTGCGTCGTTTTCAGGGAGAAAGTCATGAGCATGTCTTCGCCTTCTCGAATCAAGATTCGCCTAAGCGAGTTCGTGAGGGCCGTGTTCGCAGCATCGGATGTGGATCCGGAGGGTATGCGCGGCAAACCGGCTCGTTCGGCCTTCCTCGCAGCCACGATGCTGGTCACGGTCTTGGTTGGCATATCAGGGGGTGCCTGCGCGCAATCAGCGACGGAGAGGCAGCTAGCGGATGGGCCCATGCTGCTCGCAGATTTCAATGAGGAGGAGCAGCAGCGCCTTAACCCGCAACAGCTGCGCCCTTATTCCAATGACTACGAGTACCAGCAACATCAGCAGCAGGAGGCTCAACAACCACAGCCAGGTCAGCCCCCTGCGGCAGCGACGGGTTCGTTCGGTGGTGGAGGCGCGGACCCCGCAGCCAGCTGGCGTACCGCGCCACGGCTGCCGCCCAACAAGAACCCGCTGCTTGGACGCTGGCGCCTGGTTGGCACCGACAATACGGCAACGGTTGGAACTGCACAGGTGAACGCCTTTGCGGGTTTGCTGGGGTCGCAATACACCACCATGGCGCAGAACATGGCAAACGATATATATGGCGCGACGTGCAAGCACCTGTTTGCCGATGGCAGGGTGGTGGAATTTCGACCCGCGGATTACGTTTCGATTGATGATGGCGGTGCCGTGCATGTCATCGCACACTATGAATATCACGCTGACAGTTCCGGCGTTGTCATGGTGCCAACCGACCCCAGGAGGACCACGCTGCTTGAATTCGACATACACGGTGATCAAGCGGAAGCCCGCCGACTTGGTTGCATCCTCCAGCGCGTGAGCCTCAGTGAGCATCCGGCGCGAGCACCGACCGCTTCCGGCGATGCTGGTTTGGCAACGCTCAACCTGCTGATCCACGTGCGACCATCGGCTGCCGGGACGTCCGCCCCGTTCACTGCGGCGAGTGGCACCGTCGTGATGCTCGAAACCAGGAGCATTGATGAAGCACTTGCAACCGTAGGTTTTGCCGGCCCCAAACCTCGAGCCGCCTGGACCAACGCCTGTGGCGCACATGATATACAAGCATGCCAGCGCGGATTTCAGGCGATTTTTGCCAACCCGGTAGCCAAAGGTCGTGCAAATGAAAAGGGGCAGATCGAGATTCCGGGCATTCCGCCCGGGCGCTACTACGCGCTGGCATTTGGGGGTGCCGGCGCGCAAAAATACATGTGGGACGTGCCGATGACGTTAAAAGCCGGCTCGAACATTCACATGCTGGATCAAAGCACGGCATTGCAGCCGCCGGAATAGCACTGTGGCGGCACGTCGCACTGGGTCCGGGGGAGAGTTTGCTGACAGGCTATCGATCGTGATCTTGTCGGCGCTCCGAAGGGCATGGAAGGGCTCCTCAGCCGAGGTCTTTGCGGCGAGCACTGCTGTGGTCATGGTCGCAACCCGCAAGAAGCCATATAGAAAGATAAATCAGTAGTCCGGGCGCAGGTGCAGGTGCTGCGTGGGATCGCCGTTGGAGCCCGCTTTCCGTTCGATTTCGTCGAGCGTCGCCCGAGACGTTGCGAGTGTGTCGCCACCGAGCCTCACCGCCTGCCTGGCGGCGTCCAGTGCCTCTACGTATCTCCCCTGGTCGGCCAGGGTCTGCGCAAGGTTGTTAAAGGCGGGCGCGGACTGATCATGTTCCAGGGTCGCCGCGCGAAAGGCCCGTTCGGCTTCGCCCATTTCTCCCAATGCGTAGCTGGTGTTGCCCAGGCCCATCCTGGCAGCCAGGCTTTGTGGCCAACGCGTCAGCAAGGTGGCATAGGCGCGCCTTGCAGATTGAAGCTGTCCGCTTTTTTCCAACGCCAGGGCGGCGGAAAGGTAACGGGACTGGGTCGCCCTGGCCGGCAGCCGCGAAGGCGGTAGTGCCAGCAAGGCCCAGTAGCCGCTGTGCGACCACAGGCGCTCGAACAGCATGAGCGGCATGGTCTCGCGACGCCTCAGGCCGGACCGCAGAATAAGCCTGCCTTCGTCAAGGTCATAACCCACCACGACGGCGTAATGCCACAGGGGATAGATAGGCACGCCAAAATTCTCCAGCACCAAAACCGGATTGCCCGCTGCCACCTCGGCCAGTAGGTCGGCCAGGTCCGGAGCCGGCTCGTAAGCCAGCAATCCATGCCGCCGGGTTGCAGCGAGCATTTCGATTTGCAGGCTGCCTTTGCGCCCGGGAAGATAGACCTGATCCACAAGCGCGTCGGGTGTGATATTGACTCCCTCGGCATTGAGCACGGTGGCCAGGGCAGCCGGACCGCACTGGTAGTCCTTCTGCGGAAAGAATGGCACGTCGACAAGCTCTGCACGCGGCGGTAGGTCGGGCGGGGAGTGCGTCTTGAGCGCGTAGCTTTGCGGCGCCATGCTGGCGCATCCGGAAAGCAGCAAGGAAACGACAAGAAAAAGGCCTGCCGCGAAGCAGGCCGATGACGGTGTTTTCACCCGATCGTCAATACTTTATTTCCAGACCCACCAGACCACTAGTCCAATGACGATGACGATTGCGGCGATGCCCCATCCACTCATGGCGCCCGCGGGCAAGGAATCGATCTTGCCGGCGACCGTCTTCACCTCTTCGTCGGTCATCGCGGCAACTCTTTCCTGTGCATTGCCCGCGCTTACTCCCATCGCCTGGAGCTGTTGCTGGACGTCGGCGCGCGCCATGAAGGTGCGTATCTTGTCGCGGTCTTGCTGCGCTTGAGCCGATGCCACCACCTGGTCGGTTCCCACCATGGCAGCCTGAGCGGTCTGCAACGGCAGTGCCATCATGCACATGACCAGGACGTGGCTGACGAACTTCATGAAAGAGACATTCATTGGAGACCCCTTTTCTGCTTCAGTTGATTGAGATTCGTATGGAGGTACCGCGTCTGAGAATCCGTTGGTGCACCCCCAGTATGCTTGTATAGCTGCGAGCTCACGAAAAATCAATGTGAGAGTTGGCAACTCTGGTGATGTGAGAAAACCCCCCGAGCTCGCCGACTTCGTGAAGCCGAAACTGAGGGGACGTGTCAGAAATAATGTGTCTGAGGCGGGTTGAACTTTTTGCGCGGAACGCATGTCGTCGCAGGCTCGGGGCGAAGGGTGCGCTGTCAAAGTGGGTGTTCATTCTTTCTCCGTGCAAGAGCAGATCGATCGGCGTAGAGAATCGCATGTTGATTCATCGCGGCTTGCCATTCCAATGTACTGCCAGTCATTCGAGCCCGAGCATCGCTTTGGCTTGCATTCGAGAGGCCTGGGCTTTCTGGCAGAGACCGGGTTGGGTGTCTATATTTCCAACTTGATGGATATTTTCATGCGGTATGCCACACATGGTTTGATCGGATTGAACGTCGCGCTTGCCTTGGCGAGCGGGATCGCTTATGCCGCGGAGGGAAGCAGGACCATGGAACTGAACTCAAACGCATTTGCCCAGTATGCGGACATTCCGAGCAAGTACACCTGCGAAGGGGATGACCGGTCTCCGCCACTGACATGGTCAGGCGTGCCGGCCGGAACGAAAAGCCTGGCGCTGATTGTCGACGACCCCGATGCCCCCGATCCTGCGGCCCCGAGGATGACCTGGGTGCATTGGGTGCTGTACAACGTCCCGCCCCGTGCCACGGGGTTGGAGGAGGGCAAGTCCCACGCTACGGAACTGCCGGCAGGCGCGCGCGAAGGCCTCAACGACTGGAATCGGGAAGGGTACAGGGGCCCCTGCCCTCCTATCGGCCGGCATCGATACTTTCACAAGCTTTATGCGCTCGACACCGTCCTGCCGGTGTTGAACCCGGCGACCAAAGCCGCGCTGGAAAGCGCAATGCGGGGACATATCCTGGCTCAGTGCGAGCTGGTGGGGTATTACCGAAAGAAGAGGTAAGTACATCCCGGCCAGGTTGCGCCGCTTCAGTCAAACGCCCCTCTTGTTCGGCGGCCCGTCTTCCTCCCACTGCGCGTGATCTCTATTCGCGATCATCCTTGTTTATTACCCGTGCGGCCATTTGATCGCTTCACGGTCAGATGCATCACCCGTGCGCGCGCCTTGTCGCAGATGTCCCTGAGCGCGTTGAGCGGACTGCGCCTGCGCAGTGCATGGCGCGAATAAATGGTCTGCGGCTCCGAGGGCCGGAGCTGCGGGTCGTGCCGCTTGCGGATTTCGCGCGCCACCACGGCGAAGAAGTTGTACTCATACATCACCCGTCGGCGGGCCTCGTGCAGGTAGGGCAGGCGCTTTTCGTATTCGTTGTTTGCGATGGCCTGGGTGATCGTGCGGAGTGCCGATTGGGGATCATTGATATCGACGGCGATGAAGCTCTCGGGCGGGAAGTAGTCCGCGGCATTGGGGCAGCCGCAGTAGAACGGCAGCGTCAGGCCCAGAAAGGAGTCAGCCAGCTTTTCCGTCCAGTGATGTGTGCCGACGAAGTTCTCGACGGCGATGTGATAGCGGTAGGCGTCCAGCGCCTCGGCCTTGTCGTCCAGAGGGGTTGCGCCACGCCCGAAAAGGTCCAGCTCGGGCAGGCCGGCGATCATGGCTTGCATGAAATTGAAGCGCTTGCGGTGCAGGGTGTGCCATTGCTTCTTGGCCGAATACACCATGGAGATGGGCCGGGTCTTGTCGACCGGCGGCGCATTCAGCATCTCATCGAAAGGCGTCTCATGGTCAGCGGCCACGCCATAAAACCAGTGCAGCGCGGGCTGGGAAAATATGCGGTCCGGATGCGGCAGCGCCCATTCCTCCTGGCTGGTGAGCACGCAACCGAACTGTTCGGTATAGGCCTTGCCGTAAATCTTGATGGACGAGGGCTCGCTGGTGGTCAGCATGGTGTGCCGGGGATGGCAGGCCAAATGTTCAAATCCCATTCCCTTGCGGCTTCCGTCGCGCGCCGGCAATTCATTGTTGACCACCAGCCAGTCATAGTCGCGGAACTCGGGATCGAAGCTGAATGTGCAGCCGTCCCATTGCGGAACGTTGCCCGGGAACTGGTGCATCCACCAGCGCGTCGGCAAGAGCCCCATCACTTTGACGCGGATGGGATTTGAGTCTTGTGGGGAGATAAGCGGCATGGCTGGTGTTATGAAACACCCTCAGCCCGGCCCTCTCCCCCTCGGAGGGGGAGAGGGAGACTTCCCTCTCCCCGCAAGCGGGGAGAGGGTTTGGGGGTGAGGGGTGGGGGTGAGGGGTGCAGCGGCAAGGCTGGCGTACAGCGCCAAGGTCCTCTCCAGCATGGCAGAAAGCGGAAAGAACTCATCATGCGGTACTGCCGGGGCGGCATCGAGCAGGCTGCGTATCCGCGCCAGGGTGGCGTTCCAATCATGCGGCGGAAGACACCCCGCAGGATAGACGCTGCGCAGGATTTCACCGACGCCGCCATGATTGTACCCGGCAACCGGAACGCCCAGTCGCAGCGCTTCTAGCGTGGTGCGGCCGAAGGATTCGGGCTGGCTGGAAAGCGACATCACCAGTTGCGAAATGGCCAGGATGTCTTTCAGATCCTGGCGCTGTCCGGTAAATGTGATGTGCCCGGCGAGTCCCAGCGCACGGACCATCTTCTGCAGCTCGACCAGATAGCGCTGCTTGGAACCGCTTGCGCCGCCCGCGATCAGTCCGTGGACTGGCCGGCCTTCCCGGACCAGTTCGGCCAGGATTTCGATAAAGGCCTCATGTCCCTTCAGCCGGGTAATGCGCCCGGGCAGGGTCAGCAGTCGTTTGCCGGCGGCTTCCGGGTATTGCAGGAAGAATGCACTTTTCCACGCTTCTTCGGGCCGATAGCCATAGGGATAAGCGGCGCCCGATACGCCGCGGTGAATGACCTTGATGCGCTCGGGAACGATGTCGGGGTAATGTTGAAGCAGGTAGTCGCGCACCGTCGTGGATACCGCAATGATTGCTTCGCCTTTGGTCATGATGCGGCTGTAGGCATTGACCGAATAAAGGCCATGTACCGTGGTAATGAAGCGGGGACGGTGGCCAGGGTCCATGCGGCGCCAGGCCAGATAGGCGATCCAGGCGGGAAATCGGGAACGCACGTGCAAAATGTCCACCTTCTGCTCGGCGAGAAAGCAC
Source organism: uncultured beta proteobacterium (assembly GCA_963746955.1). Taxonomy (GTDB): domain Bacteria; phylum Pseudomonadota; class Gammaproteobacteria; order Burkholderiales; family Thiobacillaceae; genus DASQBT01. The sequence continues at coordinate 135,734 of CAVVDR010000009.1, read as the reverse complement.
CGCAGGGGCGTGACCAGGCGAAGCGCCAGCAGGGACTTGTTGCCGATCGGCCAGGTGAAGTGGTCTGCGCCCAGAGCCTGCAATTCCTCCACCATGCGGCCGCCCGCAGACATCACCAGGGCGCGGTGGCCGGCATTCACCAGCGCCGCGGCGATTTCCAGGGTGCCGCGTTCGACCCCGCCCGACTGCAGCGCGGGCAACACCTGCAGAACAGTCAGTTTGGCTTCAGCCATGCGAGCACCAGGGCTGCGACCCGATCCGCTTCGTTGAATTCGGCCATGGGCTCAGGCAGGCGAGGCGACTCCTGCCAGCGGGCGAACGGCAAGACCCGGCCGTGTCGCGCCAGGTCCAGGATGCTGCGGGCGACGCTGGTGGAATGGTCCGACAGTCCAAACAGGCCCACGCCGGCTCCGGCCGTGAGCGCCTCATAGATCATGGACACGCTATCCGGCGTAACCCATGCGGACCGGGCCTGAACCAGTTGCGCCGGAAGCCAGTGGGGCCCGGTCTGGTCATGCGCGACCAGGGTAAGGTTTTCAGGCTGGTTCGTTTTCAGTGCGGGCAAAAAATCCGGCGGGGTACGGCGCGAGGTGCTCAGGGTCCAGCGCCGCTGCGGCTCGTGCGCCGTCAGTTCCCGGACTTGGCGGATAATCGCGGCATCGTCCCAGGCAAAATGCGGGCTGGGCCCGCCAATCAGCATCAAATCAAGGGGCCTTGGCGCAGTGGCCGGCATGCGGCGAACGCGGTTGACCGGGCCATCCGTTTGCACCAGATTTGCGCTTGCCTTGAGCGCGTCATGGCGGGGAAGGATAACCCGGTCAAACCAGGCGAGCGGCAGGCTGGGCTTCATCGACACGATTGCCTTGCCGCCAAAGGCGCGCCGGGCGGCCAGCAGGGCCCAGTGGGTCTCATGGCCGGCAGCCAGGATCAAATCGGGGCGGGGGCGCTCGACGCCCGGTGGAAATCGGCCCAATAGCCAGTTGAGCGCGTGGGTCCAGTTTCCCACCGCAGCGAATAATTCCAGGCGGGCGGGGGTCTTGCGGGTCAGCGCTTCGGCCAGGCCCAGGGACTGATTTTCGTGGCCGCGTTTGCCGTCAGTGAGCACCCAAATTGTCAGCATTGAGCCGGATCAGGGCTGTTGTCTTCAGTCCAGACGCGCTGCGAAAATGCCGCCCAAGTATAGGGTGAAGGATCCAGGGCCGGTTGGCGGCCGTCTATCAAATCTGCCAGCAGCGCCGCGCTGGCCGGTGCCATGGTGACGCCGTAGCGGTAATGGCCCAGGTTGAGCCACAGGTTGTCAAAGTCCGGATGGCGGTCGATGAGGGGAATGTTGTCCGGGCTGCCGGGACGTAGCCCGGCCCAGCTTTGGACCGGCTCATGGCCAGCCAGCGAGGGAACCACCGCGCACGCTGCCTGGCGCAGGCCGGCCAGAATTTCCGGGCTGGTGCTGGTATCAAAGCCCGCGTCTTCCAGGGTGCTGCCTACCAGCAGATGACCATCGTGGCGCGGTACCAGGTAAAGCCCGGACTGGAAAAAAATGCTCGAAAGGCTATGGCTGCCCGGCCCAAACAGCAGTATCTGGCCGCGCACCGGACGGATGATTTCCAACCCAGGCAAAGGCCCCAGGCCCATCCCGCCCCAGGCGCCGGTGGAGACGATGAAGCGCTCGGCGCGCAGTTGCCCGTGCGGGGTCATGATCGCCTCAACCTGGCGGCCGCGGGTGATCAGGCCGGTGGCAGGAGTGTCGGCGAGAACCTCGCCGCCCATGTGTTGAAGCGCTTCCACCAGGGAACGGACTAGGCGGGGGTTGCGAACTTGGGCCACGTCAGGCAGCCAAAGGCTGTGATTGTTCATGGCTGGGGCGAGCGCACCCTGTGCAATCCCGTCGCCCGTTTCGCAAGCTAAATTGTGTCGCGCGCACCAGTCCAGCGCCTCCTGCGGGGCGGGGTCATCCAGCACCACCATGCCGCAGCGCCAGTATTCCGGGTCGGTCTGGCCCGCGCTCACCAGTTCACTTGCCCAGACTCCCCAACCATTCATGCCGGCCAGGGCCAGGCGGGCTACCGCCTCGCCATAGGCCCAAGGGGGCAGCGGTGAAATGATGCCGGCGCCAGCCCAGGAGGATCCCGACCCGGCCAGGTCCCGGTCCAGAAGCGTGACGGAGTGATTGCGGCGGGTCAGTTCGAATCCAGCGCTCAGCCCGACGACCCCCGCCCCGATGATCAAGGTGTGGGCATTCAACACATGTAAATCCTACCGACTCTAACCAAAGCCATATTCAAAAATTCCTTTTCCGTAGCCAAACTAATTCGTGGACTAAAACCCAGCCAAAAACCAAATCGGAAGGAGAGGCCATGAAACAGGAAGGCGTGACGCTGGTGGAATTGCTGACGGTAATGGCCATAGGCTTAATTCTATTGGGGATTGGCATCCCGGGCTATGCCTATCTGATGAATCAGAGCCGCTTGATGGGGCTGACCAACGAATTGGTCGCGGCGCTCAGCCTGGCGCGCTCCGAAGCCATCAAGCGCGGTGTACGCGTGACCGTGTGCAAGAGCGGCAATGCGGAGGCCGCAACGCCGGCTTGTGATGCGGGCGCCGACTGGCTGCATGGCTGGCTGGTGTTTGTCGATCGCGGCGTTGCCGGCCAGATCGATGAGTCTGACGAACTGCTGCGGGTACAGCAGTCCCATCCAAACAGTCAGGCCAGCATCACGCCCACCAACTTCAGTGCCTATGTGAGCTACCTGCCGAGCGGGGTCAGCCAGGGCCCCAATCATCTGCCTAACGGCACGTTCCATATCTGCCTGGCAGGTGAAAAGCGCAAGGTTGTGCTCAACTCCACCGGGCGTATCCGCACCGAAAAGGCATCCTGCTAAGCGAGGCTCCAAGCCCAACTCAAGTCCGGGGCCCGGAATGCCGTTAACCATGGCGGTCCGGACCCAGCGGCCTGCCCCTGCCTGCCGTCTGCTCCGGAATAAACACCACTGGTCAGGGCTTGCTGGAATCTTCTACCCGACAGCATGTAATCTAAGAATGTGGAAAATCGAATGACACACTGGGACCCGGAAACGATGCGCGGGGTGACCCTGATCGAACTGCTGGTCACCTTGAGCGTGGCAGCCATACTGCTTGCGATCGGCGTGCCGTCATTTCAGGACTTGATCAACAACAACAGGGCGACCGGCGTGGCCAACAATCTGGTATCCGCCATTGGCCTAGCCCGCTCCGAGGCAGTCAAGCGCGGTCAACTGGTGACGGTATGCACCTCAGCGAGCACCGGCAACGCGTCGCCGACTTGCAATGGCACGAGTTGGAAGGATGGCTGGGTGGTGTTCGTCGACGGTCCGGTCACCGGGGCGGTGGATGGCACCGACCTCGTGCTGAAGGTCGGCCAGATGTCCACTCTGCCTCCGGGAAGCAGCTTTACCGGCGCCGGCAATCTGGCCAGTTATGTGAGCTTCAAGCCCAGCGGCCAGAGTCAGGATGGCGCGGGTTCCGGCGCGGGCGGGAACCTGACGCTGTGCCTAGGGGGCAAACAACGCGTGATCAACATCAACACCACCGGGCGGATTCATGTTGACAAGGGGAATTGCTGAATGGTCAAGTTAGCGCACGGCCGGGCAGGGGTCGCCGCGCCGCGCAGGCAGCGGGGCTTCACCATGCTCGAGGTGCTGATCTCAGTGCTGGTGATCTCGCTCGGCCTGCTGGGGTTTGCGGGCCTGCAGGCGGTCTCGATCAAGGCCAACAACACCGCCCACCAGCGCAGCATGGCCACGATTCTTGCCTATGACATCGTCGACCGCATGCGCGCCAACCGGCCGGCCGCGATTGCCGGCAGTTACAACTTTGCCCTGGGCGCCGGCGGCGCCGGCGGCGGCGGGGTGGTGGGGACCGACATCGGCGAGTTAATCAACGAGGTGAGTGACGCGCTGCCTGGCGGTCAGGCGGGTGTCGCCGTCACCGCCGACGGCTCGGCCACCATCCAGATCCAGTGGACCGGGCAGGATGACAAGGACGGCAACGGCCAGCCGGATTTGGTTCTGTTCACCACCCAGACGAAGATCTGATCATGCGCAGACTTTCCTCCTACGCAACGCCGGCCCGCAGCATGCAGGGCCTGACCCTCATCGAAATGATGATCGCGATGGCCTTGGGCCTGCTGCTGATTGCCGGCGTGGGCTACGCCTACATCGGCAGCCGCCAGACCAGCCGCCAACAGGATGCCTTGTCCCGCATCCAGGAAGGCGCCCGCTTTGCCTTCGAGACCATGGGGGTGGATGTCCGCATGGCGGGTTATACCGGTTGCATGCCCGGTGTCCCCATCAATGCCTTGACACCTGCAAGCCGGGCTTACTGGTATGGCCAGCCTTATGATGTCAAGGGAAAGGATACGGCCGGCGTGGATTTGGGCAACGGTCTTCCCTTGCAGGGCTATGAAAATGCGGCCGCGACGGCGCCGAACAGTGCCGCGGAAGGGAATGTCCGTGCCAATGTCTACACGGGCGGGGGCGTGCAGCCTGACGCCCTGGCGGTGCTGCGAGCGGACAATGCCCAGCAATATGTGGTTTCTGCCTACGACGCGGCCTCGAAGAAATTCACCCTGACCACAGCGCCCAACCTCAGTGTTGGCGACATTGTCGTTGCCACCGATTGCACCAACACCCTGATCAGCCAAGCGACGAATGTTGCCGGTACAGCCGTGACCGCATTGGGCGCCGCCACCACCTATCCGCAAAACTCGCTGCTGTTCCCGCTGAGCGGCAATCTGTATTACATCCGTGCCAACGCGTCTGGCCAGCCCTCCCTGTACCGTCAGCCCGTTCCCGGCGCCGCCGTTCCCCCTCCTGAAGAACTGGTGGAAGGAGTGGAAGACATGCAGATCAGCTACGGAGTGGACACCTCTGCGGATTGCACCATACTGGCCAATGGCGCGGTCACAAGCGATCATGTCATCGATACCTATGTCACGGCCGACAACGTCCAGGCCACGGTTCCCTGCGACACTCCGCAGAAAGACTGGCAGCGGGTGTTAAGCGTCAAGGTCAGCCTGCTGCTGCGCAGCACGGAGGACAATATCACCACCCAGGCACAAACCTATACCTTCAACGGCGTGCAGACCACCGCCGCGGATCGGCGTTTGCGCAAGGTGTTCACCACCGTCTTCGCGGTAAGGAACCGGCTATGAATCCAGGACAGAACGCAGGATGTTCGTGCCCAGGCAGACCGCACGCCGTGCCACGGCGGCAAAGGGGCGTGACCCTGTTCGTAGCGCTGATCTTTCTCATGGTACTGGCCTTGCTGGGAATCGTTGCCGCGCAGAACAGCGGCCTGGAAGAGCGCATGGCGGGCAACACGCGCAACCGGGACCTTGCCTTCCAGGCGGCGGAATCTGCCCTCAAGCATGTGGAGGCCAACCTCACCAGCGGCGAGAACATCAGCACGCTGGCCTTTGGCGCGCCGCCAAACGCAGGGCTGGTGGACGGCAGCAACTGCGTCAACACCACCAGCGTCGCCTGCTATTTGAGCCGCAGCAATGCTTACTGGGAAACAACCTACCCCTGGAGCCCTGCCAACGCGCGCCAGCCGGTTGCGAACCTCGGGCAGGTGGCGTCGCAGCCTCTTTATGTCGTGGAAAAGCTGCCCAGCGCCGTATGTTCGGCTACGGCCACCGGTTGTTTCCGTGCCACCGCGCGCGGCGTCGGCGGCGAAGGCAATGCCGTCGCGATCGTGCAAGCCATTTACAAAGTCGGGCCCTGAGCGGCCGGAGGGAGTCCATGATGAAGACCCGTACCCAGTCAAACACCGCCAGGCCCCTGCTTGGCGCGCTGCTGGCAGCCAGCCTGCTGCTGCACTCCGTCGTCGCGCTGGCGACGCCGCTGTCGGTGTCCAACACGCCGCTGTTCATCACCACCGCCACCCTGTCGCCCAATATCGTGCTGACCCTGGACGACTCGGGCAGCATGGCCTGGGGCTACGTGCCGGACAATATCGGAGATAATGAGCCTCAAACGAGTCGCAACGGCAGTACGCTTGATGCCACCAATCGCTTCAAGTCGAGTTACTTCAATGGCATGTATTACAACCCGAGCATCAACTACACGCCGCCGCCCAAGTACGACAACTACGGTCGCGCATCGGGTGCGCCGGGCTCCGATTTTTACCCGAATGCCTCCTTTACCAGTGCGTGGATCAACGGGTTTAACACTGGCCAGGGCACGGTCAATCTGTCGACCAACTATAGGGCGGTACAGTCAACCGACCCGAGCGGCAGCCTGCCACGGGAATTTGCAAACGGCACCAACCCGTTCAACGTGGTCAATTATTCCTATAACTGCACGGTTGATTTTGTTAATAGCGGGGGCAACGACAGGATCCGTATCCAAAACGGCTGTTCGGGGGCATTTGCGAATTTGAGCAGCGGAACCACCATTAACGTCAGCGGGTCCTCCAGGGCCGGAAACTATACCGTAAGCAGCGTCGTCGACAACGACAACGTCAATCTCGGCAGGCAGTGGAACTCGACCCTCAGTGGCCAGAGTGTCACCCTGTCCTGGACCATCGACACCGGCATCACGCCGGCCTATTACTACATGTACTGGTCGCAGCTTTCCGGCTACCCAAAACCTGTCGCGTGCAACAATACCAGCACCGACGACGATTGCTACATTCCGATACGGGTGGGCTCGACCTCGAGTTCCTTTGTGGGGACAACGCTCAGCCCGGCGGATGTCGCGGCGGGGAATTCCGCGGCCCAGCAGCAGAATTTCGCCAACTGGTATTCCTATTATCTTACCCGCACCATGGCGATCAGGACGGGCGCCATGCGGGCGCTGGACGGACTCGACGGCAACGTGCGGCTGGCCTGGCAGACCCTGAACACCTGCAACTCCTTCGGTACCTCGTGCCAGGGCACGGACGGCATCAGTCGGGACAACCGGATCCGGCGGCTTAACGCCACGGTTGTCAATCCCCGCACCCACAAGCAGGATCTGTATGACTGGCTTTCCAGGCTGCCGGCCTACAGCGGGACGCCCTTGCGCGCCGCGGAAATCAGGGCGGGGAATTATTTCACCAACACCAGCGTCACCGGCGGCACAGACACGCTCAATTCCCACAGCCCGTTTGCGGAAGATCCGCAGAGCACCGCCGGGACCTTCTATTCCTGCCGCCGCAACGTGCACATGTTGATGACCGACGGCTTGTGGAACTCTGATACCGGCGCCTACGGCAACGCTGACAGCACGACGGTCACGGTTCCATCCGGGCCGAACAATGTGGCGAATTACAGTTGGACGCCCAATTATCCCTACAAAGATACCAACAGCCTTGACCTGGCGGACATTGCGTTTCACTTCTGGGCGACTGATTTGCAGCCTACCCTGAACAACAACCTCAGCCCGATTTACAAGGATTTGTCGGGCGATCCCACAGCGCGGTGGATTAATGCGAAGAATGACCCGGCCACCTGGCAGCATCTTATAACCTATACGGTAAGCCTGGGCCTGACCTACACGCTGACCAACCCGGTCTGGGGCGGAAGCACCTATGCCAGCAATCCCGGCGATTACAATAACCTGGTCACGGGAGCAGTGCTTTGGCCCAATACCTTCGGCAGCGACAATTCCGGCACGGATCATCCCTCACGAGTGGCTGACCTGTGGCACGCGGCCATCGCCAGCCGGGGCAAGTTCTTCAGCACGGAAAACGCCCAGGATGTGGTGACGGCATTTCAGTCCATCATCAGCGACGTGACCTCCGCCAGCGCTTCCGCGGCGGCGCTGGCGGCCAACTCCACCAGCATCAATACCGGCGCCTACCTATACCAGGCCAAGTTCGACAGCAGCGACTGGAGCGGTCATTTGCTCGCGCTGCCGGTGCAGGGTGACGGCACCGTCGGCGCCCAGGTCTGGGATGCCGCCACCCTGCTTCCCGGCTGGGCCGCGCGCAACATCCTGACCAGCACCGGCAGTGCCGGCAAGACCTTTCAGTTCGGCAACCTGACTGGGCCGCAGCAACTCCAGCTCAATACCAATGCCAGCGGGACCAATGACGGCAGGGGCTCCGACCGGTTGAACTGGCTGCGCGGCAACCCGAGCTATGAGGAGCAGTACTACAATTCGAGCACCAATCCGAACGCGATTTTCCGCAGCCGCACCCAGACCGTGCTGGGGGATATCGTCAACTCCGACCCGGTGTATTCGCAGAAGGAAGACTACGGATATTCGGGCTTGCCCGCTTCGGCCAGCGAGGGGGCCTCGTATGCCGCCTATGTCGCGTCCAAGTCCAGCCGCCTGCCCTACGTGTATGTGGGCGCCAATGACGGCATGCTGCACGCCTTCCAGGCCGACATCGGCACTGCCAACTCGGGCAAGGAGGCGTTTGCCTACGTGCCGGCGGCCGTCTATCCAAACCTGAGCAAGCTGACGGACCCAGCCTATTCTGCTAACCATCAGTATTATGTTGATGGGGCGCCAGCCGCAGGCGATGCCTATATCAACGGCGCCTGGAGCACCGTGCTGGTGGGCGGCCTGGGCGCGGGCGGCAAGTCGGTTTACGCCCTGCGCCTGTACACCAATGGAAGTGCGGAAAACCCGGCCAGTTTCACTCCCTCCCAGGTCATGTGGGAATATACGGACGCCAACGATCTTGGCCTGACCTATAGCCAGCCGCAGATTGCGCGGCTGAACAATGGCAAGTGGGCGGCCATCTTCGGCAACGGCTACAACAGCGTAAATGGCAAGGCTTACCTGTATGTGGTGAATCTGGCAGATGGCACGTTGATTGCCAAAATTCCTACTAGCTCGGCTACGTCAAATGGCCTGTCCACTCCTGTACTCTATGACGCCAACAATGACCAGATCGCAGACTATGCCTACGCGGGGGATTTGCAGGGCAATATGTGGAAGTTCGACCTGACAACCTTCACCGTGTCCTATAGCGGCGCGCCGCTGTTCACGGCACGCAATGCAAGCAACCAGGTGCAGCCGATCACCGCCCAACCCAAGGTCGGGTCGCACCCGAATGGCGGCGTGCTGGTGTACTTCGGCACCGGCCAATATCTGGCCGATGGCGATCCGTCGAACACGCAGGTGCAGAGCTTTTATGCCATCTGGGACAACGGCTCGGTGGTCGCCACCACCGACCGCAGCCAGCTTCAGGCCCAGACTATCGTGTCCCAGACCAGCGGCGGCACGACCCTGGCGACCCAGGCCGATGGCTCCACCCCGGCGGTATCGTTTGACACCCGGGTAACCAGCAACAACTCGGTGGATTACGCCGGCGGCAAGCGCGGCTGGTACATGGACCTGGTGCCGCCGTCCGGGCCGGCGGGCGAGCGCGTGGTTTCCACCGCGCTGCTCAAGTACGACCGGGTTATCTTCGTCACCCTGATTCCGTCGGCGAGCGATCCCTGTGTGCCGGGCGGCGACAGCTGGGTCATGGAGCTGACCGCCCTGACCGGCGCCGTGCCGGCCACCTCGGTGTTCGATTTCAACAACGACGACAAGTTCGACAGCTACGACCAATCCTCCGCCGGCGTGGCTTCCGGGATTAAGTCCACCCAGGGCATTACCAAGACGCCGGTCTGGCTGGACAAGGACAACACCGGGGCCATCGGCTTCAAGGAGCTGTCGGGCACCAGCGGCGGCATCATGTCGATCAAGAACCCGGGCGGCGCTCCGCCTCCCGCGGGAACGCCCAGCCGGGTGTTCTGGCAGCAGATCATGTAAGGGGTGGACTTGAACAGGATACGGCGATGAACAACAAGCTTGGGAGTGAAATGAAGATGAGACCTGAACTGGGTGTGACCCTGATTGAATTGCTGATCGTGGTTTCGATCGTGGCCATCCTGACGGCCATCGCCGTGCCCTCCTACCAGGCTTATGCCGCCAGGGCGCGCCGCGCCGACGCCGAGACCGTGCTGTTGCAGACTGCGCAGTTCGTGGAGCGTTATTACACGGAGCAAAGCCCCAATACCTATGTCGGCGCAACGCCGATTGCGACGGAATCGCCCATTGAGGGATCGGCGAAGTATTACGACATCCTGTTGGCCCCGACCGCCACGACCTACCTGGCTAGCGCGGTGCCCAAGAATGCCATGGCGGGGGACAGTTGCGGGACGCTGACGCTGTCAAACACGGGGGTCAAGGGCTCGGCGGCTGCCGTGTCGACCTGCTGGAGACAGTAGCCTGGGCAGCGGGCTAGAGCCCTTTCGGCAGCGGGAAGCTGACTTTCTCCTGCATGCCCTCGAGCGGGGCCACTGAGCTGGCCCCGAGCTGTTTCAGGCGATCGACGAGCTGGCTGACCAGAATTTCCGGCGCCGACGCGCCGGCGGAGATGCCGATACGCGGCTTGGCGCTGAGCCAGGCGGGGTCGATGTCCGCGGCCCCATCGACCAGATAGGCAGGCACGCCAAGGTTCTGCGCCACTTCCCGCAGCCGGTTGGAATTGGAACTGTTGGGCGAGCCGACCACGATCACCACGTCGCACTCCGCAGCCAGTTTCTTGACCGCATCCTGGCGGTTTTGCGTGGCATAACAGATGTCGTCCTTCTTCGGCCCGATGATGGCGGGAAAGCGCTGTTTGAGGGCGTCCACGACCCGGGCGGCATCGTCCACCGACAGGGTGGTCTGGGTCACATAGGCCAGTCTGTCCGGATCCGTGACTTGCAGCGCGGCCGCGTCCTGCGGCGTTTCAACCAGATACATGCCGCCTTGGGCCTGGCCCATGGTGCCTTCCACTTCAGGGTGACCCTTGTGGCCGATCATGATAATTTCCAGCCCCTTGTCGCGCATCCTGGCCACCTCGACATGGACCTTGGTGACCAGCGGACAGGTGGCATCAAACACCTTGAGTCCGCGCCGTTCGGCTTCGGCGCGAACCGCCTGGGAGACGCCATGGGCGCTGAAAATGACGGTGGCGCCGGCGGGCACTTCATCCAGTTCCTCGACAAACACGGCGCCCTTGCGTTTCAGGTCGTTGACCACGTACGCGTTGTGCACCACTTCATGCCGCACATAGATGGGCGCGCCGAATTTTTCCAGGGCCCGCTCGACGATTGCGATGGCCCGGTCCACACCCGCGCAGAAACCGCGCGGATTGGCAAGAAACAGGATGCGGTTCTCAATCGTCATGGCGCGGGCTCGTCAGTCGATGGATTCGACTTCCACTTCAAATTCTATCGGACAATCCGTCAAGGGATGATTGAAGTCCGCCCTTATGCCGGTCTCGCTTGATTCCAGGATGCGGCCGGGCAGCGTCTGTCCGTTGGGCAGGGAAAATTCCACCAACTGGTCGGGGCTGAAATCCAGACCTGGCGGAATGTCTTCTGCGGCAATGGTTTGAATCAGTTCCTCGTTGCGGCTGCCGAACGCCTGCCAGGGCTCCAGCAGAAACACGTGGCGCTCGCCTGCCTTAAGGCCGACCAGCCACTGTTCGAGGGTCTGGATCAGGGTGCCGTCTCCCAGGGTAATGCGATCGGGTTCCGGCTCGTCGAAGTTGGAAATGATCTCGGTGCCGTCGCGCAGGCGGATGGCGTAACGAAGAGTGACGGTGTCGCCCCAAGCGACTTCGGTATTGCTACCCATGTCTTCGCTTGTTCAACAGGGCATCCCAGATCAGCAGCGCCGCCCCCACGGAGATGGCCGAGTCGGCGACATTGAATGCAGGAAAGGTAAACGATTGGTAGTGAAAATAGAAGAAGTCGACCACGAATCCGTGCCACAGCCGGTCGATGATATTGCCCAGTGCGCCCCCCAGAATAAGGGCCACGCTGATCGCCATGAGATTTTCGTCGCGATGCCGTTCGAGCAGGTAGAGCAAGAATGCGCTCGCGCCGAGGCCGATGGCGAGAAACAGATAGCGCTGCCAGCCTGCGGCGTCGGCCAGGATGCTGAACGCGGCGCCGCTGTTGTGCACATGCACAAGGCTGAAAAAAGGCAGCACCGGTATCGTCGAGGGATACTCCATGCCGACAAAAACCGCCCACTTGGTGATCTGGTCCACCGCGATGACCAGGGCCGAAATCCACAACCACTTAAGCATGGACGCGCTGCTCTCCCGCGCCGAACAGATTGCTGTGACAACGGCCGCACAAGGAGGGATGCTCCGGGTGGATTCCCACGTCGCCCCGGTAATGCCAGCACCGCTCGCACTTGGCATAGGTCGAGGGCGTTACTTCCATTAGCACCGCGGCTCCGTCTGGAGATCGCTGCAGCGTTGCGCGGGAGGTGATCAGGACAAAACGCAGATCATCTTGCAAACGAGCCAGGGTTTCAAAAGTCTCCCCGGAGGCTTGCATGTCCAGCTCTGCCTGCAAGGATGAGCCGATCAGGCCACGGGCACGTGACTCTTCCAGGCGCTTGGTCACGACCTCGCGGAACTGGCGCACGCTTCTCCAATTGTCGAGCAGTTCGCGCTCGCCGGTTTGCTCGGGAAGGGCGTACCAGGTATGGAAGAAGACGCTGTCGTCGTCATTCTCCCTCGCCCCTCCCCGAGGGGAGAGGGCCGGGGTGAGGGGAGCCTGGCCAACGGAGAGCACCGCGTGAACCTCCTCCCCAGTAAAGGAAAGTATCGGCGCCATCAGCCGGGTGAGTGCCTGGGCGATATGGTACAGCGCGCTTTGCGCAGATCGCCGCGCCACGGAACGGGCGCCCGTGGTGTAGAGGCGGTCTTTGAGGATGTCGAGGTAGAATCCGCCCAAGTCCTCGGAGCAGAAAGATTGGAGTTTCTGCGCCACCTGGTGGAACTCGTAATTCTCGTAGTGGCCGATGAGTTCATCCTGCAGCCTGCGGGCTAGAGCCAGGGCGTAGCGGTCGATTTCAACCCATTCGGCAACCGGCAGCATATCGCTGTCTGGATTGAAATCCGCCGTGTTGGCAAGCAGAAAGCGCAGGGTGTTTCTGAGTCTGCGATAGCTTTCCACCACCCGTTTTAGGATTTCGTCGGATATGGACAACTCGCTGGAGTAATCGGTGAGCGCTACCCACAGGCGCAGGATGTCTGCGCCATATTGATCCATCACCTTTTGCGGCGCGATGACATTGCCCTTCGACTTGCTCATCTTGTGGCCTTTTCCATCCACCACAAACCCGTGGGTGAGCAACGCCCTGAAAGGGGCGTAGCCGTCGGTGGCACAACCGGTGAGGAGCGAGCTCTGGAACCAGCCGCGGTGTTGGTCCGAGCCTTCCAGGTAAAGGTCTGCCGGGTGGGCCAGCTCGGCGCGCTGCTTGAGCACGCACGCATGGGTGGTGCCGGAATCAAACCACACATCGAGCGTATGGCGCGACTTCTCATACTGGTCGGCATCGTCGCCGATGAGTTCGGCCGGCTCCAGATCGAACCACGCTTCCACGCCGGACTGTTCCACTCTTCGGGCCACTTCCTCCATCAATTCACCGGTACGCGGATGCAGCTCAGTCGTTTCCTTGTGGGTGAAGACGGGAATCGGCACCCCCCAGTCGCGTTGGCGCGAGATACACCAGTCGGGCCGGTTGCTGATCATGCCTTCCAGCCTCTGGCGCCCCCAGGAAGGGAAAAACTCGGTGGAGTCAACCGCGCGCATCGCCAAGCTGCGCAGGGTTTCCTGATCCCTGATCCCTGATCCCTGATTCCTGCCATCCATCCCGATGAACCACTGCCGGGTGGCGCGGAAAATGACCGGCGTCTTGTGGCGCCAGCAGTGGGGATAGCTGTGCCGCAGTGCTTCGTGGCTCAGCAGTTGGCAATCCTTTTTCAGCAGCCCAACGATAAGCGGATTGGCCTCCCAGACGCTTTTGCCGCCCACGTCCGGGACCGAGGCATAGAAGCGTCCGTCGTCCCCGACCGGGTTGTCCACTTTCAGGCCGTAGCGGTTGCCGACGACATAGTCCTCCAGTCCGTGGCCGGGGGCGATGTGAACCAGGCCGGTGCCCGCCTCCAGGGTCACGTGGTCGCTGTTGATGATGGGTACTTGGCGATCCTGGAAGGGATGATGAAGCATGAGGCCCTCGAGTACCTGTCCTTTCACCTGGCCTATTACATCGGCTGCGTCGATGCCGTAGCGTTTGAGTGCGGCGTCCGCCAATTCCGTGGCAAGGATCAGGATGCCGCACGGGGTCATGATCAGGTAGTAATCAAATTCCGGCTGCACGGCGACGGCCTGGTTGGCAGGCAGGGTCCAGGGGGTCGTGGTCCAGATGACGGCGTGTACAGGGACATTCGGTGCAACAAGATTATTGACGCGCCGCGCGAAGTCCGCATTGTCCGCTACGGTGAACGCGACATCGATGGCCGGAGAGGTCTTGTCCTCGTACTCCACTTCCGCTTCGGCCAGGGCGGAACCGCAGTCCACGCACCAGTGCACCGGCTTGGCGCCCTGGTGGAGGAAACCGGCGGCGTGGATAAGCGCCAACTGGCGGATGATATTGGCCTCGAAGGCGTAGTCCATGGTGCGGTACGGATGAACCCAATCCCCCAGCACGCCCAGGCGGATGAAGTCCTTCTTCTGCCGCTCGATCTGTTCGCCGGCATAGGCACGGCACAGTTCGCGGAACCTTGCCGGATCCAGATCCTTGCCGTGCCGCTTTTCCACCTGCAACTCGATCGGCAGACCGTGGCAATCCCAGCCTGGCACGTAGGGCGCATCGAATCCCGCCAGAGTCTTGGCCTTGACGATAATGTCCTTGAGTATCTTGTTGACCGCATGGCCGATGTGTATGTCACCGTTTGCATAGGGCGGGCCATCGTGCAGGATGAACTTGGGCCGTCCCGCGGAGCGCTCGCGTATGCGCTCGTAGCGTTTCTGCTCCTGCCAGGCGCGAACCCAGCCGGGCTCCCGCCGGGCCAGGTCGCCGCGCATGGGGAAAGAGGTGTCGGGCAGGTTCAGGGTGTTTTTGTAGTCAGCCATGGCGGCCAGCAAAAAAGGATTTGGCGTTGGTGACGTCGAGCTCGATCTGGGCAACGAGACTGGGCAGGTCGGGGTATTTCTCCTCGTCGCGCAGCTTCTTCAGGAAGTCTACCCGCAGGCGCTGCCCGTACAGATCACGGTCAAGATCAAAGATGAAGGCTTCCAGGGTGGGCCGGCCATTCTTCCTGACTGTCGGTCGCACCCCCAGGCTGGCCGCGCCTTGCAGCGGCGTGCTGTTGATGCCCCAGACTTCGACTACGTAGATGCCGCTGAGCGGCGGACGGTTGTGGCGGAGCTGGATGTTGGCGGTGGGGAAGCCAATGCTGCGGCCCAGCTTGTCGCCATGAAAAACCCGGCCGGTAATGCTGTAGGGACGGCCCAGGAGGCGGGCCGCCTTGTCCATGTCGCCCTCGGCCAGGGCCTCGCGCACCGCGGTGCTGGAGGAGCGAACCCCTTCAACGGTGACCGTTGGCAGGCATTCGGTTTCGAAGCCATGCCGATTGCCGGCCGCCTTGAGCAGGTCAAAGTCACCGGCGCGTTTTGCCCCAAAGCGAAAGTCATCCCCCACCAGCACCCAGCGGGCTCCCAGGGTCTTGACCAGGGCCCGTTCGATGAAGGCGTCCGGCGAAAGCGAGGCAAGCGCCTGATTGAAGCGCAGTACATGCAGGCGGTCCACGCCGGTCACCTGAAGCAGTTCGGCCTTTTCGCGCAGACTGGTGAGCCGCGTTGGCGCCTGGGCGGGACTGAAGAATTCGCGCGGATGGGGCTCGAAGGTCAGCACGCAGGTCGGCAGTCCGCGCACTGACGCCTCAGCCTTGAGCTTTTCCAGCATGGCCAGATGACCGCGGTGCAGGCCATCGAAGTTGCCGATGGTTAGCGCACAAGGGCCGTTGGATGAGGTGAAGCCGTGGGTGATCTGCATGGAGCCGGGAAATTTGCGCCGGTTGCAAGCGCTGGCAATCCGCTTGATCCGCGTACGCTGGTACTCAAAAGCTTGAATTTTAGCGGCTTTTGCTTAGGGCCTGTTAACGCTGATTTCGCACCTGCGTTGTTGCGAGAAGGCGATGGATGCAAGGCGCGGCGCGCTGGCAAGGGCCGTCCCTCGTCGCAGGCACGAATGCAGCGTTAACAGGCCCTGGTCAGGCAGCCTTGCGGGAGAACTGACGGGGCCGAATGCCGCCCATCCACAAGGCGAGAAAATAAACACCGGCGCCGAGCATGACCAGGCCCAACAGATACGCCACCCGGCTTCGAAACGGGCTGTGCAGCCAAAAATCTTCGTTCCCCGCGGCAAAGTGGAGGGCCAGGCTCATGGCGCCCACCGCCAGCGTCACCTTGAGCATGAACGCCAGCCAGCCCGGTTGGGGGAGGAAGATCTGATGTTTGCGCAACTGGCGGAGCAGGAGACTTGCATTCAGGCAGGCACCCAGTCCAATGGACAAGGCCAAGCCCGCATGCTTGAGCGGACCAATGAAGAGCAGGTTCATCGCCTGGGTGGAAATCAGGGTGAAGATGGCGACCTTGACCGGAGTGCGGATGTTTTGCCGGGCGTAAAAGCCTGGCGCCAGAACCTTGACCAGGATCAGACCCAGCAGGCCCAGGGAGTAGGCCATCAAAGCCTGCCGGGTCATCCACAAGTCGTTCGCAGTGAAATGGCCGTAGAAAAACAGGGTGGAGATCAACGGGACCGCCAGCACGGCCAATGCGGCGGCGGCGGGAAGGGCGAGCATGAGCGTAAGCCGCAACCCCCAGTCCAGCAACCGGGAATATTCTTCGGGCGACTTGTCCGTGTAGTGTTTGGACAAGCTCGGCAGCAGGATGGTGCCCAGGGCGACGCCCAGCATGCCGGTGGGAAATTCCATCAGCCGGTCGGCGTAATAAAGCCAGGAAACGCTGCCGGTACCCAGAAAAGAGGCGAATATCGTATTGATGACCAGACTGATCTGGGCTACGGAGACACCGAGGGTCGCCGGCCCCATGAGGGTCAGTATGCGTCGCACCCCCGGGTCAGAGTGGTCCAGAGTCGGCTTGGGCAGCATGCCGATCTTGAGCAGGGCCGGAACCTGCAGGCCCAGTTGCAGAACGCCACCCAGCAGCACACCCCAGGCCAGAGCCAGCACTGGCGGGTTGAAATGGGGTGCCAATAGCGTGGCGGCAACGATTATCGCCACATTCAACAGTACTGGCGTGAAGGCAGGGACGGAAAACCGGCTCCAGGTGTTGAGAATGCCGGCGGAGAGAGCAACCAGGGAGATAAAGAAGATGTAGGGAAAGGTAATGCGGGTCAGCAGCACCGTCGTGTCGAACTTTGCTGGCTCGGCGGCAAAACCTGGCGCGCTGATGTAAACCAGGGCGGGCGCACCCAATACGCCCAGCAGCGCAATCGCGATCAACGCGAGACTCAGGATGGAAGCAACCTGGCTGGCCAGGCGGCGGGTTGCATCTTCCCCTTTCCTGTTTCTGTATTCCGCCAGGATGGGAACGAATGCCTGGGAGAATGCCCCTTCCGCAAACAGGCGGCGCAACAGGTTGGGGAGTTTGAAGGCGACAAAGAACGCATCCGTATAGAGTCCCGCGCCAAAGATACGGGCAATCAGGGTGTCGCGGATGAATCCCGAAATGCGCGAAAGCAGGGTGAAGCTGCTTATTGTGGCAAGGGCTTTGAGTAGATTCATAAAGTGGGCGAATTCTGGTTGGGCTTGCACGCCGTGGCAAGCAAAGCTTGCGAAATATCCCTTGCGTCCCCTATAATCTCCCGCTTTGCCGAATTCGGCGGCGACAGACTATCAGGAGTCAAATATATGGCGAATACCGTCCAGGCCCGCAAGCGCGCCCGTCAGGCCGTCGCAGCACGTGCCAAAAACATGGCCCAGCGCTCTGAGTTGCGCACCGCCATCAAGAAGGTCGGTGCCGCAGTGCAGGCCGGTGACAAAGCCGCAGCGGCTACGGTGTTCCAGGCTTCCATGAGCGTCATCGACCGGATCGCCGACAAGAAAATCATTCACAAGAACAAGGCGGCCCGCCACAAGAGTCGTCTGGCCCAGGCGATCAAGGCGATGGCTTGAGACCTGCCCGAGCGAACATGAAAACGCCGCTACAGCGGCGTTTTTTGTTGCCCAACAGTGATGATCGGCTGTTTTTGCAGGTTGCCCGCATCAAGCGGCCGGCGCATCGCCATCCTCTATCACCAGGTCATTTTCACGGCCGAAGTTGAGGACAAAGTTGTATGCCCGCTCATCCAGTTGCTTGAGCCGCTTGTCCACAATAACGCACCTGATGCCATCGATGGTGGTGGGTGTGACGCAGGGCGAGTAACCCAGCCGGTTGTCTTGATCGAATGTCGACAGGACGCCAGCCAAGCGTTCGGCCCAATCGCTGGGTCGAAACTTCTTTCCGCTGGCAGTCACTCCCCGAATGATAATCTCGTTGGGTTTGGCGTTTGACATGAGCTGTGGGCTGATTTTTGCGGATTCTAGCACGGTCCTGGCTTATGTTCCGAGACCCAGAGCCATACCCGGGCTTGTGCGATCTTGTTTGCAAAAGCGCCTGGTTCGGTTATGATTTGCCGCTCAATTCCCGACCAAAACCCTCAACAATTCCTGGAGGTAAGCAAGATGAAGAATCCCCTCGACTCCCTTTGGGGCACTGTAATTTCGGGCCTGATTCTCACGGCCGTCCTATATGTCGTTGTAAAAAACTTTTTGGCTTGAACAGAGGGAGCACCTAAATGGAAATCGTCCCGGCACTCGCCCGTTGGATTCACTTCATGTCTGGCATCATGTGGATAGGTTTGCTGTATTACTTCAACTTCGTGCAGGTGGCCGGGCTCAAGGCCGCGGCTGCCGACGGCACCGGGGCTGGCATTACCAAGCACATCGCGCCCAGGGCGCTGCTGTTCTTCCGCTGGGCCGCGGTCCTTACCTGGCTCGCCGGTGCCGCCCTATTGGGTGATCAATTCGGCAGCGCCTTTACCCTTTCCAATGGCATGGCAGGAATCGGAGTGGGAGCCTGGCTCGGAACCATCATGTTGTTCAATGTCTGGGTCCTGATCTGGCCCAACCAGAAGAAGATCCTCGGCATCGTCCAGGCAAGCGATGAAGAAAAAAACAAGGCGCGTCGCGTGGCGTTCCTGGCATCCCGGACCAACACCATGCTGTCCATTCCCATGTTGTTCTTCATGGCCGGAGGCTGGTCTCACAGGGCAATTTTCGGCCTATAATCATCCCTGTTAGACTTATGCGCACGGCGGCTTGGGCCGCCGTGTTTATTTTCAGGCAGCCTTATGACTGACCATTTGATGACGACATACGCCCGTCAGCCCCTTGCATTTGTCAGGGGCGAGGGTGCGTATTTGTGGGATGAAACCGGGAAACGCTATCTCGACGGCATGGCCGGGGTGGCGGTGAATACGCTGGGCCACGGCCATCCCGCCCTGGTAAAGGCAATCAGCGAGCAGGCCAGCCTGCTGATTCATTCGTCCAATCTTTACCGTGTTCTGCGTCAGGAGCAATTGGCTGATCGCCTGTGCGAGCTTTCCGGGATGGATCGGGCGTTCTTCTGCAACTCGGGCTGTGAGGCCAACGAGGCAGCGATCAAGCTGGCCCGCTTGTATGGTCACGGCAAGGGGATTGCCAATCCCACCATCATCGTGATGGAGAAGTCCTTCCATGGCCGCACCATCGCGACCCTGTCTGCCACTGGCAGCCGCAAGATTCAGGCAGGATTTGAACCTTTATTGGGTGGTTTTGCCCGGGTTCCGTTCAACGATGTCCAGGCGGTTCGTCAGGTAGCCCAGCACAACCAGGATGCCGTGGCGATCCTCGTAGAACCTGTCCAGGGTGAGGGTGGGATCAACACTGCCGCCGGCGACTACCTGGTCGAATTGAGAAAGATCAGTGACGAATTCGGGCTGCTGCTAATGCTGGATGAAGTCCAGACCGGCATAGGCCGCACCGGGCATTGGTTCGCCTTCCAGCATACCGGGATCATGCCTGATGTCATGACCCTGGCCAAAGGCCTGGGTTCAGGCGTACCGATCGGAGCCTGCCTGGCAAGAGGCGCGGCAGCCGAGGTCTTCAAGCCGGGCAACCATGGATCCACCTTCGGCGGCAATCCGCTTGCCTGTACGGCGGCGCTGGCCACCCTGGAGGCGATCGAAAAGGAAGACTTGAGAAATAATGCCCTGCGCATTGGCCAGCGCATCGTTGACGGCTTGCGCGCCGGCCTGGCTGCTGTGCCCGGCGTGGTGGAGATCCGTGGCCAGGGCTTGCTGATCGGAGTGGAACTGGACCGGCCCTGCGGCGAACTGGTGGCACAGGCCAGGGATCGCGGCTTTTTGATGAACGTGACCGCCGACAGCGTGGTGCGGCTGCTGCCCCCGCTGATCTTGAAAGAGGCTCAGGCGGACGAGATGGTCGCGGTCCTGGCCGACCTGATCCCTGCATTTCTCCGGCTGGCGGCCTGATCTTGGTCAGACGTTTTCTTCAGTTCAAGGATCTCAGCCGGGAAGAACATGAGTACATCTTCCAGCGGGCGCGGTTTATCAAGGCACGCTTTAAGGCCTACGAGAAATACCATCCCCTGGCGGATCGTACCCTGGCAATGATTTTCGAAAAGAGTTCGACGCGGACGCGTCTGTCCTTCGAAGCAGGCATGCATCAGCTCGGCGGCACTGCGATCTATCTCAACACCCGCGATACCCAACTGGATCGCGGCGAGCCGGTCGAGGATGCGGCCGAGGTGATCTCGCGCATGGTCGACATCGTGATGATACGCACCTTCGAGCAGGACATCATCGAACGCTTCGCCGCTCATTCGCGCGTGCCTGTGATCAACGGGCTGACCAATGAATACCATCCCTGCCAGGTGCTGGCCGATGTGTTCACCTATATTGAGCACCGCGGGGATATTCGCGGCAAGACCGTGGCTTGGGTGGGCGATTCCAACAACATGTGCAACACCTGGCTGCAGGCAGCCGAGGTGCTGGACTTCAATGTGCATGTTTCCACACCGCCCGGATATGAGGTCGAACCGGAACGCGCGGGCCTGTATGGCACCGATCACTACGAAAGTTTCGTGGATCCGATGGACGCGTGCAAAGGCGCCGATCTGGTGAGCACGGATGTGTGGACCAGCATGGGTTTTGAGGCAGAAAACGAAGTGCGCATGAAGGCCTTTGCGGACTGGCAGGTGGACGGCGACATGATGAAGGTGGCGCACCCGGACGCCCTGTTCATGCACTGCCTGCCCGCGCATCGCGGCGAGGAAGTGGCGGCCGACGTCATAGACGGGAAGCAAAGCGTGGTGTGGGATGAGGCGGAGAACCGTTTGCACACCCAGAAAGCGCTGATGGAATATCTGCTGATGGGCAAGCTTGATCATTGAGGTGAAAGGGCCATGAACTTCGTTTACTTCAAGGACATGGACTCTCTCTATCTGGAGTTGAGTCCGGAAAATGCGGATCATGCCTGGGAGGCGCACCCTGGGGTGGTGCTCAACCTGGCCGCCGATGGGCGGATCGTGGGAATTGAAATCGAAAAGGTCAGCGAAAAATCCCGCATGGACTTGCTCAAGGTTGCCAATTTTCCCGGCCAGGTCGAGGTGATAGACCGCAGTCAATCGGGCAGCACACATTAGCCGTGCACATTAACTGAGCGTGAATCATGAGTGACGTAAAGAAAGTGGTCCTCGCGTATTCGGGCGGGCTGGATACCTCGGTCATCCTGAAGTGGCTGCAGGATGTCTATCAATGCGAAGTGGTGACCTTTACCGCCGATATCGGCCAGGGCGAGGAACTGGAGCCGGCACGCGCCAAGGCGCAACAATTCGGCGTCAGGGAAATCTTCGTCGATGATTTGAAAGAGGAGTTCGTGCGGGATTTTGTTTTCCCCATGTTCCGCGCCAATGCGGTTTATGAGGGTGAATATCTTCTCGGCACCTCCATTGCCCGCCCGCTCATCGCCAAGCGGCTGATTGAAATTGCCAATCAGACCGGCGCGGATGCCATCTCCCATGGCGCCACCGGCAAGGGTAATGATCAGGTGCGCTTTGAGCTGGGCGCCTACGCCCTGAAGCCAGGCATCAAAATCATTGCCCCCTGGCGCGAATGGGATCTGCTATCACGAGAAAAATTGCTTGCCTATGCGGAACAGCATGGCATTCCGGTGGAAATGAAACATCGCCAGGGCGGCAGCCCGTATTCCATGGATGCGAACCTGCTGCATATATCCTATGAAGGACGCCACCTGGAAGATCCGGCCGCCGAAGCCGAGGAAGACATGTGGCGCTGGACGGTTTCCCCGGAGAAGGCTCCGGATGCCGCGGAGTACCTGGACATCGAGTTTGAACAGGGCGACCCGGTTGCGCTTGATGGCGATCGGAAAAGTCCGGCGACGTTGCTTGGCAGGCTTAACCAACTGGGCGGCAAGCATGGCATCGGCCGGCTGGACCTCGTGGAAAACCGCTACGTGGGCATGAAATCGCGCGGCTGTTATGAAACGCCGGGTGGAACCATACTCCTGAAAGCGCACCGGGCCATCGAATCTCTCACCCTGGACCGGGAAGCCGCTCACCTCAAGGACGACCTGATGCCGCGCTATGCGAGCCTTATCTATAACGGCTACTGGTGGAGCCCGGAGCGGCGTGCGCTTCAGGCGCTGATTGATCATACCCAGCAGCGGGTCAATGGCTGGGTCCGGCTCAAACTTTACAAGGGCAATGTCATCGTGGCGGGACGGGATTCCAGAACCGACTCCCTGTTCGACCCGACCATTGCAACCTTCGAGGATGATGCGGGGGCCTATGACCAGAAGGATGCGGCCGGCTTCATCAAGCTCAATGCCCTGCGCCTGCGCATCGCCGCTCAACTCGACACTAAAAGGAAATAGGCATGTCCCAGTTTGACAGCGTGGCCGTGGTAAAGAAGGCCAATGTGTATTTCGCCGGCAAGTGTGTGTCGCATACCCTCCAGTTTGCGGACGGCACGCGCAAGTCAGTTGGCGTAATTTTGCCCGCCATGCTCACATTCAATACCGGGGTGCCCGAAATCATGGAAACGGTGGACGGCCGCTGCCGGGTCAAACTGGCCGGTCAAGCGGACTGGAAAGAATACGGTCCGGGCGAGTCGTTCAAGGTGCCGGGCAATTCGAGCTTCGATATCGAAGTGACGAACGAACCTTATCATTACGTTTGCCATTTTGGTTAACGGACATGGCGACCACCCTCTCCATGAATCGTAAGGGCTGCGATCGCCGTGTCCGTTCCCTCAGCCCGGCCCTCTCCCGGAGGGCGAGGGGGACTAATTCCCGGTTCCTTTATGGGGTGACGCGATGACTACACTGGCGGTCGTCAAGAAGGACGGAATGGCGGCGATTGCCGCTGACACGCTGACCAAGTGGGGCTCGATCAAAGAATCCGCCCATTACGTGGTCAACCACGGCAAGATTCTGCAGGTGGGAGACAGCCTGATTGCGGTGACTGGCTACACGACCTTCATCTCCATCCTGCAGGATTACTTCGCCGAGCCCGACGTCGACGCAGATTTTTCCAATGTAGCGGGAATCTTCCGCACCTGGCAACATCTGCACGCTGTCCTCAAGGAGCGATATTTCCTCCAGTCCGGAGAAGACAAGGATGACGACATCGAGTCCAGCCAGATGGACGTGCTGATTGCCAATCCGCGTGGTATTTTTGGCGTGGCGGAGCACCGCTCGGTGCAGGAATTCTCGCGTTTCTATGCGTATGGCAGCGGCTCGGAACTGGCCTTGGGAGCGATATTTGCGTTATATCCCAGCCAGCTTACGGCCGAACAGATTGCCCGCCGCGCAATTGAAACCGCTGCCGAGTTTGATGACCGCACCGGAGTGCCGGTGCACGTCAGAACCATCGCTTTGTCAGTGTGAGGTAAAGACATGCCGTCTTTCGATATCGTATCTGAAGTGGATCAGCAGGAAGTCAGGAATGCAGTGGAGCAAACCAGCAAGGAAGTGTCCACCCGCTTCGATTTCAAGGGCAGCGATGCCCGGGTGGAGCAAGCCGGCTATGTGCTGACGGTTTTTGCGGATGATGATTTCAAGCTGAATCAGGTGCAGGATATCCTGAATGCCAAACTGGCCAAGCGAGGCGTGGATATAAAGTGTCTGGACATGGGCAAGGTGGAAAAAATCTCCGGCAACAAGGTCAAACGCCTGGTCACGCTGAAAACAGGTGTGGAGACCGAGCTGGCGAAGAGGATCGTCAAACTGGTCAAGGACAGCAAGCTCAAGGTGCAGGCCAGCATCCAGGGCGAAGCGGTGCGCGTATCGGGCACCAAGCGGGATACCCTGCAAGAGGCAATTGAATTGGTGCGCAAGAGCATTTCGGATTTTCCGCTGCAGTTCAATAATTTCCGGGATTAGGAGGCGCAACATGGCCAAGGTTCTGGTTCCACTGGCGGCAGGGTGCGAAGAGCTCGAAGCTGTCACGATTGTTGATCTGTTGCGGCGCGCCGGAGTCGAGGTTGTCATGGCCGGGCTGCAGCCTGGCATCATCAAAGCAAGCCGTGGCACCCAACTCGTTCCGGATGCCCTGCTCGACAGCGTGCTCGGGGACGAGTTTGACATGGTGGTGCTGCCGGGCGGAATGCCTGGAGCCCGGCATTTGAAAGAGGACGGCCGCGTTCAGGCGCTGCTGAAGAGGCTTGCGTCCGAAGGCAGGTACACTGCTGCCATCTGTGCGGCGCCCATGGCTCTGGCCGAGGCCGGTCTGCTCTCAGGGCGCAAGGCCACAGCCTATCCCGGAGTATTGGAAAAACTGGGTCTGCCCGATGTCGAGTTGCAGAACCAGGCGGTGGTCAGGGATGGCACGGTCATTACTTCCCGTGGGCCGGGCACGGCGATGGATTTCGCCCTGGAACTGATTGAAATCCTGGCAGATCGGGACACGCGCCGAGAGGTTGAAGCAGGTCTGGCCAGGTACTGATTTTGGCGTGGTATCAGGGTCTGTTATTCTTACCGGCAAGAAACATCCAAGCTGAATAACCATCCTCGGAGAGAGTCATGCTGATACGCGAAGTGCTGACAGTGAAGGCCGATCAACTGATAACAACCACTCCCAATACGCTGATTCCGGATGCCATAAATATGATGGCGAGCCAGGATATTGGGTCGCTGATCATCATGGACGCCGGCCATATGGTGGGCCTGATCACGGAACGCGACATCCTGCGCGCATTGGGCAAACAAGGCTGCGATCTGGCGACCGGCAAAGTGTCGGACATCATGGTGACCGATCCTGTGATCGGAAGCATGGAGGATTCGGTGGACTATGTGCGGGATGTCATGACCCGGTCCAGGATCAGCCATCTGCCGGTGCTGGACGAACATCACGTCGTGGGCATCATTTCCTTCCACGATGTGGCCCGCGCCTGCCTGAAAGAGGCGAATTTCGAGAACCTGCTGCTCAAGCGCTATATCAAGCACTGGCCCGAATAAGATTCTCCGCGGCGTCTCTTAACGCATCAGGCCCTAGCGTATCGACTCAATCGGGAATCGCTTCGAGGTGATTTCCGGTTTGATCAGCGCAAAGCCCTGTTGCTGCCAGTGGGCGAGCTCCGTGATGGCATTGGGCACCACCTGCACGAAGGGCTGAAAGTCCTTCACGCGATAGCCAAAATCCTCTGCCGCCTGGCCGCACACCTTGAATTCCACACCCAGATTCGCGTAATACCGCATCCGCTCGACGGCGTCCTTGTATTTCCCCTCATTCTTCTTGGCTACCGTCACGATTTCCGCGCCGTGTATTACCACCTTGATGTCCATCTGCTCGGGAGAGTAGTTATAGGGCGCTTCAATCAGAGGGTTGAGCAGTGAGCGGATCCAATAGAGCGCGCTGCCGATCTTCTCCGGATCATCAAAATAGAACTCGAACACGACCTTTGGCGGCTGGTACGGCGTCTGGACAAAAGTCCCTTCAGCCAGGCCAAGACCAGGCAAGATCAACAGAGAAAACAGGTACGGGACAATGCGCACGGCTGGCCTATTGGAGGTTCTCTCACTATAGGCGGTGTGGCTTGGATTCGGCCAGCAACTGCCGGAACAGCTTCAGGCGGTGCGGAGAAATCAGGCCCCGAACCGACGCTTCCGTCAGGGCGCACTCCGGCTCCGCGGTGTGTCGGCAGTTGCGAAAGCGGCATTTGCCCAGGAAAGGACGGAAATCCGGGAAGGCCTGCTGCAGCGCGTCCTGATCGAGGTGGAACAGAGCGAACTCCTGCAGACCGGGGGAGTCGATTAGGGCGGTGCCGGGGCTCAGATGGTACAACTCGCTGTGGCTGGTAGTGTGCTTGCCGCTGTCCAGGCTCACTGATATCTCTCTGGTACGAACCTCAGCTTGGGGCAGCAAGGCATTGAGCAGGGTCGACTTGCCCATGCCGGACTGACCGACCAGAAGCGAGGTGTGCCCCTCAATTGCGCCGCGCAGGTCTGAAACGTCCAGCTTGGCGCACAGTGGCAGAATGCGATAGCCCATGTCTGATATGGCTTGCAGTCGGTTCAGGGCCTGTACATGGCCCGGGAGATCCGACTTGTTCAGGACAATGAAAGCGGGCAAGTTCTGACTTGTCGCCGCCACCAGGCAGCGCTGGATCAGTTCAAGCGAGTAGCTTGGCACTGGCGCGGCCACGATGACGATCAGGGTGGCGTTGGCCGCAATGGCCTTGGTCTGGAACCGGTCAGAACGAAAAAACAGGCTGGATCGTGGCAGGGTTCTGTCGATCACGCCCTCGCCCGGGGAAATGATCGAGAACTCAACCCGGTCACCGCAGATGATACTGCTCTTCTTCCCGCGGGTAAGGCATTTGGTGCGGCCGGCGTCCGGACTGTCCACAATAAAACGGCGGCCATGGGCCGCCACAATCACACCCAGCAAGTCAGGCACTCAGAACCGGGGTACGGCATCGCTGGCCCCTACTTCATGCGAGAGGGCCAGGATACGGTGCTTGAGCCTCTCCGAGTGTCTTGAATATTCGCGCTGGAGCAACTGCTCGGCTTCAGTGATCTTGCCTGCCTGATAAAGCGTGACCACCTCGGCGGCCATCCGATGGAACTCGGCGTGCATGGTGCGCACCGCTTCAAAGGAGGCAGTGCGGGAAAATGTCTGGCCATCGCCGTAGATCCATTGTCCCAAAGCGCATTTGTTATCGATTCCGATGGCTTGCGGGTCCAATTTCTCGTCACTGCTTCCATCCAGCAAGGCCAGGAGGCGCTTCTTCCACAAGACGTGGGCACTGATGATTCCGAGCCAATCCATGTTTTCTCCGCATTTGCATGCTTATCGTAAGTGCTTAACGGAAAAGGATAACTATGTCTTGACATCCTGCAACCCGTTTTTCAGGTGAAACAAGCAGAATGCCTGCTCTAAATGTCAAACAAGGCATCCACCTTGGCGGCACAGATGAAGTCGTTCTCGGAAAGGCCGCCAATTGCGTGGGTCCAGTATTCCACCCTGCAGGTGTTGTAACCGACGATCAGGTAGGGATGGTGGTCCTCGCGGTGCGACACCCACATCACCGCATTAGCAAAGGCCTGGGTCTGGTAGTGATCCTTGAACTTGAACTCCTTGAAGATTTTCACTCCATCCCTGGCCCAACCCGCCAGGCCCTTAAGCAGGGGAGCAATCTGGGCATCGGTCAAGGGCGCAACCCCGCCTTCACAGGGAGCGCATTTCTTGCGGGCCAGTTCTTGCGCAATCTCTGACATAAGCCTTCCTTATTTAACTACTTGAATTTGTAGTACTTCTGATTGAGATAGGCAGCCACATCAGCCTCTTCTTCGGGGAACCAGCCGGCGCCGGTATTGGCGTTGCAGGCCGCAACCCTGCCCAAGAGCTGGGCACGGTTCTTGATGATGTGATTTGGGCGCAGATAGACTTCGCTGCCATCGCCGCCATACATGGAAACGTGGCAGGACATGCAGCTCTTCTCCAAGAGCGCTTGCCCGTGTGCGGGATCAACCTTGTCTGCAGCGCCTGCCGTCACGCTCGCTGCACCCAGCGCCAACGCGATCACCCATTTTCGGTTCATGGAATATCTCCTGTGAATTACTATTGGTTTGATTATGGCGGGCGGCAAAAGTTTATGCTACCGGCTTGCGCGAGAATTTTCACTTTTGCCGAAAGACTGTTATGCCACCGAACGCTTCCAATCTAATCTGGATCGACATGGAAATGACCGGGCTGTTGCCGGAAAGCGATCGCATCATCGAAGTGGCGCTGGTCGTGACCGATGCCGAACTCAATACGCTTGCGGAAGCGCCTGTCCTGGTCGTACATCAGGCGGACAGCGTGCTTGACGCCATGGATGCGTGGAACAAGGGAACCCATGGCAAGTCGGGACTGATCGACAAGGTCAAGGCCTCGACGCTGGATGAGACGGCGGTGGAGATCCAGATGCTTGAATTCCTGAAGCAGCATGTCCCGGAGCGGGCATCTCCAATGTGCGGGAATTCCATTTGCCAGGATCGACGTTTTCTTGCGCGTTGCATGCCCAGGCTGGAGGCCTATTTTCACTATCGCAATCTGGACGTGAGTACGCTCAAGGAACTGGCCAAACGCTGGCGGCCGGGGCTGTCCGAGGGATTCAAAAAGGCCAGCAAGCACGAGGCCCTGGCCGACATCTATGAGTCCATCGAAGAGCTCAAGTATTACCGGGAACATTTCATCCGACTCCAGTCCTAATGGCATGAGGACGGTCCCATGGGCCGATGGACGAGCGCCATGCGACCGCGGAAGCAGCGCAAAAAGATCACTGTCCCAGCTCAATCCTGCTTTGCTTTGACCTGATCAGGCAAACGGGCGATCTGCGCAAATGAAACCCGGCCCCCAGGACAATCCCGCAGCATGAAAGCGTGCAAGGCACGCCCTGAAGTCGGGCCTGTTCATTCACTTGCTCTTGTCATTCTGATTCTGTTCAGCGGACTTGTTTGCGCATCATCGGTGTTGCCGGGCAACTGGCTGAAGAACAATCCGTCCCCCTACCTGGCACTGCACGGCGACGATCCGGTGGCCTGGCAGACCTGGTCGGCCGAGACCCTCGCGTTGGCTCGGCGCAGCGGCCGGCTGCTGTTCGTATCCGTAGGCTACTACGCCTGCCACTGGTGCCATGTGATGCAGAGGGAAAGCTATCGCGATCCGCGCATCGCGGCTTATCTCAATGCGCATTTCATTCCGGTCAAAATTGACCGGGAACTCAATAGCGGGATGGATGAGGCGCTGCAAAGTTTTGCAGGCAGCCTGATACATCAGGGCGGATGGCCACTCAATGCCTTTGTGACGCCGCAAGGCTATCCCCTGTCGGTGGTGTTGTATCAACCGCCGGCCGATCTTCTCCGTACGCTTACCCGCGTGCAGGAACGCTGGAAAAAGAACCCGTCGCGACTCGCCCGCATGGCGCGCTCAGCGGTCCCTCCGCCGCCTGATCTGGCAACTGCTGGATATTCCGCCGAGGAACGCACAGCTTTGCTCGATGCCTTCTTGCATCAGGCGCAAGCGGAGGCTGACGCGCTTGCCGGCGGGTTCGGGGAAGTGGCCAAGTTTCCCCACGTACCCCAAATGGATCTGCTGCTGAATCGCGAGTCGATCTCGCCCGACCCGGCCACCGGGCCGTGGTTGCGCCTGACCTTGAATGTCATGGCCAGCCGGGCGCTTAGGGACCATGTGTACGGAGGCTTCTTTCGCTACACCACGGATCCGGGCTGGACGGTGCCGCACTTTGAAAAGATGCTCTATGACAACGCGCAACTGGCCATGCTTTACCTGCTTGCCGCAGACGTATTCCAGGAGCCCGGCTACGAGAGCGTGGCAAGGTCCACGCTCGATTTCATGCTGGCGTTCCTGCGCGATCCGGTGAGCGGCGGTTTCTATTCCAGCACCTCGGCCGTGGACCGCGAGGGAAAGGAGGGCGCGGCTTATCTGTGGAGCAGGGAAGGGTTGCAGGCCAGATTGTCCCCGGAACAAATGAAGCTCGCCCGGCGCACATGGCATCTCGATCAGCCCTCCCCGTTTGACTCCGGACAGTATCTGCCGGCCGAGTACGAGCAGCCTGGGGCTGATGATGAGGCCTTGCTTGAAAGCGCTTACCGCAAGCTTCGAGCCGGTCGCCCGAACACGGACATCCCGCGGGATACAAAAATGTTGACCGGCCTCAACGGCCTGGCGCTGTCGGCCTTCAGCCGTGCAGGGAAACTGGATATCCGCTATCGGAAGGCAGCCGAGCGCCTGTACCAATTCATGCGGGGGCAATGGCGCAAGGGGCGCCTGGAGAAAGGGCAGTCCGGTCATCAAGTGCTGCCCGGCGCGGAGCTGGAGGATTACGCCTACGGCGCAGCGGGGCTGCTGGATTTCGCCGACGCATTCGAGGACGCCAAAGCGCGCGCCCTGGCTTACCTATGGATAAAGCGTGGCTGGCTGGATTTTTCCACGCCGGCAGGCTGGATGCGGGAGCGGGCGCCGTTGTTGAAATCCATGCAGGCCAAGGCCGCGCTCGAAGACGGACCACTGCCATCGCCCTCCGCCGTGTTGATCGATGCAAGCCTTCGCCTCGGCGCTGCGGAGCTTGCCTGGCAAGCGGGCCGGGCGCTGGGTTGGCGCAGTGCGGCAATGGAGCGGGACCCGTTTGCCTACCCCACCCAGATCAGCCTGCTCAACCGCGGTTGTCCAGGGTGTAAGGAGTCCATCGGCTCTAAGGATAGAGGGCCTCATTATCCTGTTCCGGCTGCGCGACACGGGGCCGGCGCGCAACCTTGACACTCACCTCAAGGCGCTTGGTGCCCCGCCCCAAAGTCAGATGGGCCTCGGTGCCGGGCTGCAGGCTAGCGATCAGGTTGAGCAGGGTGGAGGAGTCAGAAACGGGCTTGCCCTCCACCGCCAGCAGGATATCGCCGGGTTTGATCCCTGCCGCATCCGCGGGCCCGCCTTTCAAGACTCCGGCAATCAGGGCCCCTTCCGTGCTCTTCAGATTGAAGGACTCCGCAATTTCCGGGGAGAGATCCTGAACCTCGATGCCCACCCAGCCGCGGGTGACGCTGCCGTTCTTGATGATTTGCTCCAAGACCTGCTTGGCGAGATTTGCCGGGATTGCGAAGCCGATCCCCTGCGAGCCGCCGGTGCGCGAGTAGATCGCGCTGTTGATGCCAATCAGATTGCCGGCGGCATCCACCAGCGCCCCCCCCGAATTTCCCGGGTTGATCGCGGCATCTGTCTGGATGAAGTTTTCGAAAGTGTTGATGCCGAGGTGGCTGCGGCCCAAGGCGGAAACGATCCCCAGGGTCACGGTCTGGCCGACGCCGAATGGATTGCCGATCGCCAGCACCCAATCGCCCACTCGCAGCGATTCAGATTGGCCGAATACGATGGCGGGCAGCTTGGTCGCGTTGATTTTGAGAACGGCCAGGTCAGTCTCGGGATCGGCACCGACCACCTTGGCCGGGTAGATCTTGCCGTCCGCCAGGGCGACCTGGATTTCGTCCGCCGCTTCCACCACGTGGTTATTGGTCAGGATATAGCCGTTGGTAGTGACGATGACACCGGAACCCAAATTGGAAACCTGGCGCGGGCGCGGATCAGCACGATCACCGAAGAAATGGCGAAAGATGGGGTCGTTGGCGAACGGGTTGCTCGCTTCACGGACTTTCTTCTGGGTGAAGACGTTGACCACGGACGGGGTGACCGCCTGGGCCGCATTCGCAAACGAGCCGGAAGCTTGCGCCGGCACTCTGCCTTTGACCTGTTCTATGGTTATTCCATTAGAAGGTTCCCGCCAGTTGAGCATCCCGGGTTTGAACAAGGCGATGACCATCAGGACTCCCAGCGCCGCGGTGGTGGCCTGGGCAAAGATCAACCAATACTTTTTCATCGCCGCTTCGTCATGGAATGTCAGGTGAGACGGACATTATATGGCTTCCGCGGGCCCTTATGAGCCTGAGCCCGGCTTGGGTCTTTCATCGGGGGCATGAAAAAGGTTAGAATCGCAAGGTTTTTTATCGGGGCAGACCCACACAAGGGCAATTATCAATTATGAGTCAGCAGGATATCGATCAGAAAAGGCGCAAGATTCTGGTTGCCGCGACATCCGGGATGGGCATAGCCGCCGCTGCAGCCGTAGCGGTGCCGTTCGTGAAAAGCATGATGCCCAGCGCGCGGGCGAAGGCAGCAGGCGCCCCGGTGGAGGTCGACAACAGCAAGATTGAGCCGGGCATGTTGATCACTGCTGAATGGCAAGGCAAGCCTGTCTGGGTGGTGAATCGCTCCAAGGAAATGCTCGATCTGCTCGGCAAACATGACGCCAAGCTCTCAGACCCCACTTCCGAACAGCCTCAGCAGCCCCCCTACTGCAAGAATCCCACCCGTTCCATCAAGCCGGAGTACTTGGTCTGCGTGGGGATCTGCACCCATCTGGGCTGTTCGCCCACTTACCGGCCCGAGGTGGCGCCCGCCGATCTCGGACCCGAATGGCCGGGGGGTTTCTTCTGCCCCTGCCATGGGTCGCGTTTTGATCTGGCGGGTCGTGTGTTCATCGGCTCGCCGGCGCCGATCAATCTGCTAATCCCCAAGCACCACTATGTGACGGATACACGCATCCTGATCGGTGAAGACAGCCAAGGAGCTTAATTCATGTCCCGCATGAAACAATTGATGAATTGGGTGGATGACCGCTTCCCGCTGACCTCCACCTGGAAGGCCCACCTCTCCGAATACTACGCACCGAAGAATTTCAATTTCTGGTACTTCTTCGGCTCCCTTGCCCTGCTGGTGCTGGTCATCCAGATCGTCACCGGCATTTTTCTTACCATGCATTACAAGCCGGATGCGGACAAGGCTTTCGGCTCGGTCGAGTACATCATGCGCGACGTGGACTGGGGCTGGCTCATCCGCTACATACATTCCACCGGCGCATCCGCCTTCTTTATCGTCGTTTATCTGCACATGTTCCGCGGCCTCATGTACGGTTCCTACCGGCGGCCGCGCGAATTGATCTGGCTGTTCGGAATGGTGATCTACCTCGCGCTGATGGCGGAGGCCTTCATGGGTTATCTGCTCCCGTGGGGGCAGATGTCCTACTGGGGCGCCCAGGTGATCGTCAACCTGTTCTCCGCGGTGCCCTTTGTCGGAGACGACTTGTCCTTGTGGATACGCGGTGACTACGTGGTGTCGGACGCCACCCTCAACCGTTTCTTTTCCTTCCATGTGATCGCGGTGCCGATTGTGCTGCTGGGACTGGTGGTGGCTCACCTGGTTGCCCTGCACGAAACGGGCTCCAACAACCCGGACGGGGTGGAAATCAAGAAGCACAAGGACCCAGAGACCCACATTCCGCTCGACGGCATCCCCTTTCATCCTTATTACACGGTCAAGGATATTGTTGGGGTCATCGTGTTCTTGATGGTGTTCAGCGCAGTGGTGTTCTTCGCGCCCACGCTTGGCGGGTACTTCCTTGAGGCCAACAACTTCATTCCGGCCGACCCGTTCAAAACCCCGGAGCACATCGCGCCCGTATGGTACTTCACCCCTTTTTACGCCGTACTTCGCGCGGTGCCACCCCTGTTTGGATCGCAGTTTCCGGGTGTTGTCATGATGGGAATTTCAGTGCTGATCTTCGCGGCCCTTCCTTGGCTCGACCATAGTCCGGTCAAGTCCATCCGCTATCGCGGCGCCACTTACAAGTGGTTCCTGGCGGCCTTTGTCGTCGCCTTCATAGGCCTGGGGTGGCTGGGCACCCTCCCTGCCAAGCCCACCCTCACCTGGATCGCCCGCATCCTGACTGTCGTTTATCTCGCCTTCTTTTATGCGCTGCCGTGGTATTCGAAAGCGGGCAGGAAACCGATACTGGTCCCGATACAGAACTTATTCATCCTCGCGATCGTCGTTCTGGCAGTGGCAATCATCTGGGGCTCGATGAAACAGGTCAGCGACGGAAACCTGAATCTGATGTACCTGGGTTACACGGCTTGTTTCGCGTTGATGCCTTTCTATCTTGCATCCGACAAGACCAAACCCGAACCGGAGAGGGTGACTGGCTGATGAAACTCATGATCAAACTGTTCGCGGTGCTGGCCTTTGGACCTGCCCTGACACTGGCTGCGGGCGAGGATGTCAGGCTGGACAAGGCTCCTGTTGATCTGGCCAATCAGGCTTCGCTGCAGCGTGGCGCCCGCATGTTCGTGAATTATTGTCTCAACTGTCACAGCGCCAGCTACATGCGCTATTCCCGGCTGCAGGATCTCGGGCTGACCGAAACCCAGATCAAGGAAAACCTCATGTTCACCCGCGAAAAGCCGGGCGAGACGATGGCAATCGCAATGACCAAGGCCGACGCCAAGGCGTGGTTTGGCGCAAGTCCGCCCGACTTGTCCGTGATCGCGCGCTCCAGAGGCCCGGACTGGCTGTACACCTACCTGCGCAGTTTCTACCGCGACGATACCCGGCCCACGGGCTGGAACAACGTCGTGTTCGACAAGGTAGGCATGCCGCATGTGATGGCCACCTTGCAAGGGGAGCAGATCGCACACTTCCGTACCGAGAAGGAAGAAAACGGTGAGGAAAGGCGCGTATTCGACCGGTTTGAGCTGATCAAGCCGGGTTCCGTATCGCTCGCCCAGTACGACGCCATGGTAGGCGATCTGGTGAACTACCTCGCCTGGATGGGCGAACCGGCCAAGGAGAAGCGCATGACCACCGGGCTGTTTGTCCTGCTGTTCCTGGGCATGTTCTTCGTCGTGGCGTACTACCTGAAGAAGGAGTTCTGGAAGGACATACACTAGGTCTCCGGGGCGCCAGTAATCGGCAGCCGGACAGGTTCCGGCTGTTGGCTTTTTTGGGATACGCACGCCATTTGTCCGGCACGACGACGTGCAACAGGCCGAGCGCTTGACACTACCGGGCAATTGGCATGAAGCAGGCTTGTGCAGTAACAATGGCAATTAACGCAGCGGGTGATTGAGGCACCCCGTTGCGCTGTTAGTAACCGCCGCATTGTGCAACGGCAGGAGTGTCGATACATGACGCGGCCGCCTCGATAATTAAGGGATTTCCATCATGATGACCCTCTACTCGGGCACTATTGATCCATATAGCCACCGTTGCCGAATTGTGCTCTTTGAAAAGGGCATGGATTTTGAAGTCATCGATGTGGACCTGCACAACAAGGCTGAGGATCTGGCCGTCATCAATCCCTACGGCAAGGTGCCTGTCTTGGTCGAGCGGGATTTGGTGCTTTACGAGTCCAACATCATCAATGAATACATCGACGAGCGTTTTCCCCACCCCCAACTGATGCCCGCCGACCCGGTGATGCGCGCACGCGCGCGGCTGGTGCTGTACAACTTTGAAAGCAATCTGTTTACCCACGTCAACCAGCTTGAACACGGCAGCCAGAAAACCGCGGACAAGTCGCGCCAGGAAATCCGCGATGCCCTGACCCAGTTGACGCCCATACTCACCAAGCAGACCTATCTGATGAACGATGAGTTTTCCATGCTGGATGTGGCGATCGCACCTCTGCTGTGGCGCCTCGAACATTACGACATCCAGTTGCCCAAGCAGGCGGCTCCGGTGCTCAAGTTCCGCGAGCGGCTATTTTCCCGGCCGGCCTTCTTCGATGCGCTGACCCCCACCGAAAAAGCCATGCGCAAGTAATGGAGCAGGGGCCGAAGCCGGGATCCACCCGGCCCTATCTGATCCGCGCGCTGTACGAGTGGTGCGTGGACAACGGCTTCACCCCCTATCTGCTGGTCCATGTGGATGAGCGCACCCGGGTACCGCATGGCTATGTCAAGAATGGCCAGATCGTCCTCAACGTCGGCGCCGGAGCCACCCGCAACCTGACCATGGACAACGACCGGATCCAGTTTTCCGCCCGCTTTGGCGGCACGTCCCAGGAGATCAGGGTGCCGGTCGATCGGGTGGCGGCGATCTATGCCCGGGAAAATGGCGAGGGCATGCAGTTTCCGGTTGAGGACGCAGTGACCGGGCAGACGACCGCCACGGGTCCCGCGGAAGAGAGCCCCAAGCCTCCGGAGCCGCCCAAGGGCCGCCCCAGGCTGAAGATCATCAAATAGCATGCGCAGGGCTGTTACAATCGCGCGCTGTCAAATGCCGGCTTAGCTCAGTTGGTAGAGCAACCGCCTTGTAAGCGGTAGGTCATCTGTTCGAGTCAGATAGTCGGCACCATTCCAATGGCCATGCCACACTTGTTGCGGGCAATTCATTGGCCAAGGACAGACCGCAACTGTTGAGCAGTCGTTCAGCGTGCAAACATTGAGTGACGGACTTCGGCCCAGGCAGTCAATCAACGGGAGCGACCAAGGGCGGCCAGGGAGCCTGTCTAGTGATTTGCCGATTTGCCGCTTCGCCCCTAGCGTATGGTCCAACATTTGACATAATTGGTCACCGCGACCAATCGATGCCAGCAATAATGGGTGCATGGAACTGCTAGTCACCATTTGCGCGATCACTTCGCGAACTTAATCGCAAAAAGGACACAGCGAAATGCAACAGACGTATTTATCTCCATCCGATCTCCTTCTCGATCCAAACAATTACCGTTTCCAAGAACTAGACAACTATGTTGAAGCTGCGGAAGAGAGGTTCGCGGAAGAGAGCGTGCAGAAGAAGGCGTATCAACGATTGCGTGAAGAAGAGGGCGTTCAAGAGCTCAAGAATTCAATTATTCGTAATAGCTACGTACCGGTCGAACGAATTGTGGTCAGGCCATATGGCTACGGAACGGATAAGTTCGTTGTCATAGAAGGAAACAGGCGCGCCGCAGCCGTGAATTGGATTCTTGAAGATCACGCTGCAGGGGTTGCAATTCCCAGTTGCGCGCTGGATTCGATTACACAACTGCCAGTTGTCATTGTTGAGGAAGATGGACCTGATGAGGTATTTCGTGCCTCATTAATGGGTATACGTCACGTATCCGGCATAAAGCAGTGGGGAGGATACCAACGCGCGAAGTTGGTTGCACATATGCGCGATCACCTGAATCTTGGGACAGCCGAAGTTGCCGAACGATTAGGTATGGGCGCTCATGAAGTGAATCGACGTTATCGTGCGTACAAAGCTCTTCGCCAAATGCAGGAAGATGAAGAGTTTGGTGGTTACGCCCTACCTGGAATGTATGCAATTTTTCATGAAGCTGTATCACTGCCCGCAGTTAAAGAGTGGCTAAACTGGGACGAGAGCGAAGCAAAGTTCTGTAATACGGAATCCGTGTCTCAGTTCTATGAACTCATTACGCCCCGAGAGGACGACGAAGGGAAGCGTGTTGAAGCAAAGATCACGTCGTATTCGCAAGTGCGAGACTTACGTGCAATCTTGGACAAGTCTGAAGCAAAACGAATACTCTTGGATCCTTCGCGACCATTCCACGAGGCAATTGGTATTGCAAAGCAGGAAGAGTTTTCTCACCTTTGGATATCCGAAGTCTCCGAAGCAATAGCGGCACTCGTGGCGTTGGAAATTAAGGAGCTAAAGAACCTCCAACCTGATCAAATCGAAATGCTACAACACCTCAAATCCCTTATTACGGAACGCTTGCAGGATTACACAAAGCTGACTGGAAACCAGTTGTAATATGCGGCCAGGACCGGCTGCGGCGGCCGAACTCATTCGTGACGGACTATCGCTTGACGCGGCGCCACGCCGCGTCGTGGACATCTTGGTAGAAATGATCCTTGCCACCGACTGGGCCGACGATCCAAATGTGGCACGTGAATCCGCTGAACGTTGGGAAATAAACGTATTGGCGCGCCTGCGAACTGAATTAACAAATCTTAATGAACGAGGCCGCCCAGCAAAGTACACCTTCAATTCATCTTCAGACAACTTGATACAGGGCGCATGCTTTCCAGAGCCCGGTGACTCCGAACAGCTTGCGGACAAGAAACGCCGGCGCTTCCACTACTACGACTATTACACCGCCTTGCAGGGGTTAACGCCAAGACACTTTGAATTATTGTGCGGCAAGATTATTGGCCTTCTAGGCGTACTAAAGCCAGTTGTCACGAAAGCATCCGCCGACGAAGGCATAGATTTCTACGGAAAGTTGGCGTTGGGCAGTTTCTTCTATCCGAACGATCTTTCTCCCACAGTCCAACAACAGATGAATATCTGGTTGGTTGGACAAGCAAAGCACTATAAAGCAACACAATCAGGCACTCCAGAGTTAGCATTGTCCAACGGGGTTTGAGTCTGAGCGGGCGGCCGGGGTCGATCATGATGCGAGGCATGGTGATCGATATGAACGACGAACAGTTGCGTACCCTGGGCGATTTGCAAGGCTTTCTGAACGGGACCGTGCCGATGGATTTCACGGTGGCGGCGCAGGAGCGGTATGAATTCATCGCCCGCACCGTGCGACGATTCGGCTATGCTCGCTTGAAACGCGGCGACAAGGCCGTGGTGCTGCGCTTCCTGGAACGGGTCAGCGGCTATTCGCGCCAACAGCTCACGCGGCTGGTCAAACGGGGTTGTGAGCGCCGCCAACTGACTAAGCGCTACCGAGGCTCCCGCACCAGCTTCGCGCGTATCTACACGGGCGCTGATGTGCGTCTGCTGGCCCATACCGACACTCTGCATGGGACGCTGTCGGGTTTGGCGACCAAGAAACTCATGGAACGCGCCTATGGTGTCTTCGGCGACACCCGCTACGAGCGCCTGGCGACGATCTCTGTGGCTCATCTGTATAACCTCCGGCAGCGTCCCGGCTACCAGCACCAGCGCCAGGTCTGGACCAAGACCCGCCCCGCGAGCGTGCCGATCGGCGAGCGTCGTGCGCCAACGCCCAATAACCGGCCCGGCTATCTGCGGGTGGACAGCGTCCATCAGGGCGATCAGGACGGCCTCAAAGGGGTCTATCACATCAACGCCGTGGACTGTGTCACCCAGTACGAAATCGTGGCCACCTGCGAGCGCATCAGCGAAGCCTTTCTCCTCCCCGTGCTCGAAGAAATGTTGCTGAGCTTTCCGTTCACCATCCTGGGCTTTCACTCCGACAACGGCTCGGAGTACATCAACCGCCAAGTCGCCAAGTTACTCGACAAATTGTTGATAGAGGAACAGACCAAATCGCGCTCCCGGCACAGCAACGACAACGCCCAGGCCGAATCCAAGAACGGGGCGATCGTGCGCAAACACCTGGGCTACAGCCACATCCCTCAACACTTTGCCACCCTGGTGAACACCTTCTGCCGCGACCACCTTAATCCCTATATCAACTTCCACCGGCCATGCCTGTTCGCCGAAACCATCACCGATGCGAAAGGCCGAAGCCGCAAACGCTATCCCTATAAGCTGATGATGACGCCCTACGAGAAACTCAAGTCGCTGCCCAAGGCCGAACAATATCTCAAGCCCGCCACGTCATTCCAGCAGCTCGATGCACAAGCCAGGGCGATCAGCGATAATGAGGCTGCACAGCGTCTGAACGACGCGCGTGCCATTCTCTTCAAAACCATTTCTAACCGATCGAAAACGGCCGCCTGAAATCCCTTAAAAACCCACCCCTTCAGACTCAAACCTCAATTGGAATGTACTGAGTTGCGAGAACTGGTTGGTTCGATCGAACTCGGTCGAGCAAAAGCATTCGGCAGTTCGACTTCCCCGTTTGATGGGCTGGACATCCGTGTTGCTGACCCTGTCTTTGCAGTGTTTATAACAACCGGGAGTATTAGCGCTAATGGGTGGAGTTTGTTGAAGCGGTCGGGCGTAGTTGGGTTGGATGGAGAAATGGTAGCGGCTTTCTTGGCCGACCGTGGCGCTGGCATGGATGGTGATAAGTTCGCGAATGAGAAATTCATGAAATGGCTCGATTCTTGAACGGATCATGACGCACTTCGTGTACCTGATGACCGCCTATTTTCAAGCGAAGAGCCCCATTAAAGTGACAATGGAGAGCTTTCTATTGAACTGATTGCCGCTGGTGACGCGGTCCATGTGTGACGGTCACCGTCCGCTGTGGCCGATGACTTGACAATCGCAGCAATCATCCGAACCACCCGCTTCTGATGACGTACCGGCGAGAATGTCATAGAGGCTCACAAGTCTCACAAATTTCAGACATCGTGCTAAAGCACGGCATTGAACTGATCGGGTGAGAGCTTGATCGGACGCTCGCAGGAAAATGGAATGCCGCTTTGCTGTGCGCCGGTTCCGGCAGGCCAGGAGCTAAGTATTTCTAGAGCGTGTCCTGGATCAGATCGCGCAAGGGCAGTCCTTCATCCGCGGCGCGGCGTATGCGGTGGGGGGTTCAGAGCATCAGGGGGCCTGCGAGTGACTAGAGGCGGGGCGTAAAAAAACCCCGGCACGGCCGGGGTTTGCTTTCGAGCAGCGGGATCGCTTAGACGATCTGGATGTTTGCCGCCTGCTTGCCCTTGGGGCCGGTCGTCACTTCAAAGCTGACGCGCTGGTTTTCCTTCA
Organism: uncultured beta proteobacterium; assembly: GCA_963746955.1. Lineage (GTDB taxonomy): Bacteria > Pseudomonadota > Gammaproteobacteria > Burkholderiales > Thiobacillaceae > DASQBT01. The sequence goes on along the minus strand of CAVVDR010000009.1, from coordinate 95,404 downwards.
GGGACTTGAAGCCGGTGGAGCGGATTTCGGAGAAGTGTGCGAAGAGATCTTCGCCGCCGCCATCGGGAGTAATGAAACCGAAACCCTTGGCGTCGTTGAACCACTTGACAATACCTTCTTGCATTAGATTTTCCTCAAAAAAAGAATTGAATTAGGGCACATGCCCAATCTATCGAAATCAAGGAAAAAATGGTCAACCAGGTGTCGCATTACTACTTGAATCCCACAGATGGACAGCAGGGTACACGGGTTTGGCCAAAGCGCAAAGCGCTATTACGGCCTTGACCAGTCTGGGCGGGCCCGGAAAATCCGCCCAAGGCGGGCCAAGACAGCGGCCAGACCGGCAGTTATAATAACAGGCTAATTTTTAAACCCTTTTTTTGAATCTGATGGAGTCTGAGTATGGCGATTGAGCGCACCCTTTCCATAATCAAACCCGATGCCGTGGGCAAGAATGTGATCGGCAAGATCTATTCACGCTTTGAGACCAACGGCCTGAAAGTGGTGGCGGCCAGGATGAAGCATCTGTCCCGGCGCGAGGCTGAGGGGTTCTATGCGGTGCATCGTGAACGTCCTTTCTACAAGAATCTGGTTGAATTCATGATCTCCGGTCCGGTGATGATCCAGGTGCTGGAAGGCGAGAGCGCGATCGCCAAGAACCGCGAACTGATGGGCGCCACCGACCCGAAGAAGGCCGAGGCGGGAACCATACGCGCCGATTTTGCCCAAAGCGTGGATGCCAATGCGGTGCACGGCTCTGACGCACCGGAAACCGCGGCGGTAGAAATCGCTTATTTTTTTGCCAGTACTGAACTCTGCCCGCGCTAAGCATGTTGTTGTACCTGTCACTGCGAGGAGCGACGCGACGCGGCGGTCCAGCCAAGAACGAAGTCCCTGGATTGCTCCGGCTGCGCCTCGCAATGGCCAACGAATAGGCCCTTCATTGCAAAACCTGCTCGACTTCGATCTCCCCGGCCTGACGGCGTGGTTCACCGAACTCGGTGAGAAGCCGTTTCGCGCCAAACAGGTGTTCCGCTGGATCCACCAGCAGGGGGAGAGCGACTTCGCACAGATGACGGACCTCGCCAGAAGCTTGCGGGAGAAGCTGACGCAGTTGGCCGAAGTGCGGGCTCCTGCGGTCAGGGCCGACAAGGACTCGGCCGACGGGACGCGCAAATGGCTGTTTGAGGTTGGGGTGGGAAATGGCATCGAGACGGTGTTCATTCCGGAAGGGGTGCCTTCCGGTGGTGAGGGCGACGACGCCGACGACGATCGTCCCCGTTACCGCGGCACGCCGGGCTCTGATGATGTGCCGCGTTACCGTGGCACATTGTGCATTTCTTCCCAGGTGGGCTGCGCGCTGGAGTGCACGTTCTGCTCAACCGGGCGCCAGGGCTTCAACCGCAACCTGACGGTGGCCGAGATCATCGGACAGTTGTGGCATGCCAGCCGCGAATTGAAGAAGGCCGGGTACGGCGAGCGCCCGGTCACAAACGTGGTAATGATGGGCATGGGCGAGCCGCTGGCCAATTTCGATAATGTGGTGACGGCGCTCGATATCATGCTCGACGATCACGCCTACGGGCTGTCGCGCCGCCGCGTGACGGTATCCACCTCGGGTCTGGTACCGGCTATGGACCGGCTGGGCGAGCGCTGCCCGGTGGCGCTCGCCGTATCCCTGCACGCGCCCAATGACGTGCTGCGTGACCAGATCGTGCCGATCAATAGGAAATATCCGCTCAGGGAGCTGATGGCCGCATGCCGCCGCTACCTCGCGGTGGCGCCGCGCGATTTCATTACCTTCGAATACGTGATGCTGGCGGGGGTCAACGACAAGCCCGAACAGGCTCGCCAGTTGGTGGAGCTGGCGCGGGCGGTGCCGTGCAAGTTCAATCTCATTCCATTCAATCCCTTCCCCGATTCGGGCTATGCAACCAGCAAGGTGGAATCGATGCGCGTGTTCCGCGACATTCTTCAGCAGGCGGGCTACGTGGTGACTACGCGCAAGACGCGCGGCGATGATATCGATGCGGCCTGCGGTCAATTGGCCGGCCAGGTGGCCGACAGGACCGGCCGCGTGATCAAGCGAATCAGCAAGGAGGCCACGGCATGAGCAGGGACGAGTGCCTGCCGCCGCAGGCCGGAGGAGTGAGCGTCCGCGAATGCGGTCTGGAACCGACGCCAAGGCGCTGGAACGACGCAAGACACAACGGAGGCGACCGTATGCAGAATTGGGCAGCGATGTTGGTGGTCTTGGCCCTGGCATTGAGCGGGTGCGGACAGATGCAGACCAATGGGGGAGGCGCAGGTGCTTCGTCGCCTACTGACGAAGGGGTACAGCCGGTTTCAACCGCTGCACAGCACGCCAAGATATTCAGCGAACTGGCGGCCGAATACTTCAAGCGCGGGCAGTTCAAGGTGGCCCTCGAAGATGTGCGCAAGGCCATCGCTGCGGATGACCGCTACGGTCCGGCTTACAACGTGCTGGGCCTGATCTATATGGAACTGGCCGAGGATCAACTGGCAGAGGAGAATTTCCGCAAGGCCGTGGACCTGGACCGGGCCGATTCCGAGTCCCACAACGACTACGGCTGGTTTCTCTGCACGCGCGGCCGCTATGACGAGGCGCTCGCGCAGTTTACCGACGCGCTGCGCAATCCCCTGTACGAAACACCGGAACAGGCACTGGCCAATGCCGGCCTGTGCAAGGAGAAGAAGGGTGAGTTGGACAAGGCCGAGGCGAGCTTCATGAAGGCGCTGAAGCTGCAGCCGGATTACCCCCTGGCCACGATTAGCCTGGCCCGCTTGTATTTCCGCGAGGACAAGCTGAATGAGTCGGAGCGCCTGCTGAACCGCTACCACGATGTGGCGCCGCCTACGGCGGAAAGCCTATGGCTGGGCGTGCGCTTGGAGCGCAAGCGCGGGAACAAGGACCAGGAGACGGCATTCGCTGCGCAACTGCACAAGCGCTTTCCGAATTCCAGGGAAGATGAACTGATGACCTCGGGGCGCTTCGAATGAACGAAGAGATTCCGTCCGTCGGTGCGAGCCTGAGACTTGCACGCGAGGCCCAGGGACTGAGTCTCGATCAGGCCGCGGGCCGCCTGCGCCTGATGGTCAGGCAACTGAGCGCCATGGAAGCCGATGATTTTGCGGCCTTGGGTCAGCCGGTGTTTGCACGCGGATTTGTGCGCAACTATGCCCGCATGCTGGGACTGGATGGGGAGGCCCTGGTATCGCGTTTGGCAAACACTGATCAGGAAGAATTGCCCGTCATCGAACCCGTGCCGATGGAGCAGCCGAGGTCGCTGTTGACCACGCCCTGGGTACTGGGTGCCGTGGCCGCGTTGGTGATCTTGATCGCCATTCCGGTGGCGCTTTATTTGTGGCTGAACAGCGGCGAAGAGCCGACCCGGGTCAGCGTCACGCCGATTCGTCCGATTACCCAGCCGGTCGAGCCCGCCGCGGCACCCGCGCCGGATGCGACGCAGCCGACTCAGCCAGAGCCGCCTGTCCCTGCGGCAGCGCCGGTTCAGGCTCCAGTGGCTGCAGCATCCCCCGCGTCGACATCCGCGCCGGCGCCGGCACAGACACCGCAGCCGGCGACCCCAGACTTGGCAGACCAGACGGACGCAGCCGCGCCAGTAGCGCAAGGCACGATCAAGCTGGATTTTGATGCGGATGCCTGGGTGGAAATCAACGAGGAAAGCGGCCGGGTGCTGCTGCACAAGCTCAATCCGGCAGGCAGCAGCGTGACCGTGACCGGTACTCCGCCGTTCACTTTTGTTATCGGCAACGCGGCGCAGGTGCGCATGACCTACAACGGCCGCCCTCTCGACCTTACGCCTTACATCGACATCAAAGTCGCGCGCTTCAATCTGGAACAGTAAGTGAACTTTCCCGCCCCCATCCGCCGCGATACCCGGCAGGTCAGAGTCGGTCCCGTGCCGGTGGGGGGCGGTGCGCCCATCGTGGTGCAGTCCATGACCAACACCGATACCGCCAACGTGGCGGCCACGGTCAGGCAGGTTAGGGAACTGGTGCAGGCCGGCTCGGAACTGGTGCGCGTGACGGTGAACAATATCGAGTCCGCACAGGCGGTACCCGTCATCCGGCAGAAACTTGACGGCGCGGGGATAAAGGTGCCGCTGATCGGCGACTTTCATTTCAATGGCCACAAGCTGCTAGCGCAGGTGCCGGAGTGCGCCGAGGCACTGGGCAAGCTGCGCATCAATCCGGGTAATGTCGGGCGTGGGAACAAGCGCGACGAACAGTTTGCCAGCCTGATCGAAATCGCCTGCCGACATGACAAGCCGGTGCGCATCGGGGTTAATTGGGGCAGCCTCGATCAGGAGTTGGCAGTTCGGCTGATGGACGAGAATGCCAAACGCGCGGTCCCCGAAGATGCCGAAGGGGTGATGCGCCGGGCCATGGTGGCTTCCGCCCTGGAATCGGCGAAGCGCGCCGAGGAACTGGGGTTGCCCGGGGATCATATTATCCTGTCGTGCAAGATGAGCAGGGTGCAGGACCTGATTGTGGTGTATCAGGATCTGGCGGCGCAATGCGACTATGCGCTGCATCTGGGCCTGACCGAAGCGGGCATGGGGTCGAAGGGCATCGTGGCCTCGACTGCCGCGCTCTCCGTGCTGCTGCAACAAGGGATAGGTGACACCATCCGCATTTCCCTTACCCCCGAGCCAGGCGGTGATCGCACCCGCGAAGTCATCGTCGCCCAGGAAATTCTGCAGACCATGGGCTTGCGCGCCTTCACCCCCATGGTGACGGCCTGTCCCGGCTGCGGGCGCACCACCTCCACCGTGTTTCAGGAACTGGCGCAGGATATCCAAACGTATTTACGCGAGCAGATGCCCAAGTGGCGCAGCCAGTATCCGGGCGTGGAGAGCATGAACGTGGCCGTGATGGGCTGCGTCGTCAACGGGCCGGGCGAGTCCAAGCATGCCAATATCGGCATCTCACTGCCGGGCACCGGCGAGGTGCCCGTTGCGCCGGTTTACGTCGACGGCCAGAAGACCGTAACCCTCAAGGGCGAGCGTATCGCCGCGGAATTTCAGGCAATCGTCGAGGACTATGTGCGCAGTCATTACCCCGGGTGAAGGATTTTGAATAAGTGGATCAGAGGACAGCAGGGATGCCTCGCAGATTTTGTCGCAGGGGTTGTTCAATCCTCGCATCCTCTTCGTGAAACTTCTTGATTGATTGAGCTTGATGAGCAAGACCCTACAGGCCGTTCGCGGAATGAACGACATGCTGCCGGCGCAAGGCGCGGCCTGGCAATATTTCGAGCAGACCGCGCGCGACTGGCTGGCCGCCTACGGCTATCGGGAAATCCGCATGCCGATCCTGGAGCAAACCGGCCTGTTCAAGCGCGCCATTGGCGAAGTGACCGACATCGTCGAGAAGGAGATGTACACGTTTGTCGATGAACTCAATGGTGAATCCCTAACCCTGCGTCCCGAAGGGACAGCTTCCTGCGTGCGCGCGGTCATCGAGCACAACCTGCTGTACGACGGCGGGAAGCGCCTGTGGTATGCGGGCCCGATGTTTCGCCACGAACGTCCCCAGAAGGGCCGCTATCGGCAATTCCACCAGATCGGGGTGGAGACCTTCGGCTTTGAGAGCGCGGAGGTGGATGCGGAGCACATTCTGATGGGGGCGGATTTGTGGAAGCGTCTGGGGATCGCGCCTGCGCTTCAGATCAATACTTTGGGCGACGCGGAAGACCGGCTGCGCCATCGGGAACGACTGATCAGGTATTTCGAGGCCAATCTGGATACGCTGGATGACGACGCAAGACGGCGTCTGCATACCAATCCACTGCGCATTCTGGACAGCAAGAATCCGGCCATGCAGGCCCTCGTGGAAGCCGCGCCCAGGCTGATGGATGATCTGGGCGAGACGTCTCTGATCCATTTCGAGGCGGTGCAAAAGTGGGTGCAAGCCGCGGGCATCGAATACGAAATCAACACCCGCTTGGTACGCGGCCTGGATTACTACAATCGCACCGTGTTCGAGTGGGTGACCGATCAGTTGGGCGCGCAGGGCACGGTGTGTGCCGGCGGGCGCTTCGACGGTCTGGTCGCGCAACTGGGGGGCAAGCCGGCTCCGGCCTGCGGCTTTGCCATGGGTATGGAGCGCCTGCTGGCACTCATGGAGGTGGCACAAACGCCCGTTCCTTCGTACACGCCGGACGCCTACCTGGTTCACGCGGGCGAGGCGGCGAGCGCGCATGCCTGGCAGGCGGCGGCGGCCCTGCGCAGCGCGGGCATGGCGGTGGTTTACCATTTGGGAGGCGGCAGTTTCAAATCCCAGATGAAAAAGGCTGATGCCAGCGGAGCCCGCTATGCCCTGATTGTGGGTGATGAAGAAGCGTCGCTTGGTCAACTGACCGTCAAGGCACTGCGCGAGGAACAAGCGCAGTCGCGGATGAGCGTGACAGAAGTCGCACTACTGATGAACAAGAGAAACTAGGAGCCCTTATGGCCTTCGATTTGGAAGAACAGGAACAACTCGATGAACTGAAGGCCTGGTGGGATCGCTGGGGTACTTTGGTCACGATCGCCATCGTCGGAGCGCTGGCGGCCACCGCGGGCTGGCAGTGGTGGAGGAACCATCAGGCCACCCAGGCGGCGCAGGCCGCGGTTATCTTCGACCGGCTTGATCAGGCGGCGGAAGCGGGTGATGACAAGGTGGCGCGGGAAATTGGCGGCATGATCATCGACAAGTACGCCGGCACCGGCTATGCACCGCGGGCCGCGCTGGTTCTTGCCGGCGTGAACCTGAGCCTGAACGACAGCAAGAGCGCCCGCGCCCAGTTGGAATGGGCGATTGAGCATGCCCGCGACCCGGGACTCAAGGACTTGGCCCGTCTGCGTCTTGCTGCCGTTCTGCTCGATGCGAAGGAATACGACGCGGCGATGAGCCAGTTGAATGCGGCGCACAGCGACGCGTTTGCGCCCCGCTTCAATGACCTCAAGGGCGATGTGCTGATGGCCGAGGGCAAGGCCCAGGAAGCCAAGGGTGCCTACGATGCCGCCTACAAAGCTCTGGATGAGAAGAACCCGTTGCGTCAACTGGTGGGATTCAAGCTGGATGCTCTGGGAGGACCGGCCAAATGAGAGCCTTGTTTTGGGTGGGCCTGACTGCGCTGACCCTGGGCGGATGCAGCGCGATGAGCAATACCATGGACACCGTCGGGGGCTGGTTCGGGATTGGCGCCAAGCCGGTGGTTCAGCCCACGCCGTTGACGGAGATCAAGCCCAGCATGACGCTTGCTTCCGCGTGGCAGGGCTCGACCGGTGACATGGGCCGAGGGGTGTTGCGTCCGGCGGTGGACGGTGATGGCGTGTTAGCTGCGGGCGGCAGTGGCGAGGTGCGGCGTTTCGATGTGCAGAATGGGCACGAGGAGTGGAAGGCGGACTTGCGCAAAACGATCTCCGCCGGTGTCGGCACAGGCGCGGGCCTGGTGCTGGTGGGCGGCTACAAGGGTGAATTGCTGGCGCTTGACAGCAAGAGTGGGAAGCAGCGCTGGGAATCGCAGTTGTCCAGTGCGATTGCCGGCATACCCGTGGTGGCAGGCGATATCGTGGTGGTGCGAACCGGCGACGGCAAGATCTATGGTCTGGCAGCGGCGGATGGCAGCCGCAAGTGGTTCTATACGCGTCAGCTTCCGTTGTTGAGCCTGGCGGTTCCGGAGGGGCTGGCGCTGAAGGACAACGTGGTCTACGCCGGATTCGGCGGCGGCAAGCTGGTCGCGCTGGATGCGCGCAACGGGGCGCAGTTGTGGGAAGCCAGCGTCGCGACGCCGCATGGCGCGACCGAACTCGAGCGCGTGTCGGATGTGCCCGGTGCCCCGGTGGTTGATGAAATACGCGTTTGCGCTGTGGCCTACCAGGGCAGGGTAGCGTGTTTCAACCGCGCCAACGGCAATGGCATCTGGAACAAGGATGCATCCAGCGACTCCGGACTGGCCATGGATGATCAGAATGTCTACGTAACCGACGACAAGGGAGGCGTGACCGCCTACGACAAGGACAGCGGCCGCGCGGTGTGGCGCCAGGACAAGCTGGCAAACCGCAACGTCAGCGCGCCGCTGGCGCTTGGCAAGATCGTCGTGGTGGGTGACTACGAAGGCTATGTCCACGTGCTGTCCGCCGAGGATGGCAGCTTCGTTGCCCGCACCAGGGCCGAGGGAGGAGCGATCCGTTATGCCCCGGTGGACATCGGCCCCGGCATCGCGGTGCAGACCGTCAAGGGTACGGTGACGGCGTTCAGGCTGAAGTGATCGCTTTTGAGCCAAAGTTGATCAACAAAGGCACGGGGCGCGAAACCGATTCGAGCTGCAAGGCTCTGGTTGCGTCGCGGCCTGCCCTTTTTCGGCCCAGTGCCCTTCGTAGTTCCGTCTTGCTGGATCGCTGATGCTGCCCACCTTGGTACTGGTCGGACGCCCCAATGTCGGCAAGTCCACGCTTTTCAACCGCCTGACCAAGACCCGCGATGCTTTGGTGCATGACATGCCCGGGCTCACCCGCGATCGCCACTACGGGCGCGGGCGCATGGGGGATAAGCCTTATCTGGTGGTGGATACCGGTGGACTGGAGGCCGTGGCCACGGATGGCATTTACCACGAAATGGCGCGCCAGACCCTGCAGGCGATCGATGAAGCGGATGCAATCGTGTTTCTGGTGGATGGCCGTCAGGGCATGACGCCGCAGGACAAGGTGATTGCGCAGAAGTTGCGGCAGGCCCTCTGTCCGGTGCATCTGGCGGTGAACAAGGCCGAAGGCATGAACCCGGATGTCGTCACTGCCGAATTTCATGAACTGGGACTGGGTGCGCCGCTGGCCATCTCGAGTGCCCATGGCGAGGGCGTGCGGGAGTTGGTGGAACTGGCCCTGAGCGGCTTTGCTGCGGAGTCGGACGCGGAGTCTGGGGATCAGCAGCGGCCGCGCATCGCGATCATCGGCCGGCCCAACGTAGGCAAGTCCACCCTGGTCAATGCCCTGGTCGGCGCAGAGCGGGTCATTTCCTTTGACCAACCGGGTACCACACGGGATTCCATCTACGTCGACTTCGAGCGCGACGGCCGCGCTTACACCCTGATCGATACGGCCGGCCTGCGGCGCCGCGGCAAGGTGTTCGAGGCAGTGGAGAAGTTTTCCGTGATCAAGACCCTGCAGGCGATCGAGGACGCCAATGTGGCGGTGCTCGTGCTCGATGCGCAAAGCGAGATATCGGAACAGGACGCGCACATGGCCGGTTATATCCTGGAAGCGGGCCGGGCCCTGGTACTGGCGGTGAACAAATGGGATGGGCTGAACGACTATCGGCGCGACACCATCAAGCGTGAAATTGAACGCAAGCTGCAGTTCCTCAACTTCGCGCGCTTCCACTACATTTCCGCGTTGAAGGCGCAGGGCTTGGGCGGCTTGTTGAAAGACGTAATGGGCGCCTACGAGGCCGCCTTTGCCAAACTGCCGACGCCCAGGCTGACCCGCACGCTGCTGGCCGCCACCGCCCAGCACGCGCCGCCCAAGACCGGGTTGTTCCGGCCCAAGCTCAAGTTTGCTCACCAGGGCGGCAGCAATCCACCCATCGTCGTGATCCACGGCAATGCGGTGGGCAATGTGCAGAGCGATTACCGGCGTTATCTGGAAAACACTTTCCGCAAGGCTTTTCACCTCGAAGGCACGCCCCTGCGCATCGAATTTCGCGACAGCGCCAACCCATTTGAAGCACGCAACAAGCCCAAGGTGCTGACCGAACGCGAACAGAACCGAGCGCGGCGGGAGAAGCGGTTTCGGCGGCGGTCGTACGGGGCGTGACACTGTCTCCCTTTCCCCGCAAGCGGGGTGAGAGGTGCAAGATCGCTCACCGAGACCGCAGCTCCTCCGCCGGCACGCTGACCTGCCAGAGTTGTTTTCCAGCCGAGTCGAACGAACGCAGGCTCAGCGTGCGCTCCTGATTCGCGCCGGCGAACTGCAAGGTGCAGAAATTGCGCTGTTCGGTCAGGGTGCCTTTCACCCGCTGGGGACTGGCGGTTTCGGCCCCGGCCTTGCGTGGATGCGAAGTCAGCGGCGAGCAGGTCAGCTCGTACAGGGGATACGTGCCGGGGCGCTCCACCTTCAACAGTTCGGTGCGGTGCCGGTCGCCGGACAGGAACATCACGCCGTTGATGCGATTCCGGATTAACCAGTCAAGGAAGCCCTGGCGTTCGCCCTGGAAGTGCTGCCAGCCTTCCGCGCTGGACCGGTCGTTGAGAAACTGGCTGCCGCCGACGATGAGCTTGAAGCGGGCGCGCGATGCGAGCAGGGCGTTCTTCAGCCAGTCGAGTTGTTCGGGCCCATACAACTGCTTGCCGGGAAATTCGGCGGCTCGATCATGGTCGCGGTACCAGCGATCGTCGAGCAGAAAGAAGTCCGCGTCCGCCATGGAGAACCCGGTAAATATTCCGGATTTTTCGGGCAGCCCAAAGGAGGGGTTGGGCCAATAACGCTTGAATAGCGTGAGGCTCGCGTCCTTGAGGACAAAGCTGCGGTTGGAATCGTTGGGGCCGTAATCGTGATCGTCCCAGATCGCATAGTGCGGCAGGGCACTCAGCAGCCTTTGCAGGGCCGGATGATGACGCACGACGCGCTGGCGCGCATTCATGCCCCAAGGCGATTCATAATCCGCTTCCCGGTAGTACACCGTGTCGCCGCCCCACAGCATGAAGCTGGGTTGCGAGTCTGCTAGTGCCTGGGCGGCGATCTGGTCAAAAATCTCGTATCCTCCGCCATAGGGCGGACCCCAGTCCCAGACGCTGTCCGGCAGAAATGCGCAGGTGCCGAAGTACACGGTGAAATCGAAAGGCCTGCCGCTGCTGCGCCAGGCGGGCAGCGTGGTGAAGCGCCCGTCTCTGGCCGGTTGGCCGTCCAGCAGCACGCGGTAGAGGTAAGTTTGCCCCGGCATCAGGTCCGTCAATTCGAGCGTTGCGCTGTAATCCTGCTGCGCGTTGAGGTTTACAAGGTCGGTTTGCCGGGCTTGCGCGGCTTGCTGATCCGCCCGGTATTCCACCCGCAGTTGGCCGGATTCATCGGATTGCACCCAGAGGCTGGCAGTACGCATGGTCACCGGCCCCTGCATCGTCACCAGTTCGGCCCGCGCACCATCGCTCAGCAGGAAAGAGGCAGCCAAAGCGCTCACAAGCACACCGAAAACCAACAATACGCGACGCATGAAAAAGTTTCCTCCCGGCTGACCGCATGGGATTTGATTCTCCCATGCCAGGCACATTACGACATGACGGAAGCAGAGGTCCGGTGCAAGGTCGACGTCGGCCAGCACACCCTGGCGCGCCTGGACGCCGTGACAGGCGGAGCGAAACACGGCTCCTTCCCGCATTCCATTCTGCATGACAGCATCGCAGCGGAATTGGCGGCAAAAAAACTGCACGATTTGGTCCTGGAAGACTGAAGCCGGGATATCATTTGGTCGTTAGAGTAGCTTGATCTTCTCTTATTATTCCAGCCATGATTTCGTCGCTCGCCACAGGGCAAAATGCGCCAGCCATCAGTTGAAAACGACAGGGGAGATAAACATGCCCGTGCGGTCTGAGCGGCTTTACTCCATCTGGCAACTTGCAACCCGGAGACACCTGGAGGACAGGGAACGCATTCAGGCCATTCTGGGCGAATCCTGTCGGGTCTTTGGCTTGGATCTTGCGATGGTGGGCGAAATCGTTGATGGCCAGTATCGCGTGAAATACGCTTATGACCCGGAAGGGCGGATCGGACCCGGGATGGAAATGCTGCTGCGGGATACGCCCTGCCAAGAGGTCTATGAACAGCAGCATTCCCATTTGGTCAACGATCTGCAGGGCAACCCGCTGACGGGTTCAATGCCGGTCGCGTGTCTGATGAAAATGCAGGTCTACGTGGGCACGCCGGTCTGGGTGGGCGATCGAGTCTGGGGAGTGTTGGCTTTTGCCGGCAGGCTGCCGCTTGACGAAGAAAGCAGCGAGGAAAACATCGCCTTCCTTGAACTGGTGGCAGCCTGGTTGGGCCAGTTGCTATTGCAGAGGCAACAGCGCCTGATCCTGGAAAAGCAGGCGCTCACTGATCAGCTGACCGGCCTGCCCAATCGTCGCGCCGCCGAGCAACGCTTGCACAATGAGCTCGCCCAGGCCCGGCGCAGGCAACACGGCTTTACCCTGGCGCTCTGTGACCTGGACCACTTCAAACTGGTCAATGATCGCTATGGTCATGAAGTGGGCGACGAAGTGCTTACCGGCGTTGCCGGTTTCTTTCAGTCGCTGCTGCGCGAAGAGGACTGGGTGGCGCGCTGGGGAGGTGAGGAATTCCTGTTTTTCCTGCGCACTGATGGACCGGGCGACGGGGTGGCGATCGTGGACCGATTGCGCGAGAAGTTGAAAAATATCAGCATTCCCACCCGGGCAGGACCGCTGAACGTGACCTTAAGCGCGGGCGTGGCATCGCCCGGCGAAAGGGAGGACCTGAACAGCATTTTGGCCGAAGCGGACAGCTGCTTGTACGAGGCAAAGCGCACCGGTCGGGACCGCGTATTGTCCGGCGCCAACGTCAAGAGCACGCTGAGGATGGGTAGCGTGCTGATACATGCGGCCGGAGAAAACCGGGTCAGGGCAGCCTACCAGGTCATTGTGGAATTGCAGGGTGAATTCCGTCCGGTGGCCGACGAAGCGCTGGCCAGGGTGGAAGCCCCGGACGGACGCATGTTGCCCGCAAGGGAGTTTGTGGAAGCGGCTGAAAGGCTGCATCTGATGCATGAAATCGACCTGGAGGTCAGCCGTCAGGTCTTTAAGCGCTGTGCGAACCGTCTGGGCAGCGGTGCGCAGGATCCTCGTTTTGCTCATTTCGTGAACCTTTCGCCCCAGTTTCTGGCGCGCCGCAATCTGGTAGACGAGATGGTGGCCAATGCCATGCATTATTGTCAGAGTTGCACTGTGACCCTGGCTCCGATCAAGCCCGTGGTATTTCAAATCACCGAACGGCAATACATTCATGATCTGGACGAAGTCTTTCAGGAGTTGCAGCCGTTGCTCGATTTTGGCTTCAGGTTGGCGCTGGACGATTTTGGCAGCGGTTATTCTTCCCTGCTCTATCTGGCGAAGCTGCCGGTGAACTTCATCAAGATAGAAGGCTGGCTGGTGCGAGACATGCTGGACGATGCAAAGTCTCGCGGTCTGGTGCGCAGTCTTGTTGCCATGGCTAGGGGACAGGGCATTAAGACCATTGCCGAGTCGGTAGACACCGAGGCAACTGCCATGATGTTGCGAGACTTTGGCGTTGACTGGGCGCAGGGGCATTATTTTGGCGCACCGCAACTGGATTCCGGATTTGCCTCCTGATGGTCTAGAATTAGCTTCCCAGCTTTAACCCTGCGGTCGGGCAGCGCAAAATAACGATATGTCCATCAAATAATGGAGAAAAAATATGGGCGCCAAACCCCAATTGCTACAAGACCCATTTCTCAATGCATTGCGTCGCGAGCTGATCCCGGTTTCCATCTATCTGGTCAATGGGATCAAGTTGCAAGGTCAGGTGGAGTCCTTTGACCAGTATGTGGTGCTGCTAAAGAATTCGGTTACCCAGATGGTATACAAACACGCGATCTCCACCGTCGTTCCGGGACGGCCGGTCCAAATGCATAGCGGTGAGGACGTGGCAACCTGATGTTTGAACGCCATGCCGGGGGGGAAAAGGCTCTGCTGGTTGCCCTGGATTTTGGCGAGCCCGATTTTCTGGACAGCACCGAAGAATTACAACGTCTTGCGGAATCGGCCGGTCTCGACATTGCGGGGCTGATCAAGGGCAAGCGCAGCCGTCACGATCCGCGCTATTTTGTCGGCAGCGGAAAGGCGGAGGAAATCGGCTTCCAGGTGGCTGCAGCGGGCGCCGAGGTTGTCATTTTCAATCACGAACTTTCACCCGCACAGGAACGTAACCTGGAGAAGTTGATAAGTTGCCGGGTGGTGGATCGGGTCAGTCTGATTCTGGACATTTTTGCCCGCCGTGCTCAAAGCGCTGAAGGCAAGCTGCAGGTGGAACTGGCGCAGCTCGCCCATTTATCCACCCGGCTGGTGCGCGGCTGGACCCACTTGGAACGGCAAAAAGGCGGTATCGGGCTGCGCGGCCCGGGCGAAACTCAGCTCGAAACCGACCGCCGCTTGATCGGCAAGCGGGTCAAGCTGCTCAAGGCGCGGCTCGAAAAGCTGGAGAAACAGCGCGAAGTCCAGCGTCGGGCGCGGGCCCGCAATCAAGTGTTTTCCGTTACCGTGGTGGGCTATACCAACGCCGGCAAGTCGACCCTGTTTAACGCACTGACGCGGGCCGGCGTGTACGCGGCCGACCAGTTATTCGCTACCGTGGACACCACCAGCCGCAAGCTCTATTTGTCCGGTTGCGGCGAAGTGGTGCTGTCGGATACGGTCGGCTTCATCACCCAACTTCCGCACGAGCTGATTGCCGCCTTCCATGCCACCCTTGAAGCCGCCACCCGGGCGGACCTGCTGCTGCACGTGGTCGACGGGGCGAGCCCGATTCGGGACCATCAGATCGACGAAGTCGACCAGGTTTTGCAGCAGATCGCCGCAAGCCATATTGCACAATTGCAGGTAATCAACAAAATCGATCTGACGAGGCTGGAGCCGGGAATCGAGCGGGACGAATATGGTAAGATGGCTTCCGTTCGGGTTTCCGCCAGAACCGGTGCCGGGCTTGATCTTCTGCGGCAGGCGATTGTGGAAGCGGCAGATTCCCATCGCGCCGGTGGAGATCTTCCGGAAGACAACCCCTCCATTCCTTTATCTATCTCTGCTTAAATCCTAACTCATGGCTTGGAACGACCCGCAGTGGGGCAAGAACAACAACGCCGGTCCACCCGACCTGGATGAACTGTGGCGTCGTCTCAACCAACGGCTCAGCGGCCTGTTTGGCGGCAAGGGTGGGGGCGGCGGCGATGAAGGGTCTGGCCCCGGCCTGCCGAAAAACCTGGTTGGTCTGGTTCTGGCTTTGACGTTCCTGGTCTGGGTGGCCAGCGGCTTTTACATTGTTGACGCGGGCAGCAAAGGTATTGTGCTGCGCTTTGGCAAGTACACCGAAACCACCGAGCCCGGCGCTCGCTGGCACCTCCCGTGGCCGATTGAATCGCATGAAATTGTCAATGTGTCCTCGGTACGCACCCTCGAGGTTGGCTATTCCGGTTCCGCCCGTAACAAGAAGCTTTCCGAATCGCTAATGCTGACCGACGAACAGAACATCGTTGACCTTCAATTCGCGGTGCAATACATCCTCAAGGATGCCAAGGACTACCTGTTCAACAACCAGTTCGACGACGATACCGAGATCGTCAAACAGGTGGCGGAAAGTGCCATGCGGGATGTCGTCGGCAAGAGCAGGATGGACTTTGTACTGTACGAAGGCCGCGCCGAAGTGGCTGCGCGTGCCAAGAAACTGATGCAGCAAATACTCGACCGTTACAAGACCGGAATCAGCATCAGCCAGGTAACGCTGCAGAATGTTCAGCCGCCGGAACAGGTGCAGGCATCGTTTGACGACGCCGTGAAGGCAAACCAGGACCGGGAACGTCTCAAGAACGAAGCCCAGGCTTATGCCAACGACGTGGTGCCGCGCGCGACGGGCGTGGCCTCGCGCCTGCAGCAGGAGTCAGAAGGCTATCGCCAGGCGGTGATCGCAAACTCGGAAGGTGAGGCGAGTCGCTTCAGCCAGATTGAGGCTCAATACAAGAAAGCTCCGGTGGTAACGCGCGAGCGCATCTATCTCGACAATATGCAGCAGGTCTTGACCAACACCTCCAAGGTGATGGTGGATCAGAAGAGCGGTAGCAATCTGCTTTATCTGCCATTGAACAAGTTGCAGGAAATGGCTTCCCAGCCCTCTCCGCAGGCGCCTGAGGCGATTGCACCGCCAGCGACTGTGACACCGCCCACCAGCGAGTCCGACACTGCGCCGTCCCGCTCCCGTGATGCATTTCGCAGCCGCGACCGGGAGGATCGTCCATGATGAACCGTCTTCCTTACCTCGCCGTCGGCGTGCTGGTCGTCTTGCTGATCTTGAATTCGGTGTTCTATCGGGTTGATCAGCGCGAATTTGCGCTGGTGATCCAGTTCGGTGAAATCGTCGAGGTGCAGAAGGAGCCCGGCCTGCATGTCAAATTGCCGCTGGTCCAGAATGTGCGCTTTTTTGATTCCCGTATCCATACTTCCGACGAAAAGGATGCCGAGCGCTTCCTGACTTCGGAAAAGAAGAACGTACTGGTGGACTCTTTCATCAAGTGGCGGATTATAGATCCCAAACAGTACTTCATATCGGTGCAGGGTGACGGCGTCAAGGCCGAGACCCGCCTGCGCCAGACCGTCAACGACGGACTGCGTGCCGAATTCGGCAGGCGTACGGTGCACGACGTGGTGTCAGGCGGACGCGATCAGATCATGAGCATCATTACCGCAAAGGCGGATCAGGACGCAGCCCAGATCGGTGTTCAGGTGGTGGATGTGCGGCTCAAGCGGGTCGATCTGTCCGAGGAAATCAGCGAATCCGTGTACCGGCGCATGGACGCGGAACGCAAGCGGGTTGCCAACCAACTGCGCTCGACCGGCGCGGCGGAAGCGGAAAAGATCAAGGCGGATGCCGACCGGCAGAAGCAGGTCATCATCGCCGAAGCTTACCGCGATGCCCAGCGCATCAAGGGCGAGGGAGATGCCAAGGCGGCGGCGATCTATGCGGCAGCCTACGGGAAGGACCCCGAATTCTATGCATTCTATCGCTCCATGCAGGCCTACAAGGAAAGCTTCCGCAACAAGAGCGACGTGATGGTGCTGGACCCCAGTTCCGATTTCTTCAAATACATGAAGAATCCGCGCGCCGGTCGCGCGAAATAACTGCCGCAGATGAAGATGAGCGATTGGCTGATCGCGATTGCCCTTGTGTTGGTCCTCGAGGGGATATTGCCCCTGGCGGCGCCGGCGCTCTGGCGTGACGCTTTCCGCCGCGCTATCCAACTGAATGACGGTCAGTTGCGTTTCATGGGAGCGGTTTCCATGGCGGGCGGTGTGTTGTTGCTGATGCTTTTCAAATGAATCCCCCCATGCGCGCCTGGTTGCTGCCCGAACATCTTGAAGACGTGCTGCCGCCCCAGGCGTGGAAGATGGAAGGCCTGCGCCGCGCCCTGCTCGACCAGTTTCGTGCGCGCGGCTACCAGTTGGTCATTCCGCCCATGATCGAGTATCTGGATTCGCTGCTTTCCGGAGCGGGGACGGATCTGGATCTCAAGACCTTCAAGCTGGTGGACCAACTCTCCGGCCGCCTGATGGGTGTGCGTGCCGACATCACCCCTCAGGTGGCGCGCATCGACGCTCACCTGCTGGGGCAAAATCCGGTCAACCGCTTGTGCTATGCCGGCAGCGTGCTGCATGCCCAGCCTGACGGCTACCATCGTTCGCGCGAGCCTATTCAGCTAGGCGCCGAACTCTATGGCGAAACCGGCGCACAGGCCGATCTTGAAATCGTTCAGCTCATGCTCGATGGACTTGCGGCGGCGGGACTGGGCCAACTGCAACTGGATTTGGGCCATGTCGGCATTTACCGGGCGCTAGCACGGGTCGCGGCACTCAATGGCGAGTCCGAGCAGGCCTTGTTCCGCGCCCTGCAGTCCAAGAATGCAAGCGAAGTGGCGGCCCTGACGCAGAGTGCAGCGCCGCAGTACCGCGATGCTTTCCTGGCCCTGACCGAACTCTATGGCGATGCAGGCATTCTTCAGCTTGCCCGCCAGCGCCTGCCGGCCTTGCCCGAGCTGGGCCGGGCATTGGACGACTTGACGGCAATGGCCGCGGGCTTGACCGGACGAGGCGTGGAGGTTGCCTTTGACCTGGCAGAACTGCGCGGCTACGGCTACCACAGTGGCGTAGTGTTTGCCGCGTACTGCACAGGCCGCAGCCGGGCCATCGCTCTGGGCGGGCGCTACGATGAGGTGGGCAGGATATTCGGCCGTGCGCGCCCGGCAACTGGCTTCAGCATGGATCTACGGGAATTGGTCGAATCCGTCCCAACCTAGTTTCCCCCTCACTTCGGCGGCTTCTCTCGGAGAGCCTAAGGTGTGGCGAAAGCGTTGCAATAGACAGGAATCAGGGGAGTAGCATGGCAAAAAACGTCGTCGTCATCGGTACCCAGTGGGGCGATGAAGGCAAGGGCAAGATTGTCGACTGGCTTACCGACCGGGCCCAGGGCGTGGTGCGCTTTCAAGGCGGGCACAATGCCGGCCATACTTTGGTGGTGGGCGGCACCAAGACCGTATTGCACCTGATCCCCTCCGGCATCCTGCGCGACAAGGTCACCTGCTACATCGGCAACGGCGTCGTGCTGTCGCCCGAAGCGCTGCTGGAAGAAATTGACATGCTGGCTGCTGTCGGCGTAAACGTGGCTGGACGGCTCAAGATTTCAGAAGCAGCTCCCCTCATTCTGCCGCACCATGTCGCGCTCGACCATGCGCGTGAAGCCGCCAAGGGCGCGGGCAAGATCGGCACCACCGGCCGGGGCATCGGCCCGGCCTATGAAGACAAAGTTGCGCGCCGCGCCATTCGCGTCCAGGACCTGTTCCACCGCGAACGCTTCGCCGCCAAGCTGGGCGAGGTGCTGGATTACCACAACTTCGTGCTCAGGCATTACTTCAAGGCCGACATTGTGGATTTCACCCGGACACTGGAAGACGCCATGCGCATGGCGGAACGCATCAAGCCGCTGGTGGCCGACGTGCCACGGGCCCTGTACGAAGCCAACCGCGCCGGCGACAACCTGCTGTTCGAGGGCGCGCAGGGAACGCTGCTGGACATCGACCACGGCACCTATCCCTTCGTCACCAGTTCCAACTGCACTGCGGGCGGAGCCGCCACTGGCACCGGCATGGGACCGTCCTCCATGCATTACGTGCTGGGCATCACCAAAGCCTATACGACCCGGGTGGGCTCCGGGCCTTTCCCTACTGAACTGTTCAACGATGTGGGCAAATACCTGGGCGAAAAAGGCCATGAATTCGGGGCCACCACCGGGCGCGCGCGCCGTTGCGGGTGGTTTGATGCCGCTGCCCTGAAACGCGCGATCCAGATCAACGGAATTTCCGGACTGTGCGTGACCAAGCTTGACGTGCTGGACGGTCTGGAATCCCTCAGAATCTGCGTCGGCTACAAACTCGATGGCGTGACCAGCGACATCCTGCCAGTAGGTGCAGAGACCCTGGCCAACTGCGAGCCGATCTACGAGGAACTGCCCGGCTGGAAGGACTCTACCGTCGGCGTCAAGAACCTGGACCGCCTGCCTGCCAACGCCCGTGCCTATTTGCAGCGCATGGAGCAACTGTGCGAAGTGCCGATCGACATCATCTCCACCGGCCCCGACCGCGAGGAAACCATTGTCAGGCGGCACCCCTTCGAATAAACACATTCGGTTCCGTCCGGCGTGTTCGGGATGGCTGGCTTTTACTTGTTTTCAGCGACGACGTTTCCAAAACGAACCACGGTGGGAAAGAGGTAGAATAAATAAAGGCAGCGCAAGCTGCCTTTAAGTTATCTCTGGTGCCCAGGAAGGGACTCGAACCCCCACGGAGTTACCCGCTAGTACCTGAAACTAGTGCGTCTACCAATTCCGCCACCTGGGCCAAGAGCCGCGAATATTAAAGACCGGAAGCCCAATTGTCAACGAGAAAAGCGCCCGCCAAATCCGCTCCCCGCAAATCCGGAAGCCGTTCCCGGAACCGTTTGCGTGATCAGGATCCGTTTCTGGAACGGGAGCGATCGAGTTACGAGCATCCCCTGCCCAGCCGCGAATGGACTCTGCACGTCATGGGCGAGCAGGGGCGGCCCCTGCTGCTCGATGAACTGGTTCAATTGCTCGACATCGAGCCCGACGAGCGGGATGTGTTTCAGCGCCGCCTCAACGCGATGGAGCGGGATGGCCAGCTCATGGTCAACCGCAAAGGGCAGTTATGCCTGCCGGACAAGCTTGCGCTGATTCGCGGCCGGGTCGAGGGCCATCCGGAAGGATTCGGCTTTGTCATCCCGGACGATGCTTCGGCTGACTTGTTTCTTTCGCCGCGCGAAATGCACCAGGTGCTGCATGGCGACCGGGTGCTGGTCAAGGAAGCAGGACTCGATCGGCGCGGGCGGCGCGAAGGCAAGATCGTCGAAGTGCTGGATCGCGGCCAGACCCGCGTCGTGGGCCGCTATTACCAGGAGAAGGGGGTTGGCTTCGTTGTGGCGGAAAACCGCCGCATCAACCAGGACATCCTCATTCCCGGCGACCAGGCCGGTGGCGCATCTCATGGCCAGGTGGTGACGGTGGAAATGGTCGCGCCGCCGACCAAGTACTCCGAGCCGGTGGGACGCATCGTGGAAGTGTTGGGCTCCTACGCCGATCCCGGGATGGAAATCGAGATCGCGTTGCGCAAGCATGTGCTGCCCTACGAGTTTTCTCCCCATGCGCAGGCTCAGGCGGCTGCTTTGCCCAAGAAGGTGCTGAAGAAGGACTGGACGGGGCGTGAGGACATCACGGCGCTGCCGCTCGTAACCATCGATGGCGAAACGGCCAGGGACTTCGACGACGCAGTGTATTGCGTGCCGGTGGGCAACGGGCTTCGGTTGGTGGTCGCAATTGCGGACGTATCACACTATGTAGCGCCGAAAGACGCGCTGGACCTTGACGCATACGAGCGCGGCAACTCGGTGTATTTTCCTCGCCGCGTGATTCCCATGCTGCCCGAGGCGCTGTCCAATGGGCTGTGTTCGCTCAATCCCAAGGTCGAGCGCCTGTGCATGGCGTGCGACATGGTGGTGGGGATGCAGGGCGCGATCAAGTCTTATCGTTTCTATCCTGCGGTGATGTTTTCCCATGCACGCCTGACCTACACCCAGGTCTGGGCGTTGCTGTCCGGCGCGGAACAACCGGACGCGGAGCATGCGGCTCTGCTGCCGCATCTGAAAAATCTGGAGATCGCCTTCCGGGCCTTGCTCAAGGCACGGCAAAAACGCGGCGCGATTGATTTCGAGAGCGTTGAGACGCGCATGATCTTTGACGATCAGGGCAAGATCACCCGCATCGAGCCGGTGGTCAGGAATGAGGCTCACCGCCTGATCGAGGAGTGCATGCTGGCAGCCAACGTGTGCGCCTCGGATTTGCTGCGCAAGAAGAAGGTGCCCGCACTCTACCGGATTCACGAAGGGCCCACGCCGGAAAAGCTGGATTTGCTGCGGCAGTTTCTGGCCGAGTTTGGCCTGCATTTGCCGGGTGGAGATGAACCGAGGGCCCTGGACTATGCGCATCTGCTCGAACAGATCAAGCCGCGTCCGGATGCGCAGCTGCTGCAGACCGTGATGCTGCGCTCCTTGCGGCAGGCGGTATACAGCCCTGAAAATGTCGGCCACTTCGGCCTGGCTTACGAGCAATACACGCACTTCACCTCGCCGATCCGGCGTTATCCGGACCTGCTGATCCACCGCGCCATCAAGTCGGTCTTGCTGGGAGAGAAGCCGCCGCAGTCAAAGCTAGATGTCATCGGCGCGCACTGCTCGATGACCGAGCGGCGCGCTGACGATGCCAGCCGCGACGTGGAGACCTGGCTCAAAACCTATTACATGCGTGAGCATCTGGGTTCCGAATTCTGGGGCACGGTCAGTTCGGTCACCAGCTTTGGACTGTTCGTGGCGCTGGACGAAGTGTTTGTCGAAGGCCTGGTGCACATTTCCGAACTGGGCCAGGATTATTTCCGCTTCGACCCGGCCAAGCACTGGTTGTTGGGTGAACGCACTGGCCAGCGCTTTCGTCTGGGCGACCGGCTCCAGGTGAAGGTGGTGCGGGCCGACATCGAATCGAGCAAGATCGATTTCGTGCTGGTCGCGGCGGACGAGGCGGAAACCAAGCCTGCAGCCAAAGCAAAGCGGACGAAAGGAGGTTCGCGATGATGCCCTGCGCCGCCGCCCATTCCACTGCAGACCCCTTACCCCCAGCCGCTTTCCCCCTTGCAGGGGGAGAGGGTGGCGAAGCCGGGCGAGGGGGTTGAAGATGGAACGCTGGATCTACGGGTTTCACGCGGTCAAGGCGCGCTTGCGCACGGCGCCTGCTTCGGTGCATGAGCTTTGGCTGGACGAAAGCCGGCGCGATACCCGGGCGCGCGACCTGCTTGCCCTGGCCGAGGGCAGGGGAATCAGCGCCAGACTTGCGGACGGCGCGCGCCTGGACAGGATGGTGGGCGGGGCCCGTCATCAGGGTGTCGTGGCCAAGGTCGAAACCCTGTCCCAAGCGCGCAGTCTGGAAGACGTATTAGCGGGCATCGAAGGGCCGCCCCTGATCATGGTGCTGGACGGCGTCACCGACCCGCACAACCTGGGCGCGGTGCTGCGTTCTGCCGACGCGTTTGGCGCCCATGCGGTGATCGCGCCCAAGGACCGGGCAGTGGGGCTCAATGCCACGGTGGAGAAAGTCGCGTGCGGAGCGGCGGAGACCCTGCCTTACCTGATGGTGACCAACCTGACCCGCAGTCTGAACGAGCTGAAGGAACATGAAGTGTGGACGGTTGCGGCCGACGTGGAAGCGCCCAGAACCTTGGCGCACGTTGATGCGACAGTCGGCATCGCCTGGGTGTTGGGCGCTGAAGGGGCCGGCTTGCGACGGCTGACCAGGGAGAGTTGCGACGACGCCGTGCGCATTCCCATAGTTGGCAGCGTGGAAAGCTTGAATGTCTCAGTTTCGGCCGGCATCTGTTTGTACGAAACCATCCGGCAGAGGTCCCATCATGGCTGATTCCGTGTCTCGCGCCCACGAACTGCTGGATGGCGCCGAACTGATCGCCAGCGAACAGGTGGTGCAGGCGGCGATGGACCGTTTGGCAAAAGAGATCCGTGCCGACCTGGCGGACAGTTTTCCATTGGTGCTCGGGGTGATGGGGGGCGCGGTGGTATTCACCGGGCAACTGTTGCCGCGCCTGGTGTTTCCGCTTGAGTTCGATTACCTGCATGTCACCCGCTACCGGGGCAAGACGGCGGGCGGCGCCATCGAGTGGCGCGTGTTGCCGGGCAAAAGCGTGGTGGGACGTACCGTGCTGGTGCTGGACGACATACTGGACGAAGGCGAGACTTTGGCGGCAGTGGTGGGCAAGTTGCGGGAATTGGGCGCGGGCCAGGTCTGGACCGCGGTCTTGACCGATAAGGAGCACGGCCGCCCCAAGCCCATCGCCGCAAATTATGTGGGACTGACCGTACCTGATCGCTATGTATTCGGCTGCGGCATGGACGCCTACGGTTTGTGGCGCAATCTGCCCGCCATCTACGCTTTGAAGGAGTAAGGAAAGTGCTCGGAATTATCGGCGGTACCGGACTGACCAAATTGACCAATCTGGAAATCACCCACCGCCAGGTACGGCGCACCCCGTATGGTGAGCCTTCGGGTGCCTTGACTTTCGGGCGTATGTGCGGTGAAGAGGTGGTGTTCCTGGCGCGGCACGGCTATGGCCACACCATCCCGCCGCATGAGGTCAACTACAGGGCCAACATCTGGGCGATGAAGGAAAAGGGAGCGAATCACATAATTTCCATTGCCACGGTCGGCGGAATCCGGGAAGACCTGCGGGCAGGTTCCCTGGTGGTGCCGGATCAGATTATCGACTACACGCATGGACGGGCCTCCACCTTTGCCGTTTATGGCGAGAAGCCCGTGGTCCACGTGGATTTTACCGAGCCCTACTGTGCTGCGATGCGTAAGGACATTTTGACCGCAGCTACCCGTGCCGGGGTGGATGTAAGGGATGGCGGCGTTTATGCCGCAGTGCAGGGTCCGCGTCTGGAAACCCTGGCCGAGATCAACCGGATTGAACGGGATGGGGCCGACATGGTAGGCATGACCGGCATGCCGGAAGCCTACCTGGCCCGCGAACTGGGGCTTTGCTATGGCACCATCGGAGTGGTGATCAATGATGCCGCTGGCCGGGGTGTTTCCAAGAGCGGCATTCGGGAAGCTGACATCCGCGCCGTCCTGGATGGCCTGATGGCCAAGGTAAGGGCGGTGCTGGAGGAACTCGTAGTGCTGGAACACCCGGATTTCTGCCCGCTGTAGCCATGGCCGTTAGAGACGTACTCAAGATGGGCGATGCCCGGTTGCTGGCGCCATCCAGGCCGGTGGAGGCATTCGGCACGGTGTCGCTGGCCAGCCTGATACAGGACATGACCGATACCATGCGGGCGCTCGATGGCGCGGGTCTTGCGGCGCCGCAGATCGGGGTGAATCTTCAGGTGGCCATTTTTGAGGTCGACTCCAATCCTCGTTACCCGCTGGCCGAGCCGGTGCCGTTTACCGTGCTGATCAACCCGCACCTCACTCCATTGACCCAAGAACTCGAGGAAGGGTGGGAAGGCTGCCTTTCCCTGCCCGGGATGCGCGGTCTGGTGCCGCGTTACAAGAGGTTGCGCTATGAGGGCAGGGATGGGGCGGGCAATCCGATCGACCGGACCGTAGACGGGTTTCATGCAAGAGTGGTTCAGCACGAGGTGGATCATCTCTTTGGCGTGCTCTACCCCATGCGCATTACCGACTTGCGCAATTTTGGCTTCAGCGAGGTACTTTTCCCGGGTCAGGTGCTTACGGACGAATAAGCGTGATCTGGAGCCATGCCTTGACTGACGAACGGCCTAAAGGGCTGCCTGCTCTGCACCGCTAACTGTACTGAACGCTGCGCAGAGCGGCATATTGAGCAGGAAAACCCCGTGAACCCAAGCCCAAACTTATCGGCCCTTACCCACCCCATGTTACCCGTGGATGCTGAGCGCCTGCATGGGGCCGCCGCCCTGTTGATGGCCTGCATGAGCAACTGGCGGGCGCCGGATTGCGAAGCCCGACTCGCCCTGGCCATGGAGGCCAACCATGCCGTCTGGCACGATGTGCAGGATGCACTGGCCATGGACCATCTGGACCTGCCGCTGGAAGTACGGCAAAACCTGCTTATTCTGTCCGTCTATGCGGATGGCAAGCTTAGCGAGTTTACCGAGCAGCCAGGGCAGGACAAACTGGGTCCGCTGATCGCGCTGACCCGCAATCTGGCAGCCAGCCTGAAGAACTGGCCGGTGGCGGCCTGAACCGGATCAAGCAGATGAAACAAGCACAACACGCCGATTGGATGTCGCTTCGGTTTGCCGAAGAACCGGTAGGCGGAATCATAGGCACGGGCAGCATCAAACCGGGCCAGCGCCGCTCGCACCAGCTACCCGCGGCAGAAAAGCCTCGCTCAAGCCGCACCGGCAACCGCGAGAAGCCCGCTACACCACGCAAAGCGCCTGCCCGCGGCCGCTACATCGACGAATACGCGCGCCCGGCTGGCTAAATCTACACGCTCAAGGCGGCCAACAGATCCTGTTCAAGGGAAAGCAGCGATTTTTGCTTGGCCAGGTTGTCTCCCCTAATCAGGAAGCGATCTTCCACCCGCTCGCCCAGGGTCAGGATCTTGGCGCTATATAGATCGATGCCGTGGCGCAGGAATACCTGGGCAATGCTGTGCAGCAGCCCTACCCGATCTCCGCAGGTGATGGACAAAATGTGGTAGCGCCCCCGTTCGTCGGGCCGGATTTCGACCTGGGGCTGAATGGGAAAATGTTTGAGCCGCCGCGATATGCGGGCCGCAGGCACCGGGACCGGGGCAGTTGAAGCATCCAGGGCGCGGCCCAACTCGTGCTCGACAAACGGAAGAAAGTCCCGGTAACGGATATCGCGCTGAGCGTCGTCCAGAACCTGAAAACTGTCCAGCGCATAACCGTTGCGCGTGGTATGGATCTTGGCCTCAACCACGTTGAACTGGTGACGGGCAAAAAAACTGCAGATGCGGGCAAACAGGTCCTCCTGGTCAGGACAATAGACGAGCACCTGCATCCCTTCGCCGACCGGGGATAGCCGCGCCCTGACCACCACGGCGCGATGATTCTGTTTCTGCCACAACATGCGCGCATGCCAGGCAATTTCCTGAGGCTCAAAGCGCAGGAAGTAGCTTTCGTCCAGGGCCTCCCACAGTTCATCTGCCGCGTCGGGCCGGATGCCATAGAGAGCCAGTTTTACCCGCGCTTCATTCTGTTTGGCTTGGTAGTCGCTGGCGTCCTGGCGCCCGCTCAGACGGGCGAGGGTCGAATGGTACAGGTCTTCAAGCAACTTGCCTTTCCACGCATTCCAGACCTTGGGGCTGGTGCCCCGGATGTCTGCCACCGTAAGTATGTACAGCGCAGCGAGTCGCCGTGGCGTGCCGACTTTGGCGGCAAATGCGGCGATGACATCCGGGTCGCTCAGGTCTTCCTTTTGCGCCGTGCGCGATAGGGACAAGTGCTCCTGCACCAGCCACGCCACCAGTTCGCTGTCTTCCCGGGGCAAACCGTGCTGGCGGCAAAAGCGGCGCGCGTCGACTCCGCCGAGCTTGGAATGGTCGCCGCCCCGCCCCTTGGCGATGTCATGGAACAGGGCAGCCAGGTAGAGCAGTTCGGGCCGGTCGAATTCGGCGATGAGGCGCGAGGCCAGCGGGTATTCGTGGGCGAATTCGGTGACGGCAAAACGGCGCACGTTTCTTAGCACGATCAGGATGTGCTCATCCACGGTGTAGACGTGAAACAGGTCATGCTGCATTTGCCCGGTGACGCGGCCGAAGGCGGGAATATAGCGGCCGAGGATGCCGTAGCGGCTCATCGCCTGCAGCGCCCAAGTCACTCCGTTGGGTTGCCGCAGGATGTTGAGGAATGTCGCCAGGTTGCTCGGATTGGCACGAAAGCCGGTGTCGATCAGGCGATGTGCACGCCCCAGGGCGCGCAAGGCGGCGGCCTCAAAGGCCGGAATCGACAGGTGCTGCATGGCGGCCAGAAAGGCGCGCAGGATGGCCGTGGGATCGCACTCAAAGAGTTGTTGATCGCACAAGCCGACCGCGTTGCCGCGCAACACGAACTCGCCGTCGATCGGCTGGGACGGCTGGCTGATCGGGGAAATCAGTTGCTGCAGGGCTGGACAGAGGATTTCATTGATCAGCATGACCTGCCGGGCAGCCCGGTAATAGCGCTGCATGAGTTGCTCGCTGGCGCGTCTTTCGGTGGCTGGAGGCAGGCCGATCCGGCCTGCCAGTTCAGCTTGAAAGTCGAATGCCAGGCGGTCCTCGCGGCGCCGCGCAAGCAAATGGAGGTGGATGCGCAGCAGGGCAAGAGCGGCTTCCTTGGACGCGATCCGGCGCGCCTCGGCGAGGCCAAGCAGGCCGGCTCGTACCAGCCCGTTCCAGGTAGGAGGTACGCCGGCGGCACGCGCCAGCCACATGATGACCTGCAGATCGCGCAGGCCACCCGGGCTTTCCTTGACATTGGGTTCAAGCTTGTAGGCGCTGTCCTCGAAGCGGATGTGGCGGGCGCGGGCCTCCAGCAGTTTCGCCTCGACGAAGCGGCCTGCCTTGAATCGCTCCTGAAAGCGCTGGCTGAACAGCTTGTGCAAGGCCCGGTTGCCCCACAGCAGACGCGCCTCCAGCAGGGCAGTTTCCACACTGATATCCTGCGCAGCCTCGTCCATGCAGTCGCCTACCGTGCGCACGCTGTGGCCGATCTCCAATCCCGCATCCCAGCACGCCTGGATCCAGGCTTCCACTGCCGCCTGGTCTGTGCCGCCTGGCTCAGCCGCAAGCAGCAGCAGCACATCCACATCCGAGGCGGGATAGAGTTCTCCGCGTCCATAGCCTCCCACCGCAAGCACCGCCATGTGCGGGGGCAGGAGTTGTGCGCTCAATTCCTGCAGCAGCTGATCCACCAGCCGGGCATGCTGGCGCAGGTAAGTTCGGGGCCGTGGCCGGGCAAGAAATTGTCGCGTCAACTCGTCGCGGCCCTCCTTCAGTCGCGCCCGGAGGGCGGCATGCGGCGTCGCCTGCGCGGACGCGATCATCTTGGCGGAAGGGTGGGCGGGGCGGGGCTGCCGGCCGACAGGGTCAGCACCTCGTAGCCGGCATCGGTGACCAGAACAGTATGTTCCCACTGGGCGGACAGGCTGTGGTCCTTGGTTACGATGGTCCAACCGTCGGCCAACTGGCGGATGTCCTTCTTGCCAGCGTTGATCATGGGCTCGATGGTGAAAGTCATGCCCTGCTGGAGGACGAGTCCGGTGCCCGGCCTGCCATAGTGCAGGACTTGCGGATCTTCATGGAATCTCCGGCCGATGCCATGGCCGCAGAATTCCCGCACCACGGAATAGCCATTGCCTTCAGCATACGTCTGGATGCGGTGCCCGATGTCCCCCAGCTGGACACCCGGCCCGACTCCAGTGATCCCCGCCCACATGGCTTCGTAGGTGACTTGTACGAGCCTGCGCGCCTGGATCGACGGTTCGCCGACAAAGAACATCCGCGAGGTGTCACCGTGCCAGCCATCCTTGATGACCGTGACGTCGATATTGACGATGTCACCGTTTTTCAGCTTGCGGTCGCCGGGCACCCCATGACACACCTGATGGTTGATCGATGTACATATTGACCTGGGGTAGGGCGCATGGCCGGGCGGCGCATAATTGAGCGGTGCGGGAATGGTGTGTTGCACATTTACCATGTAGTCATGGCACAGGCGATCGAGCTCGTCCGTCGTGACACCGACCTTGACGTGGGGCGTGATGAAGTCGAGCAGCTCGGCGCCCAGCCGCCCGGCGACGCGCATTCTTTCGACTTCCTCAGGGGTTTTTACGCCAACGGGCATGGAATTGCTCATCAAACAAATAAGTATTTTAACGCCTGCGCCTCGATCGACGGGCCGGCGGCTATGCTTTTGGCATATCGCCTTGTTGGTCTCACGAACTTGCAATTATCCGACGTAATCAACGCCGCAATGGTCAGCGCCAGAACATGCGAGCTGCTCAAGCATTGCGAAGAAAGGCGGAACTTGATCCGGACGATTGAACTTCGGGGCAGCCGGCAAATCAACTGAGGACTCAAGACGACGTGACCTGGTTCAGGCTGCCGGCGCCATCGGATCTGTTGAACTGGGCACTGTTTCCCTAACGACGAACTCCAAGTTAACCCAGGTGCGGCTTCTTGGCCGAATTTCGCCTTGAAAAGAAGGGCTTAATTAAGCTAATATAGCGGACTGTTCAGATTCGTCCGAACAAATTCACACACCCGCTCCATCATGGATGGAACCAAGGGTGCGCCGCGCAGCTTGCGGCGCTTGGCGGGTGGAAGCTCAACCTTTGCAGAAGGAAGTTATATGTCCGTGACCATGCGTCAAATGCTGGAGGCCGGTGTTCATTTCGGCCACCAGACTCGTTACTGGAATCCCAAGATGGCCCCCTACATTTTCGGCCATCGCAATAAGATTCACATCGTCAACCTGGAAAAATCCCTCCCGCTGTTCGAGGAAGCGATGAAGTTCGTGCATCAACTGGCCTCCAACAAGGGCACCATCTTGTTTGTCGGCACCAAACGCCAGGCGCGCGAAATTGTCGCCGAGGAAGCAGCGCGTGCCGGCATGCCCTATGTCAGTCATCGCTGGTTGGGCGGCATGTTGACCAACTTCAAGACTGTCAAGCTGTCGGTCAAGCGCCTCAAGGATACGGAGGCGGCGCTGGCGGAAGCGGGCAAGTTGTCCAAGAAGGAAGCCCTGATGCTGGAGCGGGAAGTGGATAAGCTAAACCGCAGCCTGCATGGCATCCGCGATATGGGCGGCCTGCCCGATGCTCTGTTCGTAATCGATGTGGGCTATCAGAAGGGCGCCATTACCGAGGCCCGCAAGCTGGGCATCCCGGTGATCGGTGTTGTCGACACCAACAACAGTCCGGAAGGTGTCGATTACGTGATTCCCGGCAATGATGACTCAAGCCGCGCCATCCGCCTGTACGCGCGCGGGGTGGCCGACGCCGTGCTGGAAGGCCGCGCCCACATCATCCAGGAGATCGTGACCGCGGACGAGTTTGTCGAAGAGGCGGAAACGCCCACGGCGGAGTGATGAGTCGGGTCAGTATCCGCAAGAGGGGCGCGAGCCCCTCTTTTCGCGTGACCCAAGCGTTTTGAAACTTAGGAGCAAGAAATGGCTGAAATTTCCGCCGGCATGGTGAAAGAACTGCGTGAACGGACTGATGCGCCAATGATGGATTGCAAGAAGGCTCTGAACGAGGCGGAGGGTGATATGGCCAGGGCTGAGGAAATACTGCGCGTCAGGTTTGGCAACAAGGCCAGCAAGGCCGCAGGCCGGATCGCTGCGGAAGGCGTGGTTGGCATTCGGATCGACGCCGACGGCAGGCGCGGCGCCATGATCGAAGTCAACTGCGAAACCGATTTCGTCGCCAAGAACAATGAGTTCCTGGCGTTTGCCAGGGACCTGGCCGGCCTGATCGTGAGCAACAACCCGGCGGACATTGCGATACTGTCCGCGCTCATGCTCAACGGAAAGGCGGTGGAACAGATTCGCACGGAACTGGTGGGCCGGATTGGGGAAAACATGAGTCTGCGCCGCTTCACACGGATAGAGGCCAAGGGCAGGCTGAGCAGCTACGTGCACGGCGGTGCCAAGATCGGCGTGCTGGTGGATGTGAGCGGTGGCGATGAACAACTAGGAAAGGATTTGGCCATGCATATTGCCGCGACCAAGCCCGTTTCCCTGGCGCGTGACAACGTGCCTGCCGAGCTGATCGAAAAGGAACGCTCGGTGGCCAGCCAGAAGGCGGCCGAATCCGGCAAGCCGGCGGAAATCGTTGCCAAGATGGTGGAGGGCGCGGTGGCCAAGTATCTTAAGGAAGTCACCCTGCTGGGCCAGCCTTTCGTCAAGGACGATAAGCAGACCATCGAGCAGCTGCTCAAGGCCAAAGGCGCGACGGTCAACGGTTTCGCCCTGTACATTGTGGGCGAGGGGATTGAGAAGAAAAAGGATGACTTCGTTGCGGAAGTGATGGCCCAGGCAGCCAAGGCCTGATTGTGGCCAAGCCGGTCTACAAGCGTATCCTGCTCAAGCTGTCCGGCGAGGCCCTGATGGGGTCGGACAGCTATGGCATCAACCGTGAAACCCTGGACGGTATTGTTGCCCAGATCAAGGAGGTTGCCGAAATGGGCGTGCAGATTGCCGTGGTGATCGGAGGCGGCAATATTTTTCGCGGCGTGTCGCTGGGGGCAGCCGGGATGGACCGGGCGACTGCCGATTACATGGGCATGCTGGCCACCGTCATGAATGCGCTTGCGTTGCAGGAAGCCATGCGCCGCGCCGGACTGGAATCCAGGGTACAGTCGGCCTTGAACCTGGAGCAGGTGGCCGAGCCCTACATTCGTGGCAAGGCGTTGCGCTACCTGGAAGAAGGCAAGATCGTCATTTTTGGCGCCGGCACCGGCAATCCTTTCTTTACCACTGATACCGCGGCGGCGCTGCGCGGCATGGAGATGGGCGCGGATATCGTGCTCAAGGCCACCAAGGTGGACGGTGTCTACAACGACGACCCGATAAAGAATCCGGCTGCAACGCGCTATGCTCAACTGAGCTTCGATCGCGCCATCCAGGACAAGCTCCAGGTTATGGATGCAACCGCCTTGGCCTTGTGCCGGGATAACCACATGCCACTGGGCGTGTTCAGCCTTTTCAAGGCGGGCGCATTGAGGCGTGTGGTATCGGGCGAGGATGAAGGCACCCGGGTGACCGTGAGTTAAGGAGAGCGACAATGGCGGACCAAACCATAGCCGATGTTAAAAGATCGACCGAAGCCAAGATGCAGAAGACGCTGGAGGCCTTGAGGGCCGACTTGGGCAAGGTGCGCACCGGGCGGGCCCACACCGGAATCCTTGACCATGTGCTGGTGGATTATTACGGCAACCCCACCCCGATTCCGCAGGTTGCCAATGTGTCACTCATCGACAGCCGTACTCTTGGTGTGCAGCCTTGGGAAAAGAACTTGGTCGGCAAGGTGGACAAGGCCATACGCGAGGCTGATCTGGGTCTTAATCCGGCCACCCAGGGCGACGTGATCCGCGTTCCCATGCCTGCGCTGACCGAAGAGCGCCGCCGCGATCTGACCAAGGTCGTCAGGGTGGAAGCCGAAAGCGCCCGCGTGGCGGTGCGCAACATTCGCCGCGATGCCAATACGGCGCTGAAGGAAATGGTCAAGACCAAGTCCGCCAGCGAGGACGAGGAACGCCGGGCGCAGGAGGATGTGCAAAAACTGACCGACTGGTTCATCGCCGAAATCGACAAGGCTCTGGCTACCAAGGAAGCGGAACTGATGACCGTCTAACGGTCATGACGCTACACGCCGCTCCGTCATCATGATCGTCGCGTCCTCCCTGAATGTTCCCTCCCGACCCCCACACGGGCGAGGGAAGCGGCGCTCGCGCGACGTTTCCCCTGGGGCAGCAAGATTTACTGCCCGATGATTTTCAAGAGCTCAACCACCATCATTCCCGAGGTATACGAGGTACCGCGCCACATTGCGATCATTATGGACGGCAATGGCCGCTGGGCCAAGAAGCGCATGCTGCCGCGCATTGCCGGACACAAGAAAGGGGTTGAATCGGTGCGCACCATTGTCAAGGCCTGTGCCGAGCGGGGTGTTGAACAACTGACCCTGTTTGCTTTCAGTTCGGAGAACTGGCGCCGGCCGCACGAGGAAGTTTCGCTGCTGATGGAGTTGTTCATGCGCGCGCTGAAAAGCGAAGTGGCCAAACTGCACAAGAACGGCATCCGGTTCCGCGTGATCGGCGAGATCGATGCCTTCGGCCCCGCCATAAGACAGCTGATTGCCGAAGCGGAGACCCGCACGAAGCGCAACACCCGGTTGGTGCTTAACATTGCGGCAAACTACGGTGGACGCTGGGATGTGCTGCAGGCGGTTAACCGTTTGCTCGATTCGGGGCATCAAGGGCGGGTAGGCGAAGCCGATCTTGCTGCCCATTTATGCCTGGCCGATGCGCCTGAGCCCGATCTTTTCATCCGCACAGGGGGGGAAAGGCGCATCAGCAATTTTCTGCTCTGGCAGCTGGCATATACCGAGCTGTACTTTACCGACACACTGTGGCCCGATTTTGATGCTACCAGCCTGGATAAGGCGATTGCTTCCTATCACAAGCGCGAACGGCGCTTCGGACGCACCAGCGAACAGTTGGCGCAAAGCCAGAAGGAAACCGGTGCTTAGGCTGATCACTGCGGGCACGCTGCTGGCCTTGTTTTTGCCCATCCTTTTCTGGGCGCCGGCGGGGCTGTGGGCGACGCTGGTCGCGCTGGCAGTTGCCCTGGCTGGCTTCGAATGGGGGCGCATCGCAGGTTTCCCGGCGCCGCTGTCGTGGGCGTACGGTGGCGTCCTGGCCGGCTGTGCATTGGCGTTTCACTTTGTTGATTTTCTTGCCGCGCAAAAGGAATTTCAACAAGGTTTGCTTTGGTCGGCAGTCGTGTTCTGGGGGTTGATTGCGCCCCTCTGGCTGGCCCGGCGTTGGAAAACGAGAAGTCCGTTCATCCTGGCCACGGTCGGGGTGATCGTGCTGCTGCCCACCTGGGTCGCGTTGGTGACGCTGCGCGACTTTGGTCCGTGGTATCTGCTCGGCTTACTGGCTGTGGTATGGATCGGCGACTCCGCTGCCTTTTTTGTCGGGCGACGCTTCGGCAGCCGCAAGCTGGCGCCGGCGATCAGCCCGGGCAAGACATGGGAAGGAGTGGCGGGTGCAGGACTGGCGCTTGTGCTCTATGCCTCAGCGGTGAGTGCTTCGATCCATGGGCTACGGATCGCCGGAGCGTTATTGCTGACGTTGGCGTTGTTCTTCTTCTCAGTACTTGGCGATTTGTTCGAATCCTGGATGAAGCGGGTGGCAGGGGTAAAGGACAGTGGCAGCATGCTGCCGGGCCACGGCGGGATTCTGGACCGGATTGACGCCCTGACCGCAGCCCTCCCGGTGGCCACCACGATACTCCTGGTCGCCGGAGGCCGCCTGTGAGCAACCCGCGCAAGCTGACCATACTGGGCGCCACCGGCACCATAGGGGTCAATACCCTGGATGTGGTCGCGCGTCACCCGCAACGCTTTGAAGTCATCGCGCTGACCGGCGGCGCGCAGGTTGAGCGCTTGTTTGAACAGTGTCTGATGCATCGGCCCAGGGTGGCGGTGATGGCGGATGAAAGCGCGGCTGCAGCCCTGCGTCAGCGTTTGCAGGTCTCAGGACTGAAGGTAGAGGTGTGGGCCGGCGCGCAGGCTTTGGTCGAGGCCGCCACTCTGCCCGAGGTGGATACGGTGATGGCTGCCATCGTCGGCGCGGCCGGCTTGCCCGCCAGCCTGGCGGCGGCCCGGGCAGGCAAGCGCATTTTGCTGGCCAACAAGGAAACCCTCGTGGTGGCCGGGCGCGTGTTCATGGATGCGATCCGCGACAACGGCGCCGAATTGTTGCCCATCGATTCGGAACACAATGCAATTTTCCAGGCCCTGCCGAAAGATTTTTCTGGCGATCTGTCCGCTGCCGGCGTGCGCAAGATCTGGCTGACCGCATCGGGCGGCCCGTTTCGCACCATGAGCGCCGAGGAGATGTCCAAAGTCAGCCCGGAGCAGGCGGTCGCCCACCCGAACTGGGTAATGGGCAAGAAGATATCCGTCGACTCCGCGAGCATGATGAACAAGGGTTTGGAAATTATCGAGGCCCATTGGCTGTTCAATGCGCAGGCCGAGGAGATCCAGGTGCTGGTGCATCCCCAGAGCGTGATTCATTCCATGGTGGAATATCTGGATGGGTCGCTGATTGCGCAACTCGGTACGCCGGACATGCGCACGCCCATTGCCTATGCAATGGGCTTTCCCGAGCGCATCGAAGCCGGTGTCAACGCACTGGAACTGATGGGCAGGAGCTTGACTTTCGAAGCGCCGGATTACCAGCGTTTTCCCTGTCTGAAACTCGCGTTCGATGCCCTGCGGGCCGGCGGCAGCGCACCGGCGATTCTGAATGCGGCAAACGAGGTCGCGGTTGACCAGTTCCTGACGCGGCGCTGCGGCTTCAATGACATTCCGCGTGCCATTGCGCATGCCCTGGACAAACTCGCTGCGACAGTAGCTCGCGACCTGGAATCCCTGCTGGACGCAGACCGCTCGGCGCGGGCCTTTACAGCCTCTTTCCTGGCCTCGCTGAAAGCGGCGTAGGGATGCTGACTACAGTCCTTTCCTTCCTGGCGGCCATCGGCATACTGGTGGTGGTCCATGAGTTCGGCCACTTTCTTGCGGCGCGAATGCTGGGCGTCAAAGTATTGCGCTTTGCCGTTGGATTCGGCCGTCCGCTCCTGATCAAGCGTTACGGCAGGGATCAAACCGAATTGGCCTTGTGCATTCTGCCCCTCGGCGGCTACGTGAAAATGCTGGACGAACGCGAAGGGACGGTCGCGCCGCACGAGCTTGGCCGGGCGTTTAACCGCGCACCGGTGGGCCGCCGCCTGCTGATCGTGGCGGCCGGCCCGATCGCCAATTTCCTGCTGGCCGTCCTGTTCTACTGGGTGCTGTTCTTGCACGGCGTTCCTGCCATCAAGCCGCTAATTGGCGAGCCCGTGCCCAATTCGCCTGCCGCCCACGCAGGGCTCAATAATGGCGACGAAATTGTCGCGGTGGATGGCGCGCCGGTGGAATCCTTCCTGGATCTGCGCTTGAGTCTGTTGAAGCATGCCCTGTCAGGCGGAAACGTCGAGTTGAAGCTAAGGAATAACGCTCCCGTCCAACTGGACCTGACCGGGATCAAGCGCGATGAAATCGAGCAAGATGTTCTGGATGAACTGGGTATTCGTCCCTACGAGCCGCCCATTCCCCCCATCCTGGGAATGCTGTTGCCCAAAGGCGTCGCAGCATCCGCCGGGCTCAGGGTGAACGATCAAGTCCTCGCCATCGATGGGGCATCGATCCCGACATGGCAGGCGCTGGTCAGCAAGGTGCGCGGGTCGGCGGGCAGGCGACTGAGTCTGGAGATTGAACGGGGCGGACAGAAATTGAATCTGTCCCTGACCCCTGGGACCGAGATTCACGGTGGCCAGAGTATCGGCAAGATCGGCGCCGGGCCCAAACTGGAGGAACGCTGGCTGGCGGAAATTCGCACCGAAATCCGCTACGGTCCGTGGGATAGCCTGGAAAAAGGCGTGCAGAAGACCTGGGATATGTCGGTGTTCACGCTGGAGATGATGGGGCGCATGGTGATGGGTCAGGTTTCATGGCGGAATCTGTCCGGGCCCCTGACCATTGCCGATTATGCCGGACAGTCTGCCCAGATGGGATGGCTGAGTTTTGTCAGTTTTCTTGCCCTGGTCAGCATCAGTCTTGGCGTATTGAACCTGCTTCCCGTGCCTTTATTGGATGGTGGCCATCTCATGTATTATGGTTTCGAAATTTTTCGGGGCCGGCCGGTTTCCGAACGCTTCATGGAACTTGGCAGCCGTATTGGAATGGCCATTTTGTTCCTGTTGATGGTACTGGCCCTCTACAATGACCTCGCGCGACTGACCAGCGGTTAAAACAAACATGAAAATTCGCCTTTCCACGTTCCTTATCCTGACCGCCATTGCAAACCTGGCCCAGGCAGTGGAACCCTTCGTCATCAAGGACATTCGCGTGGAAGGCATACAACGCACCGAAGCAGGGACGGTGTTCAGCTATTTGCCCGTGAAGGTGGGTGACAGACTCGACGATGAGAAGGCCGCCGCAGCCATCAAGGCGCTGTTCGCCACCGGTTTTTTCAAGGATGTCAGGCTGGAGGCGCAGGGTGACGTGCTGATCGTCACGGTCGAGGAACGCCCTGCGGTAGCCAAGATCAGCCTGAGCGGCATCAAGGAATTTTCCGAGGATGACCTGAAGAAGGCGCTCAAGGACGCCGGGCTGGCCGAGGGGCGGATTTTTGACAAGAGCGTGCTGGACCGCGCCGAGCACGAGATGAAGTCGCAGTATTTCAATAAAGGCAAATATGCGGTGGAGGTAAACACCACCGTCACCCCGCTGGAACGAAATCGCGTTGCAATCAATTTCCAGGTGGTGGAGGGAGAATCGGCCAAGATCAGGCAGATCAATCTGGTCGGGAACAAGGCATTCACCGAGAAGCAGTTGCTTAGACAATTCAGCTCCAGCACCCCGGGCTGGCTCTCCTGGTACAACAAGGACGATCAGTATTCGAAGACCAAGCTTTCGGGCGATCTGGAAGCCCTGCGCTCGTTTTATCTCAATCAGGGTTATCTGGAATTCAATCTTGATTCCACCCAGGTTTCCATCAGCCCCGACAAGAAGGACATCTTCATCACCGTCAATCTGACGGAAGGACCCAAATACACGGTTTCCGACG
The DNA here is from genome assembly GCA_963746955.1 of uncultured beta proteobacterium. Classification (GTDB taxonomy): domain Bacteria; phylum Pseudomonadota; class Gammaproteobacteria; order Burkholderiales; family Thiobacillaceae; genus DASQBT01. Next base: position 58,075 of record CAVVDR010000009.1, on the reverse strand, counting down.
TGAAACTGGCTGGCCAGATGCTGGTGCCCGAGGCAGAGCTCAAGAAGCTGATCACTCTCAAACCAGGCGATGTCTTCTCACGCCAGAAGCTGACCGAATCCACCAAACTCATCAGCGACCGTTTGGGGACGGAAGGTTACGCATTTGCCAACGTCAACGCGGTGCCCGAACTGGACAAGGACAAGCACCAAGTGGCCTTCACCCTGTACATCGATCCGGGTCGCCGCGTGTATGTGCGCAGGGTGAACGTGGCCGGCAACAGCAAGACCCGGGACGAAGTCATCCGCCGCGAGGTGCGCCAGATGGAGGGCGGCTGGTACAACAGCGACAAGATCCAGTTGTCACAGGACCGATTGAACCGGCTCGGCTACTTCGGCGAGGTGTCGATTGAAACGCCCATGGTTTCCGGCACGACCGATCAGGTGGACCTGAATATCAACGTAACGGAGAAGGCTACCGGCAACATCATGGTGGGGGCGGGCTTCTCCTCTTCGGATGGCCTGATTCTTTCGGGCTCGATCAATCAGGCGAATGTATTTGGAACCGGCAATCAGCTTGCCTTGCAGGTCAATTCCGGCAAGGTCAACACGGTCTACTCGCTGTCCTTCACCAATCCCTATTACACCATGGATGGGGTGAGTCTGGGCTATGACATCTACCGCCGGGATGTGGATACCAGTTCATTGAGCGGGGTAGGTCAGTACCATTCATCCACCGAGGGCCTGGGCTTGAGATTCGGATTGCCTTTGAATGAGAAGGATTTTCTCAATCTCGGGGTGGCAGCGGAATTATTCGATGTAACCACCAGTGCGACCAGCCCCATCACTTATCAGAATTTCGTCAGGGACTTTGGAAACAGCAACACCACGCTGCGCCTCGACACTTCGCTGGCGCGCGATACGCGCAACAGTTTCCTGTTTCCGACCAAAGGTTTCCTCCAGCGCGTCGGCGTGGAATTCGGGACTCCCCCGGGCGACATCCAGTACTACCGACTCAATGTGCAGCATCAGCAATTCTTTCCTTTGAGCAAGGATTTTACCCTGATGGTTAACGCACAGGCGGGCTATGCGGCGGGTTTGGGCGGGAAGCCCCTGCCGTTCTTCAAGAATTTCTTTGCCGGCGGCGTGAGTTCGGTACGCGGCTTTGATTCGGGTACCATCGGGCCCAAGGCCTTGACTACATCGAACACGACCCTTGGTGAATGCATCCCGTCCACACTTGTTCAACTGCCAGAAGGTTTCATTGGGTGGAGACACCCAGATTATTGGCAACGTGGAACTTTTCGTTCCCATGCCCGGGATCAAGGACGGATCGGTACGGCTTTCCACTTTTCTGGATGCCGGTTCGGTATTCGGGCCGAACGATTATCTGGGAAGGTCGGCTAAGTTCAATGCCAGTGATTTCCGCTATTCTGCGGGGATCGGCATCGCCTGGAACTCACCGATGGGCCCGCTCAAGTTCAGCCTTGCCAAGCCTCTGAACAAGAAGGAGGATGACAAGACGCAGGTGTTCCAGTTCAATTTGGGCACCACTTTCTAATTTTTGATGGAGTAACCATGGTATGAAGAATCTGGTTTTTGTTGCCCTGCTGGCAATGGGTGGCTTGGCCATCAGCACGGATGCCCTTGCCGAAAAGATAGGCTTCGTCAACACGGAGCGGCTTCTGCGTGAGGCGCCGCTCTCGATCAAGGCGCAGAAGCGGCTGGAGAAGGAGTTTTCGGGACGCGACCTGGAGCTGCAGAAAATGACCAAGCAGGCGCGTGATATTCAGGCCCAGCTCGACAAGGACGGCATGACTATGTCCGATGCAGACCGAAAAGCCAAGGAACGGGACTTGTCCGTCCTGAGCCAGACACTTCAGCGCCAGAGCCGGGAATTTCGCGAAGACCTGAATCAGCGTCGCAATGAGGAGCTGAGCCAGATCCAGGATAAGGCCCGCAGGGCGATTCAGGACATTGCCAGGACCGAAAAGTTTGACCTGATCGTTGAGCAGGCGGTTTACTTCAATCCCAAGATCGATATCACCGACCGGGTAATGAAGGAACTGGGCGACAAATAATTGCAACCTCTGATCGAGTCCATCATGTGTCGCGAGGGACACGATCAGAGGGTTCCCGCATGAGCCAAACCCGACGCTATCGGCTGGCAGAGATCGTTGCCCGCCTGGGGGGCGAACTGGTGGGTGACCCGAACGTCACCGTCTGCCAGGTTGCGCCCTTGGAGCGCGCCGGAGTGGATGAGATAGGCTTTGTTTCCCAGGCCAAGTACCTCAAACAGTTGGAAGGAAGCCGCGCGGGTGCAGTCATCCTGGCTCCGGACGCTCGTGGGGCGACAGCGCTGCCACGGATACTAAGTCCCAATCCGTATCTCTATTTTGCCCGAGTGTCCGCTCTGTTGAATCCGCCCCCGCCGGCCCGCCCTGGCATTCATCCGCGGGCCACGGTGGGAGCGCGCGCGATGGTCGACGGCACGGCGGAAATTCAGGCTGGCGCGGTGGTGGGTGAGTGCGCCAGAATTGGGGCGCGCTCAGTCATTGGACCCAATGCCGTCATCGGCGAAAACAGCGTGGTGGGCGAGGACTGCCGCTTGTATGCCAATGTCACCGTGTATCACGATTGCCGGATCGGCCACCGGGTCATCTTGCACAGCGGATGTGTGATTGGGTCGGATGGCTTCGGCTTGGCGCCTGACCAGGGCAGATGGGAGAAGATTCCCCAAATCGGCCGGGTCATAATTGGCGACGACGTCGAGGTCGGCGCGGGCACCACGGTCGACCGCGGTGCGTTGGACGATACGGTGATTGAGGACGGGGTCAAGCTCGACAACCTGATCCAGGTGGCCCATAACGTCACGATCGGCGCCCATACCGCGATCGCGGCGTGCACCGGAATCGCAGGCAGTGCAAAGATCGGCAGGCACTGTACCATCGGCGGAGCGGCAATGATCTTCGGTCACATCGAAATTGCCGACGGCACGCGCATTTCCACCAACACGCTGATCACCAAGTCGCTGGTCAAGCCGGGGACCTACACCTCGGCGCTGCCTTTTTCGGAGCATGAGGTTTGGCAAAGGAACGCAGTGCATCTGCGGCATCTCGACAAGCTCGTGGAACGCATCAAGCAACTGGAACGCAAGGTTGCAGAATTGGAGGGGAAGCCATGAAGATGAACGTCGAGGAGGTGATGCAGTACCTGCCTCATCGCTACCCTTTCCTGTTGATCGACCGGGTGGATGAACTGGAGTTGGGCAAGTACATCGTCGCGCACAAGAACGTGAGCATCAATGAACCTTTCTTCCCGGGTCATTTCCCCGGCCACCCCGTCATGCCGGGTGTGCTCATTCTTGAGGCGCTGGCGCAGGCCGCTGCCATTCTTGCGTTCAAGACCAAGGGCTGTCTGCCGCAGGATGTCGGCGTGGTTTACTTCGCAGGCATCGATGGCGCACGCTTCAAGCGCCCGGTGGTTCCCGGCGACCAATTGGTGCTAAGGGCGGAGATTACTCGTCATATGCGGGGTATCTGGAAATACAAAGCGCGCGCGGAAGTGGGAGGAGAACTGGCGACTGAGGCGGAGTTAATGGCGACTCTGAGGGACAAATAGTGGCAATGATCCACCCCACGGCGATCGTGGCGCCCGAGGCCAGCCTGGCGGACGAGGTGGAAATCGGACCCTACTCGGTGATCGGTCCACATGTGGAGATCGGTCCCGGCACGACAGTGGGCGCGCATGCCGTGATCACCGGTCATACCCGGATCGGCAGGGAGAACCGGATATTTCATCTCGTCTCGCTGGGGGAGGCGCCGCAGGACAAGAAGTATGCCGGCGAGCCTACCCGGCTGGAGATCGGCGACAACAACACGATCCGGGAATTCTGCACCTTTAACACTGGCACGATCCAGGATGCGGGCGTGACCCGGGTGGGCGACGACAACTGGATCATGGCCTACGTGCACATTGCCCACGACTGCCAGATCGGCGATCACACCGTGCTGGCCAATAACACGACTCTGGCCGGCCATGTCAGCGTGGGCAGCCACGCCATCCTGGGCGGGTTCACCGCGGTCCATCAGTATTGCCGGCTGGGCGAGCACTGCTTTACGGCATTCGGCAGCGGCGTGTCGCAGGATATCCCGCCTTACGTGATGGCAGCCGGGCCTCGAGCCGAGCCCAATGGCATCAACAGCGAAGGGCTACGCCGGCGCGGATTTTCCGCTGAAGCAATAGCGGCGATCAAGAAAGCCTACAGACTCCTGTATCGGCTCGGGCTGAGCCTGGAAGATGCGAAGCAGCAGATGGCGGATCTGGCCGTCAGCCATCCGGAGGTGAAGCCGATGCTCGATTTCATCGGCCGCAGCGAGCGGGGCATTATCCGTTAATGGCTCGCGTAGGCCTGGTGGCAGGCGAGACTTCCGGCGATCTGCTGGGAGGCCACCTGATCACCGCGCTGAAAACCCGGCTATCTACTGTTCAGTTTGAAGGCGTCGCCGGGCCACGCATGGCCGAGGCCGGCTGCCGCGCGCTGTATTCCAGTGATCGGCTGGCGGTCAATGGCTACATCGAGGTCCTGCGTCATCTGCCTGCCTTGCTGGCCCTGCGGGGTAATCTGGCGCGACACTTTCTGCACACGAGACCGGATGTATTTGTTGGCATCGACGCGCCGGATTTCAATTTCGCACTGGAAGAAAAACTCAAGCGCGTGGGCATTCCCACGGTTCATTTCGTCAGCCCTTCGCTCTGGGCCTGGCGCGGCGAGCGCATCCGCAAGATCAAGCGGGCGGTGTCGCGCATGCTCGTCGTGTTTCCATTTGAGGCCGAAATCTATGCGAAGGCCGATATTCCAGTGAGCTACGTCGGCCATCCCCTGGCCGACCTGTTGCCGCTTAAGCCGGATCAAACGGCAGCCCGGCGTGGTCTTGGGCTGCCTCTCGCAGGCGAGCTGGTGGGGTTGTTGCCTGGCAGCCGAGTAGGGGAAGTCAAGCGACTCTTACCGACGCTGCTGGAGACGGCACGGATGCTGGTGAATGCCCGGCCAGACTTGCGCTTCGTTCTGCCAGTGGCGGGGGAGGCGGTTTCGGCGATTATCAATTCACTAGTTGGCCCCAGCGGTTTACCGATTACCCTGACCGCCGGCCCCTCCAGCCAAGAGGCAATGACAGCGGCTGACGTGCTCGTGCTCGCGTCCGGTACCGCCACCTTGGAAGCCGCTTTGCTAAAGAAACCCATGGTGATTACCTACAAGCTGCCGGGCCTAACCTACGCCATCATGAAATGGCAGGCTTATCTGCCCTGGGTGGGCCTGCCGAATATCCTGCTCAAGCGTTTTGCCGTGCCTGAACTGCTGCAGGATCAGGCCACCCCGGAAGCACTGGCGCGTGCAACCGTGGCCTGGCTCGATGAACCGCAGCGCGTTGCGGAGCTCAAGCAGGATTTTCTGGTTCTGCACCAGACGCTGCGCTGCAATGCGGCCGAACGAATTGCCGAGGCACTGTTGCCGTATTTGCAGAAGAAGTCATGAAGCGCTCTGCTGCCTTACTTCTGTGCGGGGTTGACGAGGCGGGCAGGGGCCCGCTGGCCGGGCCCGTGTTTGCCGCCGCAGTCATCTTGCACCCCGGCCGATCAATCCTGGGATTGCGGGATTCAAAAAGACTTTCTCGACGCCGGCGCGAACAGCTGGAAATCCAGATCAAGTCCGAGGCTATAGCCTGGTGGGTCGCAGAAGCAAGCGTGGCCGAAATTGACCGGCTGAATATCCTGCAGGCCACCCTGCTGGCGATGCAGCGCGCGGTCGACGGGCTGGAGGTGAAGCCGGATCGGGTTCAGGTGGATGGTAACCGCTGTCCCGCTCTGGCCTTTCCGGCCGAGGCGGTGGTGAAGGGAGATGCCACAGTCGCCGCAATCTCGGCCGCATCCATCTTGGCCAAGACGGCGCGCGACCGCGTCATGGGAATTCTTCACCTGGATTACCCGCAGTTTGGCTTTGACCGGCATTTTGGCTATGGCACGGCGCTGCATCTTGACGCGCTACGCCGCTATGGGCCTTGCGTTGCCCACCGTCGCAGTTTCTCTCCGATTCGACAATGGTTAGAGGAAGCGGTGGCGGAAGTTCAGCAGGGGCTTTGTTGATCTACCTCCTGTTGCTATGCTCCAACAGCTACCCAGGAAACTGAAAGCGCATCCATACCCAAGCGGGGGGCTTTGACGGAGAATCCGTCAAATGCCATTTCGAATATTAGGAGCAGCCATGCCCGACAGTGAAAAGCGGCCTGAGCAAAGACGGCAAATCCGGTTCGCGATTTCCCAGCAGGCGCGAGTCACCATCGGCGAGCGCAGGGACGTCCCTTGCGAGATACAGGATTTTTGTCTGGGCGGCCTCTATCTGCGCTTCAGCGCGGCCGAAGATGCCCTCTACGCGGCGGGCCACGAGGGCAAGGAACTCAAGGTGGGATTTACGCCTCCGGCCTCGATCAGCCCGCGAACCTTCGAGCTGACGGCCATCCTTGTGCGCTGTGCCGCCAACGGCGTGGGGGTGGCATTTCGCGACAGCCCGCGCGACGCCACCCGGGTCCTGCACAAGGTGGCCATGGCCTCCCGCGCCCAGCGCATCATCGCCGATCTCCATCCCGAGAGGGGCAACGAAGGAATCCGGGAAGCGGCCCAGGCACTGTTGAGTGACACCATAGAGGTCACGGTCCAGGACTTTGGCGAGGCCATTGCAGACAAGTTGAGCGCGGCTTCAGTCACGGCCGAGAGCATCGCCGAGCACAACGCCTTATTGCAGGCGGCACGCGAATTCAAGATCAATTTTCCGCAGGTCAGGGACGCATTCCAGCAAGGCATCCTGACCGTGGTCAGACAGCTCGAATCCGGAGAATTGCCGACCGAGCCGCAGGCCGAAACCGATGAGTTGAGCATCGTCGGCAAGGACGAGTTTGAAGACTGGCTTAATGCGACTTCCGAGGCTGGCACGCTTGAGGAGCGCTATCAGCTTGAACTGAACGCGCTGGAGCCCAGGTTGGAGCAACTCTACGGTTGCGCACTGGATGCAGGGGTGAATCCCTACGGCCCCACGGCGATATTCCGTATCTTCATGACCGCGCTGGAATCGGGCATCCGCTCCGGCAAGGTCCGGCGGACCGCGTATCTGACGCTGCGGGAAGGTATGCAGGAACCCCTCGGCGCACTCTACCAGAAGCTGGACGAGATCCTGCCCAAGGCCGAGCCGGTGTTCAGGGGCAAATCCCGGCATGACGCGCGTGCCTCTGGTTCGGGGCCGCTGCGTGAACGGGGGGATGATGGCCCGCAAGCTGAGCGTCAGGCGCTCGACCAAGGCGGCGGCGGAGCGGCTCTGGAAAGCGGCTACAGCGCTGGCGTGCGCGAAAATACCGGCGCAGGTGGTTTGTTAGGCGCGGCCCAGCAAGACAACCGCATCACCATGGCTGTCATGGCCCAGGCCCTGATGGGCTTGTTCCGTCGCAATGGTCCTGCAGTCCCGGCCATGCCTTCGGCGGGAAGCGGAATTGCCGCGCCCGCGCCGGCACCCCATGTGCCCGCGAGCGGAGCGCCAGCCGGACCCGGCTTTCCGGGATTCATGATCGATTCTGCTTTGCCCTACGCTGCCAAGGTGGTGCAGGAATTGGCCGCCGCCGGTGCCATTCCCGCGGGCCGCGAGGCAAATGTCCAGGGTTCGGTGGATGTGTTCAGCGCCCTGGTTTCGGCCATGGATGCGCAACGATCCCTCTCGGCCCAGATCAAGCCTTATTTCAAACGCCTGGAAGAGCCGCTGCTCAAACTGGCGATACAGGATGGCAAATTTCTCGATTCGCCGCACCACCCTGCGCAGCGCGCGCTCAATGCCATTGACCGCCTGTCCATGGTGTCCAGTGATAACGGCCAGGTCAAAGATGAGAATCTGCTCAAGCTCATCAATCGCTGGACCGAACGCATCCGTGCCGAGGCTGCCACCAATCCGGGCGTCTATGATGAGGCGAGGGCCCAGCTGGAAAGGGTGCTGGAGCCCCTGTTGCGCGCCCGGCTGGGGCGCATCGCCCGATTGCAGGACGCCCTGGAAGGCTGGCAAAAAACCAGTCAGGGCAAGCGCATCATCACCCGGAGCATTGTGGAACGCGTGGAGGGTAAGCCGGTCCCCGCCGTGGTGCTCGATCTGCTCAATACCGGCTGGCGCAATTACCTGACTAGGGTGCTGCTGCGCAACACCGATGACGCCAACGAGCAATCGCATGCCTGGCAGGCGCTGGACCAGTTGCTTGATTGGCTGGGCGCAGATTCGGACGCCGAAATCAACCGGGGCCAGGCCCATGAACTGTTGCAGTATGTGGATACCCAACTGGCCCTGGTCAGCGCCGACCGGGAAGAACGGGAGCGGGTGGTTGACCGTATGGCGGAACACTTACTGTACGCCAAGGATCGCTCCGAGCTCAGCTATACCACCCTTAAACCCGGACGCGCGAATGACGCCAACGCGCCGGCATTGTCTGAAGAAGAAAGCAACCAGCTTGACCGGCTTCAGGTGGGCGACTGGTTCATCGCGGAGAAATTCTCCGAGCCGCTCAATCTGGTGTGGATAGGCGATGATCCCCCGCTCTACGTGTTCGCCAATTACCGCGGCGTCAAGAAGTTCGATGCCAAGCCCAGCGAGCTCGCGTCCATGCTGGCAGACGGGTCCTTCAAGCCAACCGACAGCCTGCAGTTGCCGCTCATGGATCGTTCGTTTAGTTCCATGGTTCAGCACATGCATCGCAGTCTGATACGGCAAGCGGTTCTGGATCCGGTCACGGGAATCATCAGACAGAAGGAATTCATGCGCCGCGTTCGCCATGCCTGGTTGCGGGCGGGGACCGGCGACTTTGGCTTCGCCATCGGGGTGATGGACTTCGAGGACTTGCGCCTCTACCAGTCGGAGCTGGACGACGAAGGCAGGAACACCCTGCTGCTGCAACTGGTCGAATTCCTCAAGGCGAAGGTGTCCGATCCGGAACTGTTCGCGCGCTGCGGCGAGCGGATCTTCGCCTTCATGCTCCGTGCCAACAACCATCAAGATGCGCTGGATCAGGCCGAGAACCTGATTACCCAGGTGAACAAGTTCAGCTTCCAGTGGAAGGGCGAGAATTACCCACTCACCGTCAATATCGGCTTGGCCTGGTCGGTGGATTGCCTGGACCCGGATGGGTTATATACCAAGGCGGATGAGGCCTGCATATCCTCCAAACACCAGGGTCGCAACCAGATCGTCACGTATCGCGAGGACGAACTGATTAACCAACTTGAAGGCGGCCTAGTCTATTGGGCCAGCCACATTAACAGCGTGCTGGCAGGGGGTCATCTCACGCTGCGCTGCCAGCCTATCATGCCGATCGGCAACGTGACCGGCGATCCGGCCCATTTTGAAATCCTGCTGGGCACGCCAGCCGATTCAGTGGAAACCATCAATGTGGGCGAGTTTGTCGCTTCGGTGGAACGGCTCAAACGCGGGAGCGAGCTCGATCAGTGGGTACTGGGAAGGGTATTTGACTGGATCCGCCGCCATCCGGACGCGTTCGAAAGCGTCGGCAGCTTTTCCGTCAATATTTCGGGACAGTCGATCGGTAGCAAGAGCTTCTTTGATTTTGTAGTAGGGGAACTGGGCAAGGGCGACATCCCCGGGCACAAACTCATTTTCGAGCTTACGGAAAGCGCCGCGATTGACAGCTTTGCCCATGCGGAAGAATTTATCCGTCATCTGCGGCGCTATGGATGCCGCTTCTCGTTGGATGATTTCGGCATGGGCTTCTCCTCCTATTCTTACCTGAAGAAACTCAAATTGGATTATCTCAAGATTGACGGCTCGTTTGTCCGTGACATGCTCCGGAATGAGGTCGATGTGGCCCTGGTGTCCTCGATGAACGAAACCAGCCGCTTCCTCGGCATCAAGACCATCGCCGAATCGGTGGAGAATGAGGAGACTCTGGACAAGCTGAGGGAGATCGGGGTCGACTACGTACAGGGCTACTATACCGGCAGGCCCCTGTTCATCGACGAACTGCTGAAAGCGGCTTGACCCGGACATTTCGCCTAGGGCCTGTTAACATTGATTTCACGCCTGCGTTGTCGCGAGAAAGCGATGGATGCAAGGCGCGGTGTGCAGGCAATGGTTGTTCCATTGCCAAACGCCGCAACACCGCAGACGCGCTTTCTCGCGACAACCCTGCGGGACGGGGTCGATTTGGGCGCATCCCTTTGTCGCAAGCCGCTTGCAGTGGCCAGCACTGCGGCGCGTCTTGCTTCGTGGGCTGCATCCCAAATCGGCCCCGTCGCTGACGCGAAATCAGTGTTAACAGGCCCTACTTAAGCGCCAGAGACGCTGATCTCGAACTCGCTCACCAGCTGCCTCAGGCTGGTGGCTTCGCGTTCTGGCTTCATTAAATGGCGACGTTCCCGGCACTGGGCCACCAGGCCGGCGTAAAAGTCCGGGTCGTGTTCGGCCATGGAAATCATCTGCGCCAGGCGGCGCTCGTTGCCGACCGGATAATAGCCCTGATAATCATCTCCCAACATGCCGATGTTGCCCGGAATGTCGGATGCGATTACCGGCACTCTGGCCGCCAGCGCTTCACAAATCACATTGGCGCCGCCTTCCATGAGGGAACTGATGACCAGCAAGTGGGCCTCGCCGAGCTTTTGCAGGACTTTTCCATGGCTGATGTCGCCCAGCCATTGCCAGCGCGACAACTGCCGTTCGGCGCGGTAGGCCATGTCTGCCATTTCCTTGGACAGGGCCCGACCCAGGTGGGTGATTTGAACCTGGGAATGTTCTGCCAGATACGCCGAAGCCAGAGCGGGACGGAAGGGGTCCTTTTCCTCGCGTAAATGGCCAATGACCAGTACCTTGAATTCACCCAATTTTTCGACGGGACGGGGAATTTCCGGAGCAGACTGGTAAATCACCCGGGCCTTGGCCGCTGCCGATGGATTAAGTTCGGCTATGCCCTTGTCCTGCAACACCACCAGGCGGTGAGCGAGATCAAGGGCGGTTCGGGCCGCTTCGTCAGCATGGATGTCACGGTATAGATCGGTACCGGTCAACACCACGATCAGCGGCCGGCACGGGTAGCGGGAGGCGAACGCCTGAATCGCCGGGGCGCTGCGCCTGGCATGGAGCGCGATCATCAGATCAGCCGGCTTGTCATCCCATTCCAACTGCACGCGCACACTGTGGCCGGCGCCGCGCAGAAAGTCGCGCCAGCGCGCAGTGGTGTGCCAGTTGCCGTTGCAGTGCTCACGGCCGTAAGGGGTGATCAGTACGATTTTCATATCAGGAATCGGCGAGGTTATAGTGAACCTGTTTGAGCTCCTTTGAAATACCGTGGAAATAGAAACCTGCGTCACCTCGCGCGATAATGCGCTCTTCAAGCGCTTGAAACACCTGGCAGATTCGGCACGCACACGCAGGGAAGAAGGGCTGACGCTGCTCGACGGACTGCATCTGATCGAGGCGTACCTGGAAGCGGGGGGGCGGCCCGCCACCCTGGTGTTTGCCGCGTCCTGTCCGGCTGGGCTCCGGGCGCCCCTGGCCAGACGCTGCCCTTATGCCAGAAAGGTCGACCTGATCGACAAGCTGTTCGCCGAGCTGTCACCGGTCGCATCGCCGGTGGGGGTGCTGGCCGAAGCAGCGTGGCTTGATCCGCACTCCACCAGCCAAAATCCGTTGGTGCTGTTGCTGGAAGATGTACAGGATCCTGTCAACCTGGGCAGTCTGCTGCGCAGCGCGGCGGCTGCAGGTGCAAGCCTGGCAGTGTTGTCCCCAAGCTGTGCGGATCCCTGGTCACCCAAGGCCCTGCGCGGCGGGCAGGGCGCCCAGTTTGTCCTGCCGATACGGCAGCGGACCGATCTGCTCGACTGGATGCTTCGCCATCCTGCCCTGCCGGTGGTGGCGCTGAGCCTGCAAGAATCCACCTCCTTTTACCAGCTTGATCTGAGCGGACCGGTCGGCATCGTGGTCGGAAATGAAGGGGCGGGCCTGTCCACGCCGGTACTGGATGCAGCCCGCCACCGGGCGAAAATTCCCATGCCGGGTCGGGCCGAGTCACTCAATGTTGCGGCGGCAGCCGCTGTAGCATTGTTTGAAGTTGTGCGGCAACGGACCCTATGAGCCCGGGCCATGGACAATCAGCGCCGCGATCTCTTCCACCGATCGATGGGTCGAATCGATCAGCGGCACACCGTATTGCCTGAACAGGCTTTCCGCCGCATGCAGTTCCTGCTGACAGTTGTGCAAACTGGCATAGCGGCTGCCCGGCAAACGCGCCTGGCGTAATTGCGCCAGGCGATCCGCCGACAGCGTGAGGCCCCTGAGCCGGGGTAGGTTGGCAATGAGTTGTGGTGGCAAGCTATGCGCTTCCAAATCGTCCGGCGTCAGGGGATAGTTGGCGACTCTCTTGCCATACTGCAGCGCGATATAGAGCGAGGTGGGCGTCTTGCCGGCGCGCGAGACGCCGGTCAGGATCAGCTCTGCCTGGGGCAGCCGATCCGGGTTCAGGCCATCGTCCAGCGCCAGGGCGAAATTCACTGCTTCCATGCGGTCCTCATAGCCTGGACTCACACCGTGAGTTAGACCGGTGATGGATTTGGGAGTCTGGCGAAGCGTCTGAGAAAGGGGAAGGGACAAGGCGTTGAACAAATCAAACAGGGGCACCCCGCTGGCGGCGATTTTTTCCCGCAAGGCCGGTTCTGTCAGGGTGGAGAACACCAGCGCGGGCACAGACGAAGCGATCCGGCTCAGCAGTTCCGGCAGTCTGGCACTGGTGACAAAGGGCACGGTTAGAGTTTTGTACTGCAGCCCGTTAAACTGCGAGAGCAAGCTCCGTCCCATCGCCTCGGCAGTGACGCCGGTGTGATCGGACACAAAGAAGACATTCCATTCGGACATGGAGAATTCAATGACGGTTGCAGTCCCCGACTATATCCTTTCCCTTGAACAGGTGTCGATGGCCGATGTGCCAGAGGTAGGCGGCAAGAATGCCTCACTCGGAGAAATGATCGGCGCGCTCGCGCATCTGGGGGTGAAAGTGCCTGGCGGTTTCGCCACTACGGCTAAGGCGTTCTGGGACACCCTCGATCTCAATGGCCTCAGAGATCGCATCAACCAGCGTCTGTCCCATGTGGACATCAACGATGTCGCCGCGGTGCAGGCGGCCGGGGCAGAAATCCGCAATTGGGTGGTGCAGGTCGATCTGCCGCCTGCTCTGGAGCAGGGGATACGCCAAGCGTATGGAGGCCTGGGCGCCGAGGTGGCCGTGGCGGTCCGGTCCTCCGCCACGGCCGAGGATCTGCCCGACGCTTCCTTTGCCGGCCAGCAGGAAACCTATCTCAACGTGCAGGGGGCGGATGCGGTGGTCGCGAATGTCAAGAAGGTATTCGCCTCGCTCTACAACGACCGGGCCATGACATATCGGGTGCATCACGGTTTTGACCACCGGCAAGTGGCGCTGTCAGCCGGCGTGCAGCGCATGGTGCGCTCCGATCTGGCGGCCGCTGGCGTCATGTTTACCCTGGACACGGAATCGGGCTTTCGCGATGTGGTGTTCGTCACCTCGTCCTACGGGCTGGGCGAGATGGTGGTGCAGGGGGCGGTCAATCCTGATGAATTCTATGTGCACAAGCCGACCCGGGCGCTCATAAGCAGGACCCTGGGCAGCAAGGCGGTGAAACTGATCTACGCGAGCAGCGGGACGGTTCAGGCGGACGTGTCCCTGGCGGAGCGGCAGCGTTTTTCCCTAACCGATGCCGAAGTGCGGAGTCTGGCTGATATGGCGCTAACCATCGAACGGCATTACGGCCGCCCGATGGATATCGAATGGGCCAAGGACGGGCAGAGCGGCGAGCTGTTCATCGTCCAGGCGCGGCCGGAAACGGTCAAGGCACGTGAGAGCGGCGTTGGGCAGCGCTATGTGCTGAAGGAAACCGGCCCGATCAGAATTACCGGCCGCGCCATCGGCCAGAAGATCGGCGCAGGGCCGGTGTACGTGGTCGCCAGCCCGGCCGACATGCACAAGGTCAAGCCCGGCGACGTGCTGGTCGCGGACATGACTGACCCGGACTGGGAGCCAGTGATGAAGCGCTCCGCCGCCATCGTCACCAACCGGGGCGGGCGCACCTGCCATGCGGCCATTGTGGCGCGCGAACTGGGTATACCTGCCGTGGTCGGCACCGGGGACGCCACCCAACTTCTGAAGAATGGCGAGGAGGTGACGGTCTCCTGCGCGGAAGGCGATACCGGAAAGGTTTACGCCGGGCTGCTGCGCTTTGAAAGTTCGGCGGACGGGCCGGGGAATTTCCCTGAGCCGCCGGTCAAAATCATGATGAATGTCGCCAATCCGGAGCGCGCGTTTGCGTTTTGCCAGTTGCCCAATCACGGCGTCGGTCTGGCCCGGCTGGAATTCATCATCAACAACCATATCGGCATCCACCCGCTGGCGGCGCTGGACTGGCCGAACCTTCCTGACGAGCTACGACAGGCGGTCGAGCGGCGGACTTTGGGCCATGCCGATCCGGTGAGCTTCTATGTGGACAAGCTGGCGGAAGGCATCGCGACCCTGGCGGCGGCGTTCTGGCCCAAGCCGGTCATTGTCCGGCTGTCGGACTTCAAGTCCAACGAGTATGCCCACCTGTTGGGTGGAAAGCTGTACGAGCCGGTGGAGGAAAACCCCATGCTGGGTTTTCGCGGCGCCGCCCGTTATGTCTCCAGCTCATTCCGCCCGGCCTTCGAACTCGAATGCCGGGCGCTGAAGAAGGTGCGCAATGAAATGGGGCTCACCAATGTGGAAATCATGGTGCCATTTGTCCGCACCCTGGAGGAGGGCAAGGCCGTTGTGGAATTGCTGGCAGGCAACGGCTTGAAGCGCGGTGAGGCCGGCGTGCGGCTCATCATGATGTGCGAGATTCCATCCAACGTCCTGCTGGCGGAGCAGTTCCTTGAGCATTACGACGGCTTCTCCATCGGCTCCAACGATCTGACCCAATTGACCCTGGGGGTGGACCGGGATTCGGCACTGGTGGCGGCCAGTTTTGACGAGCGAAATCCGGCGGTGAAGAAGCTCCTGGCCCAGGTGATTGAAATAGGCAAGCAACGTGGCCAGTACATTGGCATCTGCGGGCAGGGTCCGTCCGATCATCCGGATCTGGCGGAATGGCTGGTGGAACAGGGAATTTCGTCCTTGTCGCTAAACCCGGATACAGTGGTGGCAACGTGGAAGACGCTGGTTGAGTTACCACGGAGAAGACGTTAAAGAGTGGAGCATACTTTCTCTTGCACGTTCTGCTTCTGCATCGCCAAGTGGCTGCATTGACTGCTTGCTGAGGCGTTTCGAAAGGCCGAATAAGTCTCAACAGGTCGCCGCGAGGCCCTTATTGGACTCTTCGACTTCCGGTGACCAGAAACCTAAATCCGAAACCATGGAAATGAAAAACGAGACTGGCGCCAATGAATTGCGCTGCCGTTTTTCCCCAACCATGAAGAGGGAGGGTTCTTCTTCAATCTGGCGCAGACAACTTAGGCATATTGGCCCGCTACCCAGCCGGATGACCACGCCCATTGGAAGTTGTAGCCACCCAGCCAGCCGGTCACATCGAGCACCTCGCCGATGAAGAAGAGGCCGGCTACGCTGGTTGTCTCCATGGTTTTTGAGGAAAGGGCGCGGGTGTCGACGCCGCCTAGCGTAACTTCCGCCTTGGTGTACCCCAAGGTGCCGGAGGGCATCATTTCCCAGTTGTTTAGCTGGCTGCCGACCAGGTCAAGTGCCTTATTGGAAAGCTCCGCCAAAGGTTGGTTACAGCCCTGCATGGCGCACCATTCATGGGCAAAGCGGCGCGGCAGTCTTTCTGTCAGCACATTCGCCAATAGCATTGGCGAGTGCCGGTGCTGCGCCAACCAGCCAGCGGCATGGTCGTCGGGCAGCAGATTCAAACTGATCGGTTGCTTCCGGTTCCCGCCGTATTCCTGCATTTGCCAATAGCTGGAGATTTGTAAGACCGCTGGCCCGGACAAGCCCCGGTGGGTGAGAAGCGCCTGTTCGCGGAAACTGGCGGGCTGGCCTTTGCAGCCCGAAAGGGCGTCGAAACAAACCCCGGCCAAGGGTTTGAAGGTGTGAAGATCCTCAGGCGCCAGGGACAGAGGCACCAGCGCCGGCCTGGGGGAAACGATGGGCAGGCCGAATTGTTCCGCGACTCGATAGCCGAACGGACTGGCGCCGAGTGCCGGGGCGGCCAAGCCTCCGCTTGCAATGACGAGCGAGCCACAGCGGAATATTCCCTCGCTGGTCAGCACTTCGAAAGGCAATTGACCTTCGGTCAGGTGCACCACCCTTTCCACTGCGCACGGCTTTGCCCACTTCACGCCGCCCTTGTCGCACTCGCTTCTCAGCAGGCTGATGACGTTCTGGGCGTTTTCATCGCAAAACAACTGGCCCAGCGTTTTTTCGTGGTGCCGGATGCCGTAGCTGTCCACCAGATTGATGAAGTCCTTCGCACCGTATCGGGCCAGGGCGGATCGACAGAAATGCGGGTTCTGCGAAAGAAAATTCTCCGGGCCCGCATTGCGGTTGGTGAAGTTGCAGCGTCCGCCACCCGATATGCGGATGCGTTCGCCGATCTTTTCCGCATGGTCGATAAGCAGCACCCGGCGGCTTCGCTGGCCTGCCTGGGCGGCGCACATCATGCCGGCCGCGCCAGCGCCGATGATGATGACATCAAATTGCATACGGTTTATCAGGCGCCTGCGGAAAGGCCTGCTTGGAATGTAAGGCAGGGACACAGTGCTATAGTCATCTTGCCCTCTATCATAAACGGGTCAACCCGACATCCCGGCTGAACCATCGTGATGGATCTTCGTCTCCTCCTGAAATCTTGTCTGCCAGTTTGTGTGACCACGGTCGTGCTGGGGCTGTCCGGCTGTGCCCTGGCACCCCAGGACGAACACCACCGCACTCCGCTGCCGGCCGGTGAACTCAAGGCGCCGGAACGGGATTCGGGCTGGACTGACAAGCCGGGCTGGCATGCGCGCCACTGGATGGTCGCGGCGGCCAATCCGGTGGCAGTGGACGCGGGCTACGAGATCCTCAAGGCTGGAGGGTCGGCGGTGGACGCGGCCATTGCCGTGCAGATGGTGCTGAATCTGGTCGAGCCTCAGTCCTCGGGGATCGGTGGCGGAGCGTTCCTGCTGTACTGGGATGGTAAGACGGTGACGGCCTTCGATGGACGGGAAACGGCTCCGGCGGCCGTCGATGAGGCCCTGTTTCAAACGAACGGCCAGCCCATGCCATTCTATGCCGCCGTGGTGGGCGGGCGTTCGGTCGGCGTGCCCGGCGTGCTGCGCATGCTTGAGATGGCGCATGGCCAATATGGCAGGCTGCCGTGGGCTGCGCTGTTCGAGCCGGCCATACGCCAGGCGGAGCACGGTTTCGCCATCAGCCCAAGACTGGCCATGCTGCTGAAATCCGATCGCTATCTGAGCCAGGATTCAAACGCGCGGGCCTATTTCTACAATGCGGACGGCAGTCCCAAGTCCGCGGGCAGCTTGCTGAAAAATCACGAGCTGGCGGAGACGTTTCGTGACGTGGCCAAGCGGGGCGCAGGAGCCTTCTATAGCGGACCGATCGTTCACGACATCGTGACGAAAGTGCATGCCCATCGCGCCAATCCGGGGTTCCTCTCCGAAGCGGACATGGCCGGATATCAGGCCCGGGAGCGGCAGGCCCTGTGCTTTGAGTATCTGCATGCCCGCGTGTGCGGCCCACCGCTGCCGTCTTCCGGCACCCTGGCGCTGGGCGAGATTTTCGGCATGCTTGAGCACACCAACATCGCCGCGGAGAAACCCACGCGCAATCCGGATGGCAGCTGGACGCTGTCGGCAGAGGCGGTTCATCTTTACAGCGAGGCCGCGCGGCTGGCCTACGCTGACCGGGCATATTACGCAGCGGATGATGCGTTCGTTGCGGTTCCAGTTGAAGGGCTGCTTGACCCGGATTATCTGAAGCGGCGCGCCGGGCTGATCGGTGAATGGTCAATGGGGCTTGCCCAGCCCGGCCACCCGCCCGGTGCGGCAGGCTTGCGCGCACCGGACCGAAGTCCTGAGTTGCCCTCGACTTCGCAAATTTCCATTGTTGACGGCGACGGCCATGCCGTATCCATGACCACCACCATCGAGGACGCGTTTGGCTCGCGCCAGATGGTGCGAGGCTTCCTGCTCAACAATCAGCTGACTGATTTTTCCTTCGCGTCGGTGGACAGTGAAGGGAATCCGGTCGCCAACCGCGTGCAGCCCGGCAAGCGGCCCCGGTCATCCATGTCGCCGCTGCTGGTGTTCGACCGGAGCGGCAAGTTCTTCATGACGGTGGGTTCGCCTGGGGGCTCGGCCATCATCAACTATGTGGGCAAGGTATTGCTGGGCACGCTGGGCTGGGGCATGAACATTCAGGATGCCATAGACCTGCCCAACTTCGGCAGCCGCAATGGTCCGACGGAACTCGAGCAGGGCCGGGTGCCGGATGCGCTGGTGCAAGCCCTGCAGGCGCGCGGCCACGACGTGAAGCTGATGCCGCAGACTTCCGGCCTGCAAGGCATCATGAGCGTGCCCGGCGGCTGGCTGGGCGGGGCCGATCCGCGGCGCGAGGGCATGGCTCGGGGAGATTAGGACCTATCTGCACTTTCTGCGCACGGAAATAGAGCATAGATACTTTCCCGTGCGGAGCATCAACATGGGCCAACGGGAAGCTCGCCCTTCGTGACGCGGAGAACTTGGGGTAAAGTCTTGGCTGTAAGTTCCGCTGAGATAGAACGATGACCTATTGCCTCGCCATAAAAGTTGATCAGGGATTGGTGTTCTGCTCCGATTCCCGCACCAACGCGGGCATGGACAATGTCAGCACCTATTCCAAGATGCATACCTGCACGTGGCCCGGGGAACGCACGTTTACCCTGCTCTCGGCCGGCAACTTGGCGACCACCCAGGCTGTTGTGAAGAAACTCAACAGCGACTCCAAGGATGGCCTCATCCCCAATCTGCTGAGTGTTGCGACCATGCGCGAAGCAGCCGATTATGTGGGCCTGATCAACGCGCAGGTTCAGCAACAGCAGGCGAGCCGGGATGCGGCGGGGACCAACTTCGACGCGACTTTCATTTTTGGAGGGCAGATCGGCAATGCACCGCCGGAGATCTTCATGATCTATCCTCAAGGCAACTACATTCATGAATCCAGCGAGCACCCGTTCCTTCAGATCGGCGAGACCAAGTATGGCAAGCCGATCCTGGATCGGGTCATACACCCCGACACGACCCTGGAGCGTGCCGCTCGCTGCGCCCTGGTGTCGATGAACTCAACCATTCGCAGCAACATTACCGTGGGACCGCCGGTCGAAATGCTGATCTATGACCGGGATTCGCTGGTTGACGGGCGCAAGCTCAAGCTGAACGAAGACGATGCCTATGCGCGGGACGTCGCAGAAAAATGGAATGAAGGCTTGCTGCTGGCCTTGCGCAATTTGCCGCCCTTTCCTTGGGAGACGCAGGATGTGCCCGAGGGGGAGAGCCACGTTTTTCCTTTCCGTACTCCACCCACAAGCTGACTGACTGAACTTCTGCTGGCCGCGCCGTCCTTGGCTGTCGCGCATGAAGTACGCCTTTCAATTCCCCGGATTTGCCAACGCCTGAACGGAGCGCTTGATGTCGGCCGGTTCGCATGCCAAAGTCTTCTGTCGCCGTCAGATTTCAGATTAAGGCGGTGGCAAGCGGTAAGCTTTTCCCGGACGCCTGTAAGCTTATTCTATCGGGCCCGACCACCTGTGCAGGTGGGTAAACCACCGATTTCGGGTAAACCTGTTTAACCAGCAAAGGAGAGACTCATGAATAAACGCGATTTCCTCATCAATTCCGCCGTTGCGGGCGTTCTTGCCCTGGGAGGCACACTTGCCAGCACTTCTGCCATGGCCGCCAAGGCGGACATGGAAAAATGTGCCGGCATCGCCAAAGCCGGAAAGAACGACTGCGCCTCGGCCACCACTTCGTGCGCCGGCACGGCCAGCCGGGATAACGATCCAGGGGCGTGGATCTATGTTCCCAAGGGCACTTGCGCCAAGATTGCCGGCGGCAAGGTGGTGAGCAAGTGAATGCGGCGGGCGTGAATTTCGCGCCCGCCCCGGTTCCGGCGCAGGTCGGGGTCGGCCTGCGGGCCCCCCATTACCGGGAGTTGCTGGATCGCCTGCCGGAGCTCGGTTTTCTTGAGGTGCACAGCGAAAACTATTTTGGCGCCGGGGGGCAGCCGCATCATTTCCTTCAGCGACTGCGCGGCCGCTACCCGCTTTCCCTGCATGGGGTGGGATTATCCCTTGGCTCGGCAGAGCCTATCGACATGGCGCA
This sequence comes from uncultured beta proteobacterium, assembly GCA_963746955.1. GTDB lineage: Bacteria > Pseudomonadota > Gammaproteobacteria > Burkholderiales > Thiobacillaceae > DASQBT01. The sequence goes on along the minus strand of CAVVDR010000009.1, from coordinate 37,672 downwards.
TCTGCGTCGGCTTAAAATCTTGATCGAGCGCTACCAGCCCGGCCTGGTTTCCGAACACCTGTGCTGGAGCAGCGTTGGCGGCCATCATCTGAACGACCTCCTGCCCCTGCCTTATACCGAGGAGGCGCTGGGCATTGTCGCCCGCAAGCTGTCTCAGGCCCAGGACTATCTGGGCCGGCAGATCCTGCTCGAGAATATTTCCAGCTATCTGGAGTTCGCCGCATCAGATATCCCGGAATGGCAATTCCTGGCCGAACTGGTGAAACTCAGCGGCTGCGGCATTCTGCTGGACGTAAACAATATCTTTGTCAATGCGGTGAACCACGGCTGCGACGCCGCCCAATTCATCTTGAACGTCCCGCGTGAGGCAGTTCAGGAAATTCATCTTGCCGGCTTCGACCAGGGGGCGGACCTGCTCATCGATACCCACGGCAAGCCGGTGCATGGCGACGTGTGGAAGTTGTACCGGCTGGCGCTGCAAAGATTCGGTCCGGTCCCCACCCTGATCGAATGGGACACCGATATCCCGCCTCTGGACGTGCTGCTCGGCGAGGCCGACAAGGCGAAGATCATGCTGCAGCAAGAGGACTTTCATGCCGACGCTGCTTGAGCTGCAGACCGAGTTTGCCCACGCCTTGTTTGACGACTCGGCTCCGGGTTTCAGCCGGCGGCTTCTCTCCGATGCGCCAACCACGGAAGCCCGGATGGCGGTCTACCGTAACAATGTCCTGCACAACCTGACCGCGGCCTTGCGCGACCTGTACCCCGTGGTTCTCAGGCTGACCGGGGAAGACTGGTTCAGGCAGGCCGCCCGCGGCTATATCCGCGGTCACGCCTCGCGCAGCGGCGACCTGAACGACTATGGCCGCGAGTTCCCCGAGTATTTGGCCGGGCTGGGGATGGTCGCCGACGGGCTGCCTTATCTGCCCGACACCGCCCGCCTAGAGTGGTGCGTACATGAGGCCTTTCATGCCGCCGATGCGGGTCCGCTGGACCTTGAGCGCCTCGCCCGCATGCCGTCGGATGGGTACGGCCAACTGTGCTTCCATCTGCACCCGGCCTGTCGCACGCTGCAGTCGGACTATCCGGTGCACCGGATCTGGCAGGTGAATCAGCGCGGTCATGTGAATCCTGAAAAGGTAAGTCTGGCGGAGGGTGGGGCGGAGCTGCTGGTGTTCAGGAGCGCAGACTATGCGATCCGCGTGGAGGCTCTGGGTGCCGCCGAGTATCGCTTCGTTGCTGCGTTGCAGCAGCGGCGATCCCTGTCTGCCATCGCCGACGCCTTGCCGGAAGGCGCAGATCTTGGCGCGCTGTTGCAAGGACTGGCAGCGCGTGGCCTCGTGGTGGATTTCAGCATGGATGACCTTGCATGCTGAGGAAACTGCTGGCAGCTCATGCGTCTTTCGTGAGGGCCCTGAATTTCCTTTCCCCGGTGGTGGATCTGCTGATCCGGCTCTATGTGGCAAACGTATTCTGGAAATCGGGACTCACCAAGATCGCTTCCTGGCCGACCACCCTGGCCCTGTTCCAGAACGAATATGCCGTCCCCTGGCTGCCCCCAGAGGTGGCCGCGGTGCTCGCAGCCGGCATCGAGCTCTCCATGCCGGTGCTGCTGGTGCTGGGCCTGGCCGGCCGGCTGTCCGCGTTGGTGTTATTCCTGTTCAACATCATGGCTGTGGCGTCTTACCCGGAGCTTACCGACCTGGCACGCCAGCATCACTATTACTGGGGAATGCTGCTGGCCTTCCTGGTGGCGCATGGCTGCGGCCGGTTGACCGTCGATCATTGGCTGGGCAGGAAGATTCTGCCGTCGTTTCCCGGCGCTTGAGCCTGATCGCGCGATGTAGCGCCCGACCCGAGGCGAATGGAGGCCGCGCGGTGCTCGGTTGGCGCACTGATTTCTTGTAAAGAAAAGCTGGCATCATGCTTGCTCTGGTAACAGGCTGGGTCCCTTTGATCGCGAGACATGTCCATCCAAGTTGCAATCCGGCACACCACCGTCTATAAGTTCGACCGCCACGTCACGCTAAGCCCCCACGTCGTGCGTTTGCGCCCAGCCCCGCATTCGCGCACCCCGATCCTCGCCTACACGCTGAAGATCAAGCCCGAGAAGCACTTTATCAATTGGCAGCAGGATCCGTTCGGCAATTACCTGGCGCGCCTGGTGTTTCCCGAGACCACGCGCGTGTTTTCGGTCGACGTCGAGGTGATCGCCGATATGACGGCAATCAATCCCTTCGATTACTTCGTCGAACCGCACGCCGAACACTGGCCGTTCAAATATGACGACGCACTGAAACGAGAACTCACCCCCAATCTGGAGGTCGATCCGCCTGGGCCGCTGCTGCAGGCGTGGCTGGCCAAGGTGCCGCGCGAACGGATGCAAAGCAACGATTTTCTGGTCGCCCTCAACCAGCGCCTGCAAAAAGATATTGCTTATACGGTGCGCATGGAAACCGGAGTGCAAACTCCCGAGGAGACGCTGGGCAAGGCGTTGGGCTCGTGCCGCGACACCGCCTGGCTGCTGGTGCAGATCCTGCGTAACCTGGGACTGGCCGCGCGCTTCGTGTCAGGTTATCTGGTCCAACTCAGCGCGGACGAGAAATCACTGGATGGCCCTTCCGGGCCGGAGCACGATTTCACTGATCTTCACGCCTGGGCGGAAGTCTATTTGCCCGGCGCCGGCTGGATCGGGCTTGATCCGACTTCGGGTCTGTTTGCCGGAGAAGGCCATATCCCCCTCGCAGCAACGCCGCAGCCGTCTTCCGCCGCCCCGATCGAGGGCTTGACCGACAAGTGCGAAGTCGAGTTTGAGTTCTCCAATACGGTGACGCGTTTCCGCGAAGACCCGCGCGTGACGCTGCCCTATGCCGAGGAAGACTGGGCGGCAATCCAGGCGCTCGGTCGCCTGGTCGACGAGAAACTTGTGCAACAGGATGTACGCCTGACCCACGGTGGCGAGCCGACTTTTGTCTCGATCGATGACATGGAGGCACCAGAATGGAACACGGCGGCGCTCGGAAGCCACAAAAGGGAGCGCGCCGAGGTGCTGGTGCGGCGCCTGAAGGACAGACTGAGGTCGGGTGCAATGCTGCATACCGGTCAGGGCAAGTGGTATCCGGGGGAACCGCTCCCGCGTTGGGCGCTGGGGATCTACTGGCGGCGCGACGGGGTGCCGGTGTGGAAAGACCCGCTGTTGCTTGCCGAAGCCAACCGCGACTATGGCCACACGCATGTCGATTCCCTTCGCTTTGCCGAAACTTTGGTGCTGCACCTGGGGCTCGCCACACGCTACGCACAACCTGCCTATGAGGACGCGCTGGCCGCGCTGCTGCAGGAAGCGGAACTGCCGCCCAATGTCGATGTTCTCTTGCCTGAGGTGGCTCACGCCGATCTTGAAAAGGCGAACCTGCGAGGCGACATGGCCAACAAGCTGTCGCGTGGCCTCAATACGCCGGTCGGCTACGTGATTCCGCTGGCCTGGAGCTCGACTGACCATGACTGGATGAGCGCGCCGTGGGAGACCCGGCGCGACAGGCTGTATCTCTTGCCGGGCGATTCGCCGATGGGCTTGCGCCTGCCGCTCGCCAGCCTGCACTGGATCGTGGAGGACGAATGCGAACCCTCGGTGGAGGTCGATCCCTTTGCCGTGCAGCCGCCGTTGCCGGATTTTCATGGCGAAATTGCCGCACGCTTCTCCAGTCTGACGCTTCCTGCGCCGCCCACCCGGGTACAGCCGCAGCACGTTCCGCACAAGGCCGTCGTCGAGGTACCGCGCACCGCGCTTACGGTCGAGGCGCGCAGCGGCTGTTTGTTTGTGTTCATGCCGCCGGTGAACACGCTCGAGCAATACCTCAATTTGCTCACGGCGGTTGAAACTGCGGCGGCGAAATTGAAGCTGCCCATTGCGATCGAAGGCTATCCGCCGCCGTCGGACAACCGAATCGAAAAACTGGCGGTCACTCCCGACCCCGGCGTCATCGAGGTCAACATCCATCCCGCGCACAACTGGCAGCAGTTGGTCGACACGACGACCATGGTGTATGAGGAAGCGCGGCTGTCGCGCCTGGCCGCGGAAAAGTTCATGCTCGACGGCCGTCATGCGGGAACGGGCGGCGGCAACCATGTGACACTGGGCGGGCCGACGCCGTCCGACAGTCCTTTTCTGCGCCGTCCGGAACTGCTCGCCAGCCTGGTCACGTATTGGCAGCACCATCCGGCCTTGTCCTACCTGTTCTCAGGGCTGTTCATCGGACCTACCAGCCAGGCGCCGCGCGTCGATGAGGGGCGCATCGAAAGGCTCTACGAGCTTGAGATCGCCTTCCAGCAAATGCCGGTTGGGCAGACCCCGCAACCCTGGCTGGTGGACAGGTTATTGCGCAACCTGTTCACCGATCTCACCGGTAACACCCACCGCTCCGAATTCTGCATTGACAAGATGTATTCCCCGGACTCGCCCTCGGGGCGGCTCGGACTGCTTGAGTTTCGCGCCTTCGAGATGCCACCCCACGCACGCATGAGCCTGGCGCAAATGCTGCTGTTACGGGCCCTGGTTGCGCGCTTTTGGGAGCAGCCTTACCGCAAGCCCCTGGTGCGCTGGGGCACGCTGCTGCACGACCGCCACATGCTGCCGCATTATCTGTGGGCGGACTTGAAAGACGTGATCGACGATCTTGACGCGGCCGGCTTTCCGTTCCAACTCGATTGGTTCAGGCCTTTCCTCGAATTCCGTTTTCCGCGCTATGGCACCTTGCAAATTGGCGACATTTCGATCGAACTGCGCACCGCGATCGAACCCTGGCATGTGCTCGGCGAAGAATCGACCAGCCTCGGTACCGCGCGCTATGTCGATTCCTCGGTCGAACGCTTGCAGGTGAAGGTGAACGGACTGACCGACAGCCGTTACGTGCTGGCGTGCAACGGCCGCCGCGTGCCGCTGACGCCGACCGGCGTGCACGGCGAATTCGTCGCGGGCGTGCGCTACCGTGCGTGGCAGCCGCCATCGGCCCTGCACCCGACCATCGGCATTCATTCGCCCCTGGTGTTCGACTTGATCGACACCTGGAATGGCCGCGCCATCGGCGGCTGCACCTATCGCGTCGTTCATCCGGGTGGCCGCAGCTACGAAACCTTTCCGGTCAACGCGGTGGAGGCGGAGTCACGTCGCCACACCCGCTTCCAGGATTGGGGCCATACCGCCGGCAGTTTTACCCCGCCGCCATGGATCGCCCCGCTTGCACGCTTCTTCCCCGGCGGCACGCTGCCCGGCCCGATGGCGCCGCCGCCGGAAGAACCGGCAGGCGAATTCCCCCATACGCTGGACCTGCGCAGGCGTTAAGCGGTCGCAGCATCAATCATGGTTGTCATTGCGAGCAGGGCCAGGCAATCCAGCATCCATATACGCCTCAACCGGACAGTCACGGCCATGCGCACTTCGAAATGACGGAATCACAATCAATGTTTCATTAATCGATCCACCTCAACGGACAACATCATGGCGCATATCCACTTCATCGGCGGCGAAAAGGGCGGGGTCGGCAAATCGCTGGTCGCTCGACTTCTGGCGCAGTACCTGATCGACCACGAGCGCCCGTTTCTGGGCTTTGACACGGACAAGTCTCACGGCGCGCTGATGCGTTTCTACGCCGGTTATGCCTCGCCCGTCGTGGTGGACCGGTATGAAAGCCTCGATGCCATTGTCGAAGCGGCGGCCAACGCGCCTGATCGGCGCATCCTGGTTGATCTCGCTGCGCAAACGCAAGATGCGCTGACCCGCTGGATGGACGACTCCGGTCTTCTGGAATTATCGAGTGAGATGGGAATGGCCATTAGCTATTGGCACGTGATGGATTCAGGTCGGGACTCGGTCGATCTGCTGAAAAAGCTGTTGGACCGTTTCGGCTCGCGGCTCAACTATGTGCTGGTCCAGAACCAGATCCGCGGCGACAACTTTGACCTGCTCGACGCATCCGACGAAAAACAGCGCGCGCTCGAGTTGCACGCGCGCATCATCAGCATCAAACGCCTGCATGAGGCCGCAATGGCCAAAATCGACAATCACAGCAGCAGTTTCTGGTCCGCCACGCAGAACAGCGAAGCGCACGCGCTTGGCATACTGGAACGGCAACGCGTCAAGATGTGGCTGAAGAACGCCTATGGTGAAATCGATACGCTGCATGTTTGAAATTAGTCGCTGAGGCGCGGCTATTTCCATGCGGGCCGTACCTCGGGCGAAGCAGTTTCCTAAGGTGCGAAGAGACTCTATTCACTATGTCGTGACATGGGCCGGAAGCTTGCCAGTAAGAGCTTCAACGCCGTGTCGAGCATTGCCCTCCGGGTGCAGCGCTGAGGGATCTCTCATGGCCCACTTAAAACCAATTCACCCAGCCCTTTTCGCTTTCTCGGTACGAGATCGCGCTTCGTCAACCGGTCAGAATGGTGCTTCGGGCCTCCCTTATAGCCGATCGCCAGTCCTGTACAAGCCTCGAAACCTTCGCGTATGGAATAGACCTCCCGTGCCTTGTCCGGGAGTATCCCGATCATCTGTTGGACAAACAATCTCCGTGCTGTCGCGCATCACCGAGTTGCGTGCTGCGAGGTCAAGATCGTGGACGACAGATCGACTGGCCTTGCCATTACGCTGCAATCTCAGTCCTTACTCAGACTCAGCGGCCCGCTGCCGTACACCAGCACATACAGCAGCCCGCCCATCATCGAGATATTCTTCATGAAGTGAATCATCTGGTTCTGCGCCTGATCCGGCGGAACGGCCCAGAAGTTATGGAAGATCAGTGCCGCAAAGGCGGTGAAAACCAGCAAGACCGCAGCAGCCCAGCGCGCTTTCCAGCCGAAGACCAGCATGAAGCCGCCGCCGAGTTCGACGATGATCGCACTAATTGCGGCCAGTTGCGGCAGCGGCAGGCCCTTGCTGGCGATGTAGCCCAACGTGCCTTCAAAGCCCATAAGCTTACTGAAGCCCGACAGGACAAAGATCAGAGCGATGAGGATGCGACCCACGAGCGGGCCATAGCGGTTGAGTGCGTGCATTTGCTTTCTCCTGAGTGTGCAAAATTGCATTCCTTGCTTTATGCAGCCGGCAAGGGTCAGGGTTCTTTCGTCAGCCCAATCTCTTCATGAACGTCTGGTTATCCCAAAAGAGATATTCTTCATCCTTCACGCCACGCGTCCCCTGGCACACAGTGGCCATCACCAGCTTGAACGGCTTGCCCATCGGAGGTCTCGCAGGCTGTTCGCCATTGTGAATGTGAGCATGATGATTTCATCTTCTGTTGACTAGGCTGAACTGCGGTTCGAGTCTCCCCGGCAGATTGCATGCGGACGATCTTTTCTTGCTACCTCACCCAGTGTGCTTTTTCACCCAAGCGACATAATGGTCCATCCAGCTTTGCAGGAATTCTCTGCGGTCAGATCCGATGTTGCCTGCCTCGTCAAACAGTCCCTCACTCATGTGGATGAATGCCTCGGGCTGGCCCAGCGTGGGAACGTCCAGGTAAGCAAGAATGTTGCGCAAATGCTGTTGCGCCATGGCGGTCCCGCTGGCGCCCTTTGATGTTCCCATCACCCCGGCAGGCTTGCCGGCCCAGGCGCTCTGGCCATAGGGACGCGACGCGTGATCGATGGCATTCTTGAGCACCCCGGGTATCGAGCGGTTGTATTCGGGGGTGACGAAGAGCAATCCTTGTGACGCCGCTATTTCGGCCTTCAACCGTTTGACCGACTCGGCGGGGTTCGCCTCGTCATCCTGGTTGTAAAGCGGCAGATTGCCGATTTGCACCTGCTTGAACGAGAATTCTGCCGGCGCCAGTTTCACCAGGGCGTTTGCCAGCTTGCGGTTGAATGAATCCTTGCGCAGGCTGCCAACGAGTACGGCAATGGGATATTGATTCATGTCGTTTTCCTATAAGAGTTGTCGAACTACTTGATGCGTTGAATATTGTGCGTGAACTCGAGGCAGGCTTTCCGTCCATTCAATCCGACTCGCAAACCAGCCTTCTCCTTGGCGCCGGCCTGAAGCTGCTTGAAAGGGCCACCGCGTTGACGGTTCACGCCTGACCCCGCCGATCCCGCCACACGTAGGCATCCATGGCCAGCCCGCCATAGGTAAATCGGGGTTGATGGCGTTGCGGAGAATCACCGGCCGCCGCGCCCAAGGCAACGAACAGCGGCAGGAAATGCTCCTCGGATGGATGCGCCTCTGCACCATAGGGTGCGGAGCGATAGGCGAGCAGTGATGCAACATCCTGCGCGGCCAGACGATCGGCAACCCATTCGGCAAACTGCCAGGCCTTTGGCATGGGCGCGCCATCACCGTCCGCATGCCAATCGAGCCAGCCGAAGTTGTGCGTGATTGACCCGGAAGCCAGTATAAGCACGCCTTCATCACGCAGCGGTACAAGCGCCTGACCCAGTGCGGCATGAGCAGCCGCGCCCCCCTTGCGCGTCAGCGCGAGCTGGGTGACCGGCACGTTGGCCTGCGGAAACATTGCCGACAGCGGCACCCATGCGCCATGGTCAAGGCCGCGGTCGGGATGCAGATGCCCCGCCATGCCGGCATGGGACAGCAGGGCCACGGCTCGTTCGGCCAGCGCAGATGCGCCCGGCGCCGGATACTGCATCTGGTACAACGCGGCCGGGAATCCGCCAAAGTCGTGGATGGTCTGCGGCGCGCCGGACAGGCTGGCCGTTGGCAGGACTGCTTCCCAATGTGCCGACACCACGAGAATCGCCGATGGAGGGGAAACCTGCTGGCCGATCCGGCGCCAGCAATCCACGGTGTCCGGTGCCTTCAGCAGGGCGTCGGGGGCACCGTGCGACACGAAGACGACAGGCATGCGTTCGGGCATTGCAGGCTCCAATTTTCCCCTTACGGGGATTCGTTGCTGCTTGGTTCATGTCACGGCGGCTCGCGCGCCACGGCATCCGAAATGCGAATCGTCTGCTTGTACCTGCGCGATAGGTCCGATGGCCATCTCGAATCGTCCGTTGCAGCATTGCACGAACTATAGGTAAACCCGGGCGTGGCAAATAGCTGGCAAATAACAAAATATTGTTGCTAATATCGCAACAATGTTTGCGGCGCTTGTGGGAGGACTTCCATGGATCGACTCGACAGCATGCGGCTTTTCGTTCGCGTTGCCGAGCTGGGCAGCTTCTCGGCTGTAGCGCAGCAATTGAATGTGGCGCGCTCCGTGGTAACCCGCCAGATCGCCGGGCTCGAAGCGCATCTGGGGACCAAGCTGCTTGCTCGCAGCACACGCCGCCTCAGCCTCACGTCCGCCGGCGCGGCCTACCTGGAAAAATGCCGGGAGATCCTGGGCCTGGTGGAAGCTGCCGAAATCGGGCTGAACGAAGACAGTCAAATACCACGCGGCCACATCCGCATCACCCTGCCGTTTTCCTTTGGCATTCGGCAATTGATGCCGATGTTTGAACACTTCCTGACGGCAAATCCGGAGGTGTCAATTGAGCTGGACTTCAGTGATCGACGGGTTAACGTCATTGAAGGCGGATTCGATCTCGCCATTCGCGTCACGGACCGGCTCGATCCAGGCGACGTGGCACGCAAGCTGGGCGGCAGCAAGGGAGTCGTTGTCGCCTCGTCAGATTATTTGAAGCGCCAGGGCCGGCCCAGACACCCAAAGGAACTCATCAAGCACGAATGCTTTGGTTATTTGCTGGCTGCGCGCTCAAGCTGGGCCTTCGTGATTGACCGCGAAACACGGTGGTTCCCCGTCAATGGCAGACTGGAGGCCAACAGCGGCGATGCCCTGCTTGCAGCAGCCATACGTGGCTTGGGCATCAGCTACACTCCCACCTTCATCGCCGAACAGGCGGTACGTGAGCGCCAGTTGGAAATTCTGCTGCCCGGATTCCCGACACCGGAATTGGGGATCTATGCCATCTTCCCCAGCAACCGCTATGTTCCCCACCGAATCCGGCTTCTTGTTGAATTCCTGGCAGAACGCATTGGACCTCACCCGTCTTGGGACGAAATACTCATTGCAGATTGACACCTGATTTGCAGAACCGCCGGGTCTGAATCTGACTGGCCCCAGAAGCGGAGGTGCCGCCAGGCGCCAGTCTTGCAAACGGCCCCTGAGTGGCGTGGAGCAGGCGCACATTCTTTCGATTCTTGCATCTTGTCAGGGGCCGCTCTTGGCTGCGAATCGACGTTGAACCGTGCTGTCATACTCAGCGCCAGCTTCTTCAAAACCTGAACTTCCGCAAGTCGAAAGCCAGTCTCGTGGCAAACAGCAGTCATAAATAGACGGCCGCCACTGGTTTCAGGCTTTTGAAGTGTTGGGGCTGAATTTGAAATCAGTCCCGTGTCAAGCCTGGTTTCTTAGATTTTCATGCGCGGCTTTGCCTTACGGACTTCAAGTCATATAGTTGAATTCCAGGCATACCGGCAGGAGTTAGCATGCGCATCCCGTTGCTGCTGGCTGCATTGATTTCCTTGCAAGTTTACGCTGCCAATTGGCTTTACCTCACCTATCCAGGCGATACCCTGAGCCAGATCGGCCAGACCTATCTGAAGAACATGCGCGACTGGCCCAAGGTGCAAGCGGTCAATGGCGTGTCCATCCCCAAGCACCTGCCGGCCAACACCCGCATCAAGATTCCGGTGGAACTGCTCAAGGTGACACCGGCGCCGGTCACGGTCACGGCGGTCACCGGAAACGTCCGTTACAAGTCTGGCGACGGACCGTTCCAGAAGCTGGCTGCGGGCACGCAACTACACGGCGGCGAGAACGTCCTGACCGGGCCGCGCAGCAGTGCGACCTACCGATTTGCCGACGGCTCGGTGTTGACCCAGCAGGCATTCAGCAAACTATCGTTCGGCCGCCTGGCCGGCTATGGCAAGACAGGCATGGTTTCGACTGAGCTTTCTCTGGACAACGGTCGCCTGGAAGCGCACGCGAGCAAGCAATTGTCTCCAGCCGGCGCCTTCCAGGTGAAGACGGTGGTGGCGGTGGCTGGCCTGCGCGGCACGGATTTCCGCCTGAACCTGGGCGAGGACGGCAAGACCCTGCGCAACGAAGTGCTGCAGGGCACGGTCGATATCACCGCACAGGGCAAGGAGGTTGGCGTCGAAGCCGGCTACGGCACGGTGGTCGAAGCCGGCAAGCCGCCCGAGCCCCCGCGCACCCTCCTGATGCCCCCGTCGGAAGAAGGCCTGCCCGGGCTGATCGAGCGTCTTCCGCTTGCCTTCACCTGGCAGCCAGTGGCTGGCGCGAGCGCCTACCGCACCCAGGTGGCGCGCGATGCGGCTTTCAGTGAAGTTCTGCTCGACGACGTTACGTCGCAAGCGAGCATCACCTGGCAGGACGACTTGCCCGATGGAAACTATTTCCTGCGCCTGCGCGCCATCGACAGCGCCGGTCTGGAAGGCGGCAACCGCGATCATGCATTTGAACTGGATGCGCGCCCGCTGCCGCCCGCCTTGCTGTCCCCCGTGCCCGGTGAGCGTCGGTACGAGAATGCCGTGGAGTTCTCCTGGGCTGCGGCCGCCGAGGCGCACGGCTATGTGTTGCAGATCGCGCCGACACCGGATTTCGGCGACGGCCTGATCGAGCGTCGCCTGCCGCCCGTCACCCGCCAGGTCGAAACCCTGTCCGAGGGCGACTGGCACTGGCGCGTGGCCAGCGTGGATGAAGCCGGCAAGGTTCATCTGTGGAGCGAGCCGCGCGCTTTCCGTGTGCAGCCGCTGCCCAATCCGCCTGTTGCTTACGCGCGCGCCGATGCCGGCGAGGCGCAGTTCGCGTGGGCCGCATCCAAAGGAGCGGCGCGCTATGACCTGCAGGTGGGTGCCTCGCCCGATCTTGGCGAGGTCCAGATCAAGCGGGACACGGACGCGACGACTTTGTCGGTGACGCTCGACCCCGGCAAGTATTACTGGCGCATGCGCGCGGTCGAGGCTGACGGCCAGGCCGGCGCCTGGAGCGCGATCAGCCCGGTCATCGTCCCGCCCCACACGCCGAGCGAGTTGGCCGCCAAGGTCGAAGGCGATCAGCTTCTGGTGACCTGGAAGGGCGACGCCCCGGCCTACAAGCTGCAACTGAGCGCGGACGCGAACTTCGCCACACCGCTGGTGAGCCAGCAGCTGCGAGACTCCAGCGCCAACGTGGCCAAACCCAAACCGGGCAAGTACTGGCTGCGCGTGACGGGAGTAGGTGCCGAAGGCATCGAAGGTCAACCCAGCGAGCCGCTGGCCGTGAAGATCGAACGGCCGAAACCGTGGTGGTTACTGATATTTCCGTTCTTGATGATGCCCTGAAGGCGGGATTGGTTGCCAGTGTGAGCGATGGAGGGGCGAAGATCGTCGATCGCGATCTGGCCTCATGGGTACGGCCGGAGATCGGCCCGAATGGAGGATCGCTACATGTACGGCCGCTCGACTTTGTATTGCTGCCGTTTGACCATTGCCAACGAAAAATCAGCCGCGACAAATCGGAACGGCAGCTTACCCCAAAAACCTGCTCACTGTTGACCCATTGCGGACATTGACGATTCCGGAGCCTCAGTCTGTTTCCGCCTCATTGCTGCCCTTGAACTTGCCGCCACTGTGCAGCCCGGTCGGGTCATTTTCTGCTGGTCTAGTGCCCACTAGAAGGGAACTTGAGGCGGATACGATGTAAAGAATGTCGACACCCTAAGTCTTCTGCACGCCAATGACCAAGAACTCCAACTCAGTGGCCTCTGCGTGGGCTTCATCCTGAAGCGGTCGTACAAATCATTCCAGGTCGGGCGGAACTCACATCTCAAGCGGGATATAAGTAACCAACCCCACGGCGGGCGGCCTACACAGGGACCGCCCCGCGTCTCCGGCATCATCGTGTCGTGGGAGAGTTAGGCTTGCCGGTTGCGCCGTGTCAGGCCGAGCCCAGCGAGGCCGAGACCAAGCAAAGCGAATGTGGCCGGCTCCGGCACGCTGTTTGCGAGCGCCGCAGTGAAGGTCAGCGAGCGATTGCTGGTCATCTCAATGCTGCCGCCATCGGTTGTCGCGAAGCTCCCGCCGTTGAAAGTTGGTGTCAGGTCCGAACCAGTCGCGGTAAGCGGGCCAATTGCGGTTGCGAGGTCGTAGCCGTTGAGCGCTGGATCATGCAAACCGAGACCATTATCGACGCTCGCGTTGAAAAAATTGATGAGTTCCTGCGTTGGATCCGCTGAGGCGACGATTGTGACGGTTGGGTTGAGTGTCGCGCTAAACGAGCCTTCGGTGAACGTCCCGCCGACACTGAATAGCCTATAGAAGCCAGGATCGTTGATCGGATCACTTTGGATGTCTACCGTGTCAGCCGTGAAGACGAACGTAAACGATGCGTCAGAAAAGGGGGTACTTGCGTTGGCGTTATCGGTGATGGTGCCTCCACCGGTTCCCGAGAAGGTGTAGGTTATAGGAACGGCATGTGCCGCGCCTGATATTCCAACTCCCAGCACTGTTACGACAAGGATATTACGCATTAGCACGTTCATAGATGCTCCTCTCCGAGTTGCCTGTTTAGATCCATTGAACCAACAGTCAGCAGTGCTAAGCAATAACTGTACCAATGCTCTAACTTATTGAAATCCCGGATCGTTGGCCCGAAGAGGGGTGTGCACGCAATGCACATTGAAAAATTGTCCGACACTTTCCGCTGGGCCTGTTGCAGAAACACATGACTGCCACCGATTATTCGCGTGTGCTCGGGAACCAGTGGACCCTTGCCCTCTTCTGAGCGTCCGTAGATATCAGCTATCAGCGGCAGAGGTAAGACTATTGATTCGGCCTGATTTATCCGTGATTCATGCTGCATATTTTACGCGTGCATCCTGGAAGAACTTTCTCACCCGCTCGGGTGATTTCTCCAACGCCTGCATGTGCTCGGTTGCAGCGGTTTTCAACTTGGCCTTGGTGCGTACCGGAACCTTGGTATAAAGCGCCTGCTTCAAATCGGAATTGAGCCGTTCTTCCGGGTTGAGCTCCGGGCTGTAGCTGGGCAGATAGAACAACTCGATCTTGTCTTTACGCTCCTCAACCCAGGCCTTGACCGGCTTGCTGTGATGGACGCGCAGGTTATCGAGGATCAGAAATACTTTCTTGCCTGCGTCCCGGACCAAGGCTTGCAGGAACTCAATCAGCCTGTCCGAATTGAACGACTCGTCAATGATCATCCAGCGTGTCTTGCCCTGATTGGTGACGGTGGCGATCATCGACAGTTTCTGGCGTGTGCCGCCTACCGCAAAGGTCACCGGTGTTTTGCCGGCCGGTGCGTAGCAGCGACCACGCACGTCGGTATTCACGACCGCTGTTTCGTCGCCCCAGTGAATCTCGGCACCTTCTGACTTGGCGCGTTGTTCGATTGCCGGATATTCGTTGTCCAGCCATTCCTGCACGGCCTCTGGCCGTTGCTCATATGCTTTCTTGATCGGCTTTTGCGGGGTGAATCCCCAGCGCTTGAGGTAGTTGCCAACGCCGCGCACAGACAACTTGATTCCGCATTCGCGTTCAACCAACTGCATGACGGCGGCGCGATTCCATAGTGCAAACTCCATCTTCAGTTGTTCGGGGCGCTTGTCGCAGATGATTTGCCGAACAGCGCTCTCTTGCGATTCGCTCAACATGCGTCCACTGCCCTGTTTCTTGCCGCGCGCAGCAGGCTTGAGTGCCGCCGCCCCCGCAATCGAATAAGCGGTGATCGCAGCGTTCACGGCATACCAACTGAGGCCGCTGTGCCCAACAATCTGCATCACCGGCATCCCTTTGCGGTGCATGCGGATGACTTGTTTTCGTCTCTCGTGCAGCACTTCTCGCGACTGCTGCGGGCGTCTTCTTTTTCCATGCGCAGTCAGACACGTTCCACGCCTTAAAGTTCACGGATAATTCGTGCCGAGTCTATAGACAAATGGAACGGACAGCCAGAACAGCCCGACGGCTCCACTCGGCGGACTTGCTATTCTAAAGACTTTGGGTCCGCTATGGCTGAGCACCAGAAGTAGGCTGAAGTCCCGGCCAAGGTCAGCTTCTGGTTCACTGCTGCCGTAGATTGCCCGCCAGCCAATGACTCTTGATGGCCGATTGTGTTGAAAAACTCGCTTTTATTTTTGTGCTGCCACGCGGCTAATTGTTGATGTCTGATCATCGATTCGTTTTGGGCAGAGATTTCGGATGGAATTGATTGGTCTTATTGTTCCGAACTGCCCTTATGCAAGTATTGGCACTGCTTCCGGTGCTACCGGGGTGAGCCATTTGGCCATTCGCCTCAAATTCTGTGCCGTTGCGGCCAGCAGAAACTCATCCTGCACACCGCTTGGACCTCGTAGTCGAAGCTTATCGAATTTCAGGATGCGCTTGAGGTGGGCAAACAACATCTCAACCTTTTTGCGATCGTTGCGAGACTGTCTGTAGGCATCGGTCTTCGCGATTGCGCGTGCCACGTCGCGTGCAGGCTCATGGATGCTGCGAGGGACGTTGCGCCTTGGGGTAGTCGGACAACAATCGGCTTTCATCGCACAGGCTTCGCAGTCTGACTGGCTTGAGCGATAGATAATGGTGTCGGCCTTCGTAACATGCGTGCGCGGATTCGTGAATGGACGCCAGTTGCTGCGTAGCACGTGGCCCGCAGGACACCGGTATTCATTGGCCGTTTCATCCCACTGAAAGTCACTGCGCGAGAAGGTGCCGTCATCACGTTCCGACTTGTCGACCACAGGCACATGCGGTTCGATCTGTTTCTCTTCAACCAGCCAGCCCACCATGGCAGCCGACCCATAGTTGGTGTCCCCCACCAGGCGGTTGGGCTTGAGGTCGAATCGCTCCTCGACCCGATCGATCATGATCCGGGTTGCCTCGGCTTCCGCCATCTTGTTCACCGCAGAGGCTTCGACGTCAACAATAATGCCGGCGTTCAGATCAATCAGATAATTGGTGCAGTAAGCGAAATAAGCCGGCCCGTGCGCGGCTGTCCAACTCGACGCGGGGTCGGTCAGCGAAATCGACTTCGGCGGGTCATCGGATGGATTCGCTTCTTCCAGTGCGGCCAGGTACTCCCTGACAGGGCGTGTCGCTTCATCGGGATTGCCCCAGTCAATCGTTTCTTTACCTGGGACCGCACGCTGACGCTGTGCATCGGCCTTGATGACGCTGGCGTCCGTGGCGAATCCCTCGCCTCGCACCAGGCCTTCTTCCATACAGCGTCGCAATACCGTCTCGAACAGGTGCCGAAACGCACCGCTGTCACGAAACCGGCCATGTCGGTTCTTGGAGAAGGTGGAATGATCCGCCACCTTGTCTTCCAGTCCCAGGCGGCAGAACCAGCGATAGGCCAGATTCAGATGGACCTCTTCGCACAACCGTCGCTCGGAACGGATGCCAAAGCTGTAGCCAATGACCAGCATCCGAATCATCAGCTCCGGATCAATGGAGGGGCGGCCGGTGTGACTGTAGTGATCGGTGAGATGCTCGCGGAGGCTGCTTAGATCAAGATACCGATCAATGCCACGGAGAAGGTGATTCTGGGGAATGTGGTCTTCGAGCTTGAAGGAGTAGAAAAGGCGTTCTTGGCTATCGGTCTGAAACCCCATCATATCAAGGCTCTCCACTCATTCGACACGTGCAATTTTACCATCCTCTAATTCGAAATAGACGGGAGTATTTCAACAGAATCGGCCGTGAGCTGCCTTTGGGGGTAGGTGCCGGTAAGCAGCCGTTGGGTATCTGAAGGAATGTTTCCCACCGGCGTCTTGCGGGAACCAAGACGAACCGCAGCTCGCGGCCATGAGCAGCCTGTCGCCGCTGGCCTGACAACGGGATATGGGAACCTAGAAGAGGCACTGGCGGTTGCATTATCCAGCGCCATGTAGGCCTGATAACTGATCCGGAACCATACAGCGAGATCAGCTAACAACGGCTTCCACTGCCATCAACACTACCCATGCAAAGGCCTCCGTCTTGGTGTTGTGTCACCTCTGCAAGACCATGCCCTGGTCTTCGATTAGAATAGACGGGCGATATGTCGGAGGTACAGGCACAATTGCGAAACGCGCCAAGACATTGACGAAATTGATCCGCGAGCCGACCAATTACCCTGGGCAAATCCTTGAACTGCGACGCAGGCACGCATGCTTGACCCAGGCAGCATGAAGACGCACCTGGAGACCCAACCACGATGATGCGCATGCTTGTTGTGACCCTACTCTGGGCGCTGTCTCTGCCGGCCCAGGCCATAGTTGACCATTCCGATTCCGTACGCGCCGCCCCGCCCCTTGTGGTTCCCATTGCAACCGGTGGCGCGGCGGATCTTTCCCAATTGCGTGGCCGCGTGGTCCTGGTCAACTTTTGGGCTTCCTGGTGCCCACCCTGTCTGATGGAGATGCCGTCCATGAATCGCCTGGCCAGGACCATGGGGCGCAAACCTTTCATCGTGTTGGCGGTTAATACGGCTGACACGTTGAATTGGCTTCAGGGTTACATCCACCAGACACGCCCCAGTTTTCCGATCGGCCTGGATGAAGGCGGTCGCAATTTGCATGCGTGGGGGGGGATGATGGTGCCGGCCAGTTTCCTGGTGGACAAGTTGGGGCGCATACGCTACAGCTGGCTCGGGCCCAGGGATTGGGATAGCTCGGAAATGCTTGGGCTCATTTCCAACCTGATATCAGAGCCGATGCCTTCAGAATACGCACCCGCTTGGGGGTGGCCGTTCATGAGACGATGATGGTCGGCAGGCATGACGGTAGCCGATAGCGTGAAATTCCTTTTCGAGGTGTTAGCCGACCGATCCATTGTTGAAAGCAAGGACAGCGAAAGGTCGGCTAGAGCCTGATGGCAAACGCGGAATCTGCCGTTGCAGATGCGTTATTTTGTGGCGATGCTCAGTCAGCGTCCGCCCCTCGCTGTAAACGACGCCCCAACGAGGTGGACGCAACCGGTAGACCTATGGCCCGGGAACGGCTACGGGACGATTTGCGGGATCATGGTATCCGAGTGTGGATTAACCGGATGAGGCGCATCCGTGGCAAGCCATTCCGGAGGATAATTGGCGCGTGACCACCAAACTTCCGCTCTCCCGCGTCCATGACCTCTCGGACTTTCTCGAGACCGAGGGGACACTGGAGGAAAACCTGAAGTCGGTGACCACCATCGCCGCGCGCATCCTCGGCGCCGCCCGGGTGTCGGTCATGCTCCTGTCCGCGGGCGATCCGGCGCAGCCCAAGCTGCGGCTTGCGGCGGCGAGCGACGTCCCTCCGTCCGATGCGTGGAACCAGGAAGTCGGTGTCGGCGAAGGCATCTCCGGTCAGGTCCTGGCCCACGGTCAGGCGCTTCTGGTGAAGGACGTTCATCGCTCCCAGCTCGCTGCGCACGCGCGCCGAACAGGCGAGGGTCCACCCAGTCTCATGGTCGTGCCGCTCACGGTTTCCGGGCACATCATCGGGGTGGTCAACGCGTCTGGCAAGGTGAGCGGTGGTCCGTTCTCGGATGAGGACCTGGCGCTGTTCGAGCTGGTCGGGGGATACGCGGCCCGCACAGTGCAGGCGATCCAACTGCGGAACGTGCTCCGGTCACGCTTCGTACAGCATGCGCTCGCCGAACAGGCCATGGAAAGCGCCACCGGCATGGCCTTCAACCCTGCCCACGACGCCGACAGCATGGCGAAGATTCTCGCCAAGTCCTTCTTCCGGGAGATGACGCGCGCCGGATTCACCCCCAATAACATCATTCGAGCCGCCTCCGAAATCATCTCCCAGGTTTCTGACACGGTGGCGAAACACAAGAAGCGCCTGGATCGCGGCAGTTGAGGAGCCTGCCGGAGCGTTGGCACCGGCCGCGCCATCACGATGATGAATACCGGCGTCAGCCTGCCGTCAGCGGTTTCGGGAAGGCGGCGTTTCGGGCTGGTCTGGCGTATGCGGATCCAGTGAGTCCCGGTTCAAATCTGTTCAACTCCAGTTCTGCAGACCTCACTCCTTGACATCGGGTTGCGCCGCTGATCGATTGCCGGCTTGGCGTTTACCTGCCGATCAAGGGGTTGGCAAGGCGTTCGAACAAAACGTAAGCCAGGGTCAGTGTGGCGGGACCCTCGACCGCTTCATGGAGATTCCACCGTCAATGACCGCTTTGGGCTAGGGAACTTTTTTCCTTGAATCGTCGCAGCACGGCCATGTCGCGACGCTCGCCGTTACAGTTCATTTGTAACCCATCACATTGGGCGCGATCAGCCACCGCAGGCCAAATAGGCTGATCAGCACCGCGGTGGCGGTCAGTACGAGATCGCTGTTCACGGTACCCGTGAGGGGGGACACTGGAAAATAAGATCAGCATATGGTTAAATGCTTATCATGCTAACCGGGTTTGTGGTGAAGTCATTATTGATCAGGCAGGATGACGGTGAAGATTGGATTTTGGGTCTGGGTTGCATCTACAAAGAGGATGCACCATCTCAGACAGTGAAGCAGTCATACGAGGGGCAAGCAGGTCGTGTGATTGCATCGCAAAGGGATTGGCGTAATGCACATCGTTCGGCTGGCGGATTCTCCTGGGTGCGCCCTCATGCGGGGGAATCGCAATGCACCCAGCTTCAGGAATGATTGCATGCACTGTTTTGTGATTGGATCAGCGTGACACAGCAAGGCCTCCTCGCGAATGCATTGACTTCGGCCGCCAATGCAGTCTTCATTACTGATCGCAAGGGCCGAATTGTCTGGGCCAATGACGCATTCTGCCTTTCGACCGGATATTCCCCTGAAGAGCTGCTGGATCAATCGCCTTCGATTCTGAAGTCCGGCAGACAGGACTCCGCTTTCTACCAGGACTTATGGGAAGCAATCCTTGCCGGCCAGGTGTGGCAAGGTGAGTTGGTAGAGCGACGCAAGGACGGTACGCTTTATACGGTGGACGAAACCATCACGCCGCTGTCTTACATGGAACGCAATACCACCCATTTCATCGCGAGCCTACACGCTATCAGCTCGGGTAAACAAGAACGGGATCTGGAGCATTTCCTTGCCTATCACGACAGTTTGACTGGTCTGCCCAATCGCGCCCACTTCTTGAATCTCTTGCAGCAGTCCATTGAACATGCCAGGCAGCAGCACAAGTACCTGGGCCTCTTGTTCGTCGATCTGGACTATTTCAAGCAGGTCAACGATACGTTCGGACATCGAATCGGAGACTTACTGCTGGTGGCAGTTGCCAACAGATTGCGGGCCGCAGTGCGAACGACTGATACGGTGGGGCGTATTGGCGGAGACGAGTTCACCGTTATCGAGGCTAATCTGGACGACCCCCAGTCTGCGCGATCCCTGGCAGGGAAACTGGAAGCGGCCGTTGGGAGACCTTACATGATCAATCGTCACAGGATCAAGATTGGCGCAAGCATCGGGTTTTCGATCTACCCGAAAGACGGTGACGATCCCGAAACATTGCTCGAACAGGCGGATGCGGCAATGTACCGGGCAAAGGGCCAAGCCAAGTGCCGTGCTGGATCTCAAGTCCCCTTCAGTTCAAACAGCGCTTAAAAGGCCGATTGTGTTGAAAAACTCGCTTTTATTTTTGTGCTGCCACGCGGCTAATTGTTGATGTCTGATCATCGATTCGTTTTGGGCAGAGATTTCGGATGGAATTGATTGGTCTTATTGTTCCGAACTGCCCTTATGCAAGTATTGGCACTGCTTCCGGTGCTACCGGGGTGAGCCATTTGGCCATTCGCCTCAAATTCTGTGCCGTTGCGGCCAGCAGAAACTCATCCTGCACACCGCTTGGACCTCGTAGTCGAAGCTTATCGAATTTCAGGATGCGCTTGAGGTGGGCAAACAACATCTCAACCTTTTTGCGATCGTTGCGAGACTGTCTGTAGGCATCGGTCTTCGCGATTGCGCGTGCCACGTCGCGTGCAGGCTCATGGATGCTGCGAGGGACGTTGCGCCTTGGGGTAGTCGGACAACAATCGGCTTTCATCGCACAGGCTTCGCAGTCTGACTGGCTTGAGCGATAGATAATGGTGTCGGCCTTCGTAACATGCGTGCGCGGATTCGTGAATGGACGCCAGTTGCTGCGTAGCACGTGGCCCGCAGGACACCGGTATTCATTGGCCGTTTCATCCCACTGAAAGTCACTGCGCGAGAAGGTGCCGTCATCACGTTCCGACTTGTCGACCACAGGCACATGCGGTTCGATCTGTTTCTCTTCAACCAGCCAGCCCACCATGGCAGCCGACCCATAGTTGGTGTCCCCCACCAGGCGGTTGGGCTTGAGGTCGAATCGCTCCTCGACCCGATCGATCATGATCCGGGTTGCCTCGGCTTCCGCCATCTTGTTCACCGCAGAGGCTTCGACGTCAACAATAATGCCGGCGTTCAGATCAATCAGATAATTGGTGCAGTAAGCGAAATAAGCCGGCCCGTGCGCGGCCGTCCAACTCGACGCGGGGTCGGTCAGCGAAATCGACTTCGGCGGGTCATCGGATGGATTCGCTTCTTCCAGTGCGGCCAGGTACTCCCTGACAGGGCGTGTCGCTTCATCGGGATTGCCCCAGTCAATCGTTTCTTTACCTGGGACCGCACGCTGACGCTGTGCATCGGCCTTGATGACGCTGGCGTCCGTGGCGAATCCCTCGCCTCGCACCAGGCCTTCTTCCATACAGCGTCGCAATACCGTCTCGAACAGGTGCCGAAACGCACCG
Source organism: uncultured beta proteobacterium (assembly GCA_963746955.1). Taxonomy (GTDB): domain Bacteria; phylum Pseudomonadota; class Gammaproteobacteria; order Burkholderiales; family Thiobacillaceae; genus DASQBT01. Next base: position 15,992 of record CAVVDR010000009.1, on the reverse strand, counting down.
CTGTCACGAAACCGGCCATGTCGGTTCTTGGAGAAGGTGGAATGATCCGCCACCTTGTCTTCCAGTCCCAGGCGGCAGAACCAGCGATAGGCCAGATTCAGATGGACCTCTTCGCACAACCGTCGCTCGGAACGGATGCCAAAGCTGTAGCCAATGACCAGCATCCGAATCATCAGCTCCGGATCAATGGAGGGGCGGCCGGTGTGACTGTAGTGATCGGTGAGATGCTCGCGGAGGCTGCTTAGATCAAGATACCGATCAATGCCACGGAGAAGGTGATTCTGGGGAATGTGGTCTTCGAGCTTGAAGGAGTAGAAAAGGCGTTCTTGGCTATCGGTCTGAAACCCCATCATATCAAGGCTCTCCACTCATTCGACACGTGCAATTTTACCATCCTCTAATTCGAAATAGACGGGAGTATTTCAACAGAATCGGCCAACAGCCTCCCTTGGGGCTGCTGGGAGGACTACTGGGAGGACTCCTGGGCCTGCTTCAGCCTACCTCACCTCAGCGCTTCGGCATCGGACCGCCCGTCTTCCAATCCGTCTGATGGGCTGGCTCGCCAACCTGGCTATTTACGCACTGGACCAACGACTCCACAGGCGCCGGCACACGCAGACCGACTTGCTCGATGTTGATAATTTCTCCGCTTTTCAGTCGCTTGCCGTAGAGCCTCAGGTTGGCCTGATCCAGCAGACGAACGTGATACTCATCCGTCGACTGGCCCAGCATCAGTCCCCGATGCAGGCTGTAAGTGACGATGCCAGTAGGCAGATTGGCGGTATCGGCGCGTCCGAATAGATACGAACCGCCCGGAGTCACCAAACCATTCAAAAAATGTCCTGTGAGCAGGTCCTGTATGCTCTGTTTCGTTTTGAATACGATGAGCACATCAGTTACCCGCATGCCAATCTGAGGGCCAACACTGGTTCCGTATACCTCCAGCATTAGCGGGGGTCCCCAGCGTCCATTTTTCTGGCGATAGACGAGAAATCCTTGTCCGTGGATCCGGGCGTCGATAAAGCCCACCTTCACCAGATTCTCCAGCACGGCGAATCCTGCGCTGCCCTTTACCAGATTCTTGACCCTGGTCGGATCCACTTGGTAGATGGCGACCACCCTGTCAAGGGCGGCTTTGGCCAGTTCCATGGCGGTGGCCACTTGGGGGTCGGGGCTGGCAATCGCACCATAAGGTGAAGGTGCGCAGGCATCCGTGCTTGTATGGGTCCCGCCATTTCCCGCCTGGATTCCTGGTTCGGCCACTGCCGCTGCCGTAACCAACATTGCCGCGGCTAACGCAAGCATGGGTGATCCCCATAATCCATTCATTGAGTACTCCGTTCCCAACAGGTCAAGCAGCGCAGATCCAGGCAGAAGGGGTTAAGCCCTTGTACAGGAGGAGCCCTTGGGGGACTATGCTGGGGGGGCAAGACGTTCAGGGTGACCCGCGTTGCACGACGCTCGCCCGCTCCAGCAAGATCCTCGGGAAGCCCGGCATAGGCGGCGCCGTCGGGAGACCACTCATGCAGGGTGACGAGATAGTCCGCCGCCTGACGGGGATGGCGCAGCAGAAGTTCGACCGGCGCCTGGGTGCCGAGGGCGGGGTGCAGGCCCCAGCCGGGGACAAAGCTGCGGTAGCGAAGGCCAAACAGCTTGAGCGGGCCCAGACCGTCGCGCTCCTGCCGCATGGGCAGTGCGACGCCTGCTGCGATGACCTGCCAGTCGTGCCAGTCCGGTTCGCCACCCTCATTTGGTCGCAGCCGCAGTTCCACCCGCGACGTGCTCGCGTCCACCAGGCGGGAGCTGCCGCCCTGCTCGGGGCTGGCGGCGTCTCCCAGCAGCGGCCAGAACTCAAGCGCGCGCCTCACTTCCAGGGTGCAGCCGGGCACGTCCACCTGCCCCCAACGGCGGAACTCCTCGCGCAGCAGCACCGATCGTATCGGCTCGTCCACACCCAAACCAGCCGAGTCCAGGCTGTGCAGAATTGCTTCCAGATCCTGTTCCAGGTAAAAGGGCAGTGCAAATCGCTCGTGCAGTTCGCGGCCCCAATCCATGAGGGGAAGGATGTAATGCTCGCGCGTCAGCATCGCTACCACCGCGCGCAACAGGCAGGCCAGGGCGGTCGCCCGCTCCGGCGTGTGCTGCATGCGCAGCGCGCGGAATTCCAACAGGCCCAGCTTGCCTCGCCCGGCGAGGAATGGATTCCATAACTTTTCGATGTTCATTTCCGCCCGATGGCTGTTGCCGGCGGCATCGCAGAGAAACGGCGCCAGGGTGTGCCAGAGGAGTTCGGGCGGCAGGTCCTCTTGCCGCTCCAGCAGGGCCAAGGCAAGACTCAGTTCGTCGAAAGCGTCGGTCCCGCGTTCATCAGCCCGCACCGATTGCCCGCTGCTGCCGACGAAGTCGTGGGAGTAGAGATAGGACAGGGCAGGATGGCGGTTGAGGAAGCGCACCAGACGAGGCAGGAGCAGAGGCTCTTGCAGAAAGGGGCTGGCCTCCGGCGACGGTCCGCCCAGGGTGATCTGGCCGCCGCCGCCCGAGTCCGCCACTGCCCCGTTGAAATAGAGCCGGTAAGCGTCCAGACCCTGATCCACGGCAGCGGCATAGATCTCGCGGCTGCGTTCCAAAAAGCTCTCGGCATCGACGCTCGGAGCGGTGTTGATCTCGATCACCGCCGGGTCGGGCGTCACGGTGGTCCACTCCATCGTGCCGTCCACCGGCGGTGGGTAGCCGGCCAGGATCAGGGCAGGCAAGTGACATTCAAGGGAAGCCCGGGCCACACAGTCCAACACGGTGAGGAACCGGTCCACAGCGGCGAGCATGGGCAGTTCGATGCGCGGCGTCAGCCACCCATGCGACTCCTCCATGCTTAGCAAAAACAGGTACGCGCCAGCTTCGGCCAACTCGTCGCGCAAGCCACTGGCCGGCGTGGTGTGGGCGTGCACTGAAGGGCGCATCAGGCGCGGGTCGTCGGTATCCGGGGCATCGGCGTCGACCCGCATCAGCAGGCGCCGCTCCAGCGCGTCCTCCTTGTTCGCCGGCGCGACTGCAAAGCCCCGCGCCCCGAGTTCTGCCGCCAGCGCGGCGGCCCAGGCATCCAGCTCGGGCACGGCTTCGGCCTCGTGCGCTGCCTGAACCGGATCGGGAGGCCCATGCCAAATCGGCACGCCGTCCCGGCGGCGGTACAGGCCCAGGTTCCAGCGCGGCCGCGCTTCGCCTGGGTATTGCCGTCCGACGCTGCGCAACACCACGCCGCCGGGGAAACGCCGGCAGAGCCCGCCGAGAAGCACGTTGGCGCGTTGTTCCTTGTCGCCCCCCAGAGCCTGGTTCAGCCACTCTGGCGATTGGGCGGTACGGTCGGTAAAGGTGGGCTCGGAACCGACCCAGATGGTCAGGCCCAAGGCCGCGATCTGGGCATCGTGGCGGCGCACGGCGGCGTCGAATGCCTCACTCGTCCACATCAATACGCACCTCGGTCTGCAAAACGGAATGCTCCCGCCATTGTGCTGGCTGACTTGCTTGTCTCCAAAGCGATTGTAGTCCGTTCAACTCCTCGCGGAATCCCTACTGCAACTGCGAGTGGAATGGAACCAACCACAACTCACGGCGCGCCTGCCCATGCATTGCGATAGCCTGAAGATTCACCATTCGGTGGAAGTCGGGGTGCCGGCGGTATAAGGTTACAAAAATGATTTAACCGAAAGGCGATTTTGCATGCGACGTCTAGACATCAGCCATGTCACCGAATATGTGTTCCAGGATAGGGTGTCGCTGCTCCCGCATCGGCTGCTGTTGCGTCCCCGGGAGAACCACAATGTCAGGATCGAATCATCGGTACTGGAAATCCTTCCCGCGCATACCGTGCAATGGAAGCGCGATGTTCTGGACAACTCGGTTGCGGTGGTGAGCTTTTCCGAGCCTTCCGATCGGCTGCGCATTCACAGCACGGTGGTCATACAGCATTACGAGGACAACCCATTCGACTTCCTGGTGGATGACTATGCATTCATCCATCCCTTCGACTATTCCATGGAAGAGCGGGCCGAACTCGCACCCTTCCTGAAGGCCGTGTATCCGGCTGACCAAGGGGTGGTCCAGAACTGGCTGAACGGGCTGGGCCTGCAACAACCCATGGAAACATTCGCGCTGCTGGACCGGATGAACCACGAGATTGCCGGCCGGTTTTTCTATCAGATGCGTGAAGAGCAGGGAGTGCAGGCGCCCGCGTTGACGCTGGCGCGCAACAGTGGCTCCTGCCGGGATTTCGCGGCCCTGTTCCTGGAAGCATGTCGGCACCTTGGGTTGGCGAGCCGCTTCGTCAGCGGCTATCTTTATGCTGCGGCCACCGAAGCCGGCAACGCTTCGACCCATGCCTGGGCCGAGGTCTATCTGCCTGGGGCCGGCTGGAAAGGCTTCGATCCAACGAGCGGCGAGGTGACGGGCAACCGCCACATTGGGGTGGCGGTGGCGAGCCACCCGGAGGCCGTGCCGCCCGTGGCAGGAAGCTTTCTCGGCGTGACCGGCCGGGAGCCGGTCTTGAACGTCGCCGTTCGGGTCAGCGCGCTCACCGTGTGACCGCCGCCAAGGAAAGACGGTGCGGCATACGCGTCGCGCGAATCCGGCCCCCAGCGCGCCTTATCCGGCTTGCCCGTCGTTCACCTCGTCGGTCCACACCTTGAAGCTCTTCAGGGTGTTGGGGCCGAAAGTATTGGTGATGGCAACGTCGGCGGCGTCTCGGCCGCGGGCGATCAAGACGCGTCCGATTCGCGGGGTATTGTTGCGTGCATCGAAGGTGTACCACTGGCCGTCAAGGAAGGCCTCGAACCAGCCGGCGAAATCCATCGGCCCATAGGGTGGCGGCATGCCGATGTCGCCCAGGTAGCCGGTGCAGTAGCGCGCCGGGATGTTCATGCAGCGGCAGAAAGCGATGGCGAGATGGGCGTAATCACGGCAAACGCCAGTTCCCTCCTGGAAAGCCTCCCAAGCTGTCTTGGTGGCGCGCGCGTGCTCGTAGCCAAATGTGATATGGCTATGGACGAAGTCGCAGATCGCCTGCACCCGCGCCCATCCGGTCGGTGAATTGCCGAACAGTTGCCAGGCGTTCTCGGATAGGCGATCCGTCTCGCAATATCGGCTGCCCAGCAGGAACAGCAGGGTCTCGTCCGGCAGTTGTTCCACCGGAGTTTGCCTCGCATACGGAACGACGACATCCGGCAGGCCCGTGTCCCTCACGAGCGCATTGGTTGACAGCCTGAGCAGGCCCCTGGGGGCCATGATGCGGCTGCACCAGTTGCCATAGCTGTCGCGATAGGCCGTGATGGGGACAGGTGGATCGGCGATCAGGTGGTCGGGAATGATGATGTCGGAGACGCGCGTGTAATGCACGCTCAAGGTCAGAATCATCGGGGTGGGCTGCGGGCAGTCGTAAATCAGTTCGTAGCCGATGTGGATCTTCATGGTGGGACTCCTGCTGAGCGCCAGCGCAACCTGTGGGCAGCCTCTGGCGGTTTGGGTTGTTGTGCTGGAAGAGGCTAGGTGGACGTCTTTGCACAGCGACTCGCCAGTGCCTTGCACAGCGATTCAAGGATCACTTTGCGAAGGGCGGTCCAATGTCGACCTGCCCTGAAAACATGCTTCTGGTTGATCTCCAGTTCGATGCCCACGTAGGCGTCGGGCGGCAGCCGTTGACGAAACCAGGCGGTCAGTCCATCGCCTTTGCCCGCATATGGATAATTGCGCCGGATGGTGAGATCGGGCGCGCAAGCCTTGAGGGCCGCCGTCCAACGCTCGCACAGATCCACCTCACTTGGGCGTGCCGGGTCATAAAGCAGTCCGATATCGGCGTTTCGTACCTTGCCGTCCAGCTCGGGCGTGAAGCTGTGCGACGAGAGGTGGATGACCCGGCCATGGTCCAGGATCGCCTGCCTGACCAAGTGCTCCGCCTGCGCGCGATATGGCTGGTAATAGTGCTTCAAGATCCGCTGACGCACCTCCGCATGCGCTTTGTGGCTCGCCTCGAAATGAAGATGCGGATGGCCGACGGATCGATTCAGGTCCACCAGCAGACGGCTGACGGTGGAAGCTACCAGCGGCGCTCCCAATGCAGTCGCCAGCGCCCTTGCCATGGCCAGCGCACCGGGGTCAAAGCCACGGTGGGAGTCCAGCAGCGCCTGATGAGGCTCAAACAGGTCGCGATACGCCCCAGGAATCCGGTTGCCTCCGTGCTCGCAAGTGATGACGAAGCCGTCACTTGCCTGACCGCCAAAATCCACTGCGCTTCCAACCATCGCCTTCGTCTCCGCCAGCATCCTCGGCGGCCTTACCAGTCCAAGTTGGGCAGTTGGCTGAACACCTGCCGCGTGCCCTCAGTCCATTGCTTGCCGAGCGCGTTGAAATACCCGTCCCCCTCGTCGAAGCGGCGACGCATTCGCACCGCAAGACTGTCGCGTTCATAGCAGATCAGATCGATCGGCACGCCGACGGACAAATTGCTGCGCATGGTTGAATCGAAGGAGACGAGGACACATTTTGCGGCATCGTTGAGCAAGGTCGACCGGGTGATCACGCGGTCGATGATCGGCTTCCCGTATTTGGTTTCACCGGTCTGGAGATAAGGTGTCTCCAGGCTGGCCTCGATGAAGTTGCCCTCCGCATAGATGCGGAAGAGACGTGGCGCCTCGCCCAGGATCTGTCCGCCAAGTATGAACGAGGCATTAAAGCCGACATCGCTGTTCGCCAGGTGCTGGCCGTCGCGGCGATCGACGTCCCGCATCGCGTCGGACACCAGCATGGCGGCATCGAACATGGAACCCGCGCTCCAAAGATTGGTCGCGCCGTCGTGGACGTTCCGTTGTTTAAGCAGGCTGATGACGGCCTGGGTCCCGGCCAGATTGCCCGAACTTAACAGGACAATTACCCGGTCACCGGCCCGTTCAAACACGGTCATCTTGCAGAAACTCGCAAAATCGTCGACCCCGGCATGGGTGCGCGAGTCCGAAGCAAATACCAGTCCGGCGTCGAGCATGATGCCTATACAGTAGGTCATGGCTGCCTCTCTCCATGCATCGTTTTCAAGCCAAGCTTCCTGTGGCAATTGAAGTGGGTTGTGTTCAAGCGGGCGCGCGGCGCAATTGTTGGGGACGAACAGTCCAAGCCGGCTCTGAATACGAATTGCCCAGTCGAGATACTACCCGGTTCCACACCCTCCGTGCTTGAGAATGCGCGGTTGGTTGGGGTTCAATTGCCGATTGTCACGCTTATGGTCACGGACACTCAGGACTTCTTCTGTACGCTGCCGCACGAAGTCTGGACACTGCGCTGCTTGCAGCGGTCCCCGGCATTCTTTCTCTGCCTGTGGCCCCACTGCGCTTCTACGGGGCGGACCTGATTACCATCTGCGCCAAGCGCGCTGGCCTACCCAAGCGGCCGCCTAAAGCCCGCGCAATACCACCAGCGGGCTGCGCTGCACCACGCGGCGCGTGCCCCAGTAGCCGGCCGCGCCGATCAGCAGCGCGCCGAGCGGAGGCAGCAGCGCCCACAGTTGCCATTTGAGCTGGTAGTCGAGGTGAAACACGCGCGTGTACAGCAGCCAGGCGATGAGTTCGGCGCCGGCGGCGGCGAGCAGCCCGGCCAGGGTGCCGAGCAGCGCGTATTCGGCCAGATGGCCGGCGCGCAACTGGTAGCGGCTCGCCCCCAGCGTGCGCAGCAGAGCCCCCTCGTACAGGCGCTCGTCGAGGCTCGCCTGCAAGGCGGCGTAGAGCACGGCGAATCCGGCGAGCAACACCAGCACCAGCACATACTCCACCGCCAGCGTCACCTGCGCGAGGATGCGCCGCACCTGGTCCATGATGCGGTCGAGATCGATCACGGTGACCGCCGGAAAACTGCGCACCAACTGCGCCAGCAGCGTGCGCTGAGTCGGCGGCAGATAGAAGCTCGTGATGTATGTCGCCGGAAACTGGTCGATCACGCCGGGCGGGAAGATCATGAAGAAATTGGGCTTGAACGAATCCCACTGTACCGTGCGCAGGCTCGCCACCTTTGCCAGCAGCGCCTGGCCGCCAAAGGAAAAGCTCAGCGTATCGCCCAGCTTGATGCCGAGGCGCTCTGCCACACCCTGTTCCACCGACACCAGTGGCTTGCCGCGATCGGAGGCCTGCCACCAGTGCCCGGCGATGATGACGTTGTCCTGTTGCGGGTTGTCGCTCCAGGTCAGGTTGAACTCGCGATGCACCTCCTCGTCGCCATTGCGGCGCGCGCGCTCGGCCATGGCCACCCCGTTCACCGCGGTGAGCCGTCCGCGCACCATGGGGTAGATCGGCGCGCTGGCGACATGGTGCTCATGCAGGAAGGCGCGGAACGGCGTCACCTGATCGGGCAGGATGTTTATGACGAAGTGATTGGGCGCGCGCGCCGGCAACTGGGTCTGCCAGGTGGCAAGCAGGTCGTCGCGCAGCAGGGCGATGATCGCCATGGCCATCAGCACCACGCCAAAGGCGAGGATCTGCCCCACGCCCAGCCACGGCCGGCGCCACAGATTGTTCAACCCATAGCGCCAGGCTACGCCGACGCCGCGGTGCAGCGCGCGGCTGGCGCGCAGCAGCAGCCAGGCGAGGCCGCCGAAGATCACTAGCGTCGCGAGCGCACCCCCCAGCACGACGAACGTAAGCAGGGCGTTGCCGGTGTAGCGCCACAGCAGCAGGCTCATCGCGGATAGGGCGGCAGCATAGACCAGCCAGGCGCGCAGCGGCATGGGGGTCAGCTCGCGCCGCAGCACGCGCAGTGCCGGCACGTTCTTCAGGCGCAATACCGGCGGCAGACCGAATCCCGCCAGCACCACCAGCCCGGTGAACAGACCGAGCAGCGCCGGCAGCAGACCAGGCGGCGGCAGTTGCGTCGGCAGCAGCTCGCGCAGCAGCAGGAAGAGCCCGAATTGGGCACCCCAGCCCAGCAGCACGCCGAGGCCGCTGCCGATCAGCCCGAGCAGCAAAAGCTGCGGCGCGTACAAGCCCACGATGTCGTTTTGCCCGGCACCGAGGCAGCGCAGCATGGCGCTGACATCGAAATGGCGCTCGCTGTAGCGGCGCGCCGCCATGGCGATAGCGACGCCCGCGAGCAGCACCGCGACGAGGCTGGCCATCTCCAGATAGCGCTCGGCGCGGTCGAGCGCGGAGCCGATGGCTGGCCGGCCCTCGTGCACGTCGATCAGCCGGTCGCTCGGGCCGAGCAGCGGCGTGAGCCACTGCTGGTAACGGGCGACGGCTGAGGGTTCGCCGGCAAACTGATAGTTGAGCGTCAGCCGGCTGCCCGGCGCCAGCACGCCGGCGCGTTCGGCGTCGCTGCGGTTGATCAACACTGCCGGCGCCAGCGCCGCAAAGTTGCCGGCGCCGCCGGGGTCGAAGGTAAGAATGCGGGCGATGCGCAGGGCGCGATTGCCCAGGGTGATTTCATCTTCCACCGTTGCCTGTAACAGCGGCAGCAGACGTGCCTCCACCCAGGCCTCGCCCGGACTGGGGATGCCGCGTGTGCTGGCTTCCTCTCCAAAGGGTTGGGCAGCGGTGCGCAGTGTGCCGCGCAGCGGATAGCCGGCGTGCACCGCCTTGATGTCGCACAGTTGCAGGTTGTCGCCGTGCAGCACCACGCTGGGAAACTCGAGGGCCTCACCCTCGCGCAGACCCAAAGTGCGCGCCTGCTCAAGCCAGGCCGGATTCACCGGACGCGGACTGCGCAACACCAGGTCGGCGCCGAGCAGTTCCGCCGACTGGTTGACCATGGAGCGCTGCAGGCGATCGGCGAAAAAACCGATGGCCGAGGTCGCGGTCACCGCAATCACCAGGGCCGAGAGCAGGATGCGCAACTCGCCGGCGCGCCAGTCGCGCAGCAAAAGCCGCAGCGAGAGGCCGAAGCGCTTAAGCGTCATTGGCGACGATGCGCCCGGCATCGAGGTGCAGGCGGCGGGTGCAGCGCGCCGCCATGCGCTCGTCGTGCGTCACCAATATCAGCGTCGTGCCCTGTTCGGCGTTGAGGGCAAACAACAGATCCGCCACGCGTTCCCCGGTGTGGGCGTCGAGGTTGCCGGTGGGTTCGTCGGCGAACAGCAGCGCCGGGGTCGTGGCAAAGGCGCGCGCGATCGCCACGCGCTGCTCCTCGCCGCCGGAAAGCTGGCGCGGGTAATGGTCTGCGCGCGCTTCCAGGCCGACGCGTCGCAGCATCTCGCCGGCTTGGGCCGCCGCCGATGTCGTGCCGGCCAACTCCAGCGGCAGCATCACATTCTCCAGCGCGGTCAAACCGGGCAGCAGTTGAAAGGTCTGGAACACAAAGCCGACGCTGCGCCCGCGCAGGCGCGCGCGGCCATCCTCATCGAGCGCGGTGAGCTCCTCGCCCGAGAGCGTGATGCGTCCGCTGCTGGGCAGGTCGAGGCCCGCCAGCAGTCCGATGAGCGTGGACTTGCCCGATCCGGATACCCCGACGATGGCCACGCTTTCGCCGGCATTGATGGAAAGACTGATGTCTTCGAGTATGGTGAGCATGCCGCCCGCCACCGCCACTTGCTTGCCCACTCCTTCGGCGGTGACAATGGGTGTCCCTGCCTCAATCCCTGTCATGCGTCGCGTCCTTCTCTGGTTCCTGCTGCTTGTGAGTGGCCCCGTCCCAGCCGCCACCATCCTGGTGCTGGGCGACAGCCTGAGCGCCGGCTATGGCCTGGAGGCCGGACAGGGCTGGGTCGATCTGCTGGCGCAGCGCCTGCATCAACGCCATCCGGGATACACCGTGGTCAACGCCAGCATCAGCGGCGACACAACCGCCGGCGGCCTGGCCCGTATCGACGCCGCGCTCGATCGCACTCGCCCTGCGCTGCTGCTGCTTGAACTCGGTGCCAACGACGGGCTGCGCGGCCTGTCGCTCAAGGCCATGCGCCACAACCTCGATGCAATCATCAGCCGGGCCCAGGCGCGCAAAACCAGGGTGGTGCTGATCGGCATGCGCCTGCCGCCCAACTACGGCGAACCTTACACCAAAGCGTTTTACCGCACCTACACCGATCTCGCCGAAAAGCGGCATCTGCCGCTGGTGCCTTTCCTGCTTGAGCACGTTGCCCTGGACTTTGAGTCAATGCAGCGCGATCAGTTGCACCCCACGGCCGCGGCCCAGGCGCAGATGCTCGAGAACGTCTGGCCCACGCTTGCGCCGCTGCTGCGCTGAGCGGCGGCGACGCATTTGCGCGGTGTGGCAGCACGGCAAGCGATGCTTCGCCCGAAATTGGAATCCGTCTCCACTCTGATCCTGGCGATGCGTCGAACGGCTGCTATGCGCGCCTTGTGAGGCTGAAGTGCATCACATCGGCAGTGGTGACGTGTTCAGTGCACTGGTAACCCAGCGCCGGCGTGTCGATGCCGGCGAAAAGGTGTTCGCCGGAGCCGAGCAGGATCGGGCTGATGGCGACGTGCATCTCGTCGATTAGTCCGGCTTGGAGGTACTGCCGGATTGTGGAGACGCCGCCGCCGAGCCGGACATCCTGGCCGTTGGCCGCGCCGGTTGCCCGCCGCAAGGCGGCATGGATACCGTCTGTGACAAAGTGAAAAGTTGTGCCGCCGCTCATGGCGATGGATGGCCGGGCGTAGTTGGTGAGCACGAAGACGGGCGTATGGTATGGCGGGTTGTCGCCCCACCAGCCGGTCCAGGTGTCGTCGGGCCAGGGCCCTCGGACGGGTCCGAACATATTGCGGCCAAGTATCCACGCCCCGATGTTGGTGAAACCGCGCGCCATGAAGTCATCATCGATTCCTCTCTCGCCTCCCTCATTTCCTTGCATCCGCTGAAAGGTGCGAGTGGGGAAGACCCAGTCGTGCAGGGCGAGACCACCGGCGCCGAGCGGGTTGTCGAGGTCCTGGTTGGGGCCGGCACCGTAGCCGTCGAGGGATATTGCGAAGTTGTGGACGCGGAGCTTAGGCATGGTTTGGTCCTTTCCTTGTGCGCCAGCGCGCATTGTCAGCCATTCTCCACCGTGCCGGGCGGCTGAAATCACTGGATCGAGTCGCGGCGCTTCATGGCTTTGGAATGCGGAGCCGGCTGATCATCAGCGAGCCTGAGAGCGCAAACATGAGCACGAGCGGATGCAGCTTGAAGCCGGCCATAGTGACCTCGCCGAACCACAAGTCCTGACGCACGGCGCCGAACCATCCCGCCATGGCCATCAGAAAGACGAGAAGGATCGATGTCGGTATGGGCGTTCCTTCGAAATACTTCACCTTGCCGGTTCCATTGGACAGGGCTTCTGCAGTGACGTTGTATCGGGCAAGGCGCGATACCCCGCAGGCAATGAAGTAGGCCAGGACGATGCGATCGTATAGACCCTGCATGCCACAGCCATACGCAATGATCGCGGGGGCCACTCCGAAGGAGATGACGTCAGCGAGGGAGTCGAGCTCCTGACCCATCGTAGACGCCTTCTGCCGCCACCTTGCGACGCGTCCGTCCAGAACGTCGAATATCAAAGCCGCAAAGACGAGCCCGCACGCAAAGTAAATGTGCCTGATGTCATTCACCTGGAGGTAGGTCATCATGGAAAAGAGGGCACCCGCGCCACAGACGGCGTTCGCGAGGGTAAACCAGTCCGCGAGGTGGAACTCTCGAATCATGGAAAAGGGCTTGCGCGGTGTAGGTGTCGTCATTGGATGCATGTTTCCTGGTGATTTAGTGTGAGGTTCCGTGCCGGGATTCCGGATGTGGACGGGAAGACGAGCGCCAAGTGTACGACCACGCTGGCCCGTTGAGGAGAGTCGAGAGTACTACCGTTTGACAACGGCAGAGGGTGGGGACGGTGGGCACGGGTTCATTCTGGCAGGGAATGATTGACGCTGACGCCTAAGATTCGGATTCAGCTAGCCACATTGATGCAACAGGTAGGGTGGGCAAAGCGCAGCGTGCCCACGCGCCAATCCAATCATTCCCCAAACTCGCATTCGTCCAGAACCCCTCCCGCCCAGTTGTTCGCCAGCAAGCCATCCGCGACATATCGGTGAAAGCTGGAATACGGCCAATCAACAAGCTTCGATACCAATCCATGCTTGAGCGGGTTGGCGTGGATGTAATCTACATGGCGTTCCATATCGGGATCATCCCTTATCTGGTGTTCCCAGTATCGGCGCTGCCAAATGCCCTTCTCGCGTCTGGATAACTTGCTTGAACTGCGGGCTTCAGACGGTTTAAGGTTTCGGGAGAACCCGGAATTGATCAGACTCCAACGCGGCGGATAATCCGTATCGCCTTCGGGCAGGCGCCAGATGGCGTGCAGGTGATCCGGCAAGATGCAGATTGCCAGAGTCTGGAAAGGGTGCTTTGCGCCGTACCCGCCCGTACACCGCCCGCAGTCGATCGATATGTTCCACCAGGGCAGTGGATCGGCGATCCGCCAGAGTGACAGTGAAATAGAATGTTCCGCCCCGAATGAGGGCGCGACGGTATCGCGACATGCGTGCAAGTGCAGCTTCTCTCCCGCATGGGCACGCTACGCTTTGCCCACCCTGCCTTGCTGAGAAGCGAATCGGCTTGCCAGCGCATGCATTTCAGTAAGCCAGCCAGCTAGCTCAGCGTAGGCTATGCTGCAGCGCTCCAGTTCGCACGCGTCATTGCTTAGGGACAGCATGACGTAGTCTCCTTCGCTTATGGTGCCCTTCAGAAGTCTTGTTTCGAGGTGCTCGGTAGCATTGCGAAGAATCGCCACTCGTTGGCGGTTGGCCTTCACCATTACCGACAGATTCGGGACGAGGGTAGAGAGTTCCGGCCTTTCGCGCATTCGACCGAGGAAGTTACAAGCCCGATCTATGAGGGAAATGCACGACTCAAGGTGGTCTGACGCGTTGAATAGCGAGAACAGATGGCCATTCGAAGGGCGATTAATGAACTCTTCAAACCTCAGTTGTGCTATTTCATACTCTTCAACGGCGTGCTCAGTGACCCGGACAAAGGTACTGACCATCACTCTCGCCGCGTAATCGACGGGAAGCGATCTTCCACGAAACACGAGGCTGAGCAGCATGTTCGCTCTCAGCTTGCGATCGAGTGTTGAAAGCGTCGGCATGCCGCATTGGGTCGGCGCTGTATAAGGCGATGAAGGTTGCGACGTGCTCATAATGACGCCCAACGTCCAAGCTCAGCGGGGCTGCGCGGCTTTATCGCGCAGTGTCCGCTGGAGCGTAGTGTTAGGCAATGGCAACGTACCTTCGCAGGCATTACTCGCCGTATTGCCAGCGCCGACTTTCGTAATAGTGCGCTTGCCCTTTCAGTTGTTGTAAGTGTCTGCATAGAAGTTGTCCCAGTATTTGTATGCCCGTGGCCAATTGGGGTAGGCGTCTTTTATTAGGGTCATGGCATTCTGCAATGCCATAAAAGATTCCTCAGCGTTTTTTGAGTCGCGGATTTTTCCAATACGTTCCAACGCGAGAATGGCGTGTATGAGAGCTGCCGTGAACTTCTGCTCCGCCTCTTTCCCCTTGTCCTTTCCAAAGATCGACCGTTTTCCGTAGTCGTCAAATGACTTCTCGGCGGCCATTACGAGATCGAGTAATTGCTTGGTCGCATCACCGTATACCGCTTGGAGTACAAGTTCAGCAGAGCGATTCGTCATAGTAATTGCCAACGCATAGGTAAGCGGCCACGCCGGCCTTATGGCGGATCAAAGGGGCCGTGCTCGAATTATTTTCAGCGGCGGCAACAAAGGCGGGCCTCACGCCGCCACCATGAGCGAGGCATCGACCTGTACGACAATGTCCTCATAGGGCATCAATACCTGGTCTGCTGAATTCTTTTCCACCAGGCAAATCGCAAGCAGCCGCTGGATATCGCTATGCACATTTGAATAATTGCGGCCCAGTCGCTTGGCCAGCGCGTAGACTGACAGCGGCCCGGCGGATTTCAGCTCCCGCAGGATTTGCAAGCGCTTGGGCGGCAGCTCGGCAAGCAGTTCCACCGGGCTGGGGAAATCAAGCTGATAGTCCGCCTCGGGCAAGCGCTTGCCGGCATCGATTTTCTTTGCCAGCTTGCGCAGTTCGTCGCGGGTCTGATTCCAGTTGGAGATTCCAATTATGGCTTTCATTTCAGTGCCTCCACGTCGTTTAGAAAAGACACCATCCAAACTGGGCTTCCTGCCCCGTGCCACCTGAACAGTGTCCGCGGAAGCAAACATGGGGGAGGCCGCGCAACAACTAACGTAATAGCCACTCGCCCTTTGCCTTGATCTCCTCGTACATCGCGTCCGGTGCCAGATCGATGTTTCCCGGCCATGCCACCGCGCCGGAATCCAGATGAACCTGCCGGAAAAACTCCTCATTTCTCAAGGGTTCGAAGACACCGGTCAAATGGCTGGCTTCGAAGCGCACATTGCCGGATGTGCCATCCGCGAACCGTACCTCCAGCGCCAGAGGAGCAATTGGCTTGACGTCTACAACATCCCATTTCATCACGGCTCAACCTCCGTTCAGCGTAAAGGTTCGATGGGCAAGGGCTGCTGCTTGTCCATGCACAGACGCCAATCTTCCAGCAGCTCGTCTTGATGCAACTCCGCCCAATCCAGAACCAGTTCCTGCGCCCGGCGTGGCAGATTTCCTTCCTTGAACACCATGGCCTTGATATCAACGATCGCCTTGAATTCGCCATACTCGACATGAAAATGCGGTGGAGAATGATCGTTGAAAAACATCTTAATCAGAATCCCGTAGAACGCGCTGATGGTTGGCATAGCTTCTTCCCTGTCAATCCACTCTTGCCACCTAAAACGGCAACTCCAGCCCGCAGCCTGCTCCCCTATCACCCTTCTGAAATCCCCCTGTATCCGCTTCAACGCCGCTTCATTTTCTGCCTCAAACCGCAGCACGATCACCGGCGTGGTGTTGGACGGGCGCGCCAGGCCGAAGCCGTCGGCATATTCACCCGCAGGCCGTCGATGGTAATGACTTCCTGCGCCTGGGAAATTTCGCAGTCTTCTGCAGCGTTTC
>CAVVDR010000008.1:0-71132 GCA_963746955.1 uncultured beta proteobacterium | reverse complement strand
TGTAGGGCCTGTTAGCACCAATTTCACGCCTGCGACGAGGCCGATTCGGGATGCAGCCTGCGAAGCGAGACGCGCCGCAGTGCCGGCCACTGCAAGCGGCTCGCGACAAATGGATGCGCCCGAATCGGCCCGTCCCGAAGGGTTGCTGCAAGAAAGCGCGTCTGCGGCGTTGCGTCGCTTGGCAAGGGATGGCCCTTGCCAGCGCGCCGCGCCTTGCATCCATCGCGTTCTCGCAGCAACGCAGGTGCGAAATTAGCGTTAACAGGCCCTGATACTCTACGCCGAAAATGCTGCACGCATCCTTAAATACATTTCCGCTCATGACCGCCTCCCCACTCTCCATCCTGCAAACAATCTACGGCTATCCGGAGTTCCGCGGCGAACAGGAGGCCATCATCGGCAGCTTGCCGAGGGCGGCGACGCGCTGGTGCTCATGCCGACCGGCGGCGGCAAGTCGCTGTGCTTCCAGATCCCGGCCCTGCTGCGCGAGGGCTGCGGCGTCGTGGTGTCGCCGCTGATCGCGCTGATGCAGGACCAGGTCGCGGCGCTTGCAGGAACCGGGCGTCGCGCGCGGCGTTTCTCAATTCCAGCCTCGACGGCGCGCGCCGCCGTGCAGGTCGAGCGCGCATTCGCGGCAGGGGAGCTCGAACTGCTGTACGTCGCGCCCGAGCGCCTGCTCACGCCGCGCTTCCTGGGCCTGCTCGAACAGGCCAGCATCGCGCTGTTCGCCATCGACGAAGCGCACTGCGTGTCGCAATGGGGACACGACTTCCGCCCCGAATACCTCGGCCTGTCGGCGCTTGCACGAGCGCTTTCCCGATGTGCCGCGCATCGCGCTCACCGCCACCGCCGACGCCGCGACGCGCGCCGAAATCCTCGAGCGGCTTGCATCTGCGACGCCGCGCAGGTATTCGTGGCGAGCTTCGACCGCCCCAACATCCGCTACCGCATCAGCGAGAAGTCCGACGCCGCGCCGCCAGTTGCTGGATTTTCTGCGCGACCATCAAGGCCAGGCGGGCATCGTCTATTGCCTGCACGCGCAAGAAAGTCGAGGACACCGCCGCCGGCTGCAGCCAAGCCGGCCTCACCGCGCTGCCCTATCACGCCGGCCTGGACAACGGCACGCGCCGCCGCGCATCAGGAACGATTCCTGCGCGAAGACGGCGTCGTCATGGTCGCCACCATCGCCTTCGGCATGGGCATCGACAAGCCCGACGTGCGCTTCGTCGCGCACCTGGATCTGCCGCGAGTCGCTCGAAGGCTACTACCAGGAAACCGGCCGCGCCGGACGCGACGGCGAGCCCGCCGAGGCATGGATGGCGTGGGGCCTGCAGGACGTGGTCACCCAGCGCCGCTTCATCGACGAATCCGACGCCGAAGACGCGCACAAGCGCATCGGCCACGCCAAGCTCGATGCGTTGGTCGGCTTGTGCGAAGCGGCGAGCTGCCGCCGCGTCGCGCTGCTGGGCTACTTCGGCGAGGCCATCCAGCCCTGCGGCAACTGCGACGTCTGCCTCAACCCGCCCACCTTGTGGGACGGCACCGAAGCCGCGCAAAAGCTGCTGTCGGCGATCTACCGCACCGGCCAGCGCTTCGGCGCCGGGCACGTCATCGACGTGCTGCTCGGCAAGAGTTACCGAGAAGACCCAAAAATTCGGTCACCGTCAATTGAGCGTATTCGGAGTTGGCGCGGGGCACACCGACAAGGTATGGCGCGCCGTGCTGCGGCAACTGGTCGTGCTCGCCCTGCTCGAAGTTGACCACGCCGCCTACGGCGCGCTGAAACTCACCGCTGCCGCGCGCCCCGTACTGCGTGGCGAGGAGAAGGTCTGGCTGCGCGTAATCGAAGCGCGCCCAAAACGCAGCAAGACCCGCCTGGCAGTTGACCACAACGACGAAGACCCGCTCTTCGTTTCCCTGCGCGCCTGGCGCCGCAAAACCGCCAACGAAAAGGGCCTGCCCGCGTATGTGATCCTGCACGACGCCACGCTGCGCGAGATCGCCGCGCGCAAACCCGCGACGCTCACTGAACTGGGTGAGATATCGGGGCTGGGCGTGAAGAAGATCGAGGCTTACGGCGAAGATGTGCTGGCGGTGGTGGCGGAGGGTTGAGCCGGTCATGACTAGCCACAGGCGATGAAGGCGCGAGGAAGAAAATATGTCGATTCTTAAAGAAATCCTGAAGTGGTCAGCAGGCCTGCCGGCTTGGCAAAGTGACGCAATCGCAAGGCTGTTTGCGAAAGAGGCACTGTTCGATGACGACCTGGATGACCTATTCGCCCTGCTTAAGGCGGAACACGGCATTCCCGACCCTAAGGGCCGAACCGCCCACAAATTGAGCGCCGAGCAAATTCCGGCACCAGCGGCACCAAATACTCATTTCAGGCTGTTGGCGCTGAAGAACCTTCGGCATGTAAACCGGATCGCGGAGAACCAGCGTCTTGCCTTCAGCCCAATCGGCTTGACTGTGATCTATGGTGACAACGGCTCCGGCAAGTCCGGATACTCCCGTGTGCTAAAACGCGCTTGTCGGGTGCGTGATCAACGGGGAAGTTTGTTGACTGGCTACGCGGCGAAAGATTGACCATCCGGTTGAGGCGCATATGGCCGATGGATGACTTCGCGGAACGCGCTGTATTCGATGTAGCTGGTGCATGGTTGGGTGTGTGGGTGCAGGATGGTCTGTCGCGGGATCTGGGCCTTGCCGTGTCGGGCAATGGCGACGGGGACGCGCAGCGCGCACAAACGCAGCAACCAATCGGAGAGATGCGGGAAAAAAAGGGGCAGGTTTTGCGGCCTGCCCCGTTCTTGATTGGATTATGGAGTCAACGCGAAGTCGATACCTGTTGCTGACCCATTGCTCACATCTGCGGGCTGAGTTGCAGAAGTGCCGGCTGCATCCGTAGCAGTGACGTTATACATGCCCGCTTCGGTGCTGCTGGTGTCCTGGGTCAAAGCAATCGGCAACGTGGTGCTGTTGTAGGGTCCCGCCCACGGTCCGGATGCTGCCAGGGGGATGCTATAGGACCCGGTGGTGGTTGCCGTTGCGCTGATCTCATAGATGCGCGCCGTGTTGGGAGGGTTGGTGACCGTCTGGTCCGCCACGAGGTTCGCCGCACCAGGTGACCCGGACACCTGTACCGTACCAGATGCGGTGTTGATAGTGGAGGCTTCGGCGGTAAACGAGCCAAGATCAGTCGTGGCGCCCGCGGTGACCGGCACGTCTTGCACGATTTCCGTGGCAAAACCGTCAGTTCCCGATGTCGGTGGCGGCGGCACGATTACCACATCCACGTTGCCCCCCACGCTGCTTTCGAGGATGGGTGAGAGGGTAAACACGCCGGTGGTGGGATCAGCCACGGTGCCGGTGACAATAACGGGGCCAGAGTTCGATTGTTGTTCGGCGTACACCGCCGAACTCGGTATGGCGGTTCCTGAAATCGATCCGCTCACCACCTGGGCCATGGCCCTCACCACAGGCTTCAGCAGATATTGTCCGCTGTTGCCCGCCACCACGATGGACTTGCAGGCATTGAACTCGAGCACCAGATCAGCCTGGGTTCCTGCCTGCACCGTGAAGGGCCCGACGATCTTGTAGCCGCTTTGCTGGGCGCTTGGCGTCTTGAGCGGAATTTCGGTGTCGGGGGCGGGGGGCGACAGCACCAGTGAATTGGCCCACGGTGTTGAGTTGCCATTGGCTTTCAGCACCAGGCGCACCTGCTGGTAGGTCCCTGCCGAAAGGGGAGCCACGCCCAGGGAAAGCAAAGCGCCATTGGTCAGATTGAGCAGGTCAATGCGCCCCAGGGCGGAACTCACTGGAATGGTCGTCCATTTGTTGCCATCCGAGGAAATTTCAACGTGATCCACGGTGATGTACACGTGGTCATAACCGCAGGCCGGCGCATCGGTGAGTTGCACTCTGACCGTGCCTGTGGCCGTTGCGCCTCCCCCGCCCCCGCCTCCGCCCCCGCAACCCGCAACCAACAGCGCGACCAAGGACGAGGCAACAGGCAGGAAGAATCTTTCGGAAAAGGATTTCATGTTGGGTATCTCCTTCAAGACAGGCAAACGGAATGAGCTCGCACAGTTCTTTAAGTATCAAGCCTACTTAGTGCTTGACCGGAAACCCCTGTTTTTTTCAAAAACACCCTGCCTGCACCCTGACCCGGCGCCGATTAATTTGGCTGTCCACGCAAAACGGCAGAAATTTTGTCTGTTTCTCGTCGAGGGCAGGGTTTCCCGCTGTTTTTGGACAAGCGTATTCGTTGCGCCGGTTGATCGGGCGCATGTTGAAATGCTCGTGGCGTGATTAAGCCGCTTGCCGAAATGGTGGGGCATGCGCGGCGCTGTGCCTCTTTCTGAGGACGCGCGGTTGCTCCTGCTGCCACAAGAGCGCACCGATGCGGTGAATGTTGCGTGCTACCACCGCCCACGCCACATACCGTTTGAAGCCGGTGATTCCATGATCGCGACAAACATCGAGTCCATGGACTTCGATCGCGTTGATTGCCGATTCGACCGCCGAGTGAGCGCGCCGGGCTTTCACGAACGCGGCCGACTGCTCCACCTCCTGCGCGCTTCTTGAGAGCTTGCCTTTGCGGGGCAAGACCACCTGTGTCAGATGCTCGTGCAAGGCACTCTGGTTTGCCGGTGAATGGAACCCTTTGTCAAAGCTGCACACCGCCAGTTGCGGGAAGCGCTTCCGGGCGGCCACAACCATCGGCACCGCCACCTGATCATCCGTTTGTTGTTCCATCACCTGATGATGCAGGATGAACTGGTACTGATCTTCCAGCAGACAGACCTTAACGCCCAGTTCCACCGGAACGCCAGCCTTGCCTTTGCTGATCCATTCGGTATGCGGCTCAAAGATCGAGAACACCTTCTCGTCATGAGCGATGACCTCGCCTTGAATGACGCGGCATCGGGTTTGCTCGATCTGGCGCTCGGCATGCGCCATGAAGCCTTCAATTTCCAGTCTCGCGAGTACATCCATCTTGCTGTTGTAGCCGTGCTGCTCAAGCCCTGTGGCCGCCGAGCTGAATTTGTCTTGATCCAGCCGTTATGAACGCGCATTTTCTTCGTCATCAGTCTTCTTCATAAAATCGTTTCTGACCCGTTTTTTTCAGGTCTAGGTCCGTCTTCTTCAAACTTCGCCTGAGGGACGTGCGCGTAGCCATGGGGGCTGCTTTTCTCGACCCTTTCGAGGAACAGCTATGGCGCGGTCTGGGCAGCGTAAGTGCTTGTGTTGCAGCAATTATTTCTATCCGGACCCTCGTAATCGCGAGCGTCAGCGCTTCTGCTCAGCCACGCAATGCCAACGCGCGAGCAAGGTCGCCAGCCAAGCCAATTGGTTGGCTAAGCCAGCGAACAACGGATACTTCCGTGACCCGGCCCACGTCGCTCGCGTACAGGCCTGGCGCGTTGCGCACCCAGGTTACAGTCGGGGCAAACCTCGTCGGCCGACCGCGTTACAAGAGACCTTGATCACGCAAGTACCTGAGCCGATTGAAGAAAATGCACTTCGTGCCGAGATCGCTGCGGCTCCCGGGGCGCCTGCGTTACAAGATCTCTTGGCGGCTCCATCACCCGTACTGACGGGGTTGATCGCGCATCTGTTCGAGGTGACGTTACAAGATGACATTGCCGCCACGATCCTGCGTCTTGTACAACTAGGCTACGACGTAATCAACCGGAGTCACCATGAGGACAGTCAAACACGTGCTGCGGCCCGAGCGGTTGCGCCAAGTGCCCGAGCAGTTCAGCTGGGTTGACCAGGCACTCGTGCAGCGGCACTTCATCGATCGCTGCGACGTGCGCGCAGCGGCATTGTATTTGTTCCTCGTCACCGTATCTGACTCACAAGGGTTGAGCTACTACGGCGAGTCCACGCTCGGCGCGCGGCTGCACCTGGGCACCGGGGAGCTTGTCGCGGCGCGCCAGCAACTCATCGAGATCGAGCTTATCGCCTATCAGGCGCCGCTGTACCAGGTACTTGCACTTCCTGGGAATACGCCTCCCACTCGACCAAGCGTGACAGCACAGGCACCCGTGCGCACTTCTGGCGATGGCCCGGTAAGTCTTGTGCAAATCCTCGATCAGATGGAGCGTCGCCGTGCTCAACTATGAGACCTTCTGCCAAATCCTCGATCATCTAGGCCGCCAGCGACTCACTGTCGCGCAGACCGCCCGTGCGCTTGCACTGGATCCGCGCACGGTAGCCAAGTGGGCCAATGTGGAACAGTTTCGCCCGCGCGCGGGGGTGCCACGCGTGAGCAAGCTCGATGCCTATAAGGGCCAGATCGCACGTTGGCTTGATACCCACCCTTACAGCGCACAGCAAATCTTCCAGCGACTGTGCGAGGCAGGCTACGACGGCGGCATCACGATCGTCAAAGATTACGTCCACCGCATTCGGCCACGCCACCCGGAGGCGTTCCTTAAACTCGACTTCGCTCAAGGCGAATGTGCCCAGGTCGACTGGGGCGAGTACGGAACCATCGCTGTGGGCTCCACGCGCCGGCGCTTGAGCTTCTTCCTGATGGTGTTGTGCTACAGCCGTCTGATGTATTTGGAATTTACGGTCTCGCAGAAGATGGAGTTCTTTCTGGCATGCCATGAGAACGCGTTCGCTGCGTTTGGCGGTTGCCCCACCAAAATTATGGTCGACAATCTCAAGTCGGCGGTGTTGCAGCGCATGGTCGGCCAGGCCCCGGTGTTCAATCCGAAGTACCTGGATTTCTCTCGCCATTGGGGCTTCGAGATCATCCCATGTAACGTGAGAAGTGGGAATGAGAAGGGGCGGGTTGAGAATGGAGTGGGCTACGTTAAAAAGAACCTCCTGAGCGGACTCGAGCTGGCCGACTTCCCGCTGCACCTGCCGCCACGTTGTGGGTCGACACGGTCGCCAACGTGCGCATCCACGGGGCGACTCATCAGCGCCCGATTGATCGATTTGAAGCGGAACGCGCTCATCTGAGGCCGATCAATCCAGCCGGCTTCGATCTGGCACGGGTGGAGACCGTGCGCGCCTCAAAACAGTTTAGGGTGCCGCTTGATACCAACCATTACTCGGTGCCGGCGCGCGATGCGGGCAAGCTGCTGACGCTCAAGGCCTACGCCGACCGCGTGTGCATCTACGACGCGGACCAACTGGTTGCGCGACATCCACGCAGCATGGATCGGCACCAGGACATCGAAGACCCAGACCACGCCCGGCAACTTCTGGTGCAGCGCAAAACCGCACGCGAGCAGCACCTGTTGACGCACTTTCTGGCATTGTCTCCCCGCGCCCAGGCCTACCTCGAGGGACTTGAAGCAAAACGCGTGAACGCACGTGTGCATTTGCGAAAAATCCTTGCCTTGGCCGAGTTGCACGGCAAAGAGGCCGTCGCGCGCGCGCTCGATGACGGACTGGAGCTACAGGCCTTCAGCTCCGAATACATCGCCAATATCTTGGCCGCACGACGGCGCATCGACCATGAACCGGCCGCCTTGCAACTCACACGGCGCGCTGACCTGCTTGATCTGGAATTACCCGAACCCGATCTATCCATCTATGACCGTGACCAAGGAATTGACGATGCGAACACGCCCTGACCTAGCCCATCCCGATGGCGATGCACTGCGTTCCCATCTCAGTACGTTGAAACTGCCGTTCATGCTTGAGAATCATCAGCCGATGGCGAAAACCGCCGCCGACAAGCACTGGTCTCACCTAAATTACCTATCGGAGCTGCTCAGCGGCGAGGTCGCTGGACTTGAAGACCGCCGAGTTCAGCGGTGCATTGCTCAGGCTCGCTTCCCTGTGCTAAAGACGCTTGATCAGTTTGACTGGAACTGGCCCACCAAAATCAACCGCCTGCTTATCCAAAACCTCTTCCATCTGGATTTCGTCAAGCAACATGCCAACGTCGTGTTCATCTCAGGCACCGGGCTCGGTAAGAGCCATCTCATGACCGCGCTCGGCCATGCCGCCTGTCTCCGCGCTCACGCGGTGTTGTTCACCAGCGCCATCGAAATCGTCAATACCCTGGCCGACGCCCATGCCGCTGGCAGCATCAAACGTGCGCTCAATCACTACATCAAACCTCAGGTCCTTTGCATTGACGAACTCGGCTATCTCCCAATCGATAAGTTCGGCGCCGACTGCTTGTTTCAGATCATCAGCCACCGCTATGAACGCGGCGCTACATTGATTACAACAAACCGAGTCTATAAACAGTGGGCCAGCATCTTCAACAACGACTCTGTGCTCACCTCGGCTTTGCTTGACCGCCTATTGCACCACGCCGAGACCGTGCGCATCGATGGCAAGAGCTATCGCTCCAAGAATCAAGTCGAAATCTGAATCGCTTCCTAACTCACGCGCTGCATCAGCTGCCGGCATCATCATTCCATTCAGCATTTTAAGACCGGCCGAACTCAGGCAATTTGGCCCCGGCGGCCACAAGCCCCACCAGCGTGCTGTTGGCCTTGTCCAGGGTGTGCCGGGCCAGCTCAAGGTAATCTTGATGGGCGGCGATGATCAGGGTGGCATTCTTCGTCTGTTGTTCGGCCGATTGCGCTTTGCTGCGTTTCTTGTTCTGCGCGTTGCGCATGCTGCGTTTGACCTGCCTGACGTTGTAGGCGTGTTGCCGCCAGTCGCTGACCCCGTGCGCCTCGCACAGCCGGGCGGTAAGTGTGATGACTTTGCGCAGGGCGTCGTACAGTAGGTTGATGTCGGTGGGGTAATGAACGTGGGTTTCAACTACAAAGGAGTCGCACCGCCCACGCAGGGCTTCGTCGGACTTTTTTTTAGCGACGAGGTGGCCTGAGGCGACGATCAGTTGATTGATCTCATCGAGCAGTTCGGGGGGGAAGAGACTGACGTTGTCCTTGAGCGTTTGGTAGTGGTAGGTCTCGTTGTCAAAGGTGCCGTGCCCGAGCATGGCGCGCAGGGTGCTGTGCTGGTTCGCGAGATCATGCAGCCGGTCATAGTCGATATTCAAATCCAGGCGCATCACGCCGCAGACGAAGATCGACCACAGGCTCATGCCCGGCCGCCCATTGGCCTTGCTCACCGCCGGCGCTATCCGCGCTTCGAGCAGTTGAAACAGCGCACTACGCAACGGCAGATCGGTGTAGATGTGTTGCAGGCCGCGCAATATCTTCGGGATGTCGTCACGGGATCGCGGATCAAAGGTGATCGCCGAGATGTCAACTTCGCCTACGTGCATCTGAGGGGTTTGTACTACTCGCATGAGTGCGTTCCTCGATCAGGCCATCACAAAGACGTGAGACTCTTCCGCCGATGTTTTACACCAATAACATCCAGACGCGAGATGAATCAGCAAAGTATTTTTAATTGGCTCTTTGGACGACCTCCGCACTCGAAGATTCAAAATAAATTCGCCACCTTTCCCCGTAACTGCGTGGAAATTCGTCCCTGAATGACGCCGGGACGGACTTCTTCGTCGCCGGATTACTTCAGGGCGGCCTGCGCTTACTGGGGTGAGTTGGTTTCCGGTCAGGCACTACTTAGACGACCGGCGGGTTTCAGGGAACCAAATGGCTGGCCGCAGAAGCAGAATGTACGGCCTAAAACTGCATAACCCAGGCTGCAGTTTGACACGTTGTGTCGTTCAAAGAAAGTTCATTATGGTTCCGTTCGGGTCGCCATCGGCGTGCCCAGCTTCTCAGCAGAGGACATTCGTTTGTAAGCCGGAATGTCCGGTATCGGTAAGCCCATTCGGCAGGACGCGACTCGCAACCATCTATCGTGGCATGCGTGTTGAATGGCACTTTAGCAGCAAAAAACGGTCACCATGTAAATGGATGCCATCTGGCTTCATGCGTCCAGAGTTGCGGGTTCGCAGCCAGTCTTATTCCGAGCGTTGTCCCCGGATTTCATTGCGAACCAACTATTTTGGCGACGCCACCGAACCGGCGTAGAACACTGTCACATTCTCCGCCCGGAAAGAGATTCCTCACTTGCTTGAGCAACTTGCGCACCGGCCCGGCTGCGGACTTTAGGGTATTCGGCTCCTCCACTACCGGTTTCTGGAAAGAGCCACGAATTCTTTGCTGAACCTTGGCGCAGCCCTTGGCATCGATCAACGCAACGGTCACCGCATCGAACCGGCTGTTGACTGAAATCGAGCCCGCCATGCAGGGCGATCCGGTTCTTGTTCGTCGCCATAGCCACGTCCTGCGCCTGCGCCACACCGTGGGCGACCTTCCAGTCGGAGACGAGCGTCCTGATCTCGCTGTGGCCCCCCGATCCCTGATAGATGCGCGCAAAGTTGTATCCCTTGGTGACAATCAGGCCGAGAGGCCCGATCAGGACGTAGGCTCCGACGTCAACGAGGTTGAAGTGCTGACTGGACTCATAGCGGGCGAACTCCCGATCGAGATCGCGGCCATTGAGAGTGAGGTTTTCTCCCCGCAGTGTGATCTTTCCCGCTGCAGTCTGTCTCAGTTCGTTCATACGTCTTTCCCTGCATCGACAGGTTCGCGGAGAAATCCATCGACCCCTGGGCGATCTCTTGCGGCGACAGGATCTTCAGGAACTCATCGATGCGGAACTGTGAAAGGGTATAGCGAACCTGGTAAAGCGGAACAGCGCCCGTGAAGTCCGCCTGTATGCTTCCCGATCCCTGTCCAGAGAAGATACGCATCGTGACAGGTTTGAGATCGAAGCTCCCGCGCTGCCCGGCAACCGAAAACTTCAAATCGGAAGCGGCGTAGTCCTTGGTCAGAATCTTCCCGCAAGCGAGTTCTGCCGCGAAAGAAAGGTTCTTCATAATGTCCGGCCGTTCCCTGCCGGAAAGCTGCAGCCGGCTCACGTCCAGGCTGCAATCCCCGGCCTCGAATCCTTCCCCGGATGCTCTGTCCACGTAGCGGAAAGTTCCATTTGAGAGGGATATTCTTGCCAGGTTCAGATTGGGCAATGGTCCCCGGCCCTCCTCCGATTGCTCGAAATTGAACTTGCCATCGCGATCCCGCTCGATGGATATGGTCGGGTGTTCAAGCGTGATCTGCTCGATCTGGAATCCCTTGTGGAGCAGGGTGAGGAAATCGATCCCAATCCGGGCCGCCCTTGCGGTGGCAACTTCGGTTCCCCGGTTACGAATGTGCACGTCCTCCAGGGTGACGAGCAAGCCTGGGAAGAAGCCGATTCCCAAACGGCCGCCGACTTTGACTTCCATCCCCAACATTCTCCGAGACGGCCGCTTCAAAGCGTGGCTTGTAGGCGTTGACATCCAGAAAAAGAAACAGGGCGATCGCGACGAGGACAAGAAGTCCGATGAGCGCGCCGAAGACAACGGTGATCGTTCTACGTGATTTTGCCATTGGCCTGATCCAACCTCGTGCCAATTGTACCGGCATCCCTTCGCCGGTTTACGACAACTTGATCCAAAGAGTTCGGCACGGTGGGGATTGACCACGCATGCGCGATATTGAGTGACTAACGGGCTGTTGAAATTGGATGGACGTGTTCAGCTTGTGACATTTTGCGGAGTGCTCAAACCTCCCAGCGCTGAAAGAATCGAACGTAACATTATTTGGAGCGCTCTCGCAACGCGATTTTATAGCCTGCTTACGTCATGGGCGGCAGTACGAAGTTCCGTGGAAATAACGCTGCTTCACTGGAAGACTTGACACGATCCATAGTATTCCTCGTCCATAGGCGCGCCAGAAACGATCTCATGTCGAGTGTCGACGGCGATGAAGTCGTGAGCTTTTCCATAAATGGGAAAGACGGTGGTGAGATGAATGGCATCCGGCGCCAATTCAATGAAAGACAGACCCGCTCTGGCTGGAAGCACCTTGACATCGCCGGCGCCACTTTTTGCAATCACACGCGCGGACTGGCTCTTGATATCGATCGCGTCAAAATGAACATCCTGACCAGAGTGCGTGGCGGAGGTCTTTGGTTTGCTTCCAGGCCAGACCGTGCGGGTTCCCGGATCAAAGTGGCAGTTCAGACTGCGTGCCGCAAAAAGTTGCGAAATCGGGTTGTCTTTACCGTAAGCAAGGGTGGCGCACAACGCAATAGCCGTTATCAGAAGAAAACTAAATCGCATAGCCACGGTCCCTTTCCAGGGTTGTTTGACGCTCATTGATAAGGGCCCACCGGTTCGTACCCTATGGGAATCGTCGAAAGTGCTGATGCCTGGTACCTGCTTGAGTCATTTCGAGTGCGCAGAAGTTGTCTGTCCGCATGCGCGATGATAATACGGATTGACGGTCGACACCGCGACCTTCGCCATTGCGCAACGCTTCTATGCTTACGTACAAGACTGCGCAATGCTGCGCGCCCAACAAAGCCTTGTCATTAACCATAGAATGCATGGGCGGATGTATTGACTTTGTGGGTTGGGCGAATGCGCCGGATAGCCTTGGAATGGCCTATCCACGCCGAAGGGACATGGGGCTCTATTTGACATCCTCCCTGTCGACCCATAGCTCCTGGCCGATGGTCAACACGGAGTTCAGCGGCGTGGTGCAGCGCCGCAGCCAGGACGCCGGTCTATGGTCGTGCGCCGAAGAACGCGTCCGGGACCCGGGTGCCCAACGCCAGCCAGATCTTGATCACCTCGTAGACGATCACTGTGGCGTAGCTCACCGCCATCCAGACCAGGGGCTCCTCGATGGGCAGACCGGACCAGGCGCCGATGTCGAGGCCGATCATGGCCTCCGGGCGGAAGCCCCACCAGCCGTACGGCAAGGCCAGGGTCACCTCCCACAGCAGGCTGATGAACAACATGAGGAAGAAGGTGAAACTGAACGCGCGCCAGTTCACGAATGGCCTGGCGGTGTGGAAGAAGCCCGCGGAGGGCACCAGGGCACCCAGCGTCAGGTAGGTGAAATACCAGGGGAAGCCGGCTGGCGAGTCGGAGAAGTGCCGCTTGTAAACAGCCGCAGCAGCAATGAGCGCGACGCCGAACAACGCAGACGGATAGTGGAAGCGCAGGATGCGCACGACGCCGCGCGCCGCCTCTCGGTAGTCGGGGATGTTGTAGGCCCTCATCCAGTATTCGTCGGCCCAGATATAGCTCATCAGCGCGGCCATGAAGCCGGTTAAGTAGAACACGAACTCCTCGATCGGCACCGTTCCGCCCATGGCGGGAATGCCAAGCCCCAGCGTCGCGCCGTGATTGGGGAAGACGAAAAAGGCGTTGCCGAAGGCCAGATCGAGGATGAAGCCCAGCGGCACCAGGACGGCGAGGGTGCGCCAGAACGCTTGGCGCGGGAAGTGCAGTTCTGCCCGGCGTGCGAACCAACTGCCCAGCACGGCCACCGGCACGATGAACAGCAGCAGGCTCCAGGTGTATCCATGGGGGGTGGGATTGTCTGAAACGATGCTCAGCACGCCCGGATGCTCGACCCTGGAGAGGGTGAGCGCCGCCGGCACGATCAGCATCGCGGCGAGGAGGCAAAGCACCCAAAATGCCTGTCCTGAGTGTCGTCGCGGAAGCCCGCCGGCCTCTCCGATTTCTTGTCCTGCTTCCTTCGCCATGACGCGGACCTTTCTCGACCTGAAATAGCAAATATCTGCGACTGTCCTCGATGCAGCACCGGGCGGGTGCATTACCAGACGGCGCGCTTCGGTTGCCGCGTTCCGTCATACCGCCACAGAATGGGGGGACGAGCTCGGGGCAGGCCGCGGAGTTCTTATCGCGGCAGCGCCAGCGCGCGCTGATAGACGTCCTCGACACTGAATCCATATTCGCGCAGCAGAGTGCCAGACGGCGCGGATGCGCCGAATCGTTCCACGCTCATCACGTCGCCGGCAGCTCCGACGTAGCGGTGCCAACCCTGCGCTGTGCCCGCCTCGACCGCCAGACGCGCGCCGACCGACGGTGGCAGTACATGATCGCGCTGGGCTAGAGTCAGGCTGTCGAATAGCTCCCAGCTCGGCATCGAGACGCACCGCACTGCGACGCCCTGTCCCTGCAAACGCTCTGCCGCAGCGACGATCAGACTGACCTCGGAGCCGCTGGCTATCAGGATCAGCTCCGGCTTTGAATTGGGCGCATCGAGCAGGATATAGGCGCCGCTACGCAGGCCGTCGGCGGCTGCATAGCGGCTGCGATCGAGAATCGGCAGGTCCTGCCTGCTCAGCACCAGCACCACCGGACGATCGCGCGTCTCCAGCGCGACACGCCAGGCGATGGAGGTTTCGTTGGCGTCGCCGGGGCGGATAACGATGAGGTCAGGGATGGCGCGCAGACCGGCCAACTGTTCTACCGGCTGATGGGTGGGACCGTCCTCACCGACGGCGATGCTGTCGTGGGTGAACACGTGAATGACGTGCAAGCCCATCAGCGCCGCCAGGCGGATTGGCGGGCGCATGTAGTCGGAGAAAATCAGGAAGGTCGAACCGTATGGAATAAAGCCTCCGTGTGCTGCCAGTCCGTTGACGATTGCGCCCATCGCATGCTCACGAACGCCAAAGTGCAGGTTGCGCCCGCCAGGGCTCCAGCCGCCGCCGGCCGAGCCTTGCGTATCGTCATTGGGGGTTGCGGGCGGATTGAAATCGCCAAGTTCCTTCAGCGCAGTGTGTGTGGAGGGATCGAGGTCTGCGGATCCTCCTGAGAGCGCTGGCAGCTTTGGCGCGATTGCATTCATCACCTTGCCTGAAGCGACGCGCGTGGCAATGCCCTTGGCGTCGGTGGCAAAGACCGGAATGTCCGCGTCCCAGCCAGGCGGCAGTTCGCCACGCAGGCTCCGCCGCAGATCCTCGGCCAGATCCGGGTAGGCCTTGGTGTAGGCCTTCATGCGTTCGTTCCACGCCGCCTCGTCGCGCGCGCCGCGCGGCAGTGCTTCACGAAACAGCGCCAGCGCCTCTTCCGGTATCAGAAAATCTGGCTCGGTCGGCCAGCCAAGGTTGCGCTTGGTCCTGCGCACGTCTTCTGCGCCCAGCGGCGAGCCGTGCGCCTTGAAGCTGTCCTGTTCGGGCGAGCCGTAGCCGATATGGGTGCGCACCAGAATCAGCGAGGGCCGGGTTGTTTCAGCGCGTGCGGCCTGAAGCGCGGTGTCGATTGCGGCGAGATCGTTGCCGTCCGCGATTGAAACGACGTGCCAACCGTACGCTTCGAAGCGCTGTGCGCGATCTTCCGAGAAGGCGATGTCGATGCCGGCGGCAAGCGTGACCCGGTTGTCGTCGTACAGGCAGGTCAGCTTGCCGAGCCGCAGATGTCCTGCAAGCGAGGCCGCCTCGGAGGCAACGCCCTCCATCAGGTCGCCGTCGCCGGCGAGCACATAGGTGGCATGGTCGATAACCGTGCAGTTCGGGCGGTTGTAACGCGCCGCCAATTGCGCTTCCGCTATAGCCATGCCAACCGCGTTGGCGAAGCCCTGTCCCAGCGGCCCGGTCGTGGTTTCCACACCCGGTGTAAGCCCACGTTCCGGATGCCCCGGCGCCTTGCTGCCCCACTGGCGGAAGCGCTTGATCTCGTCTAGCGGGAGATCATAGCCGGTAAGGTGCAGCAGACTGTAGAGCAGCATCGAGCCATGCCCGGCCGAGAGCACGAAGCGGTCACGATCGAACCACTGCGGGTTGTGCGGGTTGTGCTTGAGGACCCGAGTCCACAGCGCGTAGGCCATTGGCGCGGCCCCGAGCGGCAGACCCGGGTGCCCGCTATTGGCCTTCTGCACGGCGTCCACCGATAAAAAACGAATGGTGTTGATACACAACTGATCAAGTGGGTTCGTCATGTTTGCTCCTTTGTGGCCCACGGGACTGAGCGTTACCCAATCGGCCGAACGGCATGATGCGGGCTCATTGCTGCGGGCGCATTACGATTCCTGCCAATCTCTCACCCGGTTTGCGAGTTGAGGCGTGGTCTGTCATATCCAGCAGAAAACGGGCCCCAGGATCCGAGCCGATAACACGAATCTGATAGCGTTGTTGCGATCGCGTAGTTCTGATGGCATCGGCTGCGAATGGATCACCGCTGCCACAGGATATGCGCATCTTCCAGAGGCACCATCACGCCTGCGCCGTAGGGTATGAGCCGCGCCGTATAGTCCCTCGCCGGCCGGGTTGCCGGCACGCTCACCCGATAGGCGTATCCGTTTGTTGCGCCCACCAGTTGCCGGACGCGTTCCATAGCGATCCTCTCGGTTGCGGCTCCGCTTGTTCCATCTGCATATAACTCTACGCACACATCGTTGGGGTTGAGTTCATCGAGATACAACTGAACCTCAAACACGTGATGCTGTTGGTCCGTTTCCACGTTCAGTTCCCCGAAACGCAGCGCGCCCCAATGTTGCTCCAAGGCGTGCCGCCGATTGACCATGGCCGCGCCGATTGCGCCGTTGTCGGCAGCCCGTTCGCGGTAGGCGGCCGCGGCCGGGAGGTAGTGTCGCTCGGTGTATTCGCGCACCGCGCGGTTGGTGGAGAAGAGTGGCGTCAAGCGCGCCATGCTTTCCCGCATCCGGGCCACCCACGCCGCAGGGATACCTTGTTGATCGCGCGTGTAGAATTCAGGAATCACTTCGCGCTCCAGCAGGTCGTACAAGGCCTCAGCTTCTACTTTGTCCCACGTTGGATCACTGTCATGTTCCTGACCATCCCCCAACGCCCACCCTACCTCCGGCGTGTACGCCTCTGCCCACCAGCCGTCCAGTTCAGACAGATTGATGCCGCCATTGACGAGCACCTTCATGCCGCTCGTTCCACATGCTTCCCACGGGCGCCGCGGCGTGTTGAGCCAGACATCCACTCCCTGAACCAGTTTCTCGGTCAGATGCATGTCATAGTCGCTCAGAAAAATGACGTGGAGGCGCGCTTCCGGCCTGCGGGTGAATTGTATCCATTGCTGTATCAGGGCCTGCCCTGCGAGGTCTGCGGGATGGGCTTTGCCGGCCATGATGAGCTGGACCGGGCGTTGCGGATTGGTCAGCAGGCGCAGCAGGCGTTCCGGGTCGTGCAGCAACAGGTTCGGCCTCTTGTAGGTTGCGAAGCGGCGGGCGAAACCAAGCGTCAAGGCATTAGGGTCAAACAGATGCTTTGCCTCCACTACCGCCTCGGGTGATGCGCCGGCGGTGGACAGTTGCCGGGCCAATCGCACGCGCGCATATTCAACCAGAGACTTGCTGGCAGCGATGCGAAACTCCCACAGCCTGACGTCGGAAATACGGCGGACATCGCGCTCCAGCGCTTCGCTCGGCAGCAGCCAGCGGTCCTTTCCGCATGCTTCAGTCCACAGATCATCGGCTGGCGCCGAATCCCAGGTTGCCATATGCACGCCATTGGTCACGTGCGCGACCGGCACTTCTTCCTGCGGCCAGAGGGGGAAAAGAGACTGAAAGAGATTCCGGCTGACTTTGCCATGCAGGCGGCTCACACCATTGATCGCCCCGCTGCCGCGGATTGCCAGATAAGCCATGTTGAAAGGCTCCGACGAGTCGTTCGGGTTCTGACGGCCCAGGGCGAGTAGATCGCGCAGTGTTATGCCCAGCCTGCGCTCAGCGTAACCGCCGAGGTATTGCTCAATGAGCGCGGGAGCAAAGCGGTCAAAACCGGCTGCGACCGCGGTATGCGTGGTGAACAGGTTGCCCGCCCGTGTCACGTTCAGCGCAACCTCGAAGGTCTGCGCGTTTTCCTCCATGAAGTTGCGGGCGCGTTCCAGCACCACAAAGGCCGCATGCCCTTCATTCAGGTGGCAGACTTCCGGCTTGATGCCGAGCGCGGCGAGCAGCCGCCAACCGCCGATGCCTAGCATCAGTTCCTGCATTAAACGTAATTCAGGTCCGCCCCCATACAGTTCGCTGGTAATGCCTCGATGCGCGGGGTAATTCGCAGCGTCATTGCTGTCCAGCAGATAAAGCTTCACCCGGCCGACTTCGACCTGCCAGGCGCGCAGCCAGACAGAGTATCCGGGCAGGGCAATCTCCAGCCGCAACCACTCGCCATTGGGTTTGCGTAAGGGCATGATCGGCAATTGCCCGGGGTCGTTGTAAGGGAAAAGCGCCTGTTGCGCGCCGTTCTTGTCAATCACCTGGCGAAAATAGCCTTGCTGGTATAGCAACCCGACCCCGATCACCGGAACACCCAGATCGCTTGCCGTCTTGAGCTGATCTCCAGCCACGTTGCCAAGGCCGCCCGAGTAGATGGGCAGGGCTTCGCTCAACATGAACTCCATGCTGAAATAGGCAACGCAACCCAACCCTGCATGCGCAAAGGTTTGCTGAAACCAGGCCGGTGCTTCCGCCGCCTCCCGCTTGGCTTGCACCAGGCCGTCGAGTTTGGTTCGGAAAGCGGAATCGGCTAACACCAGTTGG
This sequence comes from uncultured beta proteobacterium, assembly GCA_963746955.1. Taxonomy (GTDB): domain Bacteria; phylum Pseudomonadota; class Gammaproteobacteria; order Burkholderiales; family Thiobacillaceae; genus DASQBT01. Next base: position 52,856 of record CAVVDR010000008.1, on the reverse strand, counting down.
AGCTTCTCGCGCGACACGGTCTGCAGGACCACCCAGGGATTTTGGGTCAGATCCCAGAGCGCCGGATCAAGCCGCCGCCAAAGCTCGTCGGCGCCGTGATTCCACGACGAACGCAGATCCAGGGCAAGCTCGGCGAGGTAATCAAAGCCCTCCACGTCCGCGGACCAAAGGCGCTCCTTCGCGTGGCCGATTCGTGCTTTATCGTTCATCGCATCTCCTCAAGAAGAGTTCTGCCCGCTATTCCCGGTTACTGTGCCGACGGCTTCAGCGCATCGCTGACGATGGTCTGTGCTTCCTCCAGAACACGGCGCAGGTGATCGTCGCCTTTAAAACTTTCAGCGTAGATCTTGTAGATGTCTTCGGTGCCCGAGGGTCGCGCCGCAAACCATCCGCTCTCCGCCACCACTTTCAATCCACCAATGGCTTCACCATTGCCGGGAGCCCGGGTAAGAATGGCCCGGATTCTTTCGCCCGCCATCTGTTCTGACCGTACCTGCTGCGGCGACAACTTCGCGAGCTTTTGCTTTTGCTCGGGCGTCGCCGGCGCCTCGACACGATCGTAAACCGGCTCGCCAAACTCGTGCGCAAGCCCGGCATAGATTTCACCCGGATCTCGGCCCACGCGCGCGGTCATCTCGGCCGCAAGCAAGGCCGGGACGAGACCATCCTTGTCTGTCGTCCACACACTGCCATCGCGGCGGACAAAGGAAGCGCCCGCGCTCTCCTCCCCGCCAAAACCGAGCGTGCCGTCGAGCAGGCCGTCCACAAACCACTTGAAACCGACCGGCACCTCGTAGAGCTTCCGGCCCAGCTTCGCCGTGACGCGGTCGATCATCTGGCTGCTGACAACCGTCTTGCCCACCATCGCAGCCTTGCTCCAATTCGGCCGGTTCTGAAAGAGATAGAAAATGGCGGCAGTGAGGTAATGATTGGGCTGCAGCAAGCCCGCGTTCCGGGTGACAATCCCGTGCCGGTCATGGTCAGTGTCACAGGCGAAGGCGATGTCGAAACGATCCTTTAGGTCGATCAGGCTGCGCATTGCGTAGGGGGAGGAAGGGTCCATGCGGATCTGTCCGTCCCAATCGACGGTCATGAATCGGAAAGTCGGATCGACGACTTCGTTCACAACAGTGAGATTCAAACCGTAGCGCTCGGCAATCGGGCCCCAATAGTGGACTCCGGCTCCACCTAGCGGATCTACGCCCATGCGGAGGTTCGCACCGCGAATCGCGTCCATGTCGAGCACGCTGCCGAGATCGCCCACGTAAGCATCGAGATAATCATGGCGGTGCGTGGTAGCCGCGCGCTGGGCCTGTTCGAAGGAAATTCTTTTCACGCCCTGAAGGCCATTTTCCAGAAGTACATTGGCCCACGCTTCGATCCATCCTGTGACGTCATTGCCCGCCGGCCCCCCGTTGGGCGGGTTGTACTTGAAACCGCCGTTGTCGGGCGGATTATGCGACGGCGTGATGACAATGCCGTCCGCCAGTCCCTTGTTGCGGCCCCGGTTGTAAGTGAGAATCGCGTGAGAAACCACCGGAGTAGGGGTGTATTCATCCTTGTCCGCGAGCATGACTTCCACCCCGTTGGCCGCCAGCACTTCGAGCGCACTGGCATACGCCGGCTCGGAAAGCGCGTGTGTGTCGATACCCAGAAACAGCGGGCCATCGATGCCCCGCTGCTTGCGGTGTTCGCAGATGGCCTGACTGATGGCCAGGACATGCCATTCATTAAAGCTGTTCTCGAAAGCCGATCCGCGATGACCCGAGGTGCCAAACGCGACTCTTTGTGCGGGCACCGAGCTTTCCGGCATGTTGCTGTAGTAAGCCGTGATCAGCTTGGGTACCTTGACCAGCATGGTTGGCTGGGCGGGCTTCCCCGCAAATTCACTTATCTTCATTTCCACATTGTCTGCCCTCGCAGTTTTGGGGCCCGCGGAAGCGGGAAGTTCAATTTTCGTGCATTTTGCCGAAGAGTATGGAGAACTTGCGTGGGGAATCGATCCGAGTCCAATCGCCATCCAAGCCGCCGTCATGCATCACCTAGGGAGGTGCGGTCGAATCCGCCGGCGTGGACTTCCGGTCCGGCGGGTTCGACGTCTCCAGCTTAAGGTGCCGATGCATGCTCAGGGCGTCTTCCACCGCCTGCTCGTGAAGGCCGAGTTGATCATTGCCGAACACCTTCGGGCCGGGGTCCTTCAATTCAATCCGGATACATGCGTCTGCCTCGCTCAGATGATCGCTCACTGCTTCCCGCGTGATTTCCTCAGTTGGGCCGTCGGCGCGAAAAACCCAGCACTCCACGGTTTCAGACATGACGGTCTCCGCGACAAAACCCAAACTTCATCTCAGGCCCCGGCATTGCGCGACAAACGGGCATATAGATCCAGGTATTGGCTTACGATGGCATCTTCACTGAATCGGCTTTCAAGTTTGCTTGCGCCTGCTTCGATCATTGCGGACCGCTGCGCCTGAGGCAGGGTCAGGGCGGTGTGAATGACCTCGGCCAGGGTCCGGGGACTTTCCAGCGGCGCAAGCAGGCCATCGACACCGTCTTCCATCAGTTCCAGCGGGCCGTCCGCGCGGGTCGAAACGGCCAGCGTGCGATTGGCCCAAGCCTCGAGGATCACATTGCCCAGGGGCTCGTGACGCGAGGCGCAGACAAACACGTCGGCAAGCTGGTACCAGGGCGCGGGGTCCTTCTGCCAGCCGGCCCAGGTGATGCGCGGTTCAATTCCCAGGGCCTTGGCGCGCTGACGCAATTCGGCATCCAGCGGCCCGCTTCCCACCATGAGCAGGCACAGTGGAGCAGCCATCGATTTGCGCCGGCAGGTGCGCAAACGCATCCAGTAAGTCGGCCCAGCCCTTGTTGGGATGAAAGCGGCCCAGCCCCAGCAGCAGCCTGGCCGGGACGGGGATCCCATAGGTGGCGCGCAGGCGGTTCAATGCATCGGCGGATGCAGGGACAGGCGTATCGACGAAATTGCCGATGCAAAAGCAGCGATTCTCCGGCAGGCCCCGGTCGATCAGGTAGCGCGCGACGCCGGCCGTGTTGCCCACCCAGGCATGGGCGTGGCGATAGCCCTTGAGGTTGTAATAGCCCCCAAGCCGGGCCAGGTGCACGCTGGCGCTGCTGTCTGGCAATCGGGTGATGCGGGTGGCCCGGCCCATATAGGTCTGCACAATGGATGCGGAAAAATCCTTTACCGCGCGGTTGATCAGCCAGCGCGAATAGCGATCCCAGGTGGCGAACATCGGGGCATGATAGCGGGCAACTCCCGGTTCGATCGCAGCATCGATTTCGCCAGCCTTTACTGTCACGACTGCCACTGTCTGGTTGCGCTGGTGGAGGGCGTTGATCAGGCGAACAAAGAAACGTTCTGCGCCCCCCAGGGCGGTGCCGCCAATGACATGCAGGGTGCGAACGGCAGGAGTGGTCATGACGCCATGAAGATATTGAACCGGCCCCAATCAGCAGCGGCTCAGGCGCCTTTATGCGTGGCGAAGAAACTCGGTACTTCCGCAGGCAAGAGAGGCGGGCTCAGATAAAAGCCCTGGATCTGGTGGCAGTTCAGCAGGCGAAGCTGCTCGAACTCCTGAGCGTTTTCCACCCCTTCGGCAATGACATCGATACCCAGATTGTCACCCAGTTGGACGGTGGAGCGGACGATGGCCAGCAGACGTTCGTCCTGGCACATTTTCTGGATGAAACTCTTGTCGATCTTTAGGGCGTGAATGGGCATGTGGCTCAGGTGGGTAAGCGAGGAATATCCCATGCCAAAATCATCCAGACTGAAGCGGATGCCTTTCTTGGACAAGGCCTGCATATTGGCCAGGGCCAGTTCAGGCTCATGGATGAAGGCACTTTCAGTGACCTCCAGTTCCAGCCGGTCGGCGGGCATGTCAACCCGGGCCAGGGTGCCGAGCAGGGCTTCCATCCAGCCGGAAGTCATCAGCATACGGGGGGAGAGATTTACCGCCAGGTGCAGATCCCGGCCCTGGTTCTTCCAGATGCGCCATTGGGTGCAGGCAAGCCCAATCATATGAAGAGTCAGGGGCTGGATCAGATCGGAGAGTTCCGCCAGGGGGATGAATTCTTCAGGCAGGATTTCGCCGAACAGCGGGTGAGTCCAGCGCGCCAGCACTTCCATGCCGGTCACCACCTTGCCGACCACGTCCAGCTTGGGCTGGTAAGCCGCCCATAGATCGTCATTTTCCACCGCATTGATCAGGTCATGCATGAGGGTCAGGCGGCGGGGCGTGTGGCGGTCTCGGGCAGGATCGTAGACGCGAAAGCCGGTGTCAGACTTGGCGCTATGCAGTGCCAGATCCGCACAGCGCATCAGGGTAGAGGCGTCCTTCCCGTGTCGTGGATAAAAGCTTGCGCCCAGACTGGCGGTTACCGCCAGGCGCATGCCCTGGCAGGTGACCGGCTTTAGCAGCGCCTGGCGGATTCCTTCCGCCAGCGCAGTCAGTTGCGCCAGGTCGCCGGAATTCTCCAGCAACAGACCGAATTCGTCGCCGCCCAGCCGGGCCAGCGCGCTGCCGGGCGGCAGCAAGGCTGCCAGGCGCTGGCCCAGCTCAGTCAGCATCTCATCGCCCGGCTCGTGTCCCAGGGTATCGTTGATTTCCTTGAACTGATCCAGGCCCGCGAGAAGCACGGTAAAAGGCGCGTCAGACTCCTTGATCCGCTGCTCCAGCCGCGTTCTGAACCAGAATCGGTTGGGCAGGCCGGTCAGCGCGTCATGGGTGGCTTTGTGTTCGATCTGCTCCGCCAGCCGGTCGCGCTCGCTGCTTTCCAGCATCAAAGTCACCAGATCGGCGACGCAGGAGGCAAAGCGCTGTTCATCCAGGGTCCAGATGCGTGGCGGGCCCACCTGCTCATTGCAAACCACGCCTATCGTTTCGCCCTTACGGCGGATGGTGGCTTCTAACATGGAGGTGATGCCGAGAGGCTTCAAATACGGCTCCGCGAGTTCCCGGGTGCGGGAATCTGTCATTGCGTTGGAAACTGCCAGGGACCGATTTTGCGCCAATGCATTGAAGTAGCGAGGGAAATCGCTTGCATACAGGCTGTCGCACTGGCTGTGTCTAGCGCCGCCTCTACGGTACAGGGTCTGACAATCCAGTTGTTGCTGGTCGGGGCTAAACTTCCACACGCTTACCCGTTCCACGCCCAACGTCTGGGCGGCGCGTTCGGTAATGTATTTCATTGCCTCTTCAACCGGAAGCATGTCAATCCGTTGCTCGGTCAACAGTTCAAACAGGGTGGCCTGCTGAGATTGCATGCGGCGCTCGGTAACTGCCGCCGCCGGGACTTCCTGGGCCATGCCGATAAGGGCGATCACCTCGCCGGTGGCATTGCGCTTCAGCTCCCCCCGGACGTAAAACCACCTGGCCTGGCCTTCCGATTCGATAATGCGAAATTCGGTTTCAATTTGTGTTTTATCCGGCGGCGCATTGCGGACGTGGTTGACGATTCGCTCACGGTCCTGGGGATCCAGGATCTCGAGCAGGGAATCCATGCGGCCATCGAATCCACCAGGAGAAAAGCCCAGCAGCGCTTCCAGGTTGGCGGAAATCGTAACCGTCCGTTCCGGTACGTGGCATTCAAACGCACCCGCATGCGTAGCGGCCAACGCAGCAACCAGAAAGGTGTTTTCTTTTGAGTGGGCGGACATATCTGCCTCCGGCCTTTCAATTTAGCATTATTGTCCGGTTAGGGGCATCTGCCGCCAGTATTCATGACGCAAATCAATCCAGGGACAACTGATATGGACGTCTTCGAGGAAGGATTCCTGTCAGCGGAGGACACCACGGATGCGGCTGCGCCGCAGCGCCGTTTCTATCTGCGCGACAAGCTCAAGGACATCGACGTGTTCACCAGGGATGAGTTCTTGCGCAAGACCATCATGTACTGGACCGTGCAGACCGGCATGGGCATGGCCTTTTTCATCACTGCCGCCCTGGCTCTCCTCATCGGTGGCACCATTGTTGGCCAGACCATCTACACGAGCACCCTGGAGCACCTGCGCGAATACGGCACGCTCCAGGCGATCGGCGCGCGCAACGAGGAAATCGACCAGGCCATTTTCGCCCAGGCGGCTATTAGCGCAGTGGCGGGCTACGTAGTTGGTGTACTGCTGGTGCTGCTGATGCGCGGCGCCGTCGAGAGCGCCGGTGTGCCGCTCTATCTCAGCCCGACCCTGTTTGTGGTCCTGTTCCTCGCCGTCCTGGTGATGTGCCTGGGCTCGGCGTACTTTTCGGTAGTCAGGGTGCACAAGCTCGATCCAGTCAGCGTGTTCAAGGCATGACCGAAGCGCCCATTCCGGAAGCCCGCAATGTAAGCAAGATCTATGGCGCTGGCGAAACGAGGGTGGTGGCAGTGGATTCCGTCAGCCTGACTCTGAATCGCGGCGAGGTGCCGCTCATCATGGGTCCGTCCGGCTCGGGCAAGACCACCCTGTTGTCCATGATGGGCTGCATCCTGCGACCGACCGCGGGCGAAATCCACAGCCCGCTCCGTAGAGGTTGGGAATGACAGTGAATGTGAAGATTTCCCCGCAGCGGCAGCACGCGATACCGCCCCGATAATCGTGCATGCAGGAAGCAATTGAAGAGAGGCGCCTGCAGGGAAAGTCCCGGCAAGCGCCCAGGATCAGGACGCGAAACTCAGATGCGCTCGCCGTCCCTGGCGTGGAAGGTATCGTATCCCTGGCCTGCGGACCCCATCGAAGTACCTTGATAGCTCCCTTCAATGGACGCGCCCTCTCTTACATGGTTGGTGTCGTAGCCCAGGCCGGGCGCTGATCCCATCGAGGTGCCCATATAGGAATCGCTGGACACCGGTTGACCCCCGCGGGCCTGGAACGCATCCCAGCCTTGGCCGGGGTTCAGAGCAGCAGCCGACGTGAACTGCGGGGCGAACGCAGTCGCGCAGAGAACAGTTGCTGCCATGGCGCTTAGTTTAATGATATGCATGATGTGAATCCTCCAAAAATAATTGAATAAACAAGTGGACCAATCTTCGGCCCACCTGGTGGAGACACCGAGCTAGCGATCGTCCCCCTCTCTCCCCATGAAGCCTTATCACTCCTGTATAGACCAACGTTACAGCGAATAAACCATGAGAACATTATGGAATACAGAGCGGAATCCTAGTTTGGCGCTGATCTATAAAAAGAGTGAGCGTTCCGACTTCATGAACCTGCCGGAGATTCTCCGCTCGAACTCCGAAGAATCCGGCAGGTTCATGACTTGGTCGGCGACTCCATGCATTCCTTACGCTGGCAAAAGGAAATCAGATGCACCTCTTTCGATTCGGTGTAGCCGCGCTGATGCTAATGGTCGCACCAGTTGCGCATTCGGGCGTGGCGGATTCGTCAGCCTGGGTGCTCAAAGTTGAGGTGGTGCAAAACGACGGTACCCGGGAACTGGGTTCTGGTGTTGTCATCGCCTTGCATCGCGTCGTCACCAACTGTCATGTGGTGCGCAATGCCCGTAGCATCATGGTGTCCCGCGGAGACGAAAGCTGGCCTGCGACGATGGAGTCCGGCGATGAGTATCGCGACCTTTGTTTCCTGTCGGTACCCGGCTTTTTTGGCGCAGTGTCGCCCATGGCACCGCAGGAATACATCCGGGTGGGCGCTCCGGTTTATGCCGTTGGTTATTCCGATGGCCAGTTCACCATTAGTGCGGGCTTTGTAAAGGGCCTGTATGTATGCGCCTGCGACGGCGGCCGGGTAATCCGGGTCTCGGCGCCGTTTGACCCCGGCGCAAGCGGCGGCGGCCTGTTTGATCCCAGGGGCCGGTTGCTGGGCATACTCACGTTCAAAGCGGTTTCAGGCGGCGATTTTCATTTTGCCGTGCCGGTGGGCTGGATGAGGATGCTGGGCGAGGAGCCCTCGCTCGGGACAATGTCCGGGAAAGGCGGGTTCTGGCAGCAAGTAACCACGTCGAGCAACTATTTTCTTGTCGCCTGTGACCTCAACTCGAAAAAAGACTGGCGTGGTCTGTTAAAGCTCTCCCTCGACTGGACTCGGCAGGAGCCCTACAACCCCGAAGCCTGGATGTCCCTGGGCCGCGCCCACTTGAACGATGGCGAGAAGGAAGCGGCGGAAAAGGATTTTCAACAAGTGCTCCAATTGGATTCCACCAATGGCGACGCCGCGTGGGAGCTGCAGAAACTGCAACTCGATCTCAATCGGACGTTCATGCCGCACGGGTGAATTCCCATTGGAAGCTCGCGCTGTCAGGTTGCGCCGGTGTCATCGCTTTCACGGAGAGGGTTGGGTGAGGGTTCATGGAAACTCCGCCCTGTCAGGGAGAGCGGCCGAAGTGCGGATGAAGCGTATCCATTTGCCTGGCGGTTTCACCTCGTAATCCTCGATCGGCCGGTGTACCCGGCGACAGTGACTTCTATACGCGGCTCAAGCTCAGGTGAGCAGCTTAAAGGCGTGAACCCAGTCGTTGCGGAGAAAGCCCGGAATACACCAAAGCATGCATAGCGGCTCGATCGCGCGGGCCGCCTCGGCTTTGCCCATGTCCGCTATATCCCAGCCAAACTGGTTGAGAATCCCGCTGACCGTTGCCTTCGCCCGGTCGTCGTTTCCGCACATGAACATGGTCGGCTTGCCGCCCTTGAACTGCGGGTTGACCATGCACGCATTGCCGACTGAATTGAAGGCTTTGACGAAGCGCACGTCGGCAAATTCGCGCTGCAGCCGTTCCAGCAGGGATTCGTCCAGATTGGTGAAGAACTTCAGCACACCGTTGGTGGGCGGCGCGTCGGCAATGGGATTAGTCGTATCAATCACCGGCTTGCCGGCCAGATTCGTGGCGTTCGCGGCACGCAATACGTCCAGCGCGGCGGTTCCCTTGACCGACAGTACGACAAGTTCGCCGAACGCGGCCGCATCGGCAAAGCCGGCGATGCGGCCCTCGGGATTCTGTTTCACCCAGTCCGCCAGTTTGGCGGGTTCGCGGGTGCCCATGGTGACCGCATGACCATGCTTTAGAAAACCGCCACCCAACGCCTTTGCCACATCGCCCGAACCAAGAATTCCAACTTTCATGATGCTTTCCTTTCAATGAGGTGAGGCCCAACGCAGAGGGCCATGCGCAGGTTCTGCGACGGGCCGGACATTGGCTACGTCGGTAAAGTTGCGCGGATTGCCCATGCCCGGGCGGTCAACGATATCGACCCATCCGCCTGCACTGCAAGGCCATCCCGTATGCGCTCCCGCAAACGTGTCCGCGCGGGCTAATCGACTGACATCGCGTAGGCGCGGGCCGGTCCCTGGCCGCCCTGGAATGGCCGCCAGTAGTCTTCGAAACTCGGGCATGGCGTTGCCATGTCGATTGCCCTCCCTCGATCCCATCCCATCCGGCACGGGTGAAGAGTTCCCCGAGCGCCTTGGGCCGACACAGCGGGAAGCGGCTGCCTTCGTCCAGCCTCGCGGCATCCGGGCAGGGTTCGACCGCCGCGTCCCAAGAAATATGCATGTGCTCCATCTTGCCGGCGTAATCCCTCGGAGGATTCGACGCCGGCGACCGCCGCGGGTGAGCAGTGGTCCACGATCGCGGCGCACAGCGCTCCTGTGCCGCATCCCACGTTCAGCCAACTGCAGCGTGCTGGAACGCCCAACCAGGCGAGAAACAGCGGCGCGATTCGACGGCTCCAGCGGCCGACATATTGCTTGTGCGGGTCGCCCTGCTCCCATGTGTCGGACAATTGTGTTTGGTCCATGGTAGAACCTCTACCATAGATCATTCGATGTCCAAGGAAAGTTTGAGATTGCCTGTCCCCTGCGGCCGCGCGGAAACTCGGAGGACGGCATGAGAGGTAGCCGTTTGCCCAATAACTGCATCCGTGTTCCCCAAGGCAACGCGGCGGGTTGTGAGGGGGTTCCCATCATTTTCAGCGCCCTGTTGACTGATCTGTGGTGGATAAGAGACGGCGATGAGCTGAACGGGCGGGGCATCGGTCGCGCTTCACAAAGGCCCCCGTGCTTTAGCATGGTCCTCGCTTGACCAACCGGAGAAATTGCCGTCCCTGCAATACCTGGATCGCTTTAGGTTACACTATCGGAGCGCCCAGAACACCCGGATTTGCTGGAAGCGGAACTGCGTCAATGAAAGCGTCGTGTGCGCCGACGAGCAAGCCAGCCGGGAGGAAAGCGACGACTCCTCTGGAACGTCAATTTAGGCAGATGTGTCAGGACGTGAACTCGAAGCGTTAACGTATTGGGGCCGCGATTCCCGGTCGAAATCCGGTCACCTGAAGACTTTTTCTCAAGTAGAGTAGCGAATAGACCGAAAAGTGGGAGTATAAAGATATCTTTACATCACTCAAAATAGGTACAGGAGCAATTATGAATGCAAACCAATACGGCCTTTCCATTGCCATCCTGGCCTGCCTTATGTCACTCCCTGCACATGCAAAGACGACCAGAGTCAAACATTCACATGGGGCAAGAGTTTCCCATACGGCCAAGGCCCATACAGCCAAGGCGTTAGATAAGGCGAAGGCGTCAGACAGAGTGCAACTCTCCAGTCAGGTCGATATTGCGAACTGGCCGACAGACTCCCGTGGCGGCAACATTGCAAACAGGGGAAAGATTTCGCTGTCACCCTTGCCCGTGGATATCTATCTGCGGCCGAACGACAAGCCCACCGTTGCTTTTACCACGCCCTGCATAATGATCGAGAAAGCGACCCATGGCTTTCCGCCGATTCTTGCTTTTGAGACGATGATGTTCCAGGTGATCGGTAATGTGAACGAGTCCAATATGCTGCCGGCGAGACTTGAGCCCGTCTGCGTCTAGTTAGACTCACAGATCGCGGGCATCCATGCGCGGTTGGCGCCGCGCTCGCCTGTAACGCACTCAAGCCTTGGACATTGCCATTTTGCGTGGTGCAGCAATGTCACACTTAAACCCGTCGATGAGAATTCGCGAAGCAGGAATGGGCTATCCGTGCGGTATTCCAATACCCTCGCCGAATCCAACCTTGTAGACATCTTTCATCGTCCAGTCTGAAGCCAGCTCGCATGCCAGCAGACTCGGCAGGCGTCAGCCGCAAATGCGGGCGGGAAATCGGCTTAGGCAGATCCCATCACACGCATCGCGCGTTTCACGCATTGGTGGCTATTCTTCCTGACCGCCAAGCGTTCTTGTCCTAAGCTTCAAGTATCGCCGTGTTCCAATCTGGATAAGCACGGCGGCTTTCGGGAGCTTGGACATGAACCCGAACCGTATGAGTTGGGCGTTGGTATTAATCCTCTCGGCGGTGCTGTCCGGGATCGCCAGCGCCGATGAGGACGCCCACTTCACCCTTTGCAACCGGGGTGTCGTGGAGGTGGCGGTCGCGACGGCCGTGCTGTCGACCACCTTGTAGGTCCACAAATCCTGTGGGGCCTTTAGGGGTGGACCTGCATCAGGCCCGGCAGCGGCGTCGTGGTCTACCACCACGATGACCATCGTCCGGTCTATCTCGCCTTCGGCATCGCCGATACGCAGGACCGGTTCAGGCCTGCCGACATCGACGTCAAACTCAGCGACACCCACTTGAAGATTTCACGGGCGTTACTGAGCGCGTTAACGCTGCTTTCCGCCCTGCTATTGCGGGTGGCGCCGTTGGTACAGGAAGGCACTTGGGCTGTCACCGCTGGTAATTCCGGAAAGCCGACGTTCTATGCAGGCTATGCAAAAGAATCATTGAGGCCATGGGTTACGGCGGTTGGGAGGAATCGGGGTGGAGGTTGCTTGCGCCGAAGAAGTGCGAGCTTGTCTTTGAAGGCAAGCTGGTGGGCCAACGCGTTTGGCAGACCGGGAGTCCACCTGGCCTTTCTACTTGGGGATTCCAGCGGCACTTTGGGATATGCCATCTGAGTTTCCTATCCCACATGACGATCTGTCGAAGATTCTTACAATAGCGACCATCAATTTGGTCGTCGGCGCATAAGTCATTGCAATTATGGAGTGTTATGAATTTGGCACGATATGTGCTCACTATCCACAAGATGTCAGACAAATTCATTTATAACAATTCGATTAGTGGCTATGAGGTCCAGTTCATTCCGCTGGAGCGGCGCATGGTTGAACGCCGTGCGCCCGCACGCAGGGCAGCCCTTCCTGCCGGGCTGGCTAAGGAAAGGCGCCGTTTCGGGGGCAGGCGGAACCAGGGCACGAGCTATTCACCGAATTTCATGGCGCATGTTGCGGTGGCCGCGCTAAGAGGCGACCGGACGCCTGCGGAAGTCGCGGCGCTGTACGGCGTGCATCCGGACCAGATAGCCAACTGGAAGATCTGGTTGCTGAATTGGGTGCTGCAGATTTTTGGTGAATTTGAAGGTATTGCGCCACGCGATAAAAAGGATTGAAGACGCAGTTCGGCGTGCGATCGATCCAATGACGCGCACTGAGACGTCACAAGCCGCGCCAAGAAATCCAGCACGCACTTGGCTTGGCGGCTCTGGGCCAATGCGCGATCGAGATCGCAACTTCGAGGCAGCGGCATCAACCTCGTCTGCCGCCGTCTGGCACTATGCCGCCTGACTGGTTTATGATCAAACCGCCCTCCACCCAGGAATACTTGTCATGGCCAGCAAGCTTTCCTCCGACGCACTGGTTCTGTTCGGCGCGACGGGCGACCTTGCACGACGCCAGATGCTTCTGGCGCCGTATGACGTGCTGCGGCACGGCCGCACGTTGTCGCTCATCCCCCCGCGTGGCGTACTCTCCAGGGGGGCAGGAGCACCCGCGTGCGCATGCCTACGACGGCATCACCCGCCTTGGCGCGGCTGGATGAAATGGAATTCGTTTGAATCGGGCCCAATGCCGCTCCAGACAGGGCACAACTCAGGTAAGGAGTGAACACTTATGACGCGTACCGTTGCTAGATTTGTTTGGTATGACTTGATGACCACTGACATCGATGCAGCCGCGGCCTTCTATGGCCGAGTCATCGGATGGACGACCGCGGATTCCGGTATGAGCGAACGCCGTTACGGGCTGTTTTCTGCCGGGCCCATCACGGTGGGTGGCCTGATGCCCCTTCCGGAAGATCTGCGCGGCGAAGGCGTGCCGCCGAGCTGGTCGGGCTATATTGGCGTCGACGACGTTGATGCCTATGCGGTGCGGGTCAGCGCAGTCGGCGGTACGGTGCGCCGTGGGCCGGAAGATATCCCCGGAGTTGGCCGTTTCGCCGTTGTTGCCGATCCTTATGGCGCCGTATTCATCCTTTTCAAGGGGTCGAGCGACGAAGCGCCGGCCGATGTTGCACCCATGACGCCCGGTCATATTGGCTGGCACGAATTGCATGCGGGCGATCCGGAAGGAGCGTTCGACTTCTATTCCGGGCTGTTCGGCTGGACCAAGGCAGAAACGCACGATATGGGTCCGATGGGGGTCTATCAAACCTTCGCGACAGGCGGACTGGCGGTTGGCGGCATGATGATCAGGGAGGCGCAGACGCCAGCATCCTTCTGGCTTTATTATTTCAGTGTTGATTCGGTCGACGCGGCGCTGTCGCGCGTCAGGAACGGAAAAGGCCAGGTCCTACATGGTCCGCAACAGGTTCCCGGCGAAGTTTGGATCGCACAATGCCTTGATCCGCAGGGCGCGATGTTTGCGATCGTGGGAGCGAAGTGACGGTCGACGGTAAACGTTGCGTGCAAGCTGGCGTTCGAGCGCTTCAAGCCGGACGCTGAGAGCGCCCGCCAGCGGGTATCGGCGCAATCGTCGATTGCGCCGGCCTAGGCGGCCACGCGCTGGCCGCTTTCTTCCGACAGATAGTAGCGGGCGATGACGCGGAGCTCGTCGTCGAATTCGTAAACCAGCGGGATGCCGGTAGGAATATTCAGGTCGACGATATCGGCGTCCGGTATGTTGTCCAGGTGTTTCACCAGGGCGCGCAGGCTGTTTCCATGTGCTGCAATGAGCAGGGTCTTGCCGGCCTGCAGGTCGGGCAGGATGATAGCGTGCCAGAGTTCCAGCACACGCACCAGGGTGTCGGCCAGGGATTCAGCGGCCGGCAGGCGTTCGACGGGCAGCTTGCGGTAACGCTGGTCAAAGCGCGGATGACGCGGATCGGACTGGCTCAACGCAGGTGGCCGGATGTCGTAGCTGCGCCGCCACAGGTGAACCTGTTCGGCACCGTAATGCTCGGCGACTTCACCTTTGTTCAGGCCCTGCAGAGCGCCGTAGTGGCGTTCATTGAGCCGCCAGTCCTTGACCACCGGCATCCAGATCTGGTCCATGGCCTCCTGCACCAGCCACAGCGAGCGTATCGCCCGCTTGAGGACAGAGGCGTAGGCCATATCAAACAGCATGCCGTGGTCGCGCAGGAGCTGACCCGCTTTGATGGCTTCCAGGCGTCCGGTCTCGGAAAGGTCCACATCGGTCCAACCGGTGAAGCGGTTTTCCCGGTTCCACTGGCTTTCACCGTGGCGAAGCAGTACAAGTTTGAGCATGATTTCCTTCCGCTTAAGGCTTGCATTATAGCGACAGCAAGAGACAGGCCAACTCGCCTCCGTGCCGATTGGGCGGTTGTATATGGCCATATCGGCTATTTTCGGCGACAGATTAGTGCAGCACTGCATCCCTATGGTGCGGTTTTGCGCACGCCCATCGCGAGAAGACTCTGACATCCGCGCAGATAGAGGCCCGGAAGGGGGACCGGATATTTTTACGGGCTGGCATCCTGATTGCTGTGTAAGCCTGGAAGCAACTCGCGGAAATGCCATGAACGCGCTGGTAAAACTGGAACATCAATCCCCGCCGGAAACAAGCCGTACCGGCTTGTCCAAGGAAACCCTCAAGCGTGCCTTTCTGGACAACCTGTTCTATGTCCAGGGCAAGTTTCCCCGGCTGGCTTCGCTGCACGACTATTACCTGGCGCTCGCCTACACGGTCCGGGACCGGCTGCTGGCGCGCTGGGTGAGCACGGCTGAAACCTATATGCGTGAGGGCTCGCGCACGGTGGCCTACCTGTCGGCGGAATACCTGCTGGGCCCGCACCTGGGCAACAATGTGCTGAACCTGGGCATCGAACAGCCGGTGCGTGCGGCCATACAGGAACTGGGCCTCAGCTATGACACCCTGCTTGCCCAGGAAGTTGAGCCGGGACTTGGCAACGGGGGGCTGGGCAGGTTGGCGGCCTGCTTTCTGGATTCGCTTGCCACCCTGGAAATCCCCAGCCTGGGATACGGCATCCGCTACGAACACGGCATCTTCGCCCAGGACATTGTGGATGGGTGGCAAACGGAAAAGACCGATGTCTGGCTGCGCCACAGCAATCCGTGGGAGCTTGCCCGCCCCGAATGGGCGGTCGAGGTCAGACTGGGGGGCCATACCGAACGCTTTCCGGACGAGATTGGCCAGTTGCGCGCGCGCTGGGTGCCTGGACGCAGCGTGCTGGGGGTGCCCTACGACACGCCCATCCTGGGCTATCGCAACAACACGGCCAACACCCTGCGCCTGTGGCGCGCCGAGGCGGTGGAGGGGTTTGATCTGTCCACCTTCAACCGCGGCGACTACTGGGGGGCGGTGCAACGCAAGATCGAATCGGAAAATCTCACCAAGGTACTCTATCCAAACGACGAGCAGATCCAGGGCAAGGAACTGAGGCTGGCGCAACAGTACTTTTTCGTGTCCTGTTCGCTGCAGGACATGCTGCGCATCATGCGGGTACAGGAAATCCCGCTGAGCCGTTTCCATGAGAAATTCGCGGTGCAGCTCAACGATACGCACCCCGCGGTGGCGGTGGCGGAACTGATGCGGCTGCTGCTGGACGAACACGAGATGCGCTGGGACCTGGCCTGGAGTGTAACGCGCCAAACCTTCGCCTATACCAATCACACCCTTCTGCCGGAAGCCCTGGAGCATTGGCCGGTGGCGCTGTTCCAGAAGGTCTTGCCGCGGCATCTCGAGATCATTTATGAGATCAACGCCCGCTTTCTCGACCGGGTCAGGCTTCGATACCTGAGCGACACCGAACGCGTGAAGCGGCTTTCACTGATCAATGAGCAGGGCGAGCGCCATGTGCGCATGGCCCATCTGGCGTGCGTGGGCAGCCATGCGATAAATGGCGTGGCGGCTCTTCACACTGAGCTGCTCAAGCAGGAAGTGCTGGCCGATTTCCATGACCTTGCGCCGGAAAAGTTCTCCAACAAGACCAACGGAGTCACGCCGCGGCGCTGGTTAGGCTTGTCCAATCCGCGGCTCACTTCGTTGATAGACAGCAAGCTCGGCGGCGGCTGGCTGGCGGACATGAATCGCCTGCGTGAGCTGGAGCCTCTTGCCGATGACGCCGAGTTCCGGGCCGAATGGCGCGACATCAAGCGGGCCAACAAGGAGCACTACGCGGCTTATCTGCGCAGTGTGACGGGGGTAGGGATCGATCCCGGTTCGATGTTTGACGTGCAGGTCAAGCGCATCCACGAATACAAGCGCCAGCACCTCAATGTGCTCCAAATCATTGCGCGCTACCATCGCATCCGCTCCAATCCGAATCTGGAAGTGATCCCGCGTACCTTCATCTTCGGCGGCAAGGCGGCGCCGGGCTACTTCATGGCAAAACTGATGATCAAGCTCATCAATGCGGTCGGTTCGGTGATCAACCGCGATCCGCTGGTGCGCGACCGGATGAAGGTGGTCTTCGTGCCCAATTTCAACGTCCGCACCGGCCAGCTTCTGTATGCCGCCGCCGAGCTGTCCGAGCAGATTTCCACCGCAGGCAAGGAAGCCTCCGGCACCGGCAACATGAAATTCACCATGAACGGCGCGCTCACCATCGGCACCCTGGACGGGGCCAACATCGAAATACGCGAGGAAGTCGGGGCGGACAACTTCTTTCTGTTCGGCCACAGCGTTTCTCAGGTTGCGCAGCTCAAGCACGATGGATATGAACCCATGCAGTATTACCATGACAATCAGGAGTTGCGGGCGGTGATCGATCTCATTCGCGACGGGTTCTTCTCACGTGGCGACGGGGAACTGTTCAGGCCCCTGGTGGCGAACCTGCTGCATCACGATCACTATCTGCTGCTGGCCGATTTCGATAGCTATATGAATGCCCAGATGGCGGTGGACCAGGTCTATGCTGACCGGGAGGACTGGAGCCGCAGGAGCATCCTCAACACGGCGCGCAGCGGGAAGTTTTCTTCCGATCGGAGCATCCGCGAATATTGTGAGGACATCTGGAAAGTCAAGCCGGTGCCGATCGCCATGCCGGGGTCGGCCCGGCTGGCCTGATGGCAGACGCACTTCCGGCAGCTTCAGTTTCAAGCATTGGCGGGCGCTCCGCCGGGCCCGCGGCAAGTGTCAGGTCGCGGCCGGTGTTCTCCCTGAACTCGGTCGGGCGTATAGCGGCATAGACAGAGTTGCGCCAGCCAGTATCTTGAGCTCGGGGGGCTGTTGGCCCTCCAAATAGTGGGAAGATGCATGGACAAGTTGAATGATTCAGGACTCGATCACGTGGAAAACTCGCGACACGAACGGGACAATCTGCGCCTCTATATCAACCTCAAACTTTCATCATCCGGTCAACCGCCGGTACGCGGTCAGAAGACCGACGAGTTCATGGACGTGGCGCACGACCTGCTCATGGCTTACCGCGCCAAGAGCTGGCTGCTGTCGCACTATTTGAGTCCGCCCGACCGGCGCATCCAGGACTTTCTCGAGCGTTACCTGGATGGCGTGGGTCAGGTGCCCCATCTGCCGACGCAGACATTCATCATCGACCACCCGGGGCTGGCGCGCGAGTTGTCCATTCCGGTGGATGCGGATGTGTTCAATTCGGACGTCGTTTCCAGCTACCGTGTACGCCAAGGGGTATTGCACAATCCGGCCAGCGATCGCCGTACCACCGAGGGTTCGTTCCATATTGCCGATGGCGGCTTGGCCATTCCTGGCGACAAGAAGGCGGTGCCGCGCGAGGTGTTCGCGCAACTGCTCAGGCACGCTTTCAATCCGCCTGAGGACTTGCTTGTCCTGCCATACACGGTCAACCAATCTGAACCCGCGCGCATGTTCGTCTCGCTGCTGATGCGGCCGTTGATCTGTCCGGCCATCCCCGGCGTGCAGCCGCAGAAGAGCATGGAAATCCGCTTCTTCGTGCCGGGGAATCTGGTGAGCAACCTGGATTTTGTCGAGAGCATCTTTGGCAACGGCGGCAATCCCTTCCTGCCGGAACACGATGCGGGACTGGATGTGGAACACTGGAGCGGGCACACCGGCTGTGTGGTGCTCGCGCCGCATCTGGTTGGCCTCACCAAGCGCGAACTGGGCCTGCCGAACTGGAACGAAGCAAGCGAGCGCCAGCGCCGCGACGGCATGTGCTGGAAGGCACCCGCTGAACGCTACAACGAGGGTCAGGCGTTCAAGCTCGCCGCGCGCGATGTCAGCGGCGTGATGGTCACCATCCTGGCGGACAATTACTTTGGCTACTGCAAGAAAGAGGTCAAGACCCAGATCAGCTTTGCCGCGAACCTCTACGGGCTGGCCGAGGAAGAGCACGCAGGCGGCGCGATGGTATTTCAGTGCCGCAACCACGGAGAGGAATATGGGGTGGACAGCAGCACGCACGAGCCAGGCTATTCCTTCCAGGATATGGTGGGACGCTACGGACAATTCATGCACCCCATGCCCGAGGGCCACGCGCTGGATGTGAACTACCCGGACATCGTCTACGTGCCCCAGGCGGTGCGCTTTGACCTGAACGCGCAGAGTATCACCTGGGAGCACAACGGCAGGAAGCACCGGATACGCCTGATGCCGGGCAAGATTTACATGCAACCCAATGGCTACAAGGTGGAGATGCGCCGGCATCCCGGTGCGCCGTCATGGCGCCTGATCGGTATCGAACCGGAAGGCACTTTCTGTCACAAACCGTGCACGGTGTCCGGCGGCGGCAAGTCGGAGATTTCCAAGTCGCTTGAGGACGCAGTGATTTATGGGCCGCTGTTCATTGATGACCTTGAACGGGATTTGGCCTGGGTGCGGAGCATATTCGAGCGTGATTACACCGGGCGTTTCAAACCCGGCTTCGAACACGAGGACCGAGACGCAGCCCGCAAACCACTGACAATGGATCGCAGCCTTGGTTCGGTGATCAGGCTGCTTACTCCTTCGTCGAGCTACCACGATGAGTACAACGCCTGGCTGGACAGTATCCCCCCGCGCATCCTGGCGCTGGTGTTCCTCATCAAGCGTTTCTACCGGCCTGAGTGGGGCGAGCGCTGGGACGAACAGCTTGCGGTTGACGTGGTGGACGGTGCACCCGGTCACGAACTCAAGATGTTCGGCCGGCGCATCGTTGCTAGCTACCTGCGCGTTGGTTTCGACGCGAACGAACAGTGGCGCACCTTCAAGCTGCGCCAGGATTTCATCCCGGCGGAAAAGGTGCAGATGGAGGACGACATCACCGCCT
Organism: uncultured beta proteobacterium; assembly: GCA_963746955.1. Lineage (GTDB taxonomy): Bacteria > Pseudomonadota > Gammaproteobacteria > Burkholderiales > Thiobacillaceae > DASQBT01. The sequence goes on along the minus strand of CAVVDR010000008.1, from coordinate 33,426 downwards.
CGGTGGTTGCGCCCGTGGCCAGGCTGGTCGGCTGCAAGCCCGGCCAGGACCAGGCCGGCAGCGTCAAGCTTACGCACAACTGCGAGACGCGCCTGTTCCAGCGTCCGGATGACGCAATCGTGCCCGGCTACGACAAGCAGACCGAGGCCGACATGGCGCGGTCCGACAACTTCCTCGCCAACTATGAGCCGCTGGCCGGCGACTCGCTCGCCGCCGAGGTCGAGGATGTAATGAGCCTGGACGGCTACACGCCGCCCTTGCGCGAGCTTCTGCTGGCCGCCACGCGCGCCGGACAGATCGTTGCCTCTTCAGCGCGCCCGCGACTGGTGGATGGCAAGCCGTCGAGGAACCCGCGCTATCTTCAATTGCGTCCCGACATCGCCAACCCGATGCGCAAATACGCGGCGGAAACGGGTATGCGTTTTCATCGCAAGCTGCCTGCGGACACGCCGGTGTGCGTGAGTGTGGATGCCGTGTTGTCCGGGCGGCGCAACAACCCGCCCGAAGCGGGCATACGTTCCCTGGCGGTGTACAACCCCATCCACTATCAGGCGTTGCCGGAACTGTTCATGGACTACATCTGTTCCCTCACCGGCAAGTCTCCTTCCACTACCGGGGCGGGTTCCGAAGGTGCGCTCACCAAAGGGCCGTTCAACGCGTTGCGGCCGACGGCCGATCTCAACAATGCATTGGTGTCGATGATGCTCACCGGCCATGACGGCTTCTCCACTTCGGCCGGCCATGTTGGGCCGAATATGCGGGTGGATCACGATATCAGCCTGTTGGTGCCGGAAATCTGGGCGCGCCTGCATCCCGAGCAGCGCAAGGCATCCTGGCTCATCGCGCAAGGCTATATGGAAGCGCTGGATGACTTCGACTTCGAGGGCCGGCGCGTGCTCGCGAGCCGGCTTGGCTATCGCATCACCGAACGTTTCGTTGCGCACTTCATGGGCAAGATCTTCGACAACCCGCGCGCCGTCTTTACCGAGGCCATCCTCAAGCCGGAGACCCAGGACCTGTCGGTATTCGCGGAAGGTGTACACAACATTGTCGAAGCACAGGGACGCGTCGCGAAACGCTATTTCGAGGATGGCAGCATTTCAGACGCCTCGCCGCCGCTCAAGGCGCTGCTGTCCATCATGGCGTATGGACATTACCGGGGCATGGATGTGCATGCTGCGGAGATTCGCGCCATGTTCACGCGCGAAGCCCTGTTCGAATCGGACTGGTATCGGCAGCGCCTGCAAGTCAAGCGGCAGCGCGATCTGGCGCTGTGGACGCGCAGCTTGAACGAACTCCTGCACTTCCAGCAAAACCCGCACAATGCAGGCGAGTCGCGCCGCCTCGATCTGGACGCGCGCGTTGCCTACGCCCAGTCGCAGCTTGAGGCGCTGAATGATCCTGAGTCGTGGCGCCAGTTCATCGGCACGCTTGGAGCCGATCCGCTTGCGCCCATCGAGGAATCGCAGGCCACTGCCGAGATCACGCATGTTGGCCGCGACACTCAACGTCCGACGCTGTCCGCGGTTGGGTAGGCCAACAGGCTGACGCGGCTACGACGCGCATCAGGTGATTGGGGAGAAGGCAGGGAAATGCAAGCCAGCGTTAAGCGCAACTTGCCTTTCCCATCCTGGGTGTCACTGCGGGACGTGACGGCGTGACCCCGCCACGAACCGGCGAAAGACAAGTGCTTCTTTAGACGCCGCCGCTGTGCACGGTCTCGTAGTAGATCTGCTCAAGCTCGTTCTTGTGCCTGGTTTCCTGGTCGGCCAGGTAGCGGAACAGATCCTGGATCGGGCCGGGCTCGGTGCTCTCGGCCAGCGCCCGGTATTGCTCCATGGCAGTGTGTTCCCGGCCCAGGGCATATTGCAGGATGGCCTGGTCGTCGGGCTGTTCGCCCAGTTCCGGCTGCAACACGGCATCGGAGAATTTGCGGTCACTGGCGGGCGTGTCCACCTCGGCAGCGATGTGGCGCTCGATGTCAGGGCGGGAAGCCAGTTCGGTGAACAGGGCATAATGGCCTGCTTCTTCCCGGGCCAGTTCTTCCACCAGCCAGCGCAGGCGCTTGCTGACCCTGGGGATGAGTGCGGTGTAAAAATCCCGCGCGCTTGCCTCGAAAGAGGTTGCCACCTGCAGAATTTCCTTCAGCGATTTCTTTGCCCGGATGCGCTCATAACCGCTGGGCGCGCCTTCTTGCTCGTTCATGCCGACACCTCGGCGCGCTCGTTGAGATAACGGTGGATGTCTGCGGCGACCCGGTGGCCATCGGCCACGGCATGCACCACATCGGGACCGTTCACCATGTCGCCCGCTGCCCACAGCCAGGGCAGGGAAGTATGGCCTTGCGCATCGACTGCCAAGCGGCTGCGCATCCATTCCAACTGTTCAGTGTATGCCGCGCCGAGCACGACCTCGGCATCACTCATCTGGCCAATCGCCTCGACGACCCATGCCCCCTTGTGGAACTGCTGATCATCGGGATTGTAGGTCGGAGCGAAGCGGCCCTGCGTATCGAACAGCGATAGTACCCTGGCAGTCTTCAGCCCCAGCACCTGTCCATCTTCCACCAGCACTGATTGCGGACCGCGTTCAGGGAGAATGTCGATACCTTCCTCGTCCGCTTCCTTGATCTCTTCGGGATCAGCCGGAAATTGGCCGGCGGACTCGACCGCAGCGACGGTCACTCCTACCTCGCCGTGCTGCCTCTTTTGCAGGCGTGCCAGCGAACGGGCGATGTCCATGGCCACGTTGCCGCCGCCGATGACCACCACGCGATCCGGAACGTGGAGGTCCGCGCCGTTTGCAAGGCCGCGCAGCAAATCCACGGCTCGGAACACGTGGGGGTGGTCACTGCCGGGGACGCGCGTGGAGCGGCCGTATTGCACACCGATGGCCAACGCTACGGCATCGTAGTCACGGCACAGGGCTTCCATGGGGATGTCCTTGCCAATGCGGGTGTCATAGCGGATCTGCACGCCCAGGCCGGTGATCACTTCCACGTCCCGGTCCAACATCGTCCCGGGCAGGCGGTAGTCGGGGATGCCGTAACGGGTCATGCCGCCGGCCTTGTGCAGGGCTTCAAATACGGTGACACGATGACCCGCCTGGGCAAGGTCAAAGGCTGCGGTCAGGCCCGCCGGCCCGGCGCCGACGATGGCAACGCGACGCCCGCCGTCATGGCCCTTCAACCCTTCGGCGACAATAGCCTTGACCCGCTCCGGTGCCACGTTGTCCATGGCATAGCGTTTGAGCCAGCGGATCGCGATGGGTTCGCCGCGATGATTGAGCGAACAGGCGTCCTCACAGCGATGGGTGCAGACCCGGCCACAGGTATGGGCGAAAGGATTGGTCCGGTAGATCTGGCGCACCGCTTCTTCCAGGTCGTCCTGCCAGATGGCGCGGATGTATTCCGGCGCATCCATGCGGGTGGGACAGGCGTCATGGCACATGCCGCACTGCACGCAGCGGGACGCTTCCAGGATGGCCTGCTGCCGGGTGTAGCCGGACACCATTTCATCGAAGTTGCCGATGCGTTTGGCGGGTTCAAGCTCGCCCATGGGCTGGCGCTGGTGGTCGACCAGGTCGTTGTCCGCCTGCTTGTCCCAGCCGCCCGGGAAGTGCTTGCCGTGTATGCCGTTGGAGTCGGGCAGGATAAAGTAGCTGTGGAGTTGCGGATCGGTGCAGGTGTGCACGTATTCGCGCGACAGGGTGATGGAGCCGGTTGGGCACAGGTCGACGCATAAGGCGCACCAGCAGCAGCGCCCGTAGTCGATAGCCGGGCGCAAGTTGCGCACGCCCTTGACCGGATCGTTCGGCAGGCCCGGCACCTGCACCATGGTGATGGCGGCGTTGTCGCACACCTTCTGGCAGGTGGAGCAGCCGATGCACTTCTCCCAGTCGTTGACATGAAAACCACGATAACGCTCCGCTGCGGGACGCGGCTCGAGCGGCACCGTCACCGGCTTGCGCGCGAAGAAGGACAAGGCACGCAAGGGATTGAGTACGCTGCCCTTGTCCTTGTAATCGATATCGGACATCAGCGATCGACCTCCGGCGGACAGGCATCGAGCGAGAACATGATCTGCGCCACATCCTCCAGCCGGGCGCCCTTGCTCAAGGTTTCCAGCACCTGCACGGCGTGCATGGAGGAGGGGCCGCGGATGTGGGTGCGGTAGGGCTTGACGCCGCCATTCGAAACCACGTACCAGGACAGTTCGCCCTTGGACGATTCGACCCGCGCGTAATACTCGCCGGCTGGCACATTCCAGGCCAGCGGGTTGGGAATGGGGGCGCGGATCGCACCGCCAATGGACGGCAGGCGGGCGATCACCTGGCGCACGATGCGGATACTTTCCTTGAGTTCGCGCGCGGCGTACCAGAGTGCGCGCCCAGGCGTCGCCGGCGTGCTCGATGGGAATGTCGAATTCGATCTGGTCGTAGACCAGATAGGGATCGTCGCGGCGCACATCGAAGGCCAGTCCGGTCGCGCGCAGGTTGGGGCCGGTGACGCCCAGTTCCAGCGCCTGCTGCTGCGAGAGGACGCCGATGCCGCGCGCGCGGGCGACGAACACCTGATTGGTGAAGAACAGGTTGTCGTAGTCCGCAAAGCGCGATTCCAGGTAATCCATGGTGTTGGCGACGTTTGTCAGGAATCCTTCCGGCACGTCGCGCCGCACCCCGCCGGGGATGTTGTAGATGTGGTAGACACGGCCGCCGGTCAGTTGTTCGAACAGATCGAGCACCACGTCGCGGTCGGCCACGCCCCAGTACATCGTGTTGTACATGCCGGTGGTGGCGGCATGGCCGCCGAAGGTGAACAGGTGGGCCGCGATGCGCGAGAGTTCCATCTGCAATACGCGCAGCCACTTCGCCCGCACCGGGACGTCAAGGCCGCACAGAGTCTCCACGGCGGTGGAATAAGCGAGTTCCATGGGCGCGGGGTCCGGCACGCAGATGCGCGGCACCAGGGCGATGTTCTGGATCCACAGCCGCTGCTCCATCAGCTTCTCGAAGCCGCGGTGCAGGTAGCCGCCATCGGCCTTGGCATCGGTCACGATGTCGCCGTGCAACCTCACCTTGAGGGCGTAGTTGCCTTCGATGCCCGGATGGTTGGGACCGAAGTTCAGTTCATATTCGTGGCTGGGCGGCTGATGGCGCGCCTGATAGTTCTCAGCTCTCATCTTTTGCTTTCCGGCTGAAACGCTGCTCTTCCGGGCGGATGGCGATGCCGCCACCCTGGGCCTCCAACTCGTTGAGCCATTCAGGGTGGTAATCCTGCCAGTCGAAATGGTCGTCGACCCAGGCTTCGGAATCGAATTCCTTGCGCATCGGTGGGGGGCCGTCCCATTCCGTGAGGATGAATTTTTCCATCCACGGGCTACCTTCGAAATAGATGCCGTACATCTCGAAGATGTCGCGCTCGAAGAATCCGGCCGGCTTGTAGATGTCGTACACGGAAAGATAGCGCCCCGGCTCGCGCGGAATGCGGATGTGTGCGGAAACCGTGACCTTCAGTTCGTAGGAACAGACGTGGTAGACCAGTTCAAATTCGCCTTGCCTGATCCAGTCCACGCAGGAAATGGCCGACAGGTGGACAAAGGAGCCCTTGCCCTGCAACAGGGCCAGCAGCGCCGGCAGGGCGTCGGCCGCAATATCCAGACGCTGGCGCCGCTCGTACCGAGGCTTGTGGGTGACGCTGTCCACCTCCTTGAGCAGATGGCACAGCCATTGGTAGACATCCGGACAGACCAGGTCAGTACTCATTCCAGACGCTCCAGCTTGCCGGCATTGAGGGTCATGCGCAGGGGCTCCAGCGGCGCTTTGTGCAAACCCAGCAGGCGGGTATGTTCGCCTTCGGTCTCGGGGCCTGCGAGGCCGTAGTGGTGGGCCTCGCCGATCACCTCGGTCGGGGTCTGCCAGGTTTCGCCGAACAGGCGCTGCTGGTTGGCCAGGTAGTGGTCATAGCGCCGGTAGTAATCTTTCCAGTTGTCGGAGCGGCCGGCGCGGATGTTTTCCATCAGTTCCTGGAGGCCGTGAATCACCGCTTCCGGGCGCGGCATGCAGCCTGCGATGTAGATATCCACCGGCAGGTAATCGTTGAGCTTCTTGGCGGTGGCGTAGCTCTGCCAGTACATGCCGCCGTTGACCGTGCAGGAACAGATACCGATCACGTATTTGGGAGAAGCCATCTGCTCATAGGTCAGGATCACCCGCTTCAGGGTCTTCACCGAGACATAGCCGGTGACCAGCAGGATGTCGGCCTGGCGCGGCGTCACCATGGGTTGAACGCCAAGCCGCTCCATGTCGAAGCGCGAGGTCATGGCCGGCGGTAGTTCGATGGCGCCGCAACCGGTGCAGTAATGCAGCATAAACAGGGAGCGCGAGCGGCAGAAGCGGATGAATTCGTCGAACACGTTGGCCAGGGGATTGGTCCGCGGCGGCGTTTCCTGAGCTTCGTAACGAACGGGAATATCTTTCAGCGTACTCATGGCAGCTTCCTCTCAACGCATTACAAAGGCCAGCCCGATCAGCCCGACCATCACCGGCCATTTCCACATCAGCCGCACCAGATCCTCGGTGCGGTAGCGCGGGTACAGATATGCCAGGCTCACCGGCACCGCCAGCACGGCGAAGCACTTGGCAATGAAACTGAGCCAGTTCTCACCGCCGCCCAGGAACAGCGTCACGTAGAGCGCCGAAGCGGTATAGAGCTGGAAGCTCTGCATCACGAACAGTCCGCCCAAGTGTTTGCCGCTCATTTCCACCATGGGACCCGTGGCGATTTCGGCCGGGGCGATATAAACCTCAAAGGGTTGCTTGCCCAGCATGCCGTGCAGGGTGAACAGCCCGGCGATGGCAAGCAATGGCATCTGCACTGCGCCCCAGCCGCCGATTCCTGCGGCCTGTTGAGCGGCAATGATAGACACCAGGTTGGTGCCGCCGAAATGGAAGGCCACGCCGAACACGACGATGACGAAGGGCACGTCGTAAGCCAGCATCGCAGTCAGCGCGCGGCCGATGCCGATCGAACCATTGGGGTTGGCGCATTGCCCGACACCCAGCGCCATGCCCAGGGACGGCACCATCATCAAGTACATCAGGGTGATCAGTCCGCCCTTGTCGGCTATGCCGTTCATGCCCGGCATCGGCAGCAGGGTCTCCGCCGCCACATAGCCGCCGACTGCCATGACGATTCCGATGTCATGGATCAGGCCGTGCGACGTCTGGGTGTGCTTGCCATAAAGCTTGACGATGTCATAGATCGGCTGGAAGAAGGGTGGGCCGAGGCGGCGCTGCAAACGCGCAGCAATCTTGCGCATCATCAGCACCATGCCCAGGCCAATGACGAACGCGACCAGCGGCATCAACAGCAGTTCGAGGATCAGGTGCGTAATCGTCATAGCAACACCCAAGCCAGCAGCAGCGTGGCGCCTGCCAGCAAGTAAAACCCCGGACTTGTCACCCGGTACCAGCCGCCCGCAGTCTCGGCAACGAGGCTCACAGTGGAACCGATGGCGTCTTCCAGCCACTTGAAACTACCCCGATACCAGCCGCCGATCAAGTGCATCAGACCGGCATAGAAGTTGTCACTGTATTGGTAGCGCATCTGGGCGGTGAGGAAGTGCCCGCCGGCGTAGTTGTCAAGCTGGTTGATGCGCTGGGTCTTGCCACCGAAACCGTAGAACAGCACGGCACCGACGCCGAAACCGGCGAACAGCACGCCTACCACCCACAGCATGTCCAGACTGGCCTGCGGCGTGGACACCCCGCCCAAGGTGTATTCCAGCACGGGCAGGCCGAGCGCGCCCTGTGCTGCGGCTACCCAGCCCAACAGCAGGCCGGGCGCCACGCCGGTGACGAAGGCGATGAGACCGCAGGCGAGCATGGGGATCAGCATCGATAGCGGCGCCTCGTCGATCTTTTCGTGTTCGGCGCGCAACTGGCCAAGGAACACGTTATGGATCAGCTTGTACAGGGAAAGGATGGTGCCCAGTGTGCCGATGACGCTGGTCACGAACAGCAAGGGGCGGCCATCCTGGATCAGCGCCGTGTACACCATCCACTTGGAGACGAAGCCGCTCATCGGCGGCAGTCCGGCCAGGCTGATGATGCCCAGCAGCAGGGCCAGGAAGGTCAGCGGCATGCGCGCCACCAGGCCGCCCAGGCGATTGAGGTCGGTGTGGCCGATGCGATGCTGCACCGCGAACACCGCCATCAGCAGGGTGGCTTGGGTGGCGGCGTGGTTGATCACGTGCAACAGGCCGCCGGCCGTGCCCAGCGCGGTGCCCAGCATCAGGCCGATCAGCATGTAGCCGCCTTGGCCGACACCGTGCCAGGCCAGCAGATAGCGCGCGTCATTCTGCTTCAATGCGGTGTAGGTGGGCAAGATGATGGTCAGCGCGGCGAGCCAGGCGATCAGGTCCTGCGCGTTGAGGAAGGTGTAGGGAATATCCAGGGCTTTGAGATGCGTAATGCCGACCAGCTTGAACAGCACCACGGCCAGAGCAAACAGACCGACGCGGCCGACAATGGCGCCAAGGAATACTGCGCCCGGCGCAGGGGTCTCGGAATAGGCCGGCGCCTGCCAGAGATGGAAAGGCAACAGGGCCATCTTGGCGCCGAAGCCGATCAGGAACAGCAGCACCATGCCCCACAGTTGCAGGTCGCCCATCTCGGCCAGGCTCGCTTGCGCCGCAGCGAAGCCGAACGAGCCGCCGGCCTGAAACAGTACGACCAGGGCGGCGAGCAGGGACATCGCGCCGGCGATGGCATAGACCAGATACTTGAGGGCTGCCTTGCGGGCGACACCGCCGGCCAGGGCCATGAGCAGGAAGCCCGCCCAGGATGTCGCTTCCCAGCCGACGAATAGGGTCAGCAGATCGCCACTGCCAAGCAGCAGCAGCATCGCCAGAACGTTGCCGGCAAGGGCGCAGTGCAGCAGCCGCCGGCTACCGACGTAAGCACGCAGCCATTCGCCCGAAGCAAACCAGCTGGAGAACAGAGCGGCCACCAGGGTGACGACCGCAAACATCCAGGCCAGCGCATCGAAGTGCCACGCCAGTGCGAAGCCGAAAGCGGAGAAGCCAAAGCCGGCGCTGGCGTCGCCGACCTGGGACAGCGCCCACAACTGCGCCGCATACAAGAAAGTTGCCAGAACGCCCGCGCCGCGCCAGCGTCCCGCAAGCAACATCGCCAGCAGGGTCAGCGCCGCGATTAGGTAAAGCGTGTCGAGGGCAGCGAAACTCACGGCGCGACTCCCAGGATCAGCGTACGGTAGGCGGGCAAATCCGCAACCTGCCTGGCCATGGTGGCAAAGGTGTCGGCCAGGATCGGCATGAGAGGAACGCTGGCAACCAGCAGCACACCGAGCAGGCTGGCTACGGCCACATCGCTGGTGCGATGCGGGGTCGCAGGGCGATCCACCTTCGCATACAGCAGTCCCACCGAGCGGAACAGGTAATGCGCTTCGACCACAGTCATCAACAGCACGCCGGCCATGGCGACCTGGGCCAGCAGACCCTCATTCTGCCCAAGACTCAGCAGCAGCAACAGCTTTGCCCAGAAGCCGGGCAGCGGGGGTACGCCCACCAGGGACAGTGCGAACAGCGTGAACAGGCCAGCGGCCAGCGGCGCCTGGCGGCCGGCACCGGCGAGACCGTCGAGTCCGCCGCTCCAGCGTTCCGCCAGGAGGAACAGCGCGGGCTTCAGCACCAGATGGTGCAGGGCCACGGCCAAAGTTGCGACCAGACCGGCCTCACCGGGTATCGACAGGGCAATGAACAACAGGCCGAGTTGCCCGATGGACGAATAGGCCAGCATGCGCGGCAGATCGCGCGCACGCCAAGCCGCCAGCTCACCGCTCACCAAGCCGATCAAACCGAGGACCAGCAACATCTGGCGCGCCTCGGGCAGATCAAAGATCAGCAGCAGCAGGCGCAATAGCGCCAGGATCGACAGCTTGGACACGACCCCCGCCAGCAATGCGGAGACCCGCTTCGGCGCGGTGGCGTAGACCTCCGGCACCCAGGCATTGACAGGGAACAACTCCGCCTTGACCCCGAAGCCGAGCAACAGGCAGGTAAAGGCAGCCAGGCCGATCGGATTGGCGAGATGGGTTGGCGCCAGCGCCGACAGATGCGCGAGGTTGAGCGTACCGGTCTGGGTATAGACCAGGGTGATTCCGAGCAGCGCCAGCACCGAGGCAAAGCCGCTTACCAGCAGATAGCGCAGCGTCGCGGCATAGGTGCGTGCGTTGCCGCTCGCCGCGACCAGGCCGAAGGAGGCGACCGAGAGCAGTTCGTAGAACACGAAGATATTGAACAGGTCGCCGGAAATCGCCATGCCGATGCCGGAGCCGACCAGCAGCAGCATCAGCGCGCTGACCCGATCGCCGCTTTCGCGCGGCCACAACAGCAGCGCGAAGAGCGGCACCGCGAGCGCAAATAGCAGGGCCACGGAATCGGCATAGAACACGATGCCCAAGGGGGCCGCGTAACCGCCAATTGCCGCCATGACCGGTTGGCCGTCAGCAAGCAGGGCGATGCAACCCAATAGCCCAATGCAAGCCAATAGCACCAGCGGGCCGGTCCAGCCCGCCAGCCGCGGCGAAGCAAGACTGAGCGGGCGCATCAGGAAGGCGCCGAGCAATGGCAGTACCACCGGCAGCGCGAGGCTGTTCATGCGGACTCCCTTGCGGTGACCGGCACCGGTAAGGTCTGGCCGGGTCGCGGCGAATTGATGCTCTGGGGCGGCGCAATGCCGGCCTCGCCGCAAATGTCCTGTTCCACCCGTGTCTTCAGTTCGCGGATGTCCAGCGTGCCGTAGGCTTCCTTGATGCGGATCATCAGCGCGACGGCCAGGGCTTGTACGCCGACACCGATGACGATGGACGTCAGCACCAAGGCCTGCGGCACCGGATCGACCATGGGCCGGGTCACGACCGCGCCGGTCAGGATCGGGGCCACCGCGTCCCAGCGGTAGCCGGCCAGCACCAGCAGCAGGTTGACACCGCATTCGGCAATAGCCAGGGCCAACACCAGGCGCAACAGGTGACGCGACACGGCCAGACCGACTGCGCCGATGGCGACGAGGCCGACGCCGCCAGCGACCAGGACAAGGATCAGATCGGGGGGATTCAGGTTCATTTCATTCCGCCAGATGCGCGAGCAGGTCGGATAGTTCGGCACCGACCTTGAGGCCGACCGCGAGGTAGAGCAGGGGCAGGCTGCCAGCCGATATGAGGTGGCCGACCGTACCCTTGTCCAGCAGAAGTCGCAGGAAGGGGCCGCCGTCGAGCATGGCGGCGAGACCGATGCCGATAAAGGCCGCACCGGCCAAGCCTTCCATCAGGATCAACGCAGCCGGTTTGGGCAGTCGATCGGCACGCGCCAGGAAAGACACAAAAAACGCCGCCGCCAGCACCACGCCGCCCTGGAAACCACCGCCGGGTGTGAGGTGGCCGTGGGCAACGATATAGAAACCCACCGTGAGCAAGAGCGGAAACAGCAGATCGGAACCGGCGCGCAGCACCAGCCCGGCCGGCGTGCGGGGCTTGGTGTCGGCGTTGTGTTGGGAGCGGATGGCAGGGCTGAGCACCATGCCGGCGATGCTGGCTGCGGCGAACAGGATGGCCAGTTCACCCAGCGTGTCAATGCCGCGATAGGCCAGCACCACCGACGTCACGATGTTGGCCGATCCGATTTCACCCGGTCCGCGATCAAGGCTCGCGTGACCGATGGTCATCGGCGTTGCGCCCAGCGGCAAATGCGCCGCCAGTGCCATGAGCAGGGCGGCCAGCCCGACGGCGAAGAGCAGGGAGGCAAGCTTATGCATCGCTTTCCCCCTTGTTCAGGTTGATCAATCTCAGGCGGCGCAGGCCGAGGGCCAGCACTGCGCCTGACAGGCCGGCGCCGACCGCGGCTTCTGTCAAGGCCACGTCGGGTGCGGCAAGCAGGACGTAGAGCAGGGACAGCAGCAACGACACGACAGAGGATGCAGCGATGGCGGCGATCAGGTTATCGAACAGCAGTACCAGAACCGCCGCGCCCAGCATCAACGCCACCACCAGCACGCTAGTCCAGGCGATCACGGTCGCTCCGCCCTGTCTTTGGTTTGCCAGACGCGCACTCCCGCGCGGTGGAAAGCGCGCGCCAGGGTCGAGGAACCGACTGGGCTGGTGAACAGGATGAAGCCGGCGATGGCCACCAGCTTGGGCCACCAGCCGGGTTGCAGCAGGCTGACTCCAACGAGAATAAAAACCACGCCCAGGGTCGAGGCCTTGGTGGCGGCCTGGATGCGGTTGTAGACGTCGGGCATCCGCAACAGGCCGAGGGTGGCCAGCAGGCAAAGCAGCGCGCCGGCGAGGAGAAACAGATCGGCCGCGAGCCTCATGTCCGTTCTCCCTCGACCGCACGGGCCAGGGCCACCACGCTGACGAACGACAACACGCCGTAAACCAGGGCCACGTCCAGATAGAGCGCGCTGTCGAGCAGCCACGCCAGCAGTGCCAGCCCGGCGGTAGCGATGACGCCCAGGGTGTCGGCGGCGACCAGGCGATCGGGCGCCGCCGGGCCGCGTGCCAGGCGCAAGAAGCCCAACAACAGCGCACCGCCGAGCAGAAACAGCGAGGCGATTTCCAACAGGTTGAGACTGGGGGAGTTCATTTGAGGAAACCCGAAATGCGTTGCTCGAAACCTGCGGCGATGGCGCGCGTGGCGCTCTCCAGATCGCAGTCCGCGGGGCAGTCGATCCAGTGGATCAACATGCGATCGCCATCCGCCTCCACCGTCAGTGTGCCCGGCGTCAAGGTGATGCTGTTGGCGAGCAGCATGCGGCCGAGATCCGAGGTCAGTCCAGTGTGCACTTCCACGAGTCCTGGATTGATTGGCAGGTCGGGCGAGACGACCCGTCGCGCCACGTCGAAATTTGACAGCGCCAACTGCCAGAAGAAATAGCCGAGGTAACGCAACATGTGCAGGGGCGCCAGCGGCGTCAGCCTGAGCCCGGAGAGCAATCCCAAGCGCGGCCCGGCGACAAGCACCACAACCAGGGCGACAATGCCGCCCAGCAGCAACTCATCGGCGGACAGGCTGCCGGTGAGCAGGGTCCAGGTAAGCAGACAGGCGGCAAATCCGACTAGATAAGCACTCGGGGCGGCTGAGGATGCAACCGGACTTGGGGTCACCAAAGGGTCTCCGTGGTTGATTCAGGATCCATAGCATGAACCAAGCCAAAATCTGATTCGGGTCAGACCCAGCCGGAACATACGCCGGAGGCCGGGATCTACGGGCAGAATGAGCCGGACCGTAGATCCCAGATTATTGCCAATCTTTTCGCAACTGCACCAGAGTGGAACGCCTGTGCTCCAAGGCATGCCGCGGTGCCTGCATACTAGGGAAGCCATATTACAGGCGTTTGTCATGAGCCCACAAATTGATTTCGGGTGGAGGACGCACACGGCAGAGTCTTGCATTGTGATCGCTTACAACTCACGCACGATGTACTTGATGTTGTCGTCGTCAGGGTGGGGTTCGATTCGAAAGCCCAGCCCTTCCACCAGGCGCAGCATTTTGTGGTTGATCTTCAGCACCTCCCCTTCCAGCACTTTCACGCCCTTGCTCCTGGCGACGTCCATGAGCACATTCATGAGCTTGTAGCCGATACCTTGATGCTGCCAGCGGTCGTCCACCACAAGCGCGAACTCGGCGTGGGAAAATGATGCATCCACCGCGTAGCGCGCCACGCCCATCTCCACTTCCTGTCCATCAACGCTGGTCACCATCAGCAGGGCCATCTCCCGGTCGTAGTCAATCTGCGTCAAACGGGCCAGCATGGCAGGGGACAGCTCGTGCACGGCGTTCATGTAGCGGAAGTACTTGGACTCCTCCGACAGCCCACGCACGAAGGCCTGGGTGATCTCTGCATCCTCCGGGCGAATGGGACGGATGGTAACGTCCATGCCGTTGGACAGTTGCCAATGGCTCACCAGATGGGCCGGGTAGGGATGGATGGCCATGTGGCGGTAACGGTCCGACCCAGGTTGGCGCGCAGCAATGACGATGCGCGCGTCAGCGGCCAAGGCCCCGTTTTCGTCCACTAGCAGGGGATTGATGTCGAGTTCGGCGATCCAGGGAAGTTCGCACACCATTTCGGAGACGCGCAATAACACTTGTTCTACCGCGGCAAAGTTGGCAGAGGGGCGATTGCGAAACTTCCCCAGCAACCTGGCTACCCGGGTGCGCTTGATCAAGTCGCTGGCCAGGTAGCGATTGAGGGGTGGCAGGGACACGGCTCGATCCTGGAGAGCTTCCACATCCACGCCACCGGCACCGAAGGCAATGACCGGCCCCAACACCGGATCGCTGACCACACCCACCAGCACCTCCCTGGCATTGGGCCGGGTCACCATGGGCTCGATCACCACCCCATCCAGCATTGCGTCCGGCACGCGTTTGTGCACTTCGTCCATCATGCCCATGAAGGCGCCGCGCACGGCCTGGCCGTTGGAAAGTCCCAGCCGCACACCACCCACATCGGACTTGTGGCTGACCTGCTGGGAATTGATCTTCATGGCCACGGGGAAGCCCATCTGCTGCGCCATGAGCATGGCTTCTGTGGCGCTGTGGGCAATGCTGGTCTGGGCCACCGGGATATGGAAGGCGGACAACAGGGCCTTGGACTCCACCTCGTTGAGCAGGTGCCGGCCCTGGGCCAGCGCGCCTTCGATGATCATGCGCGCGCCCTCCACGTCCGGCGCTTCCTCATGGGAGAGTGGTCCCGGCGTTTGCAACAGCAGGCGCTGGTTTTCGTAAAACGCGGAGAGATAGGAAAACACCTCCACTGCCGGTTCGGGGGTAGTGAAGTAGGGGATGCCCGCTTCCTTGAACAGCTTGCGGCCCTCTGCCACCTGGTTTTCCCCCATCCAGCAGGTCAGCACCGGCTTGTCGGAACCCTTCGCCACCTCTACCACGGCCTGGGCGGCCTCCGTGGGTTTGGTCATGGCCTGCGGCGTGAGCATGGCCAGCACGCCGTCCACGCCCGGGTCGGCCAGGCAGGCTGCCATGGCGGCGCGATAGCGCTCCGCACCCGCGTCGCCGATGATGTCCACCGGATTGCCATGGGACCAGGTGGGCGGCAGCGAGGCATTGAGCTGCTCCATTGTCTGGGGCGCCAGTTCGGCCAGTTTCACCCGCATTTCCACGGCACGGTCCGTAGCCATGACGCCTGGGCCGCCGCCATTGGTGAGTATGGTCAGGCGATTGCCGGTGGGGTGGATGTGGGCGGCAAGTGCGCGAGCGCAGGCAAACAACTGCAGAATGGTGTTGACCCGCACCACGCCGGCACGCCTTACCAGGGCCTCAAAAACCAGGTCTGACCCCACCAGCGCCCCGGTATGGGAGGCCACCGCTTTGGAGCCCGCTTCATCGCGTCCCACCTTGACCATGACCACGGGCTTCAGCCTCGATACGGCACGCAGGGCGCTCATGAAGCGGCGTGCATCGCGGATGCCTTCGATGTACATGAGGATGCCCTTGGTGGCCGGGTCATAGGCCAGGT
Organism: uncultured beta proteobacterium; assembly: GCA_963746955.1. GTDB lineage: Bacteria > Pseudomonadota > Gammaproteobacteria > Burkholderiales > Thiobacillaceae > DASQBT01. The sequence goes on along the minus strand of CAVVDR010000008.1, from coordinate 17,871 downwards.
AGTCGAGCAATTCGCCGAAATCCAGATCCGCCGATGCGCCGGTGGAAATGACGCTGGAGAACCCGATGCCGTTGGATGACGCCCAGTCCAGCATCGCCGTGCAGATGGCACCGGATTGCGATACCAGGGCAAGATCGCCGGGCAGCGCCGTGCCCAAGGCGAAGGTGGCGTTCAGTCCAATGGCCGGGCGCTGGATGCCCAGGCAGTTGGGTCCAATGAAGCGGATGCCCAGACGCTTGGCGGTATGCACCAGTTTCTCTTCCAGTGCGGCGCCCAGTTCGCCAACTTCACGAAAACCGGCGGACAGTACCACGGCGTTCCTGATGCCGCGTGCGCCGCAGTCTTCGAGAATGCCGGGTATGGTCGGAGCGGGGGTGGCGATGATTGCCAGCTCGGGCGTCTCAGGCAGATTGGCGGCGTTCGCAAAGCAGGCATGCCCCAGCACTTCCTGCCGTTTGGGATTGATGGGGAAGACCTGGCCCTGGAAGCCCGACGTAACCATGTTGCGGAAGATGATCCCGGCCACGGAATCCTCCCGGTCGCTTGCGCCGAACACGGCCACGGAACGCGGGTGGAGGAGGGGATGAAGATAGTGCTGGGTCATAGAGCTTGATTCCAAGGCTTGAATGAGATCCGGCCAACTGGCGGTGGTCGATGTCCGCTGTCACATGCGAAGGCTATGTCCCGCTAGCTTACCCCAGCATGAAACCCGCGTATGGTAACGGGTAATCCTCCATCAGCGGCGCCGACCGTCCATAACTTTACCCGGTTGATGGCATGCATGCGATGACCAAGGCCGGCCACGGCGCGCAACGGCGTGAGTCCCGGCATTGATTAATGACCTGTTTGGCGCCCGGAGTGGATCCCGCGGCGGACGATGGTTATGGAGTCAACGCAGAGCATGAATGTTCCCGCGTCTTGATCAGTCGGACCTAGCTTCCGGCTTCGGCCTCAAGCATTTGCAGGCTTTCCTCCACCCCGGCGGCGTGGGTGAGGTTGGCGACATTCTGCTTGGTGAAGAAGCCTTGGAAGTCGCCGAAGCGCTGTACATATTCGACAATCAGCGAAGAATATTCCGAGGCACTGGAGAAGACCTGCTTGAGACCTTCTTCCCTGGACCCGATCACATCGAGGAGGAAATCCTGGCCGCAGTTGCGCAGGCTGTTTACTACATGGTCTATGTTGGCTGCACCGGCGGTTTCGCCATCGCGCACGGCCACCGCAATGTGATGCAGGCGCGGGCCGAAATTGCGCACGAACTGCTCGGTGGGGGAGGGGAGCTTGAGCAGGTGATTGACAAAATAGGGATGGTTGGCAGCGGTAAACACCTTGGCCGGTGATTCCAGTTCGTTGGCGTGGTGCACGCTCTTGGTGACATTGGTCGAAGAGTTCTGCGCAGCAATGTCGTAGGAGCCCCAGTAGTAATAGCTGCTCAGGGTCAAGTATTCCAGGATTGCCGCTTCGCGATTTTGACTGTAGACCCGCGTGGCGAGGTGGTCGATGGGCAGCAGCAGCGTGTCGATGCCAAGCCTGGCCTGGGTTTCCTTGGCATCCTGATAGGCGCGGTTGATGTCGTCGCGAATCGATGACAGTCCAAGCGCATAGATGCGTATGTGGGATTCCGGCCGTTCCCAGTAGCCGACGATGTTGTGGGTGTAGGGGCTGGGCTTGACGATGGCCATGTTGCCCGGCAATTCCAGCTTGCGCACCTGTTCCTGGTTGAAGAAGCGCACGTCGCGCGACTTTTGCATCTCTGCCACATCGTGCAGGTTTTCAACCCGCAGTACTTCGCCCATGTAGCGCGAATTCGGCTTGCTGGCGCCGATCGGATAGACCTCATTGAGGCTGCGGAATATGCCGCGCGTGTTGGGGTCCTTCACTTCGCGCACCAGAATATCGGGCGCGCTCATGTCGATGCGCAGGATGTGTGTGAGGTGGGACTCCGACTCCAGCGTGACCAGATAATGGTAGGGGGTCATCAGGCAGATCTCGCCCACATAGGCCAGCGAGTTGCCGGGCTCGACGGTGATCATCAGCGCATCGATCTGGCGGATCGCATCGCTTAAGCCGATCTGGTCGCGCTCCTCCAGCAGCCTGCCAAGGAAGTCCTCGAAGAAGGGGGAGTTCTGCTTGTCGCCGTAGCGCGCAAAGCCGAGAGATCGGGTCATGCCTGCGAGGCGGCCTGACTTTGCAGGCTCTGATCTTGATAGAGATGAAAATACTGCTTGGACACCGCCTGGTGGATGGCGCCGAGATCAGCCTCGACCTGGTCCAGGCTTTCATGCAGGACATCGAGCTTGATGGTATCGAAATGCGTGTCGAGCAGGCGCTGGCGGGCGTCATGGACGGCTTGCAAGGGCAGGGCGTGGTTGGGCAGGGCCTTGACGCAACTCTCCAGTTCGTTCAGGCAACAATGGACGGTGCGCGGAAACAGCGGATCCTTGAGCACAAAATCCAGCACCTGGCGTCCGCGCACGTGTACGGAAACATGCCGGCGGTACATCTGGTAGGCCGACAACGCATTCAGTGTGGCCATCCAGAGGCGCTCCACTTCGGCTTCGGTGCTGCCCTCCCTGGGCAGCAGTACGGCCGAGTTTACATCGATGATCCGGGTGCTCATGTCGGCGCGCTCCAGATTGCGCCCCAGCCTGATGAACTGGTAGGCCAGATCCATGCTCATGGACCCCATCAACAGCCCGATGATCGACTGACGCCGCTCGATCACCTCGTTGAGGACGTCATACCGCGCCAATCGTCCCTGGGTGGCTCTCGCAGCGTTGCGCTCCAGAAAAAGATACAGACTGTTGATGCGCTCCCAGCTTTCCGCGGGCAGTACCTCGCGGAATGTCCGGGTGTTTTCCCGCGCATTCTGGATGCAGCACAAGATGGAACTCGGATTGCGCGCGTCCAGAATAAGAAAGCGTATGACCGAATTCTCATCCGCCTGCGCATAAGATTCATGGAATAGTTCATCCAGGCCAACCACGCTGACCAGGTTGTTCCAACTGAAAGAGGCTCCCCTGGGCAAATCCAGCACAACCTGGCTGGTGCCGTTGATCAGCCGCGCGGTGTTCTCCGCACGTTCCAGATAACGGGTCATCCAGTAAAGGCTTTCAGCAACGCGGGATAGCATCAGGCATCCCCATCCAGATCGACGATCCAGGTGTCCTTGCTGCCGCCGCCCTGGGACGAGTTGACCACCAGCGAACCTTCCACCAGCGCGACCCGGGTCAGCCCGCCGGTGGTGGCATAGTGCTTGTCGGACTGCAACACGAAGGGACGCAGGTCCAGGTGGCGCGGCACAAGCTGGTTGCCTGCCAGGGTGGGGGCGGTGGAAATGTTGAGGGTGGGCTGGGCCATGTAGTTGCGCGGATTCTCGCGGATCAGCGCGGCGAACTTGTCCCGCTCCGAGGTGCTCGCGCTCGGTCCCATCAGCATGCCGTAGCCGCCGGATTCATTGGCAGGCTTGACCACCAGTTTGTCCAGATTGGCCAGGACATACTGGCGCTCGTCTTCGATCATGCACAGATAGCTGGGCACATTGGGGATGATGGGATCCTCGTCCAGATAGTACTTGATTATTTTCGGCACGAAGGTGTAGACCACCTTGTCGTCTGCCACCCCTGCGCCTGGCGCATTCGCTATGCCCACCTTGCCGTGGCGCCAGGCCCGCATCAGGCCGCGCACGCCCAGGGCTGAATCGGGCCGGAAGGCTTCCGGGTCGAGAAAGTCATCGTCGATGCGCCGGTAAATCACATCCACCTGGGTCAGGCCGGAGACGGTTTTCAGGTAAACGCGGTCATCCTCTCCCACCACCAGGTCGGAGCCTTCCACCAGATAGGCACCCATCTGCTGGGCAAGATAGCTGTGCTCGAAATACGCGGAGTTGTAGATGCCCGGGGTCAGCACGGCCACGACCGGACGGGCATTCTCGCGCGGCGACAGCGCTGCCAGGGTGTCGTACAGCCGGGCAGGGTAGTCGTCCACCGGCAGGATGGAACAGGTCTGAAAGACTTCCGGAAACAGGCGCTTCATGACATGCCGGTTCTCCAGCATGTAGGAGACTCCTGACGGCACACGGAGATTGTCCTCCAGGACATAAAGCGTTCCGTCCTTGTCTCGCACCAGGTCGGTGCCGCAAATGTGCGCCCACACCCCAAAACGGGGCGTGATGCCCTGGCACTGGGTGCGGAAATTTTTCGAGCCGGCCAGTACCTCAATCGGGAAGACCTTGTCGCGCACGATGCGCTGTTCGTTGTAGAGGTCGTTGATGAACAGATTGAGTGCAGTCAAGCGCTGCTTGAGGCCGGCTTCGATGCGTGTCCATTCGGATCGGGCCATGATGCGCGGGATGATGTCGAACGGCCAGACGCGGTCGATATTGGCTCCATCGCTGTATACCGTGAAGGTGATGCCCATGGTCATGATGGCCGCATCGACCGCCTTGCGGCGCGCCTCCAGATCGTCAGGCTTGAGTTGCGCCAGGTAGTCGAACAACGGCTTGGCCGCCGGACGGGGCATGCCGTCAGGGCCGATCAGTTCGTCATAGGCCTGGTTATCCAGATAGCCGTCCAGCGGCAGAGGTACTGAAGGAGAGTCCATGACCTTAACAAAAGCAGGATGTGTGCCTGCTGATAGGTTTGATTCTCCGATGCATGGCTTGACTGCTTCCGCCTGAACAGTCCTGCATCACGAAGATTAAGCTCGTCCTTGGCGCGGACTGCCCGATGGCTCGGCTTTATGGACAGGGTGAGCCAAAGACCGACTATTGATCGAACGCGAGTTGAATTGATTGCGGCTATTCTGAGCTAAGGGACGTGTGAACAAGTGCCTACGGGCCATGAACAGATTCGAGAGCGCTGCCACCACGAACAGGCGGTTGCCATTCTTCCACAAGTCCCGATAGCGGACCTTGCCAAAGCCAATTTCGGCTTCGGTGGCCGTCAGTTCTTCTCGTCAATGGTACAGCCATCCCAAGATTGAATCCCGCGCAGGAATACTCCATATTCTGAATTGCGTTTAAGGTAATCAAAGAGTAGATTTTCCCATCCTGTCGGATGTACTTCACCTAGCAACCGATTCAACTCAAATTCGAACAATTGCTGCTGCTCTTGCCGGAGAATTTTCCAATTAAAGACAATCGCGTCTCTGCGATTGGTGAGCAGATCAGTGCTTGGAACTTTATCGCTTTTTTGTCCGTTCACGGCCTTGTGCGACGGCAACAAATTCCAAAGGTCGTTATTTCGCCATAGCGCAAAAGGCAGCGCGTGATCAACAGCCAAAGTTTGAGGCTGAATGGACTTGCCTGACCACACGCAACACAACCCTTCTTGTTTTAAATAGCACTGGCGCGCCACCGTCACTTCTCGATCTATCACAGGCTCCCGAATCACTTGCTCCAGTACGATCCCACGCGAAAGATGAGGCGCGAAACGAATGGTCAATTCTGTCCAGCGCAGCAAAAGTGCATCGCGAATCCAGTATCCAGTCAGACAGAATTCCTGCCATAGCTCAACATCGCAATAAACTCGGCGTGTTGTCTGGTCATAACGGAACATGCTGCCTTGTTCGGCATGAGTGACAGGGCCTTGAACAATGGCCGATCTGATGTCTCTCAGTACTGAATCGAGGATATTCTTTGCTTGATGGCCGAGTCTTCCGGATCTGTAATCAAGGGCGAAAGCGTCCAGCCCACCCAAGGCATAGTAATGTGCAATCAACTGCGTCAGACTGGGGCGAAATTTAACGAGCCTTGTGCTGTTGGAACTTTCCGCCTGCATCTGCGGGATGAACTCTGGTGAAGCAAACAACGGCCAATAGTAGAAGAGCCAGCGTTCGGCGAGATTATCCAATGAAATGCCCACCTCTTTGGGCTGGCACCAATCCACCGAACTGTCGTCAGCTGCGGCAAGGTCGCAAAGTCCACGGAGAAGCGCGAGCTTGTAAGTGGCAACTTTTCGATCACGATTTAGGATGCTTTCAATTCGGTCAAGCGGTCTTCCCGCGCACCGTATCTTTTCAAATAATAATGTTGTCCAGTGATGATCCGGGCGATGCAAAGTATCAAAATTCCCCCATCTGCTTACCAGTCGAAGCCCGAGCCGCTCGGCAAGTAGAGACATCCGACTTGCCTCTATGGGTTGAAATAAACGCTGTTCACCATCACGGTAGTTTTCATCCAGCCCTGGTCGATTACTTGGGATTGAGAGCAATAGCCTCCCGTGAATCTTGAGCGCATCACGCAATGATAATAGTGCGTCGAATAGCTGGTTCTCTGGCAGATGCATGAGCACTGCCGAGCAAACAAGACCGTCGACTTGATGACGGAGCGTTAAGTGGGGAAGGCTGCCCGACCAAATTCTGCCTTTGAGTGAAGAATGTCTTGATTGTGCCAGATTGCGAAATGCTTCTGTCGGCTCTACCCCATAGGCATCATAACCAAGCTCCAACAGCTTACGAGTGTCACGTCCCGATCCTGCGCCAATATCTACAATGGTTCCGCCCATAGGGAAACTGGCTTGAAAGTATGCAGCAATACCGCTTTCGACAGACTCATATTTGTCAAATAGTGATGCAGCATTCTCTTCGTAATAATTTAGTGTCAACGTATCCATTTATGTCTATGACGTGTGGATTGTTGAATGTGCCTGCATCGCATGGATACGCACACCCTACACGCGAATGTCCATGTGGCAAACCGTTATAGATTGATCCGGAATCAATGAACTTAAATCAAAGCGCATAGCGCGCAGGGGCAATGTTCGAAGTAACGATGAACGGACCATTTGTATTGGCACGCCGTACATGTGGTACCCAATGCGGGGTCAGGTTCGAGTTTTCCATGTTCTGGAATTTATCGATGGAATTACGGCGTAAATTGCTTTCGTCTTTACGCACGCCGAGCACCACTATGGCTGCCCCATGCTTGGAAATATTGTTGAGAATGTACGTGCTGGTTGGCTGAATTTTCAAGCGGTCAGTACACCAGCGCATGGAGCGGTTGGGGCTCGGATACCCCTTCCCAATAAGCAACGCCCAGAAGGATTTTTCCAATTCTGGGTGGGTGGTGACTACGGTGACCGGGAGCCCCAAGTTTTGGGCTGCGTCCCCAATCTGATTTTGCACCATGCTCATGTGGGCAATGACCAACGGGCTTTCGACAAGGGTGTCATTGGATACCATATGCACTTCACGCGTGCGGTCGGAAGGGGTCACTGCGAGCATGGCATCAAGGACAGCCTGGGCTACAAGAGTGCTGTCCTTCCCGCCGGAGAATCCGATAATCCAAGGATAGCGCTGCGTCTCGGACAGGTATTCCGCCTTGATGTCAGCCACTATGTTTTCCCATAGCGTCATCGACTGAGATTGGTAGGCAGTGGTATTTTGCATGGGGTATTGTATCTATAATGGCTTGCGTGGGCGCATTAATCCAGGAAGCCTCAGGGCCAGCGCGGACTAAGGAACAATAAAGTATTTGAAGGGGGTCTATGCTGCTGCACACCTTCGTGGCGATGCCGTTTGGAGTGAAACAGGGCATCGACTTCAACCGGGTTTACGCAGACTATATTTGTCCGGGGCTCGAATCGGCCGGCTTTGAGGTGTTCCGCGCCGACCAGGAACAGCGCGCCGGCGATATCCGCGCCGACATGTTCCAGGAATTGTTGCTGGCCGACCTGGTCGTCGTCGATCTCAGCATCGACAATCCCAATGTATGGTACGAATTGGGCGTGCGGCACGCGCTGCGCGCCCGCGGCGTGCTGCTGGTGCAAAGCGAACGCGACTACCAGCCCTTCGATATCTATACAGACCGCAAGCTGCATTACCACCTCAAGGACGGCGTCCCTGATCCCGCGCAGCTTGAGCAGGATTGTGCTGCTCTGGCAGAGATGGCCAGGGCCACCATGAAGTCCTGGCAGGGGCGGCGCATCAGCCCGGTGTTCAATCTGCTCGAGGGCCTGCAGGAGCCTGACTGGCGCGCCATGCTGCTCAGCGGCCATAACGAGTTCCGTGATTCCTACGCGGCCTGGCGCCAGCGCATGGAGGTGGCGCGCAAAGGTAATCGGCCTGGCGACGTGCTGGTGCTGGCAGAGGAAACGCCGACCTGGGCGCTGCGCCTCGAAGCCCTGCACTGCGCAGGCAATGCGCTGGTGAAGATCGAGCAATACGGTCTGGCCCTGGAGCAGTTCGATGCTGCACTGGAGCTTGATTCCACCGACCTGACGAGCCGCCAGCAGAAAAGCATTCTGCTGGGCCGGCTGGGCAAGCACGACGCGGCAAAGGAATGGGCGCAAGCCGTCATCGAGGACCATCAGGCCGCGCCCGAATGCCGCTGTCTGCTGGGCCGTCTGGAAAAGGAGGAATGGGTTGCGCGTTGGCGTAAGACGGGTGCGATCACGGCAGACATGCGCGCCGGTGCCGCTCGCGAGCAGGCACTTCTGGCCGAGGCCATCGAACCGTACGTGAAGGCATTCACCCAGGACCCGGCCCATTATTACTCCGGCATAAACGCCTGCACGCTGCGCTATCTGCAGGCCCATCTCGGCCACGAGTCGCACGATCCCATCAGCCTCGCCAAGCTGGAAGGCGGCGTGCTATGGGCGTGTTTATCCGCGCGCGAGAGAGATCCGAAAGACTACTGGGCCCGTGCCTCGCTGGCCGAACTGGAGTTGCTGCGCGGACCGAAAGACAGGGTGGAAGCCGCCTACCGCGAGGCTGTGGCGGTGGCTGACAAGGACTGGTTTGCGCTGGACTCGAGCCGCGAGCAACTGCTCATCCTGCGCGATCTCGAATTTCGGCCCGAGCAGGTGAACGCAGCGCTGAACGTGCTGGAAGAAGAAATTGCCGGCCTCGAACCGCCGTGGACGCCGCGCCGGGTGTTCCTGTTTTCGGGTCACATGATCGACGCCGCAAACCGTGAGCAGGCGCCGCGTTTCCCGGCCGACAAGGAAACGGTTGCGGAGCAGGCCATTGCCGCCAAGCTCGACGAACTGGGCATGGACGCGGCTGATCTGGCTATCTGCGGAGGCGCCTGCGGAGGCGATACGCTGTTCGCCGAGGCCGCCCTGCAGCGTGGCTGCCGGCTGCTTCTCCACCTTCAGTTCGACGAGCCAGAGTTTCTGCAGGCCTCGGTCACCTTTGCCGGCGAGGCCTGGGTCGACCGCTACTACCGCATCAAGGACCAGCCGCTGACCCGGATTCGGATTCAGCCGGATGAACTTGGCCCGCTGCCCAAGCGCCGCGATCCCTACGAACGCAACAATCTCTGGCAGCTCTACACTGCGCTCGCCTATGGGCCCGACAAGGTGCGTTTCATTGGTCTGTGGAATGGTGAAGGCGGCCTTGGGCCTGGCGGCACCCAGCACATGGTGGAAACTGTGCGGCGCCACGCAGGGCGGGTCAGCATCCTCGATACCAGGAAGCTGTTCGGGCTGTAAAGCCAAGGCCGTTCGCCCATGGCGAAAGGCATCCTGCCGCGTATCGCATGGCTTGACTGTGTTCTATCTTGATCAGGTAATGCCGGGCGAGCGGATCGAAAGGAATGGAATGAACAAGGCGCACGACGGAGTCACCCTGCAGCTCGGGGCCGAATCAAGCGTGACGGAAAATGTGGCCGGCTGGCAAGCCGAAGTGTTTGCGCTGAGCAACGCCGCGCGCGGCGACGCGCTGTCGCAGCAAACCATCACGCTGGAAAAAGATGCCGTCGTCGAACTCGAACTGCAAAACGGCACCCGGCTGCTGGTTGCGGCCGAAGACGTGGGACGCTATCTGGGGGCGCCGATCGGCCGAGGCGAGGGCAAGCCCGGGGTGATCAGCGTCGGTCCGGTACTGCGTTTGTCGGGTTCGCATCTTCCTGCCGGCGCTTCGCGTGAGGGGCTGGGTGCCTGGGTGCTCAAGTCACTGCGAGTGTACCGCAGCGGTCCGGCCGGCATGACCGCGCTGGCCGCCGCGGGCGCCTATCAGGACAGTCAACTGGAGCATCGCGCCGGCCTGTTTCGTTGCGCAGCCGATCGTTGGGCCTTGAACCCGATCGACAGCATGCCTGCCACCAGCGAGCCGGCCCTGTTGTTTATCCACGGCACGGGTTCTTCCACCGAGGGCAGCTTCAAGGCCTTGTGGACGGACAAGTACTTGAGTCACCTGGTCAGTTTGTATGGCGAACGCATCTATGCGTTCGAGCATCGCTCCCTGACCGAAAGTCCGGTGGCCAACGCGCTGGTTCTGGTCAAGACTCTGCCCAAGGGGGCCCGGCTGCATGTGGTCAGCCATTCCCGCGGCGGCCTGGTCGGCGAGCTACTGGCGCGCGCCAGCCGTCTGGATGCGGCGCCGTTTACCGAAGCGGAAATCAAGCGCTTCCTCGACCAGGCCAAGGCCGGCAAGCGCAAGGGACTGGAGCCGGATGCCGCGCGTTTGCGGGCACTTGGCAAAGAGTTGAAGGCGCGGGAAATCCGTATCGAGCGTTTCGTCCGGGTGGCGTGCCCGGCCCGTGGCACCACGCTGGCTTCCGGACGGCTCGACCGCTGGGCCAGCGTCATGCTCAATCTTGTCGGCAAGGGGTTTGATCTGGCGGGCGCGGCTGTGCCCGGCGCGGCCCCGGTGGCCAAGATCTACGACCTGTTGAAAAGCTTTCTCCTCGCGGTAGTGAAAGAGCGCACCGATGCCGGCATTCTTCCCGGACTGGAAGCAATGATGCCGGACTCGCCCCTGGTGGCGCTGCTCAACGGACCCGGCGTCGAACTCGAGCATCCCCTGCATGTGCTGGCCGGCGACTATCAGGGCGACGGCCTGCTGTCCTGGCTGGGCGACTGTCTGTCCGAGGCCTTTTACGGCGGCCAGACCGACCTCGTGGTCAACACGCCTTCGATGGCCGGTGGTGCCGCGCGCCGCCTGGGAATCTGGCAGAAAGCACTGGCGGGTCCGGATGTTTCGCACTTCAGCTATTTTCGCCGCGATGAAAGTGCCTTGCCCTTGCTGGCCGCGCTGTCTGGCGACAACCAGGCCTTCGAGTTGCTGTCCGGCCCGTCCCAGGCGGTCATCAGCCGTGGCGGGCTCAAACCCATTGCCAGGGCCGATGCGCCTATCGTCTTCGTGCTTCCAGGCATCATGGGCAGCCACATCGAGATTGGCAACGATCGGATCTGGTTTGATCCGGTCAACCTGATCGCGGGCGAGATGGACAGGCTTACGGTGAATGCGCAGGGAGTCACGACTGACGGCTGGCTCGATCGCAATTACGAGAAGCTTGCACAATTTCTGGCCGACACCCACGAAGTGCGCCCTTTTGTCTATGACTGGCGCTTGTCCGTCGTGGAGGCTGCGAATAAGTTCGGCACCGAACTGGACCAGGCCATGGAGGATGCCCAGCAGCGCGGCAAGCCGGTCCGCATCGTCGCGCATTCCATGGGCGGCCTGGTTGCGCGGCTTGCGCTCAAGGACCGCTGGGAGCGGTTCAAGACGATTCCGGGCAGTCGCTTGGTACAGCTCGGCACGCCTAATCGGGGATCGCATTCCATGGCCGCAGTGTTGCTGGGGCGCGATGATTTCGTGCAGATGATCGCGCGCTGGTTCGACCTGAAGCACAACATGCGCGAATTTCTCGGCATTGTGCGCGATTTTCCCGGTGTGCTCGAACTGCTGCCCTGGCCAAGCGACAACGGTCTGGCAATCGATGGGGTGGATTATTTCAGCGCCCAGACCTGGCAGGACTGGAGTGTTCAGGATCCGGCCGCCACTCAGGGCAAGGGCTGGCAGCCACCCCAGCCGGGTCCGCTGGATGCGGCGCGCGCAAGCGTGCAGGCGATCACCGAAGCCGCGCTTGACCCGGTCTGCACGCTGTATGTCGCGGGCCATGCGTCGACCCCGATCGGGGTGCGGATCAATGACAAGCAGGTGGAGATCGGCACCATTGACGACGGCGATGGCCGGGTGCCATGGAAGACAGGCATCCCGCCCGGCGTGCGCACGTGGTACACCGAGGCGGCGCACGGCGACCTGGCCAATCAGGAATCCGCCTTCGCCGCCTATCTGGAACTCCTCAATACGGGAAGCACCCGCCTGTTGTCGGAGAATCCGCCTGGGGCACGTGGCGTTTCCACCGTCATCTACCGCCCGCGTGCGCTTGAAGGGCACACCCTATACCCCAGCGCGGAGGAGGTATTGTCTGCCGCGACCGGTGGCGCCCGGCCGAAGCGCGTCAGTGTTACCGCCGCCCCACCAGCCGTGATAGAAGTCATCAACGGCAGTCTTGCATCGGCCGAGTCGCCGGTGCTGATCGGCGCCTACGCCAACGATTCCATCAGAGGCAGCGCCCATTTCCTCAACCGCCATCTGGGTAACGGGCTGCAACAATCCTATGCGCTTGGTCGCTATCCGAACTTTCCCGGCGAGGTCGCGATATTCTTCCATCCCGAACCGGGCCGAAGACCCGCAGGGGCGATCGTGGTGGGCCTGGGTGCCGTGGGTGAACTCTTGCCTGGGGCGCTGACGCACGCGCTCACTGACGGCCTGCTCGAGTACGCGCGCGTGAAAGCGCCGCACCCCGTGGCGTCGCAAGCGCCTTCCGCGACACTGGACCTGGAAGTATCGAGCCTGCTGGTGGGAACCGGCTTCACTGGATTAAGCGTGGAAGTGGGGTCGCGCTGCCTGGTTGATGCGCTGCGCCGCGCCAATCTGAAACTGCAGCAATCCGGCATGGCGGTGCATATTTCGCGTCTGAGTCTGTTCGAAGAAGTGCAAGACCGCGCGATTGCCATCGTGGAGAGCCTGCGCGAACTGGTCAGGGAAACTCAATTCAGCAGCGCGATAAGCTTCGAAGGCCTGTTGCGCAGCGGCGAGGGCGGTTACCGCGGAAGTTGCGTTGCAAGCGGCGGGCAGAGCGGCTGGGACCGCGTGCATATCACGACTGACGATGACGGCGCATTGCGATTCACCCTGGTCACCGACCGCGCGCGCAACGTGGTCAGCGAAGAGCCCGACCAGCGTCAAGCCGTCGATGGCCTGCTGCGTTCGGCGACCAACAGCACGACGGATCAGCCGGGCCTCTCGCGCGCCCTGTTCGAACTGCTGGTGCCCAATGGACTGAAGGAAGCGGTTCCCGAATTGAGCGGCCTGATGCTGGGGGTGGATATTCCGGCCGCGGCCTATCCCTGGGAACTCATGCGCGAGACCGACAACCCCGCCGAGCAGCCCCTGGCCGCGCGCGTGGGCTTGGTGCGCCAACTGGCTTCGCCGCGCGGCCGCGCAAGAGTGCCGACTGTGTCCGACCAGCGCATCTTCATCGTCGGCGATACCGACTCCGGATTCATCGCGTTGCCGGGAGCCCAGCAGGAAGCCACAGACGTGGCTGCGGACTTCAAGCGGGCGGGCTACGAGCATAACGACAACTTCCTGCGTCCGACCGCGCAGGAAGTATTCGACAGCCTGTTCAACGGCCGCTACAAGTTCATGCATTTTGCCGGGCACGGCGTGGTCGACTGGAAGGTGGGGAACCAGACGTATACCGGCATGGTGCTGGGCGAGAATACCTTCCTGACGCCGGCGCAGATCAGCAAGCTCCGATGGGTGCCGGAATGCGTCTTCATCAACTGTTGCCACCTTGGCAGCATGGGACCGGATGCCAAGCCGCGTTGGGGAGACCTGGCGGCCAACCTGGCGACCGAGTTCATCGAGATGGGTTGCAAGGCGGTGATCGCCGCCGGCTGGGCGGTGGACGACGGCGCGGCCAGCACCTTCGCGCGCGCCTTCTATGCCGCCATGTTCGATGGCGGACAATTCGGCGAGGCGGTGCGCCAGGCGCGCGCCGAAACTTACGACCGCCATCCGGCCACCAACACCTGGGGCGCGTTCCAGGCCTACGGCGACGAACGCTATCAATTCGTGCTTGCGGAACAGCACTGGCAGGCGCCGGACTACGTCAACGCCGGCCATCTGATCGCCGATCTCAATGTGCTCAATGCGCGATTGAAAGGCGCGACCGAGGAGGAACGCACCGGGTACGGGAAGCAACTGGCGAGCATGGAAACAGCCGCCCGGGCACGTTACTTCAAGGACGCAGCGGTGAGGCAGGAACTCGCCAGCGCCTGGGCCGAACTTGGCAGGATGGATCTGGCGATCGATCACTATCGGGCTGCATTGAATCAGGAAGATGGCGGCGCCAGTCTGCATGCCCTGGAACAACTCGCCAATCTGGAAATCCGTTACGGCGCCAGAGTGATGGCGAACAGGGCGGCCACGGTTCGCAACGCGGGCGAGGAGATCATGCAGACCGGGCTGGAGCGAGTCCAACTGCTGCTCAGATTGGGACACACGGTCGAACGCCTCTCGTTGCGAGCGTCCTACTTCAAACGCAAGGCCCAGGCGCTTGATGCCAAGGGGACGCGCGAAGGCATCAAGGACGCGCTGCTCGAGATGCAGCAAGCCTATTGGGACGCGGCCACGCTCTCGCTGCGCCAGACTGGCCAGTGGGATCACTATCCCCTGCTCAATGCACTGGACGGCGCATTCCTCAGCGCAGCCTGGGGCGAAAACGGTCCGTTCAACGAGCGGCGCGCGGAACTGCCCGGCTTGCTTGAGGCCGCGGCCGACAACGGCCGATACCAGTTTGGCCTCAATCGCGTGTATTTCCATGCCATGGCCGAAGTGGAAGCCGAACGTATCGGTGCCCTCTGGGCCTGTTACGACGGGAGGTCATCGGTCTGCATCCAGCAGCCTGAAGTCATGACCAGGTTGATCGCACACTATTGCGATTTGCTGGAACGCCTGGGAAGCGTTCGGGAGCAGGACTCAAGCACCAACCAGATGAGTTTTCTGATTGCCATGCTGCCGATGGACGAGCAGGGCAGGCTCATCAAACGGGCGTTGATTCAGCTACGGGACGGCATAACGGAGTGCGCGGACGGCAAGGAGTAGAAGCGTCTGCGCATAGTCGAAGAATGGCAGGTCCATATCGCGAGGGAGAGGGCGCAAATGAAAATGCGGGCGGCAATCATCGCTGCGGCTTTGCTCATGACGGCCTGCGCCACGCAGGCTCCGGTGGCAGAAGTGCGCCTGGTGGCCAAGGCCTTCGATAACCTCAACACGGCCAGCCAGCCGTTGCTGGATGAGCTGGCCATCGCCGAACGCAATCAGGGGATATCTGCAGCCCTGGCGCGCGCCGAGGCGAACGCGACTGCGCCGGCCAGCACTGTGCCGGCTGTGCCGGGCGCTGAGCGTTGCCCGAATATTCTGGTACTAGGCGGGAAGATGCAGAACGTCCCCGAGGTGCAGGACAAGTTCTGTTCCGAGGACAGCTACTACTACTCGGAACTGGCCGACCCTCCGGGCACCCGCGCATTCCGCCAGGCCCTGGCAGCAGTCGGCAACTACACGCAGTTGCTGGTCGTTCTGGCCGAGGGGAGCAATCTCGACGAGGCCAGGGCGCAGCTTGCGACGCTGACCGGCAATCTCGGGCTGGCTCTGGATGCGGCAGGCGTTGCCGGCGCCGGGCCGACCCTGAGTGCCCTGCTCCAGGCGTTTTCTCCGGTGCTGGACCTGGCCGCGCAGGGTTCCAACGCGAAAGAACTCAAGCGGCTCACCGTGCGGGAATCGCCCAAAGTGGAGAAACTGCTGGGCGCATTGCGCACCCAGGCGGGCGAGTTCTTCACCACGCTGACCGAAGCCCCGATGGCCCGTTTCAACCTGGCCGTGGACAAGCCTGACGTGGAAGCAGCCGAAGCCGCGCGCATCGAGGCGTACCGCATTGCGGTATCGAACTACGTCGTCCTGCTCGATCAGTACGGCTCGCTGCTGGGCGAGATGGTCAAGGTCTACGACCATCCCAGGGGTGCCGTCACGCTCGCTTCCCTGGCCGAGCGCTCGGCCCAGTTGAGCGCGCAGGCCGACGCCTGGCGGCGCAGCCTGGCGAGCCTGCGTGCAGGTTTACGTTGAGTGCATCAATAGGGAGAAGTGAGCAATGAGCCTGATCGAAGAGCTGCGTTACGAAATCAGCCGCACCATCAACACCCTGCGCCTGCGCTATGCCAACAGCGCCGACCCGGCAGAGAAGAAAACCATACTCGCTACCATTACAGAACTAAACGGCAAGCTGTCCATCCTCAACCAGGCAAGCCTGCTGCAGGCCGCAAGCGTGCTGGCCGACGCGACCCAGGACGTGACCGCAGTTATCGCCGCTGCCCGCATGGGACCCTTCGACAGCTATCTGGCCGACATCGGCGCCCACCTCAACCGCCTCTACAGCCTGTCGGGGGAAGTGCATGCCTTCGAGGCCCTTCCCCCGGCGCCCGAGGATGCACCAGACGAGACTCCGTCAAAAGCCGCCAAGCCGCCGACCAGCCGTGGCCTAACCCGCACTCCCGGCCCGGTGAGCGGGCTGCAGGCGCCGACGCCGAGCAAGGACTACGACCAGATCAAGGACGAATACCAGGCCTGGTTCGACGCCTGCGAAGTGCGCGCCGGCCAGCAGGGCGCGGTCGATTATTACGTCAAGAAACTCAAGCAGGGACAGCCCAGCTACGAGGAGGTTGGCCAGGACCTGAACGGCATACCCTGGTATTTCATCGGCGTGATCCATGGAATGGAATGCGGCTTCAACTTCAATGGCCACATGCACAACGGCGATCCGCTCACGGCGCGTACGGTGCATGTGCCGGCCGGCCGGCCGCTGACCGGCGCGCCGCCCTTCACCTGGCGCCAGAGCGCACGCGATGCGATGACCATGAAGGGCTTCCAGCAGGTGACCGACTGGAGCATCCCGCACATTCTGTATTTTCTCGAACGTTATAACGGCATGGGCTACCGCATGCGTGGCGCTCCCACGCCCTATCTGTGGAGCTTTTCCAATCTGTACGGCAAGGGCAAGTTCGTACAGGACGGCCACTTCGACCCCGATGCCGTGAGCAAGCAGTGCGGGGCGGCGTTGATGCTCAAGGCCGTCGTCGCACCGGCGGCAGTGGCGCCCCCCGCCTCGCGCAGCATACGGCGCCAGGGCCGCGGCAAGTAAGGATCGCGCAATTCATTTCCTACCCACAGAGGAGTTCGGCATGGCAAACAAGAAAGCATTGCTCGTCGGCATCAACCAATACAAGATTCCCGGCGCGAACCTGCGCGGCTGCGTCAATGACGTTACCAACATGCAGGCCGTGCTTACCCAATACTACGGATTCTCCGCAGGCGACATGACGGTGTTGACCGACTACGACGCCACCAAGAAAGCCATGCAGGCGGGCATCGTCAAGCTGCTCAAGGGTGCGAAGAAAGGCGATGTTCTGGTGCTGCATTATTCCGGTCACGGCGCCAACGTGCCGGACAAGAACGGCGACGAGGCCGACCATCGCGACGAGATCCTCTGCCCCACCGACCTCGACTGGTACGACCCGCTGCTCGACGACTGGCTGCGCACCACTTTCGACACGCTGGCCGACGGCGTGAACCTCACGGTGATCATGGACTGCTGTCATTCCGGCTCCAACACCCGCGCACTGTATCAGCCCGACGCGGCGTCAATCCCGCGTTTCCTGCCGTGTCCGCTCGACCTGATGGCGGCGGAATCCGGCCGCGCCCTGAGCGGCAAGACGCGCTCCACTTTGCGCCTATCCACGCTTGCCAGTCGCAGAAAGAACGACATCGTCAACGTCGACATTCCCGAGGTCCTGATCGCCGGTTGTCGCGATACCCAGACCTCGGCCGACGCCTACATCAAGGGCAGCTACAACGGTGCGCTGACTTATAACCTGGTGGCGGCGATCAAGGCCGCCCGCGGACGCATCAGCTATCGCGATTTGCACGGCAATACCACGACGAAACTCAAGACCGGCAAATTCGATCAGGTGCCGCAGCTCGAGGGACGCAAGACGCGGTTCGACGCGCCATTTCTGGCGC